>NZ_JBFUAP010000001.1:0-577515 GCF_056406215.1 Mucilaginibacter sp. P1_D10 | reverse complement strand
GTAAGGACATTGCGGCTCATGCTGCCACCTAAGCCCTTCCAGATAATCTATACAGACTTCCTGACTCGGAAATCTTGTAAATACTTCTCCTACATTCATTTACCTTAAATATACACATTTTTTATGTCTATTCATGGGCTATTACTCTCGCAAGGGCATAAGGTTCTATCAATTATATCGATTTCGTCCAATCCGTATGCCCAGGAAAACCATAAAGATCATTAACAATGCCTGTACGCCACCTGTCATTAAAGATACCATCGGCGATTCCCCATAAAAAAGGCCGGTGACAGGCGGAGACTCTGTGCTTTGTATTGTCGACGTTATCGAAGGTGTTGGTTTATCGGGCGGAAATTCGAAAGTCGATAAATTTACGGTTGTTCTTTGTAAGCTAAAGATAATCAATATGCAGCAGGCAGCCAGAATGTATAGCGTGTAGTTATTACGGAACCTCGTGATGATAGCCCTTATTGAAAATACTACAAAAACCAGTTTTACCCAGGCTGAGAAAATAGTTGTGGATATAGAAGGCCAGCCGCCAATATAATAAGTGTCGTGCGCATTGATATCGTCTATCATGAGTTTGTCGCGCACAAAAACGTAGATGCCGGCCAACAATAGAAGAGCACCCAGCCAGTAGATTTCTTTTATGATGCTGCTTTTCATTTCGACGAATTAATGCGGGTTAAAAAATCAAAGCGGCAATAGGTTCTTTAAACAAATATAGTATAGTGACGATTAATCCTGTTATGACGTATGATTTCGCCCTGGCGAAATCTTTCTTCCTGACGTTCAGGCCGGTGAGTACGGCGATAATCAAGAGCGCCAGGATTAGTGCGCCGTATTGAAAGAGGAAAGCATTCAAGGGCTCTTCGGCGATACGATCGCCAACGGCCCCTTCGCCAAGTATGCTCCAGTAAATAAGTGGCACCACGAATATATAACCTAAGCCAACGCAAAAGCAAAACAGCACCAGCCTGATGACCAGGTGCCAGTACAGCGTTTTGGCAGCGAATATGCTTTTTACGGTGTGCATTGGGTTTATTTGAAAAAACTCGTCATTGCGAGGAACGAAGCAATCTCTACACAGGCAGAGCCACTGAGCATGTCGATTCTCCTATCGGGAGATTGCTTCGTGCCTCGCAATGACGCGGTGGAGAGTTTCTTCTGTCTTGTCTCTTGATTCTAATCTCTTACTTCTTACCTCACTTCATCTCATTCAGCACCGCAAACATCTTCGCCCTGATGCCGCTGCCCGAGCCGTTGTAATTGTTCACCATAATAGAGAAGCAAAGTTCGCGGCCCTTATTGGTTTGGAAACCGGCATAGGCTTGTACGCCGCTGATGCTGCCGCTTTTCATCTTCATGTCGTTGTAAACGGGCAGGCTCTCGTAAAAATCGCCGAACCATTTTTCCTGATGGGCGGCCTGCAAAATGTGGGCGATGGTAGATGAGGTTATCCTGTCCTCGGGCGAGAGGCCGCTGCCATCGTAAATGTTCATAGCGCGGTGGTCTATGCCTTTGGCCTCCCAAAAATCCTGCATGGCTTCTACGCCGTCGCCGGTAACTGAGCCTTTGCCCAATTTAGTGGATATGGTGGCCAGCAATTGCTCGGCATACAGATTTACACTTTTTTGGTTAAGCCAGTAAACAATTTTGCTTAGCTCGGGCGATTTAATAACGGTTAAGCTGCCGGTGGCAGCAGGCACAACTAATGATTTTTCCTTTAAGGATAAGGAGGAAGCCGGTTCGGTACTTACTGTTATGCCTATCTTCTTTAGGGTATCGCTCAGGCGCAGGGCCGCATCGTACGCAGGGTCGGGGATGGCGGCAGAGATAGTTTTCTTGCTTTGATCGATAGCGTAGGTGCCGCGCAGGTACATGGTTTTGCTGTTGAAGCCCGGCAGGTAGGGGTAAGCCAGGTCGCCGGTGTGGGCTGCGCCGGTGGTGAGTTCGCTTTTGTATTGCAGGTAATAAGTATCTGGAACGGTGCCTGCAACGGTAATGGCTTCGCCAACGCTGCCGGTGTTCAGCTTAATGTCGAACTGGTTCTCGCGCCAGCAGAGGCCTGCAATGCCTGCGCCATAGTAGGTACCCAGGTCCTGCCATATCCAACCATCGGGGATGCTTTGGTGGTTGAATTGGCCGTCGTCGCCGATGATCTTGCCCTGTATTTTTTTGATGCCTGCCTTTTTGATGGCCTCCACCATGCAGTTCAAAACATAGCCCTCTTTGGTAGTGGCATAGCGCCAGCTACCCAGGGTAGGGTCGCCGCTGCCTTTGATGATGATATCGCCGGTGAGGGTGCCTTTATTATCGATGCTGCCGGTGTAGCCTACAGTAGTCTCGAACTGGAAATCCTTCCCCAGAACAAAAAATGAGGTGATGCTGGTAACCGTTTTTAAGGTAGAGCCGGGTGCCAGGCCCATATCCGGGTTGGCGGCGAACACCTGCTCGCCGGTTTTGGCATCAAGCACGGTTAGAGACAGCGTGGCGTATTTGCACTGGCTATCCTGCTGCAGCTTGTTAAATGCGGTTTGCAGTTTTTGCTGAAGGGTTTGGGCATGAAGCTGACCGGCTACGGCAAGCAGGCCAAATATTGCCAGTGTTTTTATTTTCCTATTCAAATCGTCGATTTTTTTTGCACGCAAAGGCGCTAAGCCGCAAAGAACAAAACTTTACATCTTAGCGCCTTCGCGGCTTTGCGTGAAACATAGTATTCTATTAAACTACTGCGTCGCGCTCGGGTTTAACACCGGCCTGCGATATAAAGTAAATAGGTATGCCTATCAGCACGATAATTAAACCGTAAACCGGGTATTGCCATTTGTAAATGCAAAGCAGCACACAAAATGCAGCACCCATTAATATATATATAGCGGGCAGCACCGGGTAACCGAAAGCTTTGTATGGCCGCTCGGCATTGGGCAGTTTGCGGCGCAGGATGTAGATGCCCCCAATGGTCATGATATAAAATATCACCACCACAAAGGATATCATATCCAGCAGGTCTCCGTAACGACCGCTCAGGCAAAGCAGCGAGGCTACTACAGCCTGTATCCATAGGCCAAACTCCGGCACGGCGTTTTTATTTAAAGTACCTGTGCGTTTAAAGAACAAACCATCCTTGGCCATGGTATGGTAAACCCTTGCACCTGCCATAATGAGGCCATTGTTGCAGCCAAAGGTAGATATCATGATCATCACGGCGATGATGATGGTGCCTTCCTTACCAAATATTACGCTGGAAGCTGCCACGGCAACACGGTCTTTTTCGGCGGTAGCAATATCATGCAGCGAGAGCACGCCTGTGTAAACCACGTTGGCAGACACATAAATAATGGTAACGATTATGGTACCCAGGGCCAGGCTCAGTGCCACGTCGCGTTTAGGGTTTTTCATTTCGCCGGCTATAAAGGTAACGCTGTTCCACGAATCGCTGCTGAAGATAGAACCCACCATCGCGATAGATATAGCACCCAGGGCCGCAATCATGGTATAATTAGTACCGGTGCTTACACCTTCGGCAGTCAGTTGGTGCAGGTTCCAGGCATCTGTCCAGTTGGCGCTCCATATTTCGGGTTTGAATGCTAAAAATCCAAAAACTATCAGGCCGAATAAACTCAGCAGCTTAGTTAACGTAAAAGTGGTTTGTATAATTTTGCCGCTTTTTACGCCTTTTGTATTTACAAAGGTCAGGAAGAAGATGAGCACGATAGAAACCACCTGGGCTGCGCTGATGCTCAAAGTTTCGCGTACCTCGCCTTTTGCCAGGTAATGGTTGTAAGGGAAGAGGATATGGTCTTCGCTGACGGGCTTATATAAATAAGCCGCAAATTTCGAGAACGCCACACCCACGGCAGCTATAGTACCCGTTTGTATAACCGCAAAGAAGCTCCATCCGTATAAGAAAGCCACTAGTTTGTTGTACGATTCTTTTAGGTACACATATTGTCCGCCCGCTTTGGGGAACATGCCGCTGAGTTCGCCGTAGCTGAGGGCCGCGGTAAGCGTCATGAAACCGGTGATGAGCCAAACGGCTATCAGCCAGCCGGCCGAGCCTACGTTGCGGGTAATATCCGCGCTTACGATAAATATACCGGAACCGATCATAGAGCCCGCTACCAGCATGGTGCCGTCGAGCAGGCTCAGTTCGTGTTTCATTTTAGGTTGGGAAGTATCAGATGCCATTAAGATTTGGTTTAAGGGCTTAAAATAGGAATAATTATTATTATTGACAATGCAATTCATCAAACTTAACTCCGATTTGAATGCATAGCCAAACTTACCGGAAGAGAAGATAGAGATAGCTGACGATATTGATTTTACCTCAATTGCTTTGTGTATAACGGGCTTAAGAAAGTGCTAAAAAGGGAGGCTAACTTTCAGGGGATGCCATATCCGCTTAAGTCGCATGCGAAGCCGGCGGGCTAATGAGCAAACAAATAGGCAGGTAACAAACCCTACTTTCAATTCAATGATTTGTAGTACTTGTTACAAAGTTCTAAAGCTTCCGCATCGTCATTAATCACAGTTACCCAGTGTTTGCAAGCCTCTTTTATGTTTCCCGCCTCAAAATAGATAAGCGCCGAATTCATTACTGCTTTTACGTTGGTTTTTTTAATAAAATCGGATGCTACGAAATCAAGTGAGGGGTTATATGTCTCCGTCGAGGCTATACAATTAAAGAGCCGCGCGCACTCTTTGTAGTATATAAGTGCTTTGCTTTTATCTCCCGATTTATGATAATCACTGCCCATTGTGAATAGTGCCGTAAGTAATTCCTGGTAGTTCTTTGCTTTTAAACTCCGGGCAAATGCCGACATCCTATAAATGTCCAATTCTACTTTCATCTTCTTTTTTACGCCATTCAATTTTCCCGGTCTCCACTTTTTTGCAGTTGCCAAAACCAAAACTTCAATTGCCTTATATACTGAATCATGTATGGTGATATTTTTAACAACCATGCTGTCAAGCCCTCCGGTTTCATCAATTCTAAAAGAAACCCGATAAGTTTCCGAGGTGTCATTTGCCGGAAAGGACAACAAAGCTTTATCAATGGATTCCCGCAAATTACCTTTAAAAACGGGCGGCTCGAGGCGTTTGGGACTTACATCTTTTAAACTTTTTACGCTTTGTATTTTAGTGAAAAGATAACTCTTCCCTCCAGATGTTAAACCAAGCTGTGTATCGGTCAATAAGGTTATTGCATACGCCTTTGAAAAAAAGTTATTTTGGATGCGCAGCGTACTATCTTTTATCTCGTATTTATCATCTTTAAAACGTATGTCTCCGTTAATAATAAACCATTCGTACGCCCTTACAGTGGAATCGTTGGAATTGCTGAACTCTAACCGGGAATATCCCATGTCATACCTCATAGGAATCCCTGAAATAGACTTTGTTTCAACCGGTATCCAAATGCCTTCTACACTTAACGTGCCTTGGCTATATGAACGAAATGCGAAGAAGAGAGGTAATAAGAATAGGATTTTTAACTTCATGTTTAAAATGCTGATAATAGTTTAGGAATTAGGCTGAAGATTTAAGAGACTTGATAATATGGCACTTCGAATCAGGTGCTCAGTTCGTGTTTCATTTTAGGTTGAGAAGTATCAGATGCCATTAATTTTAGTTTGTGGTTAATATAGGGGAATAATCGTTAATTTAGAAATTAAATAAATCTAAGCATCTACCGCCAAAAGTAATAACCTTTTACAATGCGTAATAAAATTATCACATTCCTGTTGGTTTTCTCATCGTCGGTCGTTTTAGCACAAAATCTCGAAATTGACATCCATGGGCGTAAATTAGGCTATTTTATAATGATAGAAAATAAGCTGAAAAGCGAAGTTTTTACGAGCCGGCATCCTTTTTCTTCAGACCCCGATTTGCCGCCGCCGGTGATCTATAGGCGGAAAGAGAAAAACATCCCCGATCTTTTAGTTTATTATTTTTACAACGGAGCAGATTCTACCATCAATCGAATTATTTATGTATGGGACACAAATAATTTCCCTACTGATAATCTAACTGATAAAAAGATTGCGCCAAAAAGTAGAGCGGCACTGGTGGAGCGATACAGGCGAATTTGCAGGCAAGTCGAGCTCAAATATGGAGCAAGTAAAAGTAGCGGGAATGTTAAAGACTTATCAAAAGTTAATTTAACATCCGCGTCTCGGTCGGACGATTGGCTTCCGACTGATTATACACGGATAACAGCATACCTCCACCTATCAGATGAGGACGAAAAGCATGGCAGCATTACTATCCCCGCAGCAAATAACGTAAGGCTTTTTGTTTATGACTTTACGCCTTAACGTCTACAGGTTTTTAAACCCGGCAAAGGCAGTAGCAAGGTAGCCGACGGCTTGTTAAAAACATTGGTAAAAGCGCTCCAAGCGGGCGATTTTGCCTCCAACAGGATATTATCGGTGCAACGAATCAGGCCCTGACAGGAGCTTTAAATCCAGCTTAAAACTTTATAATAATACATTCTATTGTAAAGAAATTAATTTTACTATTTTGCGCTAACCAATTATAGCACGTCCCCGCGTGTAATTTTAAAAAGCACACTTATAACCAACTATTGAATATGGATTTTTTGAACAATTACTTAATTTATTTAATTCCCGTTTTTGGCCTTGTGGGGATACTCGTTATGGCCATTAAATCGGCCTGGGTAACCAAACAGGAAACCGGCGACGCATCTATGAACGAGCTGGCGGGCTACATTGCCGATGGGGCAATGGCATTCTTACGCGCCGAATGGAAGATACTGGGCTACTTTGTAGTAGTAGCGGCCATATTGCTGGCCTGGAGCGGCACCACAGTGGCCACATCCGACCCGATTATTGCGATTTCGTTTTTAATCGGTGCGTTCCTCTCGGCATTTGCCGGGTATCTGGGCATGCGCATAGCAACTAAATCTAACGTACGTACTACGCAGGCCGCCAAAACAAGTCTGGCGCAGGCGCTTAAAGTATCGTTTACAGGCGGTACGGTGATGGGCCTTGGCGTTGCCGGTTTGGCCATCATAGGCTTAGGTTCGTTATTTATCGTTTTTTATACTTTGTATGTTAAAAACGTTGTAGGTGCCGATGTAAACGGCGAAGCTATGGCGAAAGCGCTTGATGTATTGGCGGGCTTTTCGCTGGGTGCAGAGTCGATAGCTTTATTTGCACGCGTTGGCGGCGGTATATACACCAAAGCGGCCGACGTAGGCGCGGATTTAGTGGGTAAAGTTGAAGCAGGCATCCCCGAGGATGACGTACGCAACCCGGCTACCATTGCCGATAACGTGGGCGATAACGTAGGCGACGTGGCCGGTATGGGTGCCGATTTGTTCGGCTCTTACGTGGCAACGATGCTGGCTACCATGGTTTTGGGTAGAGAAATCGTATCGCATGATGCATTCGGTGGCATAGCGCCGGTATTATTGCCGATGGTGATAGCCGGTTTAGGTTTGATATTTTCTATTGTAGGCGCTTCGCTTGTTAAAATCAAAAACGAAACCGATAGCGTGCAAAAAGCACTGAACATAGGCAACTGGGCTTCCATCGTATTAACGGCCATAGCTACTTACTTTTTAGTACAATGGATGCTGCCAAACGATAGTTTCCACATGCTACGCGATGAAGATGCCGACCATGCTGTTAAGGCAGGTTCGTTGGTGTTTACCAAAAACGGCGTTTTTGGGTCGATAATGGTAGGCTTGGTTGTAGGTACTTTAATGAGTATCATCACCGAGTACTATACCGCTATGGGCAAACGCCCGGTAATGAGCATTATCAGGCAGTCAGCAACAGGGCATGCTACCAATATCATCGGCGGTTTGGCCGTGGGTATGGAATCGACCGTATTGCCAATTTTGGTGTTAGCTGCCGGTATTTATGGTTCTTACTTTTTTGCAGGTTTATACGGCGTGGCTATTGCCGCGGCTGGTATGATGGCTACTACGGCTATGCAGTTGGCTATCGACGCTTTCGGCCCTATTGCCGATAACGCCGGCGGTATTGCCGAAATGAGCCGCCTACCCGAAGAAGTGCGCCACCGTACCGATAACCTGGATGCAGTGGGTAACACAACTGCCGCAACCGGTAAAGGTTTCGCTATTGCTTCTGCAGCGTTGACTTCGCTGGCCTTGTTCGCTGCCTTTGTGGGCGTAGCAGGCATCGAGCATATTGATATTTATAAGGCTAACGTACTTGCGGGCTTATTTGTGGGTGGTATGATACCATTCATCTTCTCGGCATTGTGTATATCGGCAGTGGGCCGTGCAGCAATGGCGATGGTAGAGGAAGTTCGCCGCCAGTTCCGCGAGATACCGGGCATTATGGAATACAAAGCCCGCCCCGAGTATGAGAAATGCGTAGAGATATCTACCAAGGCTTCTATTCGCGAGATGGTTGCACCGGGACTTATCGCTTTGATTACGCCAATTATTATCGGCTTTGTTTTCGGTCCCGAAGTATTGGGTGGTTTATTGGCCGGTGTTACCGTAAGCGGTGTGCTGATGGGTATATTCCAGAGCAACGCAGGCGGTGCGTGGGATAACGCCAAGAAATCGTTCGAGAAAGGCGTAGAGATAAACGGCGAGATCTATTACAAAAAATCAGAACCGCACAAAGCATCCGTAACCGGCGATACCGTAGGCGATCCGTTCAAGGATACCTCCGGCCCGTCGATGAACATCCTCATCAAACTGATGTCTATCGTGTCGTTGGTTATCGCACCGCATTTAAATGTGAACCACGGAGGCGTTAAGACGGCTCAGCATCAGGATAAAGCAAAGACTATCACCGTACAGGTGGATAAGAAATTGTAATTGAACTTTTGAGTTTTGAAAAGCCTTCTGATGAAAATTGGGAGGCTTTTTTATTTTCGGAAGATATAAGTAGCTTTATAGCCATGCGTCGGCTTGTTACCTTAACCATCCTCTATATCCTCTGCCTGTACGATATTTATTTATACCTGCCCGATGTGCTGGGCCTGTTCCATATAGATTTTTACCCGCCCGATCCGGATGTGCTCACTTACTTCGATGCCGCTATGATGCTCTTCGGCGGTATAGCGCTGGGTGTTTTCCTGCAAAAGACCGGCGGGAAGTTCAACAAGGCCTTAAGCATCCTGATGATACTATTGAACATGGTGCTTACCCCGCTGTTTTTGTATAAAGCTCTACCATGATGAAGCACTGTTGTTTATCGAAAATGCGAATTGTAAATTTGTTATATGAAGGTATCAGTTACTCCACAGAATTGGCTTAGGCTCCAAGTTTTATAATGCGGTTACTGGCAAGTTAAACCGGATTGAAACTAATCCATTGCATTACAACGTGAGATTCTCTGAAATTTATCGTGTTGCTAAAGTTAAAGGCTTTCCTTATCTGATAGTGTGCAGGGTGAATCAAAGAACGAAGTTTGTTTACGTGATTTCAATTTTCCATACAAGCCGAAATCCCTGCGAGATTTTAATACAGAACTATGCTACCCGTACATCCACAATATCTAAAAGATAGCGACGGTAATAACTCGTTTGTAGTACTTACTTTTGATGAGTTTGAGGCTATAGTGGAAAAGCTGGAGGATTTGGAAGATGTGCGCCTTTACGACGAAGCAAAAGAGAAGACGATGGCGAACGAATTTCTATGGAGGACGCTTTTAGGATGATTGAAGCAAAGCGAAAGCCTTGAGTGTTTGAAATACGTCCGTAAGTCCGCGTCACGAGTCGACTCCCCCGGTCTTTGCTATGCTCGCCCCCCTGCTCTGCGCAAAGAAGGAGAGAAATTGAGCTTATTTCTTTATATATTTTCTTCACCCTCTTTGCGAAGCAGAGAGGTTCGACGCACGCGCATGCGGGCCGTCGGGGTGAGTCAAATCGCCACGCGGAATATCCACAAATCCCTCCCCCCGTCCAAAATTCCCACAGAATTGTATTACACCTTTACGCCCATAGCACATGAGGCAAAAGCCGTATATTTTATATTAAATGAAACACCTACTCTACCTGTTTGCTTTCCTTGCCATCGGCAGTAGCTGTTTCGGGCAAACCAAAACGCTGGATGGGTACCTGCAGCAAGCGCTTAAGAATAGTCCGCTGATCAAAGACCTCAACAACCAGGTACTCTCGGCACAGATAGATAGCGTACGCATCCGGGCGGGCTTTAAACCGCAGGTTTCCCTGAATGCGGGCGGACTCTACGCCCCCGTTATAAAAGGCTACGGCTATGCCCCGGCCATCACTAACGAACATTCGCTCAACGGCCTGCTCACGGTCAGCAAAACGTTCATAGGTAAAGATTATCTCGGCAGCCAGTTCGCAGCTATCGGCCTCAGCCAGGATTCGTTGCGAAACAGCATCAAACTATCCGAGCAGGATCTGCGGCGCACCATCATCGGCCAGTACATCACCGCTTACGGCAGCCTGCAACAGCAGCAATTCAACCAGGAAGTGGTAGACCTGCTCAAGGGCGAAGAGGACCTGCTTAAAAAACTCACCCGCAACAACGTGTACCGCCAAACCGATTACCTGGCCTTTTTGGTAACGCTGAAGGGTGCGCAGTTGCAGCTATCGCAAAGCAAGCTGCAGTACAAAACAGATTATGCTACGCTTAACTACCTCAGCGGTATTGCCGATACCACCATCACCGGGATTGCCAAACCCGAGCTGCAGCGAGCTGTAATTTACGACCGCAGCAATAGCATTTTCTTCAAACAATACCAGTTGGATAGCCTTCGCCTGGCCAATAGCCGTAAACTTATCGATTATAGTTATCGCCCCAAACTAAGCGCCTTTGCCGACGGGGGCTACAACTCTGATCTGACCAGCCAGTACTACAAAAACCTGGGCGCCAGCGTGGGCTTTAGCCTTACCATGCCTATTTATGATGGGGGGCAAAAAAAGCTGGCCTACAAAAAGCTGGCGCTGGAGCAGGAAACGCAGCAGGTGTACAAAGCGTTTTACTTTAACCAATACCGGCAGCAGATAAACCAGCTTAACCAGCAGATTGACGAATACGACAAACTGATTACCGAGATAAACGAACAATTCAAATACGCCGAGAGCCTGATCAAAGTAAACACCCAGCTAATGCAAACCGGCGACCTGAAAATTGCCGACCTGATACTGGCCATAAACAGCTACCTCAGCATAAAAAACCAGCTGGCGCAAAACGTGATAAGTCGGCTGCAACTTATAAACCAACTCAATTACTGGAGCAGATGATGATGAAACGATATTTAAAACCCATTACCGTTTTACTGGCCTGCGTGGTAGCCATGGCGGCATACAGCTGCGGCGGCGGTGCCCCGGCAGACGATGAAGAGGAGGTTGCCAACCCCCAAACACCCGTAACCGTTACCACCGTCGCCAACAGCGCCCTGGCCGATTCTATCGAATTGAACGCTACCTCTACCTTTATGCAAAAGAATTACGTAAAGGCCAACGCCATCGGTTACATACAGCAGGTTGCCATACAGCCGGGGCATTATGTAGAAAAAGGGCAGCTGATGTTCGTGATAAAAACCAAGGAGGCGCAAAGCATAGGCAACACCATCAACGTGCTGGATACCACTTTCCATTTCTCAGGCATCAACCGTATCAGGGCATCGCGCAGTGGCTATGTAACCGATTTAACGCACCAGGTAGGCGATTACGTGCAGGATGGCGAACAACTGGCCACCATCAGCGACAAGGAGAGTTTCGCCTTCGTGATGCAGTTGCCTTACGAGCTTAAGCGTGTAATGGCAGCCAATCAAACGCTTACGCTAACCTTGCCCGACGGCGAAAAACTGATTGGGCACGTAGCATCTTCCATGCCATCGGTAGATACCCTTTCGCAAACGCAGGGCATCGTCATAAAAGTTGGCAGCAGCCACCCCATCCCCGAGAATTTGGTGGCCCGCGCGCTCATCATCAAAACCGCCAAAAGCAGCGCACCGGCCCTACCCAAATCGGCCATCCTTTCCAACGAAACGCAGGACGAGTTTTGGGTGATGAAGCTGATTAACGATACCACCGCCGTAAAAACAATGGTTAAAAAAGGCATCGAATCGGGCGGCAGGGTAGAGATACTCTCGCCCAGGTTCAACACTAACGACAGGATAGCCGTTACTGGCAATTATGGTTTGGCCGATACCGCGAAGGTTAAAATAGTAAAACCATGAACGAGCTGGAAAACTACTTCATCACCCATAAAAAGCCCATAAGCCTGGTGCTCTTTATTGTGCTGCTGGGCGGTATATTTTCCTACTCGCGCCTGCAAACCTCGCTCTTCCCCGAGATTACTTTCCCCAAGATAAAAATCATTGCCGATGCGGGCCTGCAGCCGGTGAACAAGATGATGGTAACGGTGACCAAGCCGCTGGAGAACGCCATTAAACAAGTGCCCGATCTGCATTACGTGCGCAGCACCACCAGCCGAGGCAGCTGCGAAATATCGGCCTATATGAACTGGGATGCCGATATCGACCTGAGCCAGCAACGCATAGAAAGTCGCATAGCACAGATAAAAAACGATATGCCTCCCGATGTAAACGTTTCGGTGGAGAAGATGAACCCATCGATACTACCCGTAAGCGGCTACACTTTGGAGAGCCATAACCTATCGCCCATAGAACTGAAGCAACTGGCCACCTATACTGTAAAACCCTTCCTTTCGCAGGTGGATGGGGTATCGGAGATTAGGGTGATAGGTGGCAAAACCAAAGAATACTGGCTGGTGCTTGACAGGCAGAAAATGAGCGCGCTTGGCCTTACGCCCGATATGATCAGCAACACGCTTACGCAAACGGCGTTCATCAAATCTAACGGGTACCTGGCCGATTATAAGATGCTGTACCTTACCGTTACCGATGCCAGCGTAAACACAAGCGAACAATTGCAGAACCTGGTGCTGAGCAATAACCGCAAGCGGGTAATACAACTGAAAGATATCGCCGAGATACAGATAAACCCCGGCGTAGAATACACCAAAATAAACGCCAATGGCCATGAGGGGGTGCTGATAGCGGTTATTAAACAGCCCAACTCCAACCTGGTGGATTTATCTGCCGCCATGACTGCCAAGGTGGCCGAGCTGCAAAAGGTGCTGCCCAAAGGCGTAAGCCTTAAGCCTTATTACGTACAGGCCGACTTCGTGAACGAATCGGTAAAGAGCGTAAGCGACAGCCTGTGGATAGGCCTGGCACTGGCCATCATCGTGGCCATCATCTTCCTGCGTTCGCTCAAGGCCAGCGCTACGATACTCATCACCATCCCCATAACGCTTTGCCTTACGCTGGTGGTGCTGTATGCCTGGGGCTATACGCTCAACATCATGACGCTGGGTGCCATAGCGGCGGCAATCGGTTTGATTATAGATGATGCGATAGTAGTGGTAGAACAGATACACCGCACTCACGAGGAGCACCCCGAAGAGCCGACCCTCACCTTGCTGAAAAAAGCTATCGACTATCTGTTGCCGGCCATGATAGGCTCGTCTATCAGCACCATCGTAATATTTATCCCTTTCCTGATGATGACAGGTGTTGCCGGCGCCTACTTTAAGGTGATGACCAACACCATGATCATTACCCTCGCCTGTTCCTTTTTGGTAACCTGGGTGGGCCTGCCGGTGATATACCTGCTGCTTACTAAAGAAAAACCCGCAAATAAACAGGCCAAAGAAGAAGCACACGAGGTAAAGCAGCAACGCTGGGTATCGTTCTTCATCCTCAATCCCCTAATCAGCATTATTCTGATTGCGGGCCTGGTGCTGGTTATCGTATTCATCCCCGGCAAACTGGAGACCGGCTTTTTGCCCGATATGGACGAGGGCAGCATCGTGCTGGATTATACCTCCCCTCCCGGCACCTCCCTGGAAGAAACCGACCGGATGCTGCGCGAGATCGAAAAACTCATTATCAAAGAACCGGATGTGGCCGCCTACTCGCGCCGCACGGGTACCCAAATGGGCTTCTTTATTACCGAACCGAACACCGGCGATTACCTTATCCAGTTGAAAAAGGGCCATGAGAAAACGTCTGAAGAAGTAATAAGCGATTTGCGCCTACAGATAGAAGCATCGCAGCCCGCCCTGCGGGTTGATTTTGGGCAGGTAATTGGCGATATGCTGGGCGATTTGATGACCTCTACCCAACCTATCGAAATAAAGGTTTTTGGGGATGACCAGGCAAAACTGCAAGGCCTTGCCAAACAGATAGCCGATATTACCACCAATGTAAAAGGCACTGCGGATGTGTTCGACGGCATAGTGATAGCGGGGCCATCGGTAAACATCGTGCCCGATTATAGTAAGTTGGCGCAATACAACCTTACGCCCGCTGCCCTGCAAACACAAGTACAATCCGCCCTGGAAGGGAACGTCATTGGTAACCTGTTCGAGCGGGAGCAGCAGTCGCCCATACGCATGGTGTACCCGGGCAGCCGCCTGCAGGATGTGGCGGGCATCAAAAATCTCAACGTATTTCTGGCGGATGGCCGGCTGGTACCGATTACCTCGCTGGCCACAGTAGAGTTGCACCCAGGCGATGCCGAGGTGGAACGCGAAAACCTGCAGGCTATGGGCGTTATCAGCGCCCGTTTAGAAAATGCCGATCTGGGCAGCGTGATGCCCGCCATACAAAAAGGCATCCGCGATAAGGTGAACCTGCCGCCCGGATATCATGTGGAATATGGCGGCGCCTACGCCGAGCAGCAGCAATCGTTCAAAGAGTTGCTGATGATATTGATTACCTCCAGCCTTTTGGTGTTCGGGGTGATACTATTCCTGTTCCGGCAATTCAGGATAGCCTTGCTGATTTTGGTGGTAGCGGTGCTGGGCATCGGCGGCAGCATGCTGGCCCTATACCTTACCCAAACCCCGCTGAATGTGGGCAGCTACACCGGGCTTATCATGATCGTGGGTATCATTGGCGAGAATGCCATCTTCACTTTCTGGCAATTCCGCGAGAGCGCAAAAAACAGCAGCATAGATGATGCGATCGTGTACTCCATCTCCACCCGGCTCCGCCCCAAACTGATGACCGCCCTGGGTGCCATTATTGCCCTGGCTCCGCTGGCCCTCGGGATAGGTGCGGGAGCGCAGTTGCACCAGCCATTGGCCATCGCCGTTATCGGTGGTTTCCTGGCTGCGCTGCCTTTGTTGCTCATCGTTTTGCCCAGCATGATCCGCGTTTTTTACCGAAATCACTCGTTCGCCAAAAAAGCCTAAAAACAGGCGCAAAAAATGGCGCTGAAAACATAAAAACGCCCCCTTTTTTGCGCCATTGTAGCAAAAACACGGAAGTTTTCGCAAGTAATTTTGCGTGTTTTAAGGGATTTAGTCTACGCCGTCGGCCTTTAATTTATTCAACAATTCGTCGAGGGATACCTCCGCAAAAGCGGTCGAGGAATCGGATACGCCGTATGGGATGATGAGCTTGTTGTTATGTACGATAGCCCCGCAGGAGTACAGCACGTTGGGTACGTAGCCCTCTCGCTCGTCGCTATTGGGAATCAGTAAAGGCTCTTTCAGGCGGCCGATTTCTATGGTCGGGTCATCAAGCTGTAACAAGCTGGCACCCAACACATAACGCCGCATTGGACCCACGCCGTGAGTAATCATCAGCCAGCCCTCGCTGGTCTCTATGGGCGATCCGCAATTGCCTATCTGTATAAATTCCCAGGTAAACTTGGGTTGCTGCAGCAGCACGGGTTTTTCCCAAATGTTTATCTTATCCGAGTACATGATGTAGTTATTGCATCCGTCTATCCGACTGATCATCACATATTTACCATTCACCTTACGCGGGAAGAGCGCCAGGTTCTTGTTCTGGGCACCCGCACCGTACAGGGGCATTATCTTAAAGTTATAGAAATCGTTGGTTTGCAGCAGCTTAGGCATAATCAGCGCACCATCGTAAGCCGTATAGGTGGCATAATAAACCGAAGTACCATCCTCGTTTACGAACTGTACAAAACGGGCATCCTCTATGCCTTTGCGCTCATACTCCGAGATGGGGAAGATAACCCTGTCGGAGATGTCGGTATCCAGCGAAAACACGATCTCGTAGTACGAATCGGCCAGCCAAAGCACTTTATCGTACTCCAGTTTCTTCATATCGCTCTCCTGCAGCCGTTGCGAATCGAGGATGATGCGGCGAAGGTTAGAGTATTCAAAATGATGATCCAGCTTGCTTTCCAGCTCGTGCAATACATCGATGTTGATTTGGGTGATGGCCGCCTTATCGAAAAAAAGCTTTTTGTTATAAACGGCGTTGCGCACGATCTCGGCTTCGTCGATGTAATTACCGGCTGGTAAAACACTGATATTGTTGTACTTATCTATCAATGCCCGACGAAAGGTGATGGAGGAGATGTGCCCCTCGCCCACCGCCCTGAAGCTGATGATTACGCGGCGTTGCCCGTCTTCCATCTCGGTTTGGTCGGGATCCGCTACGATGGAAGGGTTAAAAAACGCAGCAGACTCGATAGAATATTCGTGCGTAAAATACGACCCGATGAGCAGTTTGCGATAGACGGTAAGGCTATCAAAATCTATCCCCAACTCCTCAAAAAGTGGCTTAAGCTTACTGCAATGGCGGTTAAGTACCCGGGTAATATTGCGGTGGCGTTTAGAATACTCTTGCAACAGGGGCGATACAATGCCGAATGCTTCCTCCTCTGTGATAGCCATTACGCGCTGTAAAACTTCCTTAGCCCTGTCGTTCCCGTTAAAAAAGAACCTTGCGATAACGCGCCTCGGGTCCGGATTCACTCTTATTGGTTTTCGCTCTATCGAAAGTCTCATCTATGGATATTTTATAATTAACACCTGTGCTGTTAAAATGATTTGGGCAATTCAACAAAAGCCGCAAGGCCCTATAACGGGCAAGGCCGGGCGATATTGCCGCGGCGAAACTCTTAATAAAAGCGTTAGAACCGCGAATTGTTTAGTAAATGTGAATTTCCCAGGGCTTACAGCATGCGGTTGCGTTTGATGAGGTACTCGTTCAGGATACCGTTGTAACCCTGCGCAATATCGGCATCCACCAGGTCGATGTGGTACTGGGCGCATTTAAGTTTCAGTTGGTGGCGGTACTCGTTAAGCGAGGCGATATAGCTATCGCGGATCTTGTTGGGGTGCACGCGCACCTCCTCGCCGGTTTCCATATCTACGAAATGGTGCGGTCGGTTATCGAAATCAAAGTCGACCTCCTCTTGCTTGCTGGTGATGTTGAAGATAACTACCTCGTGCTTTTTATACTTAAGGTGCTGTATAGCTGCAAAAAGCTCCTGCATTTTTTGCGGGTTGAGGCTGTTCTCCAGCATATCGCTAAAGATGATAACCATCGAGCGCTGGTGTATCTCGCCCGCCAAATGGTGCAGCACGCCCGATATATTAGTGGCCATATTGGCCTTCGGGTTATTATAGGCTTTCTCCAGCTGGGCGTACAGGTAAAACAAGTGTGCCGAGGTAGAGCGCGCCGGACTCATCCAGTCCATCGTGTCCGAGAACAAGCAAAGCCCGAACGCATCGCGCTGTTTTTTGAACAGGTACATGAGCGAGGCGATAGCATATACCGAAAACTGCAACTTATTAGTACCCTCTGCCGGGAAATTCATGGAGGAGGAAGTATCCAGCAGCAGGTAACAGCGCAGGTTGGTTTCTTCCTCAAATTGCTTTACGAACAACTTATCGGTCCGCGCCAACAGTTTCCAGTCGATATTCTTTACCGATTCGCCGTTGTTGTACAGCCTGTGTTCCGCAAATTCTACCGAAAAACCGTGGAAGGGGCTTTGGTGCAATCCGGTGATAAAGCCCTCAACAACCTGCCTGGCAAGCAGTTCCAGATTGGCCAGCTGGCGCACATGTTGGTTGTTGTTTAATTGAGGCATAGGGCAAGGTAGTAATTAGATATTGGTGTAACGGCTAATCATTCTCTTTTAATATAAGATCAGCCGGAATTTTCATCTGCTTTTTTTTGTAATTAAACTCATGTTCGGTTAACGGCCCTAACACAACATTATCTTTCTTAATGATAATCCAATAATTAACACTGTTCTTAAGGTCATACTTAAAATATGGGTCGTTTTTTACCAAACTGTCTGCAATTAAATCCATCTTTTCAAAACTTGTTTGGTTGTCCGGGAGCATCACTTTGATCACGTTCCGGTGAATGTTAGTATCCATCCACAGGTGTGAATTCAAAAATCTAACTTCATCAATACCGTGAGGGTACTTTCGTGTTGTATCAAGCATTTGGTTATACCGTTCTCTTAAGTCCTGCGCTAATAATCTACGATAACCTTTAAGAGTGGGCCGTTGCAGCGCAATTATGAACTTATTATCAAACGCATAGTTAATTATGTTAGGATATATGCCATTTTTCATAATGTAATCGGCCCTTATCCATGCATCACCACCGTCTACCTCAAAAAAATATCCGTCACCTAAATCAGTCGTGCTATCGCCTAAATTGGCACAAGAGTTAAATAGTAAAAAAAATGCTAACACCAATATATTATTATTTTTCACGAAGCAATATATCTAAAACCTCGTATAAAAAGCTGTTTGCACAACATGGTTCACCGTGTAGGTAGTTGCCTGCTTACTGTATTGGTTAAGGTAACCAACCTCGGCATCGAACTTTTTGCTGAAACGGAAGCCGATAGCACCGTAAACACGGTTCTGGTCGAAGAAGTGCTTATTCACTTTATTCTTGTTCTGAATATTCACGAAAATTTCGTTCTGCAAAGCCAGGAAGGGGCCTTTCTTGAATACCGAATCGCTTTTGAATGGAATAACCGACCGGGCAAAATAACGCAGGCGCTGCGCAAAATAATGGTCATTAGCCGTTGATGAGGTGTTGCCCAAAAAGCGCTGTTCTAATCTGAAACGGTGCTGCAGAGTAGTGCTGCGGCTTATTTTATGATTGTAGATGAACTGTTCCCATATCCGGCTCTCGGGGCGGAAGGTTGATGCCCCGCTTGCTGAACGGCCATTGGTAGCCACATAAGCATACCCCAATGCGCCTATTTTGTTATTGGCGAAGTAATAATTAACCGCCGGGCGCAGCAGTACGTTGCGCAAATAATCGAACTCATCTGCCGAGCGCAATTGCCCATCGAACGATATGCCCCAATGCTGCGAGAACCTTTGCGTGTGAAACAGTGCCGCCCAGCCCGAGAATTGATTATCCTGCGCCAACAGTTTGCAAGGCGCCAAAAAAGTTGAAAGCAGCAAAAGCTGAAAGATTTTTTTCTTCATAAATGATAGCTATGCACTATAAAGTGCGTTAATGAAAATGGTCAGCCTGAGCGTGGGGGGCACAGCTTTTTGGTGGCTAACGGGGCAAAAATAGCATTTTTGGTGTTAATTGGTCTTTAAATTTTGAGGAGGTTTTGTGGCGGAATTCATAACCCGCTATAGGATTTTTAGAATTTTACAGTAGAACGCGGCAAGAAAAAACCCTTGATGCAATTCGGGTTCCTTATGCAAATCTGCACATGGTTTTTCTCTCTAAACCCTGCATTTGGATAAGGAAATTCTCCCTCGGTAAACATCCCTCTTACAGAATCATAACGATTAGCAAGTTCATTATTATTATGAATGGTTTCTATTACTGCACAATCCAAATGCCGCATCAGTAATTCATTCGATTTCCCTATCTTAAGGTTTTCAGGCAGTTGCAAGCCTTCAGTATCCAACAATTCCTTTAATGTCTCGTATCCGCTTTTTAAAATTTGGAGGTTTGAAAATTCAGTAAGGTCAAGGCAGTGTTTTAAATCGATAATTGCCCCAAGAACAGCGGGCGTTTTGATTTTTTGAGTACGTTTTGTTGAATTTCTCTGCAAATCTTCCGCAAAGTCAAGTGCCCTGTTGGGACTGTTTTCCCAAAAATAGATACCATTTCCCAGCCAGTCGTAAGAGTTAGTGCTTCGCTTAAGTTGTTCTGTCCCTAAAATAACTTTGTCTCTTAACTCAATGTCGCAGCCGTGAAAACCAAATACTAATCCTGGCCTATCGGAATACATACTTCTTTATATGCATTTGAAACATTCCCGGATTTGGTTAAAATGCCTAATTTTTTTAGAAAAGCCGTCGTTTTAGATTTATCCTTTGAAATCTCTTTACCATTCTTCCTTATAGACAGAGCTACTGTTTTTATTTCTTTATCACTCATTGTGGAAGTTTATTTATCGTAATACACAAATATAAAGATATTAAACAATAATCAACGGGATTGATTAGGCTACTCCTTAAATTTTGCTATCCGTTTCCGGCCCAAATCATACATCAACCTAAAAGCTTCCTGATTGCTGCCGCTGTTGAGGGGCGTCTGGTGGAAACTGAGGACAAACTGCCCCGTCAGGCCCTTGTATAAGAAAGGGGTGTAAATAATATCCAACCTGTTGTAGGTTTTGTATTGGTAATAAGCATCGCCGTAGGTTACATTGTGCCCATCGCCTTTGTAAAATTCATCGTACAGGGCAAAGCGTTTGTAGCTTAAAAAGGCATTGGCTACAAAGCCCGTGGGCTTCTTAAAGCCTGAAACATTACGCTCCCGTTCGAAGGACATCATACCGCCCGCCTCGATGCTCAACGAATCGAGAAAGGTTTTGTGGCTGAAATTAGCGCCAAGCTTTACCTGAATCGCACCATTGTCGCGAATGTGGTCGTCGGGGATGGGGATAGCCGGCCCGGCATCGTGCAGCAAAAAGAAATAGTGCGAAAGGTAGAACGGCCCCTTTTCAAATGGCTGATATTTACCCGAAAAGCCGAACAAAAACTGCTCGCGCTCGGTATCGGTTTGGCGGCTTGTCCAATCAATCCAAACGGTTTCGTTAAAGTTATCGGTATGGTATTTGGCCAGTAAACCCTCTATGTTTGGGCGGAAATAACGGAGCGTATCGTTCAGCAAAGCGCGGGGGTAATCCGTCAACAAGCCCTCTCGTGGGAACTCGCCCGCGTTGAACAGCCAGCGTTTGCCGGTGTGGTTAAAATAAGCCACGGGGTTCACCTTTAAAAAGTATGGCTTGGCACCAAATTCATGCAGGCCGTTGGCCCCAACGATGAATCGGTTGGCACTATCCAGGTTCAA
This sequence comes from Mucilaginibacter sp. P1_D10, assembly GCF_056406215.1. Classification (NCBI taxonomy): domain Bacteria; kingdom Pseudomonadati; phylum Bacteroidota; class Sphingobacteriia; order Sphingobacteriales; family Sphingobacteriaceae; genus Mucilaginibacter; species Mucilaginibacter sp. P1_D10. The sequence continues at coordinate 556,429 of NZ_JBFUAP010000001.1, read as the reverse complement.
ACCAAAATCTAAAGCCAGGCGGGTGCCGGAGTAAGTGCGCGAGCGTATCAACGATTCCTTGTACTCCCGGTTATCAAAAAACACCGACCCGTTAAAATGCGTATCTATGGTTTGGGCAGCGGCAGCGCGGGCAATTAAAACAGTAATCAGGAACAGGTATATCTTTTTGTGCATCGTATCCAATTATTATTCCACTTTAAATTTTATCAAACGGCTGTTCTTGCTCCCACGGAAAGGTTCGGTACGTATGGAGAACATCAGGTAATAAGTGCGTTTCTCTTTCGGTGCGGTCACTTCTGTATTGTAAGCCGTGCTTTCGCCGGATTGCAGGCTGATTTTATTAAAACCTGTACCTGCCTGTTGCACTTCCGCAATATCCGTGGGCCCGGTAAAAAAGCAGCTTTCTAAATACACAGGGTGCTTATAGCCAACGTTGGTAAAATTAACATCGTATGTGTAAGGGTTGGTTATATTCAGGTCAAATTGTATTTTTTGTCCGGGATGCGCAGTAACCGCAGTTGTTTTGGTTTCGATGGCGATTTTTTGATAGGTACGCGCATCTTCTACCCAGGTGCCATACCAATCGCCCTGCTCGTTTTTGATGGTATCGCTTTTATAGCCCTGCAGCGGTTCGCTAAGCAGCAGGTACACTTTTTTGTGCTGGAGGCTATCCTCCATGGGCCAGATATCGAACATGGTGCGCCCGTAATACCGCGAATCGTAAGCGAAACCCTTCAGCGTATGGTTATAAAAATCATATTTGGATGGATTCTGGAAGCCATCGTCCATCATCATCCAGGCATCGCCAGCTTTCTCATGCACTTTGGCAGCCCAATCGCGGAAGCCGAAGTAGGTGCGCAAGGCAATAACTTTTTTAACGAAGGGCAGGCCAAGCGCGAGGGACAGCCGCAATATCAATATCAGCACGACATTGGCAATGCCCAGGCGGAAAAGCCAGCGTGGGTAATTATTATTCCGCTGCAGGTTGATGAGTACAAGCGCAACCAATGGTATAAAAGCAATGAGCGTATAATGCGGCTGCACATTGGCAAAGCCGGTATTCACCAAAAAGAAGCCGAAGGTACCGATGGCGTTGAACACCAGCGCACGCGTAAACACATCGGTAATTTTGGTTGTAAATCCTTTATAAAACAGGTACCAGCTGATAAGCACGCCGCCCAGCAATAACTGCCCCGATAGGTATTCAATAGTGGCCGAAATGCTGTAAATCTTATCAGACGAACGTTCGAACAGTTGGTAATTTACCGCCGGGAAGCCATGCTGCGATTGCCATAGGATGTGCGGTACATAACAAATAAACCCAACGATAATAGCCACGTAAAACGATGGCCGCGTAAACAATTTTGGGTTGGATAATATGGTGAAACCCACCAGCAGCACCCCGTGATACTTACTGTATAGCAAGCAGGCGACCACCAAACCAATGATAAAACCCATGCGCCAGCTATCTTGCCCGGCGTACTTTTGGTAGCAATAATAAAACAGCACGGCAAAGAAAAACAGCGGTGCATCGGGCGTGGTCGTAAAACCGTACACATGGAAAACCAACACGCCGGATACCAGCAATATGAACCATTTGGCACTAACTGCGTATTTTTTGAGGATGAGCCACAACAGGTAAATTGCCAGGCCATTGGTAAGCACGGTAACCAGCCTTGCGCCAAGCTCGTTTTGGAAAAGCGCATACCCGATTTTGATGAACACAGCCATCATGGGCGGGTGATAAAAATACCCCCAATCGGGCTTTTGGGCGTATAGCCAGTAGTAAGCCTCGTCGCCATGCAGCTCAAGTAGGTAGGCTTGCAGCAGGTTCAACACCGTCCAGCAGGCTATGAAATACCAGATGGGTTTGTCGGTTTGCGCGGGCTTGCTTATCGTGTTGGCCATTTAATAATCAAAGCTGCAAAGGTATGATAAAAGCATTAAGGCACACCTTGCGGGCAGGCATCATTATTTTGAGAAAGCCCCATGTAATTCACGTAAAATTTGAATATTTGATCCATGATAGCCAAACAAATAGAAATTATGCGGCAGCCCCGCATCAAGATATTGAGCGTACTGGAAGCGTTCAGCCTAGATCAGTTGAACACCATTCCTGCCGGGTTCAATAACAACATTTTGTGGAACCTCGGCCACATGATAGCCGCCCAACAAGGTGTTTGCTACAAACGCGCCGGTTTAGATACATGGGTTGCCGAGAGCTTTTTTCAGGCGTATAAACCTGATACCAAGCCCGAAGGTTACATTGGCCAGGAGCAATTAGACGAAATAAAGGAATTGCTGATGACCAGCCTGGACCAATTACAAGCCGACCTGCATGCCGGCATTTTTACCAACTACCCCGCCTGGACAACCCGCTACGGCGCAGAGATACGCGATATTAACGATGCCATTGCGTTTTTGCCATTTCACGAGGGGCTGCATGTGGGGTATATCATGGGTTTGAGGAAGTTGGTGTAAACTTGCCCCTAACCCCCTGAAGTTTAAATTTGTTGAGTAGTTGTTATGAGAAAGCTGCTTTTACTGATGATGATTATTCTCGCATCCTGCGATTACCCGCAGGCAAAGTTTAATAAAGCCACTTGGCAAGAGAAAATAGACTGGGATTATCCATATCGAAAATTTATTCTTAAAGATTTGTTGGAGCATCATCAAATTAAAGGTTTAACCAAAAAACAACTTATCGATTCTCTCGGAACGCCCGCTAATTGGGGCAATCCCAATATTATGCCTTATGAAATACTTACTGATTTTGGAAGTGATGTAGACCCAGTGTACACAAAAACTTTAGTTATTTCTTTAAACAAGGATTCTATTGCAACCGGATTTAAGGTTGTTGAGTGGAAAAAATAGCTTAAACGTGCTCCAACTCCCTTGCAATGGCTAAATCATAAGCAGATTGCAGGCCCAACCAGTATTCAGCACTAATCTCCAATACCTTTTCAATTTTAACTGCAATGCGGGCGTTAATGTGCCTTTTGCCTTTAAATAAGTCACTTAAATTACCGGGCAATAAACCGATGCTTTTTGCAAATTCGGCTTTTTTTAAACCCCTTTCTTCTATTTCTTCCAAAAGGAATTCACCAGGATGGAACGCAACAGGCGTTCTTAACTCATTTCTTTCTTTATCAAATACGTTTCCCATAATGCGTTATTTAGCGTAGTGGTTATTCATTTCTTCAATAGCAATTATTTCGATGCGCTTATCTATACCGTCATTTTCTATCCTGAAAATCAACCTAAAACCATCCTTTACCCTAATAGAATATTTCCCTTTTAAATCGCCTTTAAGTAATTCAAGATGAAGCGATTTGATTTGGCGCAAAGTATTCGTGTTAGGCGCTTGTTCAATTTGAACTACTCTTCTTATGAAAGACTGCTCTATTTGATTGCCATACTTAGGCTTTCCAGGACTCTTTCCTTTGTAATATAAATCTGCGAGGTAGGCGTCCTCAATAATAACTTGCATTAATTACGTTGATTATATAATCAAAAGTAAACAATCGAAATAGAATTACCAAATTTTGATAATAAAAGTAGTGATTCTTGCTTATCCCAACCACCACATCTTAATCTCTCCGCAGCCTGTACGCCTCAACAATCCGCACATCTGAAATCTGCACATCTTCATATCCGCACATTTGCATATCTTAGCATCCTTTTATTAAAGCTATGAACAGATTTTACGGGACAGGGGTAGCAATGGTGACTCCTTTTCAGCCCGACGGCGAGGTAGATTACCCTGCGCTCGAGAGGCTCATCAACCACCTCATTAATGGTGGTGTGGAATATTTAGTGTCGTTAGGCACAACCGGCGAAAGCGCTACTTTGAGTAAGGACGAGAAGAAGCAGGTATTTGCCTTTACCGCCAAAACCGTAAATAAACGCGTGGCCCTGGTGGCCGGCATAGCTGGCAATAACACTTTAGAGGTTGTTGCCGAAATTAAAGCATTCGATACCGATGGCTACGATGCCATTCTATCGGCAAGCCCGCATTACAATAAACCAACGCAGGAAGGTATTTATCAGCATTATAAAGCTATAGCAGAGGCATCGCCCCTGCCAATAATTCTGTATAACGTACCCAGCCGTACCGGTAGCACAGTAAGTGCCGAAACCACCGTAAGGTTGGCGAACGATTTCAAGAATATCATCGGCATCAAAGAAGCATCGGGCAATTTCGATTTAATGAACCAACTGATGCGCGATAAGCCGGAGGATTTCCTGCTGATTTCCGGCGACGACCCTATTACGCTGCCCATGATAGCCATGGGTGCCGTGGGCGTTATCTCGGTAATAGGCAACGCATTGCCGCGCCAATTATCAGATATGGTGAGGTTATGCCTGCAAGGCGACTTTAAGGCGGCCCTACCCTCCAATTACAGCCTGATAGAGTTTACCCGCCTGATGTTTGCCGAGGGCAGCCCGGCAGGCGTGAAAACAGCTTTGAAGCAATTAGATATTTGCGGCGATACGCTGCGCTTGCCGCTGGTGCAGGTTAGTGAAAGCACTGCGGAGAAGATAAAGGAGCAGATAGGGGTAATTGGATAAACCCTTATCCCACAACGTCATTGCGAGGCACGAAGCAATCTCTAAGTAGGCAGAGCGACTTTGCAAATCCGCCCTGCTGATAGGGAGATTGCTTCGTTCCTCGCAACGACGCGGGTATAAAAATGGCAATGGTTTAAAATGTACCCCAACAAAAAACCCGGTGTGGCTGCACCGGGTTTTTTAATGAAGTAAATAATTTTGCCCTGGGGACTTACTCTTTGTTTTTGGCTTCCTGAACTTCCAGGCGGATGGCTTGCGCTAAATTTTTAAGGTCTTGCATACCTTTACGGACACGGGTGCCGGCGGCACTATTGCCCTTGTTGTAAAATTTGTCGGCGTCGGCTTCCAGCGATGCGATCAGTTCCTTTACTTCAGTAAATTTTTTCATTGTGAACTTTTTTTAGTTTATTGAGGCTTATTGTTTTAATTAAAGCTAATCTAACTTGTTTTTTTTTAATTAAGAACTTTTAAATAACAAAAAAAGTGGCTTTAAACTGGTTTTTTTCCACATTTTCGCCATCTAAGTTTTAAAAATCCAGGCAACTCACAAACGAAGAAATTAGTCGTTTTTAGTATTTAGTTAATAATTAAATCACATTTAATTCAAACGACTCGAAATCATTCATTATTTCAACAATATTGCCGTCGCTATGCCTTATCCACTTGCTATAGCTACGGGCATAAAATAAAACGAAAAAGCCCCACGGTGTCCGCAGGGCTCATCTATGGCGAAAAATCCGTTTGCCTATTGCTTAGGCAATCGCCATTTTTTGCTCTTTATAGTAACCGGCTTTCAGTTTTTCGGCTACCTCACTAAAGGCATCCAGCGTAAGTGCTACATCCTCCAGGGTGTGCACGGCGGTAGGTATCAACCTAAGCTCTATCAGGCCTTTAGGGATAACCGGGTAAACTACGATAGAGCAAAATATGCTGTAATTCTCGCGCAGGTCCGTAGTAAGGCTGGTAGCTTCGTTCAGCTCGCCTTTCAGGAAAACCGGGGTAACCATGGTATCGGTAATGCCTATATCAAAACCATGCTCAACCAGTCCGTTCTGCAGGGCTTTGGCAATTACCCATAATTGCTCGCGCAGCTCTGGATTTGACTTTAGCAGTTCGAAACGTTTCTTTAGTCCCAGCACCATCGGCATAGGTAACGCTTTGGCGAAGGTTTGCGATCGCATATTGTAGCGCAGGTAATTGATGATTTCGTTATCCGATGCCACGAAAGCGCCTATCCCCGCCATCGATTTGGCAAAGGTACCGAAGTACACATCCACCCCCTCGATGCAGTTCTGCTCTTCGTGCGTACCGGCGCCGGTTGGGCCCATGGTACCAAAACCATGCGCATCATCTATTAATAATCGGAAGTTATATTTTTCTTTAAGTGCAATAATTTCTTTTAGCTTGCCCTGCGCGCCCGACATGCCGAAAACGCCCTCCGTAATCAGCAATATGCCGCCACCGGTTTGCTCGGTTAGCTTTGCAGCGCGTTCCAGCTGTTTCTCGCAGCTTTCAATATCGTTGTGCTGGTAAACAAAACGCTTGCCCATGTGCAGGCGCACGCCATCTACTATACACGCATGCGATTCGGCATCGTAAACAATCACGTCGTTCCTGTCAACCAGTGCATCTATGATCGATACCATGCCCTGGTAGCCGTAGTTCAATAAAAAGGCGGCATCTTTTCCCACGAATTCGGCCAGGCCGTTTTCCAGTTCTTCGTGATGTTTGGTGTTGCCGCTCATCATGCGGGCACCCATAGGGTAAGCCATGCCGTAATCGGCAGCAGCTTGCGCATCGGCTTCGCGTACTTCGGGGTGGTTGGCCAAGCCGAGGTAATTGTTAAGGCTCCAAACCAAATGCTCTTTACCGTTGAACATCATATGCGGATGAATCTCCCCCTCAAGGCGCGGGAATGAAAAATACCCGTGCGACCATTTCTGGTGCTGCCCTATAGGGCCGCCCATATTCTTATTTATTTTATCAAACAGATCCAAATTGCAAATCTTTTAATGTTCGTGATAGATTATTGCAAATATACCTATAAAACGACCCCCAACAAACGTTATTACTTTTTATGATAGTTTATAACAAGGAGTAGTTAATGGTTCATAGATAATAGTTCATAGTAAGAACTGCAGATAAAATTTAAATGGCTCGGGCACCTCAAATAAAAAGAGGCGCGAATTTCGCACCTCTCTCGTTTTACTATGAACCATCAACTATGATCCATGAACTAAACTCAATCTACATTATCGTGCAAAAACGAGTTGTTGTTCTTTATTTCTGTTTTGCCGTCGCTATCTATAGTCAAAGAGAATTTCGATATCTGGCTCTCGTCCGACTGTGGAGTTTGCTGCAACGCTACTTCCTTACGTTTGTAAGCCGGTACGTTCTCCATCTCCTGTATGTTGCCGTTGCGCAGTTTCATACTCAAATCCTTCAATCGCATAATGCGCTCACGCGATTTACGCAATTGCTCTTCTATAGATTCGTCGGTTTTGTTTTCGTCCGCATTCACTATCGGTTCCGGTTCGGGTAGTTTTGCTTCAACAACCGGTGGCGGGGTAAAATCCATTATGGTTTCGCTCACCTTGAATACGAAACCGCCATCATCTTCGGGTTCTTCCTCCACCTTAGGCTCCTCTTCGGTTAAGTTGAAACGCACCACTTCGCGCTGTTCGGCTTTGTCTTGCTCCTCTGCCTTGGCAAACAAATCGAACAAGCCGGTTTGTTTGGGCGCTTCCTTCATTTTGATATAAGGCTGCGTAGTCATGCCTGCATCAGGTTTCACCGCATTGATGAACTCGTTCACCGGCTTTACCATGGGAGCCGGCTCGGGCATAAGCATGCTTACTACCTTTTTGTTGCTGTGCTCTTTTTCTCGCTCGTCTTTAGTTTGGAACCCGGTAGCAATAATGGTTACCGATAGTCCCTCGCCCAGGTTTTCATCCTTACAATTACCCCATATCAGGTCGGCAGCCAGGCCGGCTTCTTCCTGTATGTAATCTGTAATTACGGTTACCTCATCCATGGTTACCTCGTTCTCGCCCGAAGTGATGTTCAGCAGGATATAGCGTGCGCCTTCAATCTCGTTATCTTTCAACAATGGCGATGCCAGTGCGCCTTCCACCGCTTTTAAAGCGCGGTTGTCGCCTTCGGCGGTGCTGCTGCCCATTATACATACGCCGCTATCTTTCATAACGGTGCGTACATCTTTAAAATCTACGTTTATATAGCCTGGTAAGGTGATAATTTCCGCGATGCCTTTTGCAGCTGTGGTTAAAATATCATCGGCCTGCCCAAATGCCGAACTCATGGTTAAATTTCCGAATATCTGGCGCAGCCTGTCGTTAGAGATTACCAGGAACGAGTCTACGTATTTCTTCAGTTCTTCCATGCCTTCCTCAGCCTGCATACGGCGGCGTTTGCCTTCGAATGAGAACGGCGTGGTAATGATGCCTACAGTCAGGATATCCAGTTCGCGCGCAGCTTTGGCTATGATGGGGCTTGCGCCTGTACCTGTACCGCCACCCATACCTGCCGTAATGAACAGCATTTTGGTGTTTGCGCCCAGCATTTGTTTTATATCGTCGATATTCTCGATAGCCGAGTTTTTGCCCACTTCGGGTATAGAGCCTGCGCCCATACCTTCGGTTAAGCTGGCACCCAATTGCACCTTGTTGGGGATTGGGCTAAGCTCCAATGCCTGCGCATCGGTATTACATATAATAAAGTCGACACCCTTGATACCTTGCCTGTACATGTGGTTTACCGCGTTGCCGCCACCACCGCCAACACCAATTACCTTGATGATTGCCGATTTTTCTTTTAACATCTCAAACTGCATAATCCTTGTTTTTCAGTTGTTTGTGGTTTGATGATTAGATAGATTTCACTAATGTAATAATAGGGGTTTTTCCACATAGTTTATCCACATTTGTGTATAATGTGGATAAGTTAACTCATGTGAATAAAAATTAACTGGCCTCACCCCAAACCCCTCTCCAAAGGAGAGGGGCTGTAAAAGCGCATTGCTACCCTCTCCCTTGGAGAGGGTAGGGTGAGGCTTCCTTCCCCCTATTTCAAATAATCCTCATCTTTTATATCATCCTTAATAAATTTCTTGCCCGATTCCAGTATCTTGCCCAACAGGCCAAACTTACGGTCGTCGGTATATTTGGCTTTCTCTATTTTGGCGGGCACCGGCGCTGCCTGCGTTAAGCCGTTGTATTCTGCCTTTTGTATCCCTTTTATCAGCAAGCCTATACCTGTTGCGTAGGTTGGGCTTTGCAGGTCCTCGTAAACAGCCTTCGGCAGGGTTTCGTTCTTGGCCAGGTGCTCGTTGGGGTAACCAATGCGGCAATCCAAGCCGGTTACGAATTCTATCAGCTGGGTTAAGTGCTTTAACTGCGCACCGCCGCCGGTTACTACTATGCCACCTATCAGCTTCTTTTCGTAGCCCGATGATTTTATTTCGTAGTAAACATGCTCTATGATCTCCTCCATACGAGCCTGTATTACGAAGGCCAGGTTCTTAACCGATATTTCTTTTGGTTCGCGGCCGCGCAAACCGGGCACGCAAACTATCTCGTTCTCTTTGTTCTCTTCTGCCAGTGCCGAACCGAACCTTACTTTCAGTTGCTCTGCAATGTTGCGCATCACCGAACAGCCTTCGCGGATATCCTCAGTAACGCTGTTGCCACCGAAAGGGATAACCGCCGTATGGCGGATGATGCCTTCGTGGAAGATGGCCACATCGGTAGTACCGCCGCCGATATCAACCAGTACGATGCCGGCTTCTTTCTCTTCCTCGCTCAGTACCGATTCTGAGGATGCCAATGGCTCCAGTATCAGTTCCTGGCTTTCCAGCTGCGCCTTGGTTACGCATTTTACGATGTTTTTGATCGCCGTAACCTGGCCCGATATGATATGGAAGTTGGCTTCTAAACGCACGCCTGCCATGCCTATTGGGTCTTTGATGCCCGGCTCGCTATCCACAGTGAACTCCTGTGGCAACACGTGAATTATCTCCTCACCCGGAGGCATCACCAGGTTGTACATATCCTCAACCAGTTTATCTATATCCTTGCGGCCTATTTCGCTGTTCAGATCCTTACGGGTTATCAGCCCGCGGTGCTGCAGGCTTTTGATGTGCTGCCCGGCTATGCCTACGTTTACTATCCTTATCTCTACGTTTGATTGCGCGCCGGCTACATCTACCGCCTGCGTAATGCCCTGCACGGTTTTATCAATATTTGATACCACCCCGCGCGTTACCCCTGCCGATTCGGCCTTGCCTATACCCAGCACTTCAATCTTGCCGTTTTTGCTTCGGCGGCCAACAATAGCACAAATTTTTGTTGTGCCAATATCCAGCCCCACTACAATTGGCGAACTTTTTTCTTGTGTTGAACTTTTGTCCATATCCCTTGATTTTAATAGATGTCTCTTCCCCTTATTTCTTCTTCTTCTCTGCCTGTTTCTTGCCGGCAGTTTTTTTGTTAGCCGCCGGTTTTGCCGGAGGCTTGCCCGTTTTCAGCTTTTTATCGGCCGTTTTGTTTGCGGCCCCTGTGTGTGCCGCCTTTTTGTTGACAACGTATCCGGCTATAACATCTTCCGGCGTTGGCTTATGTGCCGCAGGCTTAACCACTGCACGCACGGTTGGCTTCGCGGTAACCGGCTTTGCTATAAGCAGTTTTACCGCCTGGGGCTTTGCCGCTTGAGGCTTCGCAACCGTAGGCTTTACTACCACCGGGTGCTCGTCAATCGGCCTTTCTGCATCATCTGTTATGGCGGGCGCGGCTGTCGAATCGCGGCGCACCCTGGTGGTGCCTGCTGCAAGCGCCGAATCTGCCGCCGCCTTTTTTGCCTGGGCTTTCACTGCAGCCAACGAATCGACCAGGCTTTGGTTTTTTACGCCGATTACCTGGTTGCCATATTTGATGTTGATTACCTTATAAGCATCCCAACCAACCAACGGCAGGGCTTTTTTGTAAAAAGCCTTCAAGTTGCTGAAACGCAGATCGAGCGAGTCGGCGTTGCCCAGCAATATCCGCTGGCTGCCTACGCGTGGTATCAATTCTATCTCGTGCGCCTGGTTTACGTATATCTGCGATATCTGCGCGTCCCATAGCGAATCGTTGCGGATATAGTCGGCCGTTTTGTATAAATCAATGGCCAGCGCATTATGCAAAGAGTCTACCCGGTTGGCAAAAAGTTCGTCGATAAAGCCATTGGCCACAATTACCCTTGCGGTAAAACTCTGTGATAGCGGCATCTTGAGGCCGTGCTGATCCACATAAAAATCCTGCCCGAAACGGTTCATCACCCGCAATATGGGCTGGCGCTGGCTCACTTCTACCTGTATTACACCATCCATATCGGCATATACATTGGCCGATTCGATGAACGGGTTATTCTTTAGACGCCGCTCCAGGGCATACAAGTCTATATTTTCTATGCGGCGGCCAATCAGCGTGTGGCTGTCCATCTGCAAAATATGATCAACTTCTTGCCTGTCTATAAAATAATGGCTGCCGGGTATATACACCTTGATGGCTGTACACACTACCTCAGATTTTTTTATGGATATGAAACTCATCAGCACCACCAAACCGGCCAGGCTGATGGTCCAGCCTAATCCAATTAACAATGGTTTCCAAATGCGTTTCTTAAACATGCTCCAATATCTCTTTAAGCGGGTTCACTAATGTATCTATGTCGCCTGCGCCAACGGTTAGCAACAGTTCCGGCTTTTCGGCCTTAACTATTTCCAGGGCCTGTTGTTTACCAACCAGGCGCTTGTTTTCCAGTTTCATCAGGTTCAGCACCATATTGCTATCTACCCCCGGTATCGGCAACTCGCGGGCGGGATATATTTCCAACATCAACAGTTCATCAGCCATATCCAGCACTTCGGCAAAGCCATCCACAAAATCGCGGGTGCGGGTAAACAAATGGGGCTGAAACATCACCGTGAGTTTCTTATCCGGATAAAGCCTTTTTACCGATGTAATGGCGGCCCGCAACTCTTCGGGGTGGTGCGCATAATCATCGATGTATATATGCCCGGTATTCTTTACGATATACTCGAACCTGCGCTTTACACCTTTAAAAGAACCCAGCGCTTCGCGGATGGCATCTGCGGAAATCTCCAGCCTTAACGAAGCTTCGATAGCTGCAACGGCATTCTCTATATTGTGCAACCCTGCTATGCCCATCCGAATGTTGGGGATGGCTGTCGAACCGTTATCGAAATCGAAATGAAAGTTGCCATCTTCGATACGAATATTGCTACCCATTGCGCCTGCTTCGCCATTTACCGTGTAGGTAAAACCCTCGGCCAGCGGCAAACCTTTTTTGTATATCAATATGCCGCCCTGCTTTATCTGCGAGGCAAACAAACGGAACGATTCCTCCAGGTGCGAGTGGTCGCCGTAGATATCCAGGTGATCTGCATCCATGGAGGTGATGATAGCCGTATCGGGGTTCAGCGTTAGGAACGAGCGATCGTACTCGTCAGCTTCTACCACCACGATATCGTTTTTGCCATACAGCACATTGGTTTGGTAATTGGATGATATACCGCCCAAAAATGCAGAGCAATCTTTGCCCGAATCTTTCAGGATATGCGCTATCATGCACGAGGTGGTGGTTTTGCCATGCGTGCCCGCCACCGCAATGGTGAACATGCCGCGACTGATGATACCCAGCACCTGCGAGCGTTTTTGCAAATCGAACCCTTTGTTTTTAAAGTAATTCAAAATAGCCGAATCCTTGGGGATGGCAGGCGTAAAAATCACCAGCGTACCGTCGCCCGGCTGCTGGAAACTCATGGGAATCCAGTCTGTACGGTCTTCAAACACCACGCGGATGCCTTCGTTGTGCAAAGCATCGGTTAAAGGCGTGCTCGTTTTATCGTATCCACACACCACGCAACCCAAATGATGGAAATAACGCGCCAGGCCGCTCATGCCTATGCCGCCTATGCCTACCAGGTAAACCCGCTGTATGTTCTTTAGTTCCATTGTCTTCATTTAAAAAAAGGCTATCCCCGCGTTCTGCGGGGATTAGCCGATTTAACTGTTGTTTGTTATTTGGATAACCTCTTTCGCTATAACTTCATCGGCATTGGGCATGGCCAGCTTGCCTATGTTATCGCTTAATTTCTTTTTCAAATCTTTATCGTTCAATAGCTCTATCGCTTTATCAACCAGTTTGGCCTCGGCATCGCGGTCGGCTACGAACAGGGCCGCGTTCTCTGTTACCAGGGCCAGCGCGTTTTTGGTCTGATGGTCCTCGGCCACGTTTGGCGATGGCACCAGTATTACCGGTTTCTTTATCACACAGAGCTCGGCAATAGTACCGGCACCTGCGCGGGAAATAATCACATCTGCAGCGGCAAAGGCCAAATCCATACGGCTTATGAACTCTACCACGCACACATTAGGGTGTATGTTATCGCCCAGTTGCTCCATTATGCTTTTGTAATAGAACTTGCCTGTTTGCCAAATCACCTGCACATCAGCTGCTATTATTTTATCCAGACCGGCCAGCAGGCTTTTATTCAAAGTACCCGCACCAAGGCTGCCGCCGGTTACCAGTATAGTTTTCTTACGCGATGATAACTTATACAGCTCCAGCGCCTGCATCTGCTTGCCTGCTATATCTACCGACTCCTTGCGTATCGGGTTCCCGGTTTTGATTATCCTGGCCTTGGGGAAGAATTTATCCATCCCATCGAAGGCCACGCATATCTTTTTTGCCTTTTTGCCCAGCCATTTATTTGTTACTCCCGCATAGGAGTTTTGCTCCTGTATTAATGTGGGTATGCCCATTACACCAGCTGCGTACAACAGGGGGCCGCTTGCATAGCCACCCACGCCCACGCAGGCATCGGGCTTAAAATCTTTGATAATCTTGACGGCCTTGCGCACGCTGCCCAGCAGTTTAATGGGGAACATCAGGTTTTTCATGATGGATTTACGCTGGATGCCCTGTATATCCAAACCGATGATCTCATAACCTGCTGCGGGCACTTTTTCCATTTCCATACGGCCGCTGGCGCCCACGAACAATATTTCGGTAGCAGGATTTAGCTTCTTTAAAGCATTGGCAATAGCAATAGCCGGGAAGATATGCCCCCCCGTGCCGCCACCGCTGATAATGATGCGCGGCTCCCTGGCCCCCTTAAGGGAGAACTTAACATCTTTAACACCCTGGAGGGGGAGTTTTGGATTGGCTGCTATGTCTTGGTTCCTGCTCACGATATTTATTTTATTTCACCGATTTCATTGATTAAAATGATTGCAGCGATTTATTTTTTTTGTCTTGCTTCTAACTCCTGCTCCCCCTTCAGGGGCCTGCCTGCCGGTAGGCAGGGCCAGGGGGCTTCGCTATTCAGTTATCTCCCCTACCATCACTTTCTTCGGTTCATCAATATCGCGGCTTACGGATAGGATAATGCCGAACGCAATGCTGGTAAACAATATAGATGTACCGCCCATGCTTATCAGCGGCAACGGTACGCCCGTTACCGGGCCAAGGCCCACCGCCACCGCCATATTGGCAAAGGCTTGTATGGTGAGGCTAAAGCTTAGCCCCGCCGCCAGCAGCGCCCCGAACGCTTTCGGCGCTTTGGTTACTATCTTGATGCACCTGTACAACAGGAAAAGGTAAATACTGATCACTACTATGCCGCCAAACAGGCCATATTCTTCTACTATGATGGCGAATATCTCATCCGAGAATGCCTCGGGCAGGTAGTTACGCTCTGTACTGCGGCCGGGGCCTTTGCCAAAGAAGCCGCCTGATGCTATAGCTATCTTAGCGTGGTTGCCCTGAAAAAGCTTATCCTGATCTGCCAGCTCGGGGTGGAAGAATGCTTTCACCCTGGAGATATGCGTTGCCCGCCTCCCGCCTAAAAACAGCATGCCCGCCAGCAAAACAGCGCCGATAAGGCATACTACCGATATCTGCTTTACGCTGATACGGCCCATAATGAGCAACAAAATGCTTACGCCGAAGAGCATCAGCCCGGTTGATAAGTTGGCCGGACCGATGAGCGCGAACACCAGGCATACAGAGCCCATGATGGGTATAAACGATTCCTTTACATCCTTTATATTCTCCTGCTTGCGCGATAGGATGCGTGCCAGGTAAGTTATCAAAGCCAGCTTAGCCAAATCCGACGTTTGGAAGCTTAGGCCTGTACCCGGGATGGCTATCCACCTGCTTGCGTGGTTGATGTGCGAACCAAAGAACAGCGTGTATATCAACAAGGGGATGGTGATTATCATCAGCAGTTTTGATATGCCGGCGTAATACCGGTAATCTAAACGATGCGAAATGTACATCAGCCCTATACCCATCACAATCATGAACACATGCTTGGCCAGGATAGATTCTACCCCTACGCCCCTGGTGTAAGCCAAAGTACCTATAGAGCTATACACGGCCAACGTAGATATCACCGAAAGCATAATCACAATCAGCCATATCCAGCGATCGCCTTTCACGTTGGCAAGCAGCGCGCGAGCCCCCCCCGCCCCCTGAAGGGGCAGCTTTTGAGTAGCTGTATTGTTTGATTCCGTTTCCATGTTTTCTATGATTTCACCGATTTTCACCGATTACTTCTTTTGTCTCTTTTTATTCACCATTTGCACATCTGCATATTTGCGTGCTGCACATTTTTTTAAAGTTCTTTAACGGCTTCTTTGAACTGACGACCACGGTCCTCATAATTCTTAAACAAGTCGAAACTTGCACAAGCCGGTGATAGCAATACCGTATCGCCTTTTGTGGCCAGGTGGTAAGCTACCTGGGCAGCTTCTGCAGCCGAGCCTGTATTTACGATGATTTCGGTATCATTCTCAAATGCATCGTGTATGCGCTTGTTGTCTTTACCTAAACATACAATTGCTTTTACTTTTTGCCGTACCAGCTCGTTTAGCATGGTATAGTCGTTGCCTTTGTCTACGCCGCCCAATATCAATACCACCGGCGTGCTCATGCTTTCCAGTGCATACCAGGTGGAGTTTACGTTGGTAGCCTTAGAATCGTTGATGAAGGCGATCCCCGATATCTTGGCCACGAACTCCAGCCGGTGCTCGATGCTGGGGAAGGTACCCATACTCTCGCGCATGGTTTCGTTACGCAGCTCCAGCACTTTAGCCACGATACCTGATGCCATTGAATTGTAAATGTTGTGTTTACCCTGCAGGGCCAGTTCGGTGATCGACATTGTAAAATGTTGTTGGTGTATGTTTATGACAATATTGTCTTTATCGAGATATGCTCCCGTTTCAATCGTTTTTTCTATAGAGAACGGCAGCTGCTGCGCGGCTAGCGTTTTGCCTTCCATTATCTTAAGGGTTTCGGCATCATCGGCACAGTAGATAAAATAATCGCCTGCGGTTTGGTTCTGCGTAATCCTGTATTTAGAGGCTGCGTAGTTCTCCAGTTTATAATCGTACCTATCCAGGTGGTCGGGCGTAATATTTAGCAACACGCCTATATCTGCCTTAAATTGGTACATGTTATCCAGCATAAAGCTGCTGATCTCCAGTACGTAATAATCATAGTTTTCGGTAGCTACCTGGTAAGCAAAGCTTTTGCCTATGTTGCCTGCCAGCCCCACGTTCAGCCCCGCATTCTTCAATATGAAGTAGGTAAGGCTGGTGGTAGTCGTTTTACCATTGCTGCCCGTAATGCATATCATTTTAGCTTTAGTGTAACGGCCTGCAAACTCAATCTCGGATATTACCGGGATATTGGCCTCTACCAGCTTCTTCACTACCGGTGCCTTATCGGGTATGCCGGGGCTTTTCACCACCTCTGCTGCTTTCAGTATTTCCTCGTAGGTATGCCCGTTTTCTTCAAAGCGGATACCCCAATCCTGCAGTTGCTTCTTATAATGATCGGCAATCGCCCCAAAATCCGACACGAAAACATCGTAGCCCTGCTGCTGCGCCAGGTATGCCGCACCCACACCGCTCTCGCCTGCGCCAAGAATGGCGAGCCTTTGGGTTGATATGTTATCCTGTTCAGTCACTTTAATTTTCTGTCTTTATTCTTTTGTCTTGTCTCTTGATTCTAATTTCTTTCCTCTATCTCAGCTTCAGCGTTATCACCGTTATAATGGCCAGCATAATACAGATGATATAAAACCTGGTCACAATCTTCGATTCGTGGAAGCCTTTCTTTTGGTAGTGGTGATGCAGTGGTGCCATCAAAAATACTCTGCGCCCCTCGCCGAAGCGTTTCTTGGTCCATTTGAACCAGCCCACCTGTATAATTACCGACATGTTCTCTACCACGAAAATGCCGCACAGCACCGGTATTAGTAATTCCTTGCGTATCATGATCGCAAATACCGCAATGATGCCACCGATGGCCAAACTGCCGGTATCGCCCATAAAAACCTGAGCCGGGTAAGCGTTGTACCATAAGAACCCTACGCAGGCCCCAACAAACGCACCGGCAAAAATCACCAGCTCGCCCGAGTCGGGGATGTACATGATGTTGAGGTAATCGGCAATGAGCGTGTTACCCGATACATAGGCCAAAATGGCCAGCGTAAGCCCGATAATGGCCGATGTACCCGTCGCCAACCCGTCTATGCCATCCGTTATATTCGCCCCGTTGGAGATAAACGTAATAATGATAATGGTAAAGAACATGAATACTACAAGCGCATAATACTCGTAACCCGGACCAATAAATTTCAACACCTTGCCGTAATCGAACTCGTTGTTTTTATAGAACGGCATGGTGGTTTTGGTAGATTTGATATCCTGCGTAAGCACCTGCTTATCGCCACGTAGATGATAATTAACGCGCCCATCATATAATTTAGCCGGCGTTACTTCCTGCCGTATGGTAATGCTGGTGTTGAAGTACATCGTCCACCCAATGAAAAGTGCCAGCCCTACCTGCCCGGTTATCTTGAACCTGCCCGCCAGTCCTTCTTTGTTCTTTTTGAATACCTTGATATAATCATCCAGGAAACCTATGGCACCCAGCCAAACGGTGGTTACCAGCATCATGATGATGTAGATGTTTTCCAGCTTAGCAAATAACAGCGTCGGTACCAGTATGCCCAGCAATATGATGATGCCGCCCATAGTAGGCGTGCCCGATTTTTGCATCTGGCCTTCCAGCCCCAGGTTGCGCACGGTTTCGCCTACCTGTTTAAAACGCAGGTAATCTATCAGCCGCCGGCCGTAAACGGTGGTAATCAACAACGATACAATTACCGCCATAGCCATCCGGAAGGTGATGTACTGGAACACACCTGTACCAGGGATACTGTAATTTTTATTTAAATAGCTAAACAGGTAATATAACATGCGCTTCGCTTGATGTGCAGATATGCAGATGTGCGGATGTGCAGATGAGGAAGATAGATTCCAGATGTGCAGATTGCAGATGTGCAGATTTGCTGTTTATGTTTTAATTATTCTTGTTTATATTAATCGGTTATCCTATTCTTAGTCTTTTTCCTTTGCACTTTTAACTCAATTCTTTGAATTGGGTTAAAATCTCTTCCATATCATCAAAATGGTTCTTTACACCACCGATGTCCTGGTACTTCTCGTGGCCTTTGCCTGCCAGCAGAATGATGTCTCCGGGCTGGGCAAACATACAGGCGGTTTTTATCGCTTCGCGCCTGTCGGCTATGCTTACGCAATGGCGTTTGAAGGCCGGGTCGATACCTGCTTCCATATCTTTGATGATCTGGGCGGGGTCCTCGGTGCGCGGGTTGTCTGATGTCAGTATCACCTTATCGCTCCACTCGCTCGCAACTTTTGCCATTACGGGGCGTTTGGTTTTATCCCTGTCGCCGCCGCAGCCTATCACCGTTATTACCTTTTCTTTGCCCTTGCGTATATCGTGTATGGTGCTCAGCACATTCTGTACAGCATCGGGCGTGTGCGCATAATCAACAATGCCAATTACCTTGTTCGGCGAAACGATGTACTCGAAACGGCCTTCGGCACCTGTCAATTTGCTCAGGCTGATAAGTACTTTACTCCTGTCTTGCTCCAGCAATAATGCAGCAGCATAAACCGCCAGCAGGTTGTAAGCATTGAAAGTACCCACCAGCTTAAACCAAACCTCTTCGTTATCTATATTCAGCAGCAAGCCGCCAAACTGATTTTCTATGATGCGTGCCCGGTAATCGGCCATGCTTTTTAAACCGTAGTTCTTTTTATGCGCCGCGGTATTCTGCAGCATCACGCTGCCGTTCTTATCGTCGGCATTGGTTAGCGCAAAGGCACTTTTCGGCAGGTTATCGAAGAAAGTCTTCTTGGCTTTCAGGTAGCTGTCGAAAGTTTTATGATAATCCAGGTGGTCGTGTGTAAGGTTGGAGAATATCCCGCCCGAGAACTTCAGCCCCTCTATCCTGTATTGCGCTATAGCATGCGAACTTACCTCCATAAAGCAATAATCGCAGCCCTCTTCTACCATATCGGCCAGCAGCTTGTTCAGCGCCACCGGATCAGGTGTGGTATGGGTTGATGGTATAATGCGACCATTCACCTGGTTTTCTACCGTAGAGAGCAGCCCGCATTTATAGCCCAGATCCCTAAACAGCTTGTAAAGCAGCGTAGCGATGGTTGTTTTGCCGTTGGTGCCGGTAACCCCAACCAGTTTTAAGTTGGATGACGGGTTCTCGTAAAAATTAGCGGCAAGCGTGCCCAAAGCTTTTGCAGAATTGTTCACCATCAAAAAATCTACCTCGCCGGTAACATGGGCGGGCAGTTCTTCGCATATAACCGCAATAGCACCGTCTTTTACGGCTTGCTCTATATAATCGTGGCCGTCTACCACGGTACCCTTAAGTGCTACGAATAACGAACCCGGCACTACCTGCCGCGAATCGAACACGATGGCAGATATCTCCACATCGGCACTACCCTGTAATTCGGTAAATGCTACTCCCTCCAATATATCGCTCAGGTATCTCATTCCAGTTCTATTGTTATTTTTGATCCTTTTGGTATCAGGCTGCCGCCTGTAACGCTTTGGCTGCTCACTGTGCCACTGCCATGCACCGTAACCTTATACCCCGCATTACCCATAAAATACAAAGCATCATTAAGGCCCATGCCTACTACGTTTGGCACTGTACCGGCCTTTGTTTTATTATCCTCAAAAGCAATGCCGCTACTGGTATCTACGCTGTTATTCAGGGATGCGTATAATGGCTTAAGGCTAAGCTGTCCATACACCTGTTTAAGCGCCTTGATGTTCCCCACCTTTGTTTTGGGCAGGGTAGTGTTACCTACGTAGCGCACCGGCGCGCGGTCTATACCCAATGTGCTGGCGTAAACCTTATCGGCAATTTCTTTGAAGGCCGGGCCCGCTACCTGCGCACCGTAGTAACCGTTCTTGGGGTCGTTGATTACCACAATGAGCGAATACTTTGGATGATCTGCCGGGAAGTACCCGCAAAACGACGCCTGGTATTGTTTTTTGGCAGTTTTATAGCCTCCATTATTATCTGCCACTTGCGCGGTGCCGGTTTTGCCCGCAATTTTGTACACATCGCTGCGGATGATGTTTTTGCCGGTACCCTCGCTTACAACGCCTTCCAGCATCTCGTGCATTTTTTTGAGGGTGAGGTCTGAGCATATCTTATCGCTGATGGTGCGCGCATGGAAACGCTCTATGGTATTGCCTAAACGCCTTATCTCTGTCACGAAAATGGGCGATATGTATCTGCCATTGTTGGCTATAGCGTTGTAGAAACTCAGCATCTTCAAAGGCGTCATCTGCATTTCGTATCCATAGGCCATCTGCGGCAGCGTAAGGTTTTTGTTCCAGCTGGCGTTTTTTGGGTTTTTTATTACCGGTGTTGCCTCGCCGGGTATCTGCAGGCCCATCGGTTCGTTCAGGTGCCAGTTGTACAAGTGATTAGTAAACCTCGCCTGGTTACCGGTATAGGCTCTATTTACCAGGAAAGCAACCGCCGCGTTTGACGATTCTTCGAACGCCCTTTTTACCGTAACCACCCCAATGCTGCCGTGCGAGTCTTTTATGACATGGCTATTGCCGGGCACTTTATATTCGCCTGTATTTACCAGGGTGTTGGTATCAACCATCCTATCCTCCAGCAGCGCCATGTACGATGCCACCTTGAAGGTAGACCCCGGATCCTGGTTGCCGGCTATGGCGTAGTTGTACTTCTCTTTAAAAGTACCATCGGGCATGCGGGTAAAATTGGCGACTGCCTTAACAGCGCCGGTTTGCACTTCCATCAAAATAACGGTACCATGCTCGGCATCGGCTTTTATCAACTGTTTTTTGAGGGCGTTCTGCGCCACATCCTGAAAATTAATATCGATGGTGGATATGATATCCGCACCCTCCTTTGGCTGTACGTCCTGGTCCTCGTCTACTGGTATCCAAACGCCGCCGGCCAATCGTTGCTCCAGCCGCTTGCCGCTTTCGCCTTTTATATAGTTGGCGTATGCCCCTTCAAGCCCTACCGGGTTCTTGATATTCTCGTTATGATAGCCAATGGTACGCGCAGCCAGCGAACGGTATGGCAGTATGCGGTTGTTATGCAGATCTACTATCAAACCGCCCTTATACCTGCCCAAACTAAACACGGGGAACTTGCGTATAGCCGCCAGATCCTGGAAACTAACATTTCGCCTAACTAACTGGTAACGCGATTTTTCTTTACGTGCCTGGCGGAATATGCGCGAATATGCGCTGGCCGGTTGATCTTTGAAGAATTTGGACATCTGTGCCGATAACAGCTCAATCTGCTCGTCGAAAGTCTTATCATCGGCAATGCCTGCGGCCATCATATCCATATGCAGTTCATACTCGGGCACCGATGTTGCCAGCAAGCTGCCATCAGCAG
Source organism: Mucilaginibacter sp. P1_D10 (assembly GCF_056406215.1). Classification (NCBI taxonomy): domain Bacteria; kingdom Pseudomonadati; phylum Bacteroidota; class Sphingobacteriia; order Sphingobacteriales; family Sphingobacteriaceae; genus Mucilaginibacter; species Mucilaginibacter sp. P1_D10. Next base: position 534,975 of record NZ_JBFUAP010000001.1, on the reverse strand, counting down.
AGAATATGTTCCCCCTGTCGGCCTCTATGATTTTTACGCGGGTAGAGTTCTCGTGCGCCATGGCCTTCCACTTATCGCCCTGCACCAGCTGCACGCGGCAAAGCTGCACCACCACTGCGCCGGCGAACAAAAGGATGAACCCGAAAGCGATGTACACATTTAACAGTATGCTTTTCTTTATACTCATTGCTCATCCCCCTCCTTTACTGTAATTTTCTGCGGCGGCTGCTCAGATGCGTGTATGCCCAGCGAATCCGTCTCGGCCTGCTTGGCTACCTCGCTAAGCGTTGTTTTAAACGCCATCGCGGCTTGTATGCTTTTATATTCGGCACTCAGTTTCTTCACTTCGTTGCCCACCTTGTCTATCTCGCGGATGTTGTTATCAGTTAAGTGCCTGGCACCTATATACACCATGCACAAAAAAGCGATGTAAAAAACAAAAGGTAACGCACTTATAGCGTCATCTGAAGTGATGACCCCATTTCTCAGGAACCTGGTAAAGAAGTTATCGGGCAAACCCTGTGCGGGTTTGTCGTCAACGATAAGCTCCTTCTCAGCTTCTTCTTCCTGAATTTCTGTGCGGAAACGGTTGCTCATTTTTTTACAGCTATCCTTAATTTGGCACTACGTGCCCTGTTGTTATTTGCTATCTCTTCTGGCGATGCAATGATAGCCCCACGGCTCACCGCATCCAGCGGTTTGTTATCGTTACCATAAAGATCTTTCTCCACTTCGCCGCTAAACTTGCCTTTGGCGATGAAGTTTTTCACCAGCCTGTCTTCCAGCGAGTGGTAGCTCATTACTACCAGCCTGCCCCCTACCGCCAGCACCTCTGCCGATTGTACAAGGAAATCTTTCAAGGCTTCCAGCTCCTGGTTCACCTCTATCCGAAGCGCCTGGAAAACCTGCGCCAGGTATTTATTCTCTTTCCCTTTGGGGATGCGGTTGCTGATGGCGTTCTTCAGATCGGCCACGGTTACGATGGGGCCATTGAGCCTTGCGGTTACGATGGTATTGGCCAACGATTTGGCATTCTGTATCTCGCCATACATGCCGAATATGCGGTGCAGATCAGCCTCGCTGTAGGTATTTACTACCTCTTTGGCGCTCAGGTCCGATTGCTGGTTCATGCGCATGTCCAATTCGGCATCGAAACGGATAGAAAAACCGCGTTCGGCCTGGTCGAACTGGTAGGACGACACCCCCAGATCTGCCAATATGCCATCCACAGGTATAGCCCCGTGCAGGCGGCAAAAATTCTTCAGGTAACGGAAGTTCTGATCGATGAAGGTAAACCTGTCATCATCTATCTTGTTCTGCTGCGCATCGGCATCCTGATCGAAGGCCAGCAGTTGCCCATCCTCGCCCAGGTGCTTCATAATTTCGCGCGAATGCCCGCCACCGCCAAAAGTTACGTCTACATAAGTACCGCCGGGCTTTATCTCTAAAGCCTCGATACATTCCTGCAGCATAACGGGGGTATGGTAATTACTCATCTACGCGCTTTTTTTAGTACCCATTACTTCCTCGGCCAATTCGGCAAAATTCTCTGGCTCGTTGGCTATCATCACTTTGTGCGCTTTAGCGTCCCAAACCTCTATCTTATTCAGCATGCAGGTAAGCACTATATCGGTGCTGATGCCGGCATGCTCAAACAAATTCTTCGGCAGGTTCACCCTCCCTGCGCTATCCGGCATCATTACCGTAGCGCCCGCCGTGAAATAACGCACGAACTGGATGCTTTTCCTGTCGAATTGATTAAGTTTGCTTAGTTCATCCAATTTATTGTCCCATTCTTTTTTGGTGTATATCACAAGATAGTTCTCCAGGCCGCGATTGATCACAAGGCCCTCAGCATCAGCTTCGGGAAGCTGCTTTTTGAGGCCCGCAGGGATCATCAGCCGCCCTTTGGCGTCTAACTTGCATTCGTACTCACCTGTTAAATAGGACATTCTTATTGGTAAACTATTTTAGTAATGTAAAAGTAGAGTTTTCTCCACTTCTTAACACTTTTTCCCACCAAAAAGTTTTCAACATTTTCGTGGCCTTTTTTTGCCTATATTTGAGTTTATGAAACCTAAATCGATATGAATAAAAGACTAATACTAAGCGTTTTAGCAATTACCCTGCTTAGCACCTGTAAAAAAGAGAAAACCGCTGAAATTGATGCAGTTGGCACCTATACATTATCTTCCTATCAGACCATTGGCGCGAGTGCTTTCACTACTGCAATCAATCCCTGCCTGGCAGATAATCTATTGATTTTAAAGGCTGATAACGCCTCCTGGGCCTTTTATAAAGGCTCATCTCCTTGCACTTTATCAAGCGGCGTAATCATGGGCACTGCGGATACCATAAAATCCACCTGGAGCATCAAAAACAACAAGTTCTACTTCCGTGGCAAGCAAAACGGCGAGGTTGCCACTGTTGATGGGAAACTGCAGCTAACGCTAAGGGATACCATAACCCTGGGTGGAAGCGCTATCACGGTAAAGGTTTTTAAAAAGCAATAGGTCCGGGTTATTTCGGCAGGTGGGAGATAGTGGGAGGGATTTGGCGATTTGGACACGGTTTTATCGATTTTATGGAGCGGCAGCATAATTTAGCTGTGATAACAATTCCATTAATCCCAAAAAATAGCGTAATTCGGAGCGGGCAGGATAAGGCGGGGCGGCTTAATTAAAGTAGACTCTTAAATGATCATAGTAATACAATGCACCGACCGCATAGGGTTGGTGGCGGCCATATCGGGCCTGCTTTCGCAAAAAGCTTTCAATATCATCTCTATGCAGGAGCATGTGGACAAGAGCGAGCAACTCTTTTTCATGCGCATAGAAGTCGACCGTACCGATGATACCATCGAACTGGAAAATGATTTGCGGGATTTATTGCCCGATGGTGCCATCATCAAGATAAACCCCGATGCAGAGAAGAAGATCATCGTGCTGGTTACCAAAGAGTACCACTGCCTCGCCGATATACTGGTACGCAACTATTTCAAAACCCTTGGCGCCAGCGTGCAATGCGTAATTGGCAACCATACCATCCTGCAGGATATCTGCCTCCGTTTCGATATCCCGTTCATCTACATTCCCTTTGTTGGCGATAACCAGGGCTTTGAGGAAAGCATGCTCGATTGTATTGCGGACTATGAATATGATTACCTGGTGCTGGCGAAATTCATGCGGATACTCTCGGCGGGTTTCGTGGGCAGGTTCGATAAGAAGATCATCAATATCCACCATTCGTTTTTGCCCGCATTCGCAGGTGCCAGCCCCTACCGGCAGGCGCACGAGCGCGGCGTAAAGCTGATAGGCGCAACCGCCCATTACGTAACCGATCAACTGGACGAAGGCCCCATCATAGCCCAACAAATTATCCCGGCCAGCCACTCGCATACCGTGCAGGACATGGTAAAAGCCGGTAAAGAAATAGAAACAGCCGTATTAGCTAAAGCCCTTAAGCTGGTATTCGACGATAGGGTGTTTGTTTACAAGAATAGGACGGTGGTGTTAGAGTAAACTAAGAACAGGGGGCACCTACGGAGCCAAAATTTCTATTTTTTATACCTATAAACAGGATACTCCTAACGGAGTGTTCAGAAATCATCGCGTTTCGGCTCCAACGGAACCCCCTGTTTATAGAAAACCTACAACAAATTCCGGGCTCCGTAGGTGCCTCCTTATCACACTAAACTCAGCTACCAAATCGATTTCAGCGGCGTTATCTTGACATCTTTTATTTCCCCTTTTACGGTTAGGATGCTGAGGTGATTGTACGGCTTGGTGGCAAAATAGGTGCTGGTAAGCACGCTCAAACCGCCATCGGCAAATAATTCCACGGATGATGCGTCTACTATCAACTCTACCGAAGAGCCTTTACCTGCGGCTAACCTCGGCGCGAAGCTCCATTTGGCAAATTCCTTGTTAAAATCCACCTTGCCCGATTTTTCGCGGTTGATGAAGTAGCGGTCGGCTTTTTTGTTGTAGCCTATCACCAGCGATTCGCCGGTATCGTTATTCAGGGTAATGAAATAGTCCTCCGCAACATCCATCTTGAATTTAAGGCTGTAAAGCGCCGGGAGTTTAATAGATGAGGCAATATCCCTGCCGCCTTTTAAGGCCGCTGCGGGCACATCGATAGCTTTCGCAGCAATACCCGATAACTCTTTAACGGGTGTAGAAGCCAGGTATATATCGCCATTAACTTGTTTCAGGGCCAGGTCTCGCGGGATGGTGGTGGCGCTGCGCCAGGTTGCCGTTGGCACCTGGTTGGCATACTGCCAGTTGGCCATCCAACCCAAAAATATCTTACGCGCCCCGGTGTTAGACCAGGTGATACCGGCGTAATCATCGGGCCCTTGATCTATCCAGCGGGTTTTATCGTCTATTGCGGTAAAAGCATTGCCATTGAATTGCCCTATGAAATACTGTGTACCCGAGCCGCCGTTCGGCGCACCGGAACCAATGCTTACAATGAGCACCCAATACTCCTTACCATTCAGTTTTAGCGGGAATAGATCCGGGCATTCCCAAACGCCGCCATGGCTGCCTTGTTTTTCGCCAAACTCGCTTTCCTTTTTCCAGTCCTTTAAGTTAGGCGAACTGTAAAACGTTATGCGGTCTTTGGTGGCCAGGGTCATCACCCATTTATGTTGCGCGGCATACCAGCTCACTTTCGGGTCGCGGAAATCGCGGATACCGGGGTTCTTCACTACGGGGTTACCTGCGTACTTGGTCCAGGTCTTTCCTTCGTCCAGACTGTAGGCAACGCTTTGGTTCTGGAAGTTATCGGTATTGGCTTTCTCTCCCACCGGATCATGATGCGTAAATATAGCCACCATGGGCACCTGCCCTTTTTTGCCGAAGCCCGAGGTGTTGTTTACATCAACCACGGCGCTTCCGCTGAATATGTAGCCCAGTTTATCGGGATAAAGAGCAATAGGCTGTTGTTTCCAATGGATAAGATCCTTGCTGGTGGCGTGGCCCCAGTGCATAGGCCCCCAAACGATGTCCTTTGGGTAATACTGGAAGAACAAATGGTAGGTGCCTTTATAATACACCATGCCGTTAGGATCATTCATCCATTTGGCGGCCGGCGAAAAATGGAATTGCGGGCGGTATGGTTCGTGGTATAGTTTTGATTTTTGCGCGTCGGCAGTAAGACCTGCCAAAATACAGCAGGCAATAAGCATTCCTTTAAAAGTACTCATGAATAGCGGTTTACTATGGTAATGTTACGGTTTAACAATTAAACCACAAAAAGGATTGCGCATTTTATTAAGCGCACGCCACCATTTACTCGAACACGATATTATCCGCCCCGGATACTTTACCCACGTGGCAATTGCACCCGCCGGATACTTTGATGATTGCGGTTACCATTTTGTTGGTGGCCGCATTGGTAGCGGTTATCCTGAGGTCGTCGCCCTCAGTGCTTAATTGTTTTTTGTTGGCATCGGTAACAAAGGTGTATTTGCCGGGCTGGCTCACCATGCTACCCATCCCCTGCGCTAAAATTGCCACGTTGGTGCGCAGGTTGAGCACCTTTACATCTTTTACCGTAACGGGGTTCCCGGCCTTATCCACAAAATTCACGCTGAGCGTGGTAAATATCATGGTACATACCTGATCGGTAGGGCAACCAGCCGGTTTAAGCTTTTTGCTGCAGGCTGTAAAGCCTGCTACAATAATTATTGCTGCAAGTATTTTTAGGCAGAGGGTGCGTTTCATGGGCATCGGCTTTTTAGGCACAACACCAAAACACGGCAATTGTTGGCGGCACCGCGCCGCTTAATCAAAAACAATACTATCCGGGCCGGATATTTTGTTAACGTGGCAATTGCAGCCACCGGATATTTTTACCACAGCCGATTTAACCTGCCCTGTAGTGCTATTGGTTGCGGTAATGCGAATATCATCTCCATCGGTAGAAAATTCGCTTTTGGTATCATCAGAGGCAATCATCGTGAAGCCTGCAAAAAATTCGACACCCGGTGGATAAGGCGGCGAGGGGATTTCTTTGTTGGTGCGCAGGTTTAGCAGTTTCACATCTTTAACGGGTGCGAAACTTCCGCTTGCATCCTGAAACTGAACGCCAACGTAGGCATATACCGCGGTGCAGCTTTGCGTGCCGCAAGCAGAGGTGCTATTTTTTTCGCAGGCGGAGAAACTCGCAGCGACTAATAATAGCAATATCAGGGGTATTTTTTTTAGCATAACAAAGGAGTTTACAGATATTACGATTGGGCTATCGATAACGATACAGAACGCCGAAAATGTTGGAGCTAAATACGAGCCCGTCAGAATACTATTTTATCCGGACCTGATATTTTGCTCATGTGGCAATTGCAGCTTCCGCCACTGATTTTAACAATGGCGAATGCCGTTTTATTGGTAGCAGTGCTGGTAGCCGTTATCTTCACCTCATCGCCTTCGGCAGAAAAATCGTCCTTATTGCTATCGGTGGCAACAAAATAAATATTTGGCGAGAAGCCGGGGTCGAGCACGTTCCTGGCCACAACCGGTTTGTTTGTGCGTAAGTTGACAACAGTAACATCCTTTACTGCAACGTTATCGCCTGCACTATTAACAAATTGGATTCCGAATGACCTAAATTCCTCGGTGCAGGCCTGTTGGATATTGCAAGCGGTATTTTTGCTATTTTTGGTGCAGGCGGCTATGCCAAAGGTCGATAAGCATAGCAGCAGGGTTACTTTCTTAAGCATACAATCTATTTTATTATCATTACGCTGCAGCCTGGCAAAGTGCTACATCCGCCCGCTATTAAAGCTGCTACAATACCTGGTTAAACTCCAGCCGCTCGCCATCGGGCCCGGTGATGTTGAAATACTTGCAGCCCCGCTCCCAAAATTGCAGGAAAACGGGTTCCGGCTCGATGATGTTGAAACCTGCCTGTTTAATGACTGCGTATGTTGCGTCGATATCCGATACATCGAATGCCACATGGTCGATATGGCCGTTGCTCCTTGTTTTTATCTCTGCCAATTCGGTTTCGGGCAATTGGTAAAGTTCTATCACCATGCTTTCGCGCTTCATCATTACACAAGTACCGCGTGCGCCTTCAGTACCAAAGCCAGCCTGCATTACATTGGCAAAGCCAAGGCGCTCATAGAAAGTCTGCGAGTTGGCAATATCAGTTACCGGGATGCCGACGTGCTGGATAGCATTGATTTTTAGGTTGGTGGCTGTTTGCATAATGATGAATAATAAAGGTTAGCCTATTTTTATAACTTAGGCAAATAAACCCAAACGTATGAAACTTATTGCACAGATACTGATAAGCCTGGTAGCCATAGAGCACATTTATATTTTATGGATAGAAATGTTCGCGTGGACCACCAAGGGCAAAGCCACCTTTAAAAGCTTCCCCGAGGATTTGTTCGAACCTACCAAAACGCTGGCCGCCAACCAGGGACTTTACAATGGCTTTTTAGCGGCAGGCTTGATATGGTCGTTGCTAATAGGAGATGTCGTTTGGAGTAAAAATGTGGCCCTGTTCTTTTTAGGATGCGTAGTCGTGGCCGGCTTGTATGGCGGACTAACCGCAAGCAAAGGAATTTTAATGAAGCAATTTTTGCCTGCGGCGACTGCTTTGGTGGCGTTGTTGGTGTGGATGTAGGATGCAAAAGTTGAGGGTTGAAGCAGCAACCTTTTTGCGCCAATGTAGCAGATAGTAACCGCAGTAGTGGTGGCAGTATTTTGACACCACTTTAAAATCTACAAAAACCTGATTACTAACTATTTGCAAACGTTCACGATGTTCACGCGCCACACCGTGAACACTTGCCGGGGCTTTGGCGCGTTGCAGGCAGCCAAAAAAAGGAACAAAAGGGGCAGTATTGTAAACCCTTACATCACCCGCACCTTCAAAAAGCTTGGATGCGCTTTGGAGGTGTACAGCCGGTGCGTCTGTTTGGTAAAGTCGGTGTCCTTGGCTTTCATAATATCCTGGAACTGCTGGGTGTTCCGGTCTATCAGCGGGAACCAGGTGCTTTGTACCTGTATCATTATACGGTGTCCCTTTTTAAAGGTATGCAGTACATCCTGCAGCTCAAAGTTTACCGGGGTTACCTTGCCGGGCACGAATGGCTCAGGTTTCGAAAAATCATTACGATACTTACCACGGATAGGTTCGCTGCGCACCATTTGCTCATAACCGGCCATGTTTACATCCTTGCCCGTGAACTGGTTGGCGGCGGCGGTATCGGGGTACACATCCAATACTTTCACCACCAAATCAGCATCGGTACCTGTGGTGCTAAATTTAAGGTTCGCCCATATGTTGCCGGCGATGGTAACATCGGCATCCAGCACATCGGTTTTATAAGTAAGCACATCCGGGCGGCGTTCGGCGAAGCGCTGGTCGGCTGTCATGTACTCGCGCTTCATGTCGAAATCGACACCATCGATGAAGGGTACCGGGTTCATGGGGTCTGATACCCATTCCTTGTAATCATCCGAGGCAGCCGTTGGTGCCGTAAAAGACAACTTGCCACCCGGCAACAGGTACAGGTTCTTGTCCTCTGCCTCTTTTGGTGGCCAGGTGTTAAAGCTTTTCCATTGGTTGGTGCCGGTTTGGAAGGTAGATACCTTAGGGATATCCAGCGGCGTACCTTTTAGATAATGGCTAAAAAACGCGAATTCAATTTTGTCCCTATAATACGGTCCGGTTGGCCCGCCGAAGCTGACGTCGCCCAAGTGGTCGCCATTGCCGCGTGCCCAGCCGCCGTGCACCCATGGGCCCATGGCAAAGTAAACAGGTGTTTTGGGGTTCTTTTGGGCCAGTGTTTTATAAGTATTTATAGCTCCGTACAAGTCTTCGGCATCGTACCAGCCGCCGGTTACCAGCACGGCGGTCTTAATATCGTGCAGATGGGGCAATACGTTGCGGTCTTTCCAATGCTGGTCGTAATCGGGGTGGTCCATCATCTCGTTCCACAGGCGGATGGTGTCCTTAAAATATTTATCGTTTGTGTTTTTCATGGAGCCCATATCCATAAAAAACTTAAAGCCATCATTGGTGCCAGGGTTAAAACGGCCGCCGCGGCGTTGGGTGGGTTTATCGTCCTGCCGGTTGGTAAAGCCGGGGTAAAAGCCAAAGTTGGCCACCAGGAAAAACGCGCCGTTGTGCCAGCCATCGTCGCGCCACAGGTCGGCAATGGGGGCCTGCGGCGATGCTGCTACCAGCGCAGGGTGGCGACTAAGCAATGCCGTAGTGGTATAAAAACCGGGATAGGATATGCCCCACACCCCTACTTTACCATTATTTTGGGGCAGGTTCTTCAGTAACCAGTCGATAGTGTCGTAGGTGTCGGTACCTTCGTCTACATCCTTATTCGTTTTGTGCACCTCCTTTTCGGGCATCATTTCTTCATACATCCCCTCGCTCATCCAGCGGCCGCGCACGTCCTGGTAAACAAAAATATAGCCATCTTTCAAAAAAGCCGGAGAGGGGCCAAGGCTTGTTTTATATTTATCTGCCCCATATGGTGCCACGCTGTAAGGCGTGCGGTCCATCATAATGGGATATTTCCTGGCTTGATCCTTCGGCACGTATACCGAGGTGAACAGCTTTACGCCGTCGCGCATGGGTACCTGGTACTCATACTTGGTGTAGTTGTCTTTTATGTATGCTGCGTCGCCTTGCGCAAAGACGGATAAGGCAGACAGGGTAAAGCATAAAGCTATGAGGGCGTATTTTTTCATCAGGTGCAAAATTTCGACGCTTTAAAAGTAAGCAATAAAATAAAAAAGCCCCTTAAACATTGGGGCTGATATAAATATGTTACGTTGGGGTGGTTACGGCCTTATTGGCTGATATAGTTGCAAGCCCTTTATAAATTTATAATCTTTTACGTTGTAGGTGAATAAAGGAAACCCGGTATACAGGGCAGTGGCAGCAATGAAAGCATCCGGGAGCGCAAGGCCATGACTGAGGTTGTAAGTTTCAATACATTCTATGGTTAGTGTAGTGATCTCTGTTTTAATTAATAACAGTCCAAATCCGACAAGATTTTTATTTACTGTACGTAAGTCGGACTTATTTGTGGCACCAGCTATCAATTCAATTTTTGTGATTGCCGAAAGGAGGACGTTGTCCAAACCTATCTGCTCTTCAATAATTTGTTTCGTTAATTCATGACGACTATTTTTTTCATCCAAATAATCTATCATTGCATCTGTGTCACAAATTACTTTTTGCGCTGCCACAATTCGCTCCTTAATTTCTTTGCATCAATATTTTTACCGGTAAATACGCTATGCAACGCCGATATATCTGCATTCTTATCTCCGGGAATTAAAATATCATCAAAAGATTTATTTTCTTTTGATTTATTGGATACCTTAAAATCAAAATACTTTGCCAGCCCTTTCAATACTTTCAGGGTCTCGGGCTTCTTGTATGTAATCGTTACCTCGGGCATGTTTTTATTTTTATATAAAGTTACATATTTCCCCAACAAAAAGGTGCCAACAATTATGCCGGAGATGGCAGTTGCGGATTGTAAGATTTACTTCCATTCCCAATCCAAGTCCCTGATGAGGACAATTTCCGGCCTATCAAATATTGCCAGCAACTCTTCTCCAAAGTCGGGATTATCAACTGCGGTTTTGGGGATGATTAAACCATCATCGCTCTGTAGTTTTACGAAGTAATGGGTGTTGATTTCAATTATCTCTGCAACCTCGCTAACGTTGAACTTGCTCTCCCCGGTAACATCTTTTGTTTCGATAACATCGCTGCCGAAATCGATAGTGCTTTCTTTGCCGATGCGATAAGACAGATTATCTGCTACGAATTTGCGATAATGTTTCTTGTAAGTATATCGCTGGTAAAGCGGGTACAGAAATAAATTCAATACCGCTAAGCCAAAAAAACAGTAACTGTAAAAGCTATCTTTTCCGTAAAAAAAGTAGCCGATTACCAAAAATGCCCCTGTTATAACCAACCAGGACCGCCTTCGATTGGCCCTGCTGCGTTTACTTCTCGATGCCGAATATAGCAGGTAGGTTAAGTAATCTTCCTCCTGCAAAACTGTTTGTACTATCATTCTCAATTTAGCCCGCCTGGTTTGGTTACTGCGCGATGTTTGTACCGTGTTTTACGTCGAACACCGAGGCATCTGTTTTTTGGTTGATCAGCCAATCTACCACTTTCGATTTCATCGTCCGCCCCTCACCCATATCGGCTATCATTACCATAGGTATCAGGCAGCCATTAAAAGGTTTGTAATCGTCCATATAATGTTTGTGTCCCTTTTTATCGATAATTTTCAGCAAGCCGGTTGCTTTTTCATAGTAATTGATATTTTGTGAACCATTTTTTGAGGTAAGCACCACCACATAATATTCCACCCCGTTTATAGTATCTATGCCAAACATCTCCCGCTTATAATTCAGCAGTGCGTAACTCATATCCGGCAATATTTGCGATTGAAGTTCGTAATGATCCAATTGCTCTATGTCGGTTACTTCCTCTTGCTTGCCATTGATAATATTGTAAGCCTTGCCATTATTATAAACCTCTTTTATCTCTATGCCGCTACCAATAAGGCTTTGGTAATATTTCCCGGGACCCAGTTTTATTACCAGTATGTCCAACGGCTGCCCTTCAAACGTTGTCTTTACATGAAACTCCGATGTTTTTATGGCCGCCCAACGGGCTTTGCCGCCTATTACTTCAACATACCTGGCTAAAACGGAATCTGCCGAAGGGAAATCCTGCGCAACAGCCGGGGCCGATAACAGGCAGGTAAAAAAACAAAGCAGCTTGCATAAATTTTTCATCGTTTAATATTGTGCCCTCAATATAAACAAAAAAGCGGCAGGTAAAACCCACCGCTCCTTTATTACAAAGAATAATTTCTTATTCGTTTATCGCCTTTACCCCCGGTAGTTCTTTGCCTTCCATGTACTCCAGCAATGCACCGCCACCGGTAGATACGTAGCTTACATCCTCTGTCATGCCAAATTTGGCAACTGCTGCTGCTGAGTCGCCACCGCCTATTAGCGAGAATGCACCATTATCAGTAGCCTTGGCCACCGCTTCAGCAACAGCTTTGGTACCGATCAGGAATTTCTCCATCTCGAATACGCCCATGGGGCCGTTCCAAAGGATGGTTTTCGATTCCTCTACTACCTTGCTAAATAACTTCACAGTCTCGGGGCCGATATCCAGACCCATCCAGTTGTCAGGAATTTCGCCGGTTTTGGCTATATCGGTATTGGCATCATTGCCGAATTTATCGGCAATAACGTTATCAATCGGCAATAACAGGTTTACGCCTTTATCTTTTGCCTTTTGGCGCAGGCTAAGCGCAAGTTCCAGTTTATCGGCCTCAACAAGCGAGGTACCTATGCTGCCGCCATCGGCCTTGGCAAAGGTGTAAGCCATGCCGCCGCCTATAATCAGGTTATCTACCTTATCCAGTAGTTTTTCTATCAGTTCTATCTTATCAGACACCTTAGAGCCGCCCATAATAGCCGTGAAAGGCTTAGGTGCATTATTCAGTATCTTTTCGGCATTAGTTAACTCTGCGGCCATCAGGTAGCCAAAGTATTTTGCATCGGGGAAAAACTGTGCGATGATAGCGGTAGATGCGTGGGCACGGTGAGCGGTACCGAATGCATCGTTCACATAGATATCGCCCAGTTTGGACAGTTTCTCGGCAAATGCAACATCGCCTTTTTCTTCTTCTTTGTAAAAACGCAGGTTTTCTAACAATAAAACCTCTCCTTTATCCAGAGCCTTTGCTTTTTCAACAGCCTCTGCACCGATGCAGTCATCAGCAAACTGAACCTGTTGACCCAGCAAATCTGACAGATGGGGCACGATATGTTTCAAAGAGAATTCTTCGGTAGGGCCATTTTTGGGCCTTCCCAGGTGCGACATCAATATCACGGCGCCACCATCGGTCAAAATCTTTTTGATGGTTGGCAAGGCTGCGGTCATCCGGTTATCATCGGTAATGGTATAGTCTTTATCCAAAGGGACGTTAAAATCTACGCGAATAAGGGCTTTTTTACCGTTGAATGTTATCTGATCTACTGTTTTCATATTGTTAAAGTATGATTTGATGAATGGGGCGCAAATTGAACATTTTTATTAGAAATGCCAACCTCAAAGTTAAAAAGGCGTGCGCGTCAGCTTAAAACTTCATTGTATCTTAACATACATTACATAATGCGGCCCTATGCCGGGCACATCAAACACAGGTGATATCACCTCGAAACCGGTGCCCATATAAAATGGTACGGCTACTTTACGCGCATTGCACCACATGTAATTTACCTTTTGCCCCCGCAGGTAGGTAATGGCAAAGTTGACCACCATATTGCCCATTCCCTTGCCACGGTGCTGCGCAGCAGTGGCCATGCCGCGCAGTTGGTAGGCTTTGCCCTCATACCCTTCGTAACCTTTAGGGTGGAACGATGCTACGCAAGCCAATTCTTCCCCCGCGTAATAACCCAAGTGGAAAGCTTCTTCGGCATCATCATTTGGGAAACGGCATTCGTTAAGCGTAAGCGTGCCTTCGCGCAATACCTCGTTGCGTAACGGCAACACATCATCGGCGGTTATAAATTTTATCATTTGGGCAAAAGGCTGATTTTTTCTACCAAATCGGCCAGGCGGGCCGAGTAACCGCTCTCGTTATCGTACCAGCCAACCACTTTTACCAACCCGCCTACAATAGAAGTTAGCTGCGCATCAAATATGCAACTATGCGGATTATCCAATATATCAACAGACACGATGGGGTCCTCTGTGTACTCTAAAATGGTTTTCATTGGGCCATCAGCAGCTGCTTTAAAGGCCGTGTTTATTTCTTCCACAGTAGGTAATTTCTTCAAGCTGCAAGTAAAATCGGTAAGCGAGCCGTTCAGTACCGGTACGCGTATGCCTGCCCCTCCCAGCCGGCCCTCCAAATGCGGAAATATGTTCGTAATAGCCTTTGCCGCCCCGGTTGTGGTTGGGATGATAGATGCGGATGCCGCCCTTGCCCGCCGCAGATCTTTATGTGGGGCATCGTGCAGATTCTGGTCGCCCGTCATAGAGTGTACGGTGGTAATGTAGCCATCGGCTATCCCCCAGTTGTCATCCAATATCTTTACCATGGCGGCCACGTTGTTGGTGGTGCAGGAGGCGTTGGAGAGGATGGGCGAGCGCAAATCAACTTCGCCATCGTTAACGCCCAACACTACTGTAGGCACGCTCCTATCGGCAGGCGGGGCAGATATGACAACCTGCTTTGCACCAGCTTGAAGGTGCTTGCCGGCACCCTCGGCAGAAATAAACTTACCTGTAGATTCTATAACCAAATCCACTCCAAGTTGCGCCCAGGGCAAGTTTACCGGGTTTTTTTCCTGATAAATTTTTATCGCATTGCCGTTTATGGTAAGGGTATCTGCGGCAGATGTAACCGTTCCCTTAAAGCCAGCGTGAACAGAATCGTATTTAAAAAGATGCGCGAGGGTTGGGGTATCGGCAAGGTCGTTTATGGCTACAACCTCTATATTTTGTTTCTGGAGTACGGCTCTTAAAAAAACACGGCCAATACGGCCAAAACCGTTAATTGCTATCCTCATAATTGTATGACTAGGAATGCAAAACTAAGCAAAATTAAAACGAGGAAAATCGGGCGAATGCCATTTTAGGCAAACAGGTTACGTAGGGCGAAGCCTTCGCGTTCTTTGCTGCGCAGGCAGATGGTTATGCCCCAGTTAAATACCAGCGAGTTCAGCAATATCAAGGTCATCAACACAAAATTGCCCATGCTGGTAAAAAACAGCACAATAACGATAGTCAGAATATTGACGCCCACCAATATCAAGGTAGTTTGCAAATGCGTAAAACCTAAGCGCAATACGCGGTGGTGTATGTGGTTGCGGTCGGCTGTAAAGGGCGATACCCCTTTCATGATGCGCAGGATAAAAACCCTCAAAGTATCAAATATCGGCCCGATGAGGATTGCAAACGTTAAGGCCGGGGCCGAGTAGACAGCTAAGTTGTTGTGCGTAGTTATTTTGTTTACTTCTATAAACCTAACCGCCATAATAGCCGATATAAGGCCGATGAGCAGCGAGCCTGTATCGCCCATGAATATTTTGGCGGGTGTAATATTGTAGCGCAAAAAACCTATTACTGCGCCCACTATCGCCAGCGAAATAGCCGCTAATTCATAATGCTTAATGTAGATAAACAAGATTGTAAACGTGCCATTCACCACTATGCAGGTGGTACCGGCGAGGCCATCTATACCGTCTATTAAATTGAAAGCGTTTACGATGAGCACAATGAATAAGATAGATATAATGGCGCTTGCTACGTAGCTGATATCGTACACGCCAAAAATGCCATACATACTGGTAAAGCGAATATCGCCCAGCAGCACCAATATGGCTGCTACAAAAAATTGTATTAAAAATTTGGTGCTTGAGTTAACGCCCGAAAGATCGTCTTTAAGCCCCATTGCAAATAGTACGATACTGGAAGTGAGCAAATCGCTAAGCGGCAGGCTTTTATCAATCATGCTAAATAGCAAGAGGGTGATGGTAAAACTGGCAAATATGGCTACGCCGCCCAAACGCGGGATACCATGATCATGTTGCTTGCGGAAATGGCCCACATCGTCATACAAATGGCGGGTGCGCGCAACATGTAAAATTGAGGGGATTGACAGCCATGTTATCAAAATTGAGAACAAGATTATCAAAGCGTAATAAATAAAATATGTATTTATATATTCTGGCATGTATAGTTAGTGAGGGGGCACTTAATTATCGCTGCATTGCTGCAAATATCATTATATATCCTATAAATTAGAAAAATTGCTTAATTTTTTTTAACCGTTTGTAAATCAAAGCGATAATTGGAAAATCTATCTGGCTTTCTCGCATCGCCTTCAAATCCAAAAATAATACTTTAGCACGCCCGATAAGGCTATTATTACTAACACCGCCCGCAAACATGTTAACAACTACCTTTTTCAGGTAAAAAACGTTCGCTTTGTTTACATGTATAAACCTAAGCATCAACTCGTAGTCGGCAGCTGTACCATATTCGAGGCTATAATCCCCAAAACGGCCAAACAAGCCTCTCTTGCAATAAAAGGTAGGGTGAGGGGGCATCCAACCTTTATTAAACATCCCGTGTTTGTAAACCCCTGACCTCCATTTACGTAAAATATCCTTATTTTGTTTCAAATAATCGAGGTCGGCATATAAAATATCTGTTTTATGTTCTTCGAATGCGGCCGCTATCTCGCTTATTACCCATTCGCCGGCAAACACGTCATCAGCATTCAACATTCCCACCACATCGCCCGTTGCCAGGGCAATTCCCTTGTTCATGGCATCGTATATCCCGTGGTCGGGCTCAGAAACCAAAATGTTGATTTTGTGTTTGAAACTATTGATAATAGTTAACGAATCGTCGGTAGACCCTCCGTCGATTACGATGTATTCGATGTTATTGTACGATTGGCTGATAACCGATTTTATGCAGCGCTCTACAGTGTCTGCGGCGTTGTAGCAAACCGTTATGATTGATATTTTTAATTCGCCCACTTTGGAAAAAAACAATTATTTAAGCGCAAAATATGTATTTTTGACATCGTCGTCTAATATATCAATAACATTGGCGGCAATGTGTATGCGTGTAATATATTCTGTTTGCATAGTTGTTTTACTGTTTTTTGCTTCCTCGTGCTCGTATAAGCAAAGCCATATGCTTTTTAAAAACGCAAAGGTAACCAGTGCAGCTACAGATACCGCCATTTTAAAAAACTTCCCGGTTGCAAGTACCTATCGCATACAGCCAAGGGATGTACTGCAAATACGCAACCTGCAAAACATTAAATATATAGTTGATGAAGTGCCTGCTTCGGCAGCAGGTTCGGGCGGTGGCTCGCAAGGGGGGTCGCAAGGGCAAACCTTTGAGGTTGACGAAGATGGCACTGTGGCCCTGCCGGCTTTAGGTCACATACCCATTGCAGGCCTCACCCGCCCCGAGGCCGCGAAAAAAATCGAAGGCCTTTACCGCTCCACATTACTGAAAGACCCCATATTTGACATAAAGGTGGTGAACTTAAAGGTGACACTTTTTGGCGAGGCCGCATCGCAAGGCAATTTTCCGCTATTGAAAGATAATACCACCCTGATTGAGCTTATTGGCCAGGCAGGTGGGCTTACCGCTGGTGCTAACGAAACAAACATCAAGATCATCAGAACCAATGGCACGCAAAAAACCGTAATTGAAGTTGACTTGGGCGATGTAAATTCAATAACAGACCCACGCGCCATACTACAAAATGGCGACGTGATATACGTTGCCCAAAATAAACGAGCCATTCGCGCTGATAAGCTTCAAAATTTAAATACGATAATACAGCCGGCCTTAATTGTACTGAATACGGCGTTAATTTTACTTACGCTTAGCAGGTTATAATGGAAGAAACAGAAAATCTCCAGAAAAAACTTCCTAACCAGGAAGTGGATTATTTCAAGATTGGCAAGATATTAATAAGCAGGTGGTATTGGGTGGCTGGCTCGCTGGCCGTTTTTGTTTTATGGTCGTACATTTATGTCTGGTACACCCCAAAAACTTTTGCTACAGGCGGTATCATGAAGCTGGAGGAGAAGAAATCAGAAATTGCGGACCTTTCGAACGTGCTGGCCACGTCAGACAGGGGACCCTCACGTATACAAAGCGAAACGTCTGTTTTGCAAAGCCCTGCCGTTATCTTAAACGCCGTAAACGACCTTAATTACCCTATCAGCTTTTTTGTAGAAGGCCGTGTGCGCACCAGTGAGCTCTATCCGCAAAAACCGCTCGATATAGAAAAAGTTGATTTCGACAGCCTTAATTTTTACCGCGACATCATATCGTATAAGCCTTTGAACCAAAATAATTTTTCGCTTACCTACAAAATAGCGGGGAAAGAAACAGTAAAAAATTGCAGTTATAATAAGCCCATAACCCTGGGGCCTACTACTTTCATGATAAGGTACCCGGGCGATATCAATAAAAGTTCGGTTATCCTGTTCAAATTTAATGCGCCCGAAGATTTTGTATGGCGGATACGCGGCGGCCTGCGCGTTGCAGAAACCGCAAAAAACTCAAACGTATTGGCTATACAAGTTACCGACGCCAACCCCCAATTTGCTGCAGATGCACTAAACGCGGTTATGAATGAGTATTTGATATACGATCGCAACCGCAAAACGCAATCTGCCACGCAGATGATCGATTTTATAGACAGCCAGCTAAAATACCTTTCTGAACAAGTAAAAGGCTCAGAAAAATCGATAGAGATTTTCAGGCAGAAAAACAAGCTGATGGAAGTAAACGCCGCTGCCGATGCCGCCCTTACCAAGGCAAAAGAGCTGGAAGCCCAGCAATCCATCCTGAAGCTGCAATTAATAGCCATAAACGACGTAAAAGACAAAATAAGCAAGGAAAAAAACAACCTGAACCTGAATTTCGATGCCGGTGGCGGGCAGGTAGACCCCAACTTAGCGGCGTTAATTACCAAATTAGATAATTTGTTGAACGCGCGCACCGACTTATTAAAAACTTATACGTACAATTCTCAGCCTATACAAGCTATCAACAAAAACATCCTGGAGATAAAATCGTCGGCCCTAAACAGCCTTACTAATACTTACACTACCGTTAAGCGGAATATGGACTTCCTTTCCTCGCAGCTTGCCGTGGTAAACAAACAAATATCCATGTTTCCAGGTGCCGAGCGCGACATGATTAGCTTAAGGCGCGATTTTGAGATAAGCGAAAAGGTGTATTCTTTTTTATCCGAGAAAAAGTTGGAGGCGCAGATAACAAGATCGGGCATATTGCCGGGAGCAACTATCATCGAGAGAGCGCAACCTAATTTCTCGCCGGTATCTCCGGACGAGCACGATATCCACCGCACGGCCATCATTTTTGGTTTAGCAGTGGGCCTGGGCCTTATTATCCTGATTAGGGTATTAAACCCTTACATCTACGATAAAGAAACCATAGAGAGCCTTACCGCCATACCCATCATCGGCGTAATAAGGAGATTCCCCGACACATTAGACGAAGATAATACACAAGTGCTGGCTATAAGCAAGCCCAAATCGATATTTGCGGAATCTGTACGTTCGGTGCGCACCAACCTTAGTTTTATCGCGTCCGAAAAGAAAAGTAAAATTATCTGCATCACATCAGAAGTAGCGGGCGAAGGGAAATCTTTCGTGGCGGTAAATTTATCCAGTACGCTATCGCTTATAGATAAGAAAGTTATTTTGATAGCCGGCGATTTGCGCCGCTCTAAACTGCACCGCACCTTTGGGGTACCCAATGATACCGGGCTTAGCAGTTATCTTGCGCACCAAACTGCTTTGGAAGATATTATTTCCCATTCCGAACAGGAGAACCTCGATTTCATTGTATCGGGGCCTGTGCCGCCAAACCCATCAGAATTGCTGCATTCCGAACGGATGAAAGAAATGATTACCGCGCTACACCTGAAGTATGATATTATCATGATAGATACGGCTCCTATCGGCCTGGTTTCAGATTCTATCCCGCTTATCCGTATGAGCGATATTAATATATTCGTAATACGTTCCGGCAAATCTAAATACTACTCGGCAACTATACCGCAACGCATTGCGCAAGAGTATCACCTGGATAACACGGTAATTGTTTTGAATGCTTTTGCCGAAGATTTGCTGCACTCCCGGTATTACACCACCAGGTTCACCGGCGACTACAGCAACCGTTATTACTATTACTCAGACTATAGCGGCAATTACGAATCTTCGGGCTACTACATAGATGATGAAAAGAAAAAATGGTGGAATATAAAACGTTGGTTTAAATAAATATTTCGTTTTTTTACACGCATGGTTTTAAATAACGATGCCGGAAAGCAACGATGGTTCCCGGTGTACACAAACCCCCGGGCAGAAAAAAAAGCCTACGCTTCTCTAATAAGCAAAGGTGTAGAAGCTTATCTGCCGCTGCAGAAACGCTTAAAGCAGTGGAGCGATCGCAAGAAGTGGGTGGAGGAGCCACTGCTAAAATCTTACCTATTTGTACATATTGCAGAAAACCAGCAAGCCGAAGTTTTGATGACAAAAGGCGTAGCTCGTTTTATTTATTTTTCGGGCCGGGTAAGCGCCATGCCCGATAAGCAAATTGAAGACCTGAAGTTATTGCTGGCAAGCGCCTTAGAACTGGAAGTAACCGAAGAGCATTTGCAACCCGGAGAAAAAATAAGGATAAAGGCGGGCCCCCTAAAAGGCCTAGCCGGCGAGATGATTGCCTACCGCTCGCAAAAGCAGTTATTGCTTCGGTTAGAAAGCCTGGGCTGCTCCATAGTAGTAAACATGGCAGCCTCTTTCGTTAACAGGGCGTAGAGACGTAAGCAACAATAGCGTGCAAGTTTGATAGTGCACAATAAATAAAACAATAAATATCAATAAGTTACAAATAAATAATGTGACTTACGGGGCGAAGCTGTGCCCGACCGGATAAAATATGTGCCGTATAGCAGGAATAGTTTCAACCAAGGCCGGTAAAGGGCAATCAAAAGCACTGGTAAACACCATGTGCAACGCCATGCAACACGGCGGGCCCGATGATGCAGGCATTTTTGAGGATGAAAATGCAAGCCTGGTTTTTGGGCACCGCAGGCTTTCGATAATAGACTTAAGCAAGAATGGCCACCAGCCAATGGCCGATAGCGCCAAAAAAGCCTGGATAGCCTTTAACGGAGAAATTTACAACTACCCGGAGCTGAAGCAGGAGCTTAAAAAGTTAGGCGCCCAATTTAACTCCGAAACGGATACAGAGGTTATCATACAAGCTTATTTATATTGGGGCGTATCCGCTTTCGATAAATTAAGGGGCATGTTCGCGTTCGCTTTGTATGATACCGCCGGGGAAGAGGTTTTCCTGGTGCGCGATTCGGGCGGGATAAAACCGCTCTACTATTCCACCATAAACGAAAGCCTGGCATTCGCATCAGAAATAAGAGCATTTAAGGCAGCCGGCATAGCGCCAGAAACAGACCTGAGATGGCCTGTTTGGCTGTTGGCCTATGGGCATATACCAGAGCCACATACAACCTTAAAAGAGGTATCAAGCCTGCCAAAAGGGCATTACCTGCACAGAAAAAAAAATGGCAACTATACCCTACACAAATTTGTTGCAGATAAGCCCGCCTTTAGCATAACAGACAGACACGCTGCGGAGGAAGGCATTTACCAAAATTTACAAAGTGCGGTTAAAAGGCAGCTGATAGCCGATGCTCCTCTCGGTGTTTTCTTAAGCGGCGGTATCGATTCTGCCATCATCGCATTGCTGGCCAACTCGCAAAAACAGGAGCTTAAAACCA
This sequence comes from Mucilaginibacter sp. P1_D10, assembly GCF_056406215.1. NCBI lineage: Bacteria > Pseudomonadati > Bacteroidota > Sphingobacteriia > Sphingobacteriales > Sphingobacteriaceae > Mucilaginibacter > Mucilaginibacter sp. P1_D10. Next base: position 513,566 of record NZ_JBFUAP010000001.1, on the reverse strand, counting down.
TTTCGATATTCTTCGACGAAAAATCTTACGATGAGCGCTTGTATCAAAACACGGTAGTAAACCATCTCAATGGGGAGAACTTTAACCATCTGGTTAAAAAACAGGATTTTGAAGAACATTTCCCCAATATCCTTACGGCAATGGATATGCCTACTACCGATGGCATCAATTCGTGGTTCATCAGTAAATACGCACACGACAACGGGTTGAAAGCCGTACTATCCGGCGTGGGGGCCGACGAGCTTTACGGGGGGTACCCGTCTTTCGAAAGGATAAAATGGATAAGATACCTTAGGATGCTTCCCAAAGCCGTGCTAGCCAAAGCAAGCCATATCCCGGCAAATAATTACAAACGACTGGCGTATTTGGCGCACGAACACCCGGCAGCAGATTACCTGTTCCTGCGCGGACTTTATACTACGGCAGATATTGCGCAAATACTCAACATGAGCGAAGGGCAGGTAAACACCATTTTATTCGGTTCAAGCCCATTACCTGCTATCGGCAAATACGATGGCTTGCATGCGTCGTGGTTTGAAACCAACATGTATATGCAAAACCAACTACTGCGGGATACCGATGTAATGAGCATGAGCCACGGGCTGGAAGTTAGGGTGCCTTTCCTGGATGAGGACCTGGGTATTTTTACACAGCAGATAAACCCTGAATTACGTTTTGCGGGAGATAGGCCGAAAAAGATATTGATTGATAGTTTTAAAGCGCTATTGCCCGAGCCCGTGTGGAACAGGCCGAAAATGGGTTTTACCTTCCCGCTGCAGCAGTGGATGAAAAATAATCGGTATATTGCGGATGAAAGTTCTTATCAAGGCAAATTCGCCAAAGCAATAATCAACAATTTCAAACAAGGTAAGGGGCATTGGTCAAAGGCATACGCTCTTTATCAAATACAAAAGAATGCCTAAAAACATCCACCTTTTAACTTTACAAACTTTTAGCGCCACGGGCGGCATACAAAAAATGGCCCGCACACTTGCTTTTTCGCTGCAGCATATATGCCAAAAAAATAGTTGGGGCCTAAAACTCCACTCGCTTTACGATGCAGATGCCGATTTGCAACGGCAATATATCCGGGCCGAAAACTTCAAGGGTTTTGATAAAAACAAAGCTTCTTTTGTTTTAAGCGCCTTGCTTGATGCCGGCAAGAACGATACGGTTATTTTGAGCCATATAAACTTTGCTGTAATTGGGTTGCTTATAAAAACCCTAAAACCTAAATGCCAGATTTGGTTGATAGCCCATGGCATAGAGGTTTGGCGCCCGCTTGGTTTCCATAAAAAATTGCTCTTGAAGCATTGCGATAAGATAATTTGCGTAAGCCAGTTTACCAAAGATAAATTGATAAGCCTGCATGGTGCCGATGGCAGCAAATGCGAGGTATTGAATAACGCTATAGACCCTTTTATAGAATTGCCCGCCAACCTGGCTAAGCCCGATAGCCTGTTAAAACGCTACGGACTTACCCATGCAACCCCCGTTATTTTTACGCTGACACGCCTGGCATCTACTGAAAAATATAAGGGATACGATAACGTAATTATTACAGTAGCAAAACTGAAACATCGGTTCCCCAGCATTAAGTACATCATCTCCGGCAAGTACGATGAATTTGAAGGCCGGCGCGTTAAACGCCTAATTGAGGCAAACGGCGTTACTGACAATGTGATACTCACCGGTTTTATAGACGAAGCAGAATTGGCGAATCATTTCCTGCTGGCCGATCTGTTTGTTTTGCCAAGCAAAAAGGAAGGTTTCGGCATAGTGTTCATCGAAGCTCTTGCCTGCGGCCTCCCTGTGATATGTGGCAATGCGGATGGCAGCGTGGATGCCGTTAAAAACGGCGAACTGGGCACCGCGATAGACCCCGATGACAACCTGGAGCTTGAAAAGCAAATAGCAGAGCATTTATTGCAGCCCTTAACGGTGGCTGCCCGCAAGGCACTTCAGCAAAAATGCCTGCAATATTTCAATGAGCAAGCTTATGCAGAAAACCTGCAAAAATTACTGTCAGATTGATGGCATACACAACTATTCAAAAACATAACGGATGCCAAAGGTAATACAGGTAGAGAACTTATCTAAAGCCTACCAGTTAGGCACTTTCGGCACAGGGACCATATCACACGACTTGGAGCGCTATTGGGCGCGCCTGCGCGGCAAAGAAGACCCATTTTTAAAAGTGGGTGAAGTAAACGACAGGACCCAAAAAGGCACCAGCAATATCGTTTGGAGCCTTAAAGATATCAACTTTGAAATTGAGCAAGGCGATGCCGTGGGCATAATTGGCCGTAACGGGGCGGGAAAAAGCACGTTGCTTAAGATACTGAGCCGCACCACCTCGCCTACCACCGGCAAAATAAAAATGAAAGGCCGGGTTGCCAGCCTACTGGAGGTAGGCACCGGCTTCCATCCGGAGCTCTCGGGTCGCGAAAATATTTTCCTTAACGGTGCCATTTTGGGGATGCGCAAGGCAGAGATAAAGCGAAAATTCGATGAGATAGTAGATTTTTCAGGCGTGGAACGGTACATTGATACCCCTGTAAAAAGATACTCATCAGGCATGTACGTGCGACTGGCCTTCGGCGTTGCGGCATACCTGGAGAGCGAGATATTGATAGTAGATGAAGTGTTGGCCGTAGGCGATGCAGAGTTCCAGAAAAAATGCCTCGGCAAGATGAACGAAGTAAGCAAGGGCCAAGGCAAAACGGTGTTATTTGTAAGCCACAATATGGGCGCTGTGCAAAAACTATGCAAAACGGGGATATATTTAGATCAGGGGGTTATAAGTTCAGTTGGTGCCACACAATATATCATATCAAAATATCTTCAAAACTCCAATTCCAAACAAGCAGTGTTCAATCTTGATGCTCCGCACAACGCCGATAGCATCGATGCCTATGCCACCAAAATACGAATAGAAGATATTGGTGGAAATTTGACCCATGAAATGCCTGTTGGGACCCCCTGGAACATAAGGGTGTCTTTTAAACTAAATAAACCAGTAAAGCGGTTTATTATTGGAATGGGAATGACCAGTTCTACTGAAACGCCGATTAGAACGACCTGGAGTAATGAAACAGATTTAAACGCCGGTTATTATGAAGCAGTATTTCAAGAAAGCACACTCATATTTTCTCCCGGTTCCTATAATGTGATAATTGGCCTATCCAGTTATGATAGGTCTATTCAATATATCGACAATGCAGCATGTTTTAATATATCCGAAATAACTGCCCCAACCCTCGACAAATCTATATTAGTTATCAACAATGTGGGGCTGCTACTCAATCCAATGCCTGTGAAAATTAAAAGTATATAATGTTGATTATCGCTAATACGGAATGAGTAACTCAACACGGCAAGCTTCAAATTATTAACCCGACAATTAATAAATGAATCGCGACAATTATATACTTGAATCTATCCCGATTGAAAAAGAATTAGAAATCTTGTTTAGGCAAAAAGCAGACATCACAATTTTTGAAATTGGGGCGTGCGAAGGCGAAGACTCGATCAGGTATTCAAATTTATTCCCGCAAGCGCGCATTTATGCATTCGAACCATTACCTTATAATATTGAAAGAATCCACAACAATATAAAGAAATACAACAAGCAGAATATTGCGGTTCATCAGTGCGCACTTAGCAACTTTGTTGGCTCATCGATGTTTCATGTTTCGTCAGGAGCCCCTGAAGGAATAGGAACCAGCGATGATTGGGATTACGGAAATAAATCCAGTTCGCTTTTACCACCAGATAAGCATCTCGAGATGTTTAGTTTTATCTCTTTTGATAAACAAATCACAGTCAATACGTCAACAGTCGATGTATTTTGTAAAGAAAAAGGCATCACCGCTATTGATTTTGTTCATTTGGATGTACAAGGCGCAGAATTGATGGTCTTAAATGGTACTCATGACCTGTTGCCAACTATTAAAGCAATATGGTTAGAAGTATCTAAAGTAACATTCTATAAAGACCAACCATTAATTGACGAGGTTGATGAGTTTATGCTTGTAAACAACTTTGTTCTGGTAAAAGATGCCACAAACGCAGTCACCGGAGATCGTTTGTATGTTTCAAACCTGCATTATTCAGATCCCAAAAAGCTTCTTGCCAATAAAAAAAAGGAGACGATGTTTGACTGGCTCATTGGAAAATTGAAAAAATAGTTGATCATATTAAAGCTATTCGGAGGATTAGGCAACCAAATGTTTCAATATGCATTTGGAAAAAAAATGGCGTTGCTGAACAACACCACGCTTAAATTCGACTTATCTCTTTTTCAGGAAGAGATATCTTACAGGAAATATGAACTTAACCATTTTGAGATACTTCCACAAATTGCAACAGCGCAAGAAATTGAATTGCTATTAAGTAAGGAACAATCACTGTTCCATAAACTGAAAAAAAAAACTTTCAACGCCAAATCATACTACATACACGAGGGTTCACTAGCGTTTGACAAACGGAATTTTCACTTAAAAAAAGATGCGTATATAGATGGTTACTGGCAATCTGAAAAGTATTTTATCGATTCGGCTTTACAAATCCGGAAAGATTTTCAATTCCCGGAAGAATCAGACGCATCCAACCTTGCGTTGCTATCTGTAATTGATTCGGATAATTCGATAAGCATTCATATCCGGCGGGGCGATTACGTGCAAGACGACGCTATAAATCAAGTACATGGCACCTGTTCGTTAAGTTATTATGAAAATGCCATTCGGTTCATAGCGGGTAAAATCAGCAGCCCTGTTTTCTACATTTTTTCCGACGATATCATGTGGACGCAGCAAAACCTCTCCATCAGTTTCGCACATCATTTTGTTCATATCAATAATCAATCGTCGGCGTTTAAGGATATGAATTTGATGAGCCATTGCAAACACCACATTATAGCAAACAGTTCTTTCAGTTGGTGGGGCGCCTGGTTAAACCCACGGGAAGATAAAATTGTAATCGCCCCAAAAAAATGGTTTAAAAACGAAGAGTTGAACTCCAAAGCAAAAAATATCACTCCTGCAAATTGGATAAAACTGTAATAACGCCATCTATAAGCGTTATCATGCCGGTTTTTAATTGTGCAGGTTTTATTGCCGACGCTGTAACAAGTATCCTTGATCAAACTTATGCCGATTTTGAGTTTATGATTATTGATGATTGCTCTACAGATGATACCTGCGCTATTGTAGAACGCTACGATGACAAAAGGATAACGCTCATAAAAAAAGAAACGCATTCCGGCCTCATCAACAGCCTAAACTTAGGCCTTAGCATGGCAAAGGGTGAATATATTGCAAGGATGGACGGCGATGACATCAGTTATAAAACGAGGTTCGAAAAACAGGTTGCTTTTTTAAATCAAAACCAAAATATAGCCCTGTGCGGTACCTGGTATCGTTTCATGCACTCCCCTGATATATTGGAATACCCGGTCAGCAATGGCGACATTAAAATCGCGCTATTAGATTACTGTTGTTTTAGCCATCCTACCATGATGATCAGGAACAGCTTTATTAAAAAGCACAAATTTAGCTTTGATGCCGCCTTTATATCCTGCGAAGATTATGACATGTGGACAAAAATGGCGCCTATAGGAGAACTAGCCAATATTCCCGAATGTTTACTCACCTACCGTCTTCACGCAAACCAAATAACTGCAAAAGATCAGTTTAATCAGGTAAAAAATTCCAACCTGTGCCGTGTACGCATGATGTGTTACCCGCTAAAAAAAGTAACAGAATTTGACAAAGAGATTTGCACCATAATCGTTGAAAAAAAAGCTGCAAAAGATATATTGGCCTTAAAAAAAACACTTTATTGGCTCGACGGGCTATCATCAGCCAATCAGGAAACTTCGTTTTACCCGCAAGCGCAACTCGACAATTATATCTTCAATAAAAAATTAATTATTGCCAGGCGCTTTTACTTAAACGAAACGGTTTACAATCCGCAGGTATTATTCGGTTTTACCAAATCGTTCAGGTACCTGAAAATATACTTCAACCCAACTGAGCGCAGCAAACTGGCTTTGAAATGTTTGTTTTTTTGGAACGTTCGTAAACGGATTGAGGATTGAAAAAACACATCGTTATTGCCAAACTATTTGATTCGGGCGGCAGCAACGAACATCTTAAAACACTGATAAAATACCTGGGGGAAGATAATGTCATCCTGATCCTCGAAGATTCGCAGCAACTAACATATTTCAACAAAATTGATACGGGGAATTCGTATAAGGTGAAAGTAAAGCAGGATTTACTTTCTTATGCTCATTTAAATTATAGGTTTACCACCAATGTAAAAGAGTTGTTTTTTGTACTAAAATCGCTTCTTTACATATTACTGTTAAGCTTGCGGTTTGGTGCAGCGCCTGTTACCGTCTCAGTTGTTGAGCCCGAAAAATTCCTGTACCTGCTGTGGTTACCCTTTATAAAGGTAGTTTACATATTACACACGCAGCCGCACCCGGCAATGAGCACATTTACACCATTTACATGTAACAGCGTACTCGGCAAAACAAAAAAAATCATTACGGTTTCGCAATCGATGCAGGAGATAATCGTCCGGAATTGGGCTTTAAAACCTGCTAAGTCGCGGTATGTAATAGTCATTCACAACAGCATTGCAGAAGATAAATACAACACGTCTGAACCACCAACCGGCTTTGGCAAAAAACAGTTAGTTACCACTGCGGGCCATGTAGCCGACCGTAAAAACCCTCATATTTGGTTACGGGTGGCAAAAATCATTACCGCTACGCGAAGCGATGTAGAATTTTTATGGTTAGGGAACGGCCCTTTGCTCGAAAAATTTACCGAAAACACCATTAACGAACCATCAATCACCTTTTATGGTATAACCGACAACTGCCAGTCGTTTTTACGAAAAACTTCGATTTATTACCAGCCAAGCATTGTAGAGCCGCACGGAATTGCGGTACTGGAAGCGATGTACAATGGTATCCCCTGCGTTGTATCTAATGTGGGCGGTTTAACTGAATCGGTAAAAAACGATTACAATGGCTTGTGGGTTGACCCTAATGACGCCAATGAGCATGTTAGAGCAATCAGCAAACTTCTGGATAACAAAAAAGAAAGAGAGCTATACGGCCAGAACTCGCTCAAAAGGTATAACGACTTATTTACTTACGATGCCTTTAAACGCAAAATGGACGAAGCATATGCGTAATCCATCCTCCTCGAAATGGCAATAGGCGTATCTATAATCATTTGCTGTTACAACAGCGCCGAACGGCTACCCGAAACTTTAAAGCATCTGGCAGCGCAGCAAGTGCCGGCAAATATCCAATGGGAAGTTATTGTGGTTGATAACGCTTCTTCCGATCAAACCTCCGATAAAGCAATTGAGGTATGGGAGACAAATAATATCCCCAAGGTTGGGTATTCGGTTTTGCAGGAGAAGTTACCGGGTAAAAACAATGCGCTCAAAACGGGCATTGCGGCAGCACGATACGAATACCTGATCATATGCGACGACGACAACTGGCTAAACCCAAATTACATCGCTACGGCATTTAATGCCATGAACGCCGATAGCTTAGTTGGCATCATAGGCGGCTGCGGCTCGTTTGAGCCCGAGCTACCTATTAAACAGGCAATAGAAAACCTTAAGGAATATTACATCAATGGCCCGCAACACTGGGCCGAAGAACAACATTGGGTTTATGGCGCCGGAGCAGTTTACCGTAAATCAGTCTTCAGCCTGTTCGCCAATGGCAAATGGCCGCTTATTACCCCGGGTAGGGTTGGCGGCAAACTGAACGGCGGCGAAGATGCAGAGATGTGTTTTATAGCTTACCTGTGCGGCTATAAGGTAATCGCAAACGACGCACTTACTTTTAAGCACTTCGTACCGGCAAAAAGGCAAAATTTAGAATATATACTTGATATAAGATATTGGATGAGTTATAGCAACGTGTTGTTGTACAGTTATTTTGCCATCATCAACAACGAGCAAAAGCCAATCGAAAATGTATTAAGCGGCTGGCGCACTTCCATTAGCAAAACCCTGCTTAAACAAAGTCTTTTACTTAGCTTTCGCACTTTAAAAGGTTTAAAGATGCCTGCGCTGGAGCAGAAACTTTCTTTAAGGGCTAACCTGGGGACTTTTTATTCGTTATTACATAATAGCAGGAAAATAGCAAAGCACCACTATAGCATCAAAGCAGCATTATCTCAAATAAGCAAGCCGCAACATCCCATTATACAGGTACAGTAATTGCAAACGTCAGTCCTTTTTTTGGTATTCAACCGTCCTGAGCTTACTCAACAGGTGTTCGATGTAATGAGGCAGGCTAAACCTACGCAGCTCTACATAGCTGCCGACGGGCCAAGGGCAGCAAACCCGACAGATGTCGCATTATGCAACCAGGTTCGGGCCGTAGTAGGCAGAATAGACTGGGATTGCGAAGTTAAAACCCTTTTCAGGGATGAAAATCTGGGCTGTAAAACTGCAGTAAGTAAAGCCATCGACTGGTTTTTTGAACATGTAGAAGAAGGTATAATACTTGAAGACGATTGCCTGCCCGATATTAGTTTTTTCGATTATTGTACTGAACTGCTGAGTCGCTATCGCGATGATGAAAAGGTGATGTCTGTTTCGGGCTCTAACCTGCTGGGCAGGCCCTGGAAATACGACTCACAATCTTACTTTTTTGCTCACGGCGGCATATGGGGTTGGGCAACATGGAAACGCGCCTGGATACTTTATGATGAGGGCATGAAAGACTGGCCGCTGGCCGAAACTAAAAAAGCAATCAGGCAAAACATACAAACACAAGATTGGTATGGCTTTTATCTGCCTATGTTCGAGGCATCGCATAACGGCACGCTGGATACCTGGGATATCCAATGGTTTTATACTATCCTTATCAATAATGGACTGGCGATAAATCCGGCGGTAAATCTGGTGAGGAATATCGGCTTTGCAAGCGGCACGCATCTCAATTCTGACGATAACGCCATTGCAAGGTTGGGGAGCCAACCGATAGCCTTCCCATTGGTGCCCCCCGTTGAACAAAAAGCGGATATAGCATACCTGAAACTGATTTATAAAGTGGTTGCAGGAAGCCCGGCTGCGCAAAGTTTTTTGCCGGGCAGGATAGTCCGTTACCTGCTTAGGGCCTTCACGCGTAAAAAAACAACACCGGCACAATCATGAAAAAGCTTATAAAGGCAATACTAGTTTGGTTTGTTGATAAAACCAACCTGCATCATATTATTGAGCAGGTTAAAGAAGCCAAACAGGTACAAAATATCCAATACAATATCACCAACAATGGTGCTACCTTTTACCCCGAAGCAACAGTGGTAAACGGGCAGGACAAAACTAAAATCGTAGTTGGCAGCAATACGCACGTACGCGGTATGCTCAATGTTTTTAAGTACGGCGGCAAGATAACTATAGGCGAAAATTGCTACGTTGGCGATCATTCGCGCATATGGTCGGGCGAATCGATTACTATCGGTAACTTCGTGCAGATATCACATAACGTGAATATCATAGATACCAACGCGCACGAATTGGATGCCCTGGAGCGGGCAGAGCGGTACGTAGACCTGATGCAGCACGGGGCCTGGGCCGACAAAGGCAATGTGCTCACCGCCCCAATTATTATACACGATTATGCCTGGGTAAGCTTCAACGCCACGATTTTAAAAGGCGTTACCATTGGCGAAGGAGCCGTTGTAGGTGCCTGCGCCGTTGTTACCAAAGACGTACCTGCATATACCCTGGTAGCCGGAAACCCGGCAAAGGTTATCAAAACCCTCAATAAATAATGAAGATACTGGTAATAGGCAGCATGGGGTTCATCGGCAAAGCCTGCGCAGATTTCCTGAGGAAACAGCCCGGCGCGGATGTTTACGGAGCCGACGTAACAACAGTGTATGATGACGACAAATATTTCCTGATTGATGCCAGCAATGCCGATTTCAAATCGATATTCGGCGAGCATCAATTCGATTGGTGCATTAACTGCGCCGGCGCCGCCTCCGTGCCCGATTCTTTTAAGCATCCACTTAGGGATTACCTGCTTAACGTGCACCTTGTAGTAACGCTGTTGAACGCCATAAAAGACGATGCCCCTACCTGCAAATTCGTCCAGCTATCCAGCGCGGCTGTCTACGGTAACCCGCAGGCGCTACCTATTTTGGAAGACCACACGCTTGCCCCGCTTTCGCCCTATGGTATCCATAAAAAACAAGCAGAAGAATTGTGCGCATTGTATCACCAATACTTCAGCATAGATACTTACGTACTGCGCCTGTTTTCTGCATACGGTCGAGGGCTTAAAAAACAACTATTTTGGGATCTGCACAAAAAATCGGCAGCAACGCAAAACCTGGTACTGTTCGGCACGGGCAACGAAACACGCGAGTTTATACACGTGCAGGATATTGCCAACGCTATTTGGGCCTTGATTACATATCCACAACCTGCGCAACGGATTTTTAACGTTGCAAACGGCAGGGCTACTACCATAAAATACGCCGCCGAATTGTTCCTGCAAAACATGGGGTTCGGCGGCACGCTAAACTTTAGCGGCCAAAACCGCGAAGGCGACCCACTTTATTGGCAGGCCGATACCACATTATTGAACAACCTGGGCTATCATCAAACCATTAGTTTTGAAGATGGCCTTACAGATTATTGCAATTGGCTGAAAGAATAAGGATAGCTTTAAGTTACACCTACAACGAGCTTTGGATAGGCGGATCCTACTATATCGAGAACTTAATTAGCGCGTTAGATACGCTCCCTGATACGGAAAAGCCACATCTGGCAATACTGGTGAGCGGCGAGGCTGATGCACGCGTGGCAAAAAACAAGCTGACCTATCCGTATATCAGTTTCCAATTAAGTTCCGGCGAAAGCAACAGATTTTTCAGGTTTATGAATAAGGTTACGGGCAGGTTGCTCAGGAAAACCATATTCAATCAAAAGATAAAACGGCTCGATGCCGCTTTTCCTTATTACGATTGTGTGCAGCAATCGCTAGCTGCAAAAAAAATATACTGGATTGCCGATTTTCAGGAAAGCTTCGCGCCTGAGTTTTTCACGCCCGAAGCAATAGGTACCATTAAAAAACATCAGCACACCATACAATCCTCGGCAGAAACTTTAATTCTGAGCAGCAACGATGCATTGGCTCACTTTAAGGCGCTGTACCCTGCCCATAAGGTAACGTTGCACGTATTGCCGTTTGCGGTAACCCATCCGCCTTACCGGCAATTAGATATTCTATCGCTGCTTAATAAGCACCAATTGCCCGCTCGATTTTTCATCTGCCCCAACCAATTCTGGAAACATAAAAACCATCTTACGGTACTTAAGGCCGTAAATAAGCTTAAACAACAAGGCACAGAAATTACGGTTGCCTTCACCGGCAAAACCAGCGATTACCGCCATCCTGATTATTTTGTTTCCTTAGAAAAATACGTGGCCGATAATGATTTGGGAGGCAACATCAAATTCCTGGGCTTTATCGATAGGAAGGAGCAACTGAAACTGATGACGGAATCAATCGCCATCATCCAGCCGTCCTTTTTCGAAGGCTGGAGCACCGTTGTAGAAGATGCCAAAGCCATGAACAAAGCGCTGATAGCATCAGCCATCAACGTGCACCAGGAACAGCTTGCCGGCAGCAGTGCGCAACTCTTCAGTCCTAACGACACGGATGAACTGGCCGCCTTGCTTAACAAGGCAGCCAATAAAGCAGCCTTGGCCCCATTATACATAAGCGATGCATACCAAAGCTATATCGAAAAGTTCGGTCGCGATTTCTTAACCATCTGCAAATCATGACCCTGCCAAACCTTAAATTATACCGACAGGAGTTTGCGGATAAAGGGGTTGATTATCCCCTGCCTGCTTCGCCCGCTGCGGCTGAAGGGCTGTTGGCCCGATTGCCAAAAGCAGCGGGAAAAGGCTGGCCTTTCGATTCGGAGACCAGTCCCGAAGTGTACAGCAAGGATATCGATTGGCCTAAAATCACTATCGTTACGCCATCTTATAACCAGGCGGCGTATCTCGAAAAAACCATCCGCTCGGTATTGCTGCAAAATTACCCCAACCTGGAGTATATCATTATCGATGGTGGAAGCACTGACGATAGCCCGTCCATCATCAAAAAATACAGCCCCTGGCTAAGCTATTGCCAAAGCAAACCCGACCGCGGCCAAAGCCATGCCATCAACATGGGTTTCAGCCTCGCGTCCGGCGAATATTACGCCTGGATAAACAGCGATGATTATTACCTGAAGGGTGTGTTCCATTTGATAGCCACCACTTTCGGCGGCAGCGAAAAGCCCGCTTTTGTTTATGGATATGCCTACGATTTGGACGAGCGCCAAAACCTCAGCTTAATAAAAGTGGCCCCCTTCCCCGATTATTTTATCAAGATACCTACGCTTGCCCAGCCATCGTGCTTTTGGCGTGCAGCCATCCATCAGCCCATATGGGAAGAAATGCATTGCGCGCTCGATTACGAGCTTTGGCTACGGTTGGTAAAGGGCCACAAACGCAGTAGGCTTAGGCAGCCGCTATCGGTAGCGCACGTACATCAAAATGCAAAAACAACCAACCCTGCCATGGCGGCTAAATGGCAGGAAGACCATGTAAAAATGTGGTCGGCCGATGCCCACGGGCCGGTGCACGAGTGGAAAAGAATCAACTTCCTCAACCGCATCCGCATGAAATTATATCGCCTGTTAAAACTTATCTAATCACATCTGAACAAATAAATGAAACAATTAATCAGAAAAGCCTTCAACTTACTGGGCTACTCGCTGGTAAAGGACATTAAACCCATTACAGAGGGCACTACTACCGTAAAAGTGGGCAAGTTTGAGGTGCGGATATTCAACCGCAGCGGCCTCAAAGAGTGTTACCTGTATTTTAAGGAATACGGCGCATCGCTTACCCGGCTTACCACCGTATTAAGCAAACACTATCCCGATCTTTCGGCTATAGATATCGGTGCCAACCAGGGCGATAGCGTGGCCCTGATAAAATCGGGCGCAGACATACCGGTGATAAGCGTAGAAGGCGATGGCACGCTGGCCGAACTTTACGCCAGCAATATTGCACAGTTTAAAAATGTACAGTTGATAAAAACCTTCTTGTCTGACCAGGACGTGGAAATGGATTGCACTTTCACAAAAGTAGGGCATAACCTAACCATTATCCCAACCAAAAAAAGCAATAGCTCTACCCTCACCAAGTTTTCCAGCATCGACCACCTGTACAAAAACAAGGTTTTGAACGATACCTGCAAACTATTGAAGATAGACACCGAAGGTTTCGATTTAAAGATTATACGTGGCGGGGATAAGTTCATCGCTGCAGTAAAACCGGCGATCCTTTTTGAATTTAACCGCGAAAACCTGGAAGCCGTAGAAACCGATCCGTTCAGCATTTTCCCATGGTTGCTTAACAAGGGATATAATACCATCCTGTTTTATGAAAGTGACGGCCGTTTTATGTTTTCATCTACGCTGAGTAACCAAAAATTCATGAAACAGCTATTTGATTATGTAGATGGCAAAAACGCCAAAGTTTATTACCTGGATATCATCGCGTTCCACTCAGATGACGACATTGCCGCCGATGCGCTGGTAACGGTAGAAGAGGAGCACAGGTTAGTTGCCAATTAAATTGATAGGCGAAACACCAAGGCTTCAGTATATCGATTCGTTACGCGGGATAGCCATCCTGATGGTTATTATGCACCATTCTCACCCTTATTATGCTTCTTTAGGCAACTACAGCTTGCCGCCAGTTATAGATACCCTATTGGAAAACGGCGACAAAGGCGTTACACTGTTTTTTTTGATGAGCGCATTTACCCTGTGCATCTCCTTAAACAGTAAACAAAAAACAGAACACCGCCCGATACGAAACTATTTTGTCCGCAGGTTTTTCAGGATAGCCCCTTTGTATATTTTCATCATAGGGCTAATCTTGCTTTCGGGGATAAATTCACCAACTGCAGCTTCTATCGTGGCAAATTTGTTCTTTGTGCATGGGTTAAATGCCAACTGGGTAAACTCCACGGTACCCGGCGGCTGGTCGGTTGGTATTGAAGTGTTGTTCTATCTCATATTCCCTATCCTGTTTTTCAGGGTCAAATCGGTTTATAACGCTATCAATATCACCTTGGTTTGCATGGTGATAGCTAAGGTTTTTACCGGCTTTATGTTTAAGCACCCGCTAATAAACGACGGTATTTTATGGGGTGTTTATACTTATGAAAACATCGTATCGCAACTGCCAGTATTTTTAATTGGCGTATGCCTTTTCCACCTGCAATACACCGAAACGGACCCGGCAAAACGAAAGCAATTATACCGCTGCTGTTACTATATAGCCGGGGTAACAACAGTACATCTATTAGGCGGCAATATCTTTAAACCGCACTACCTGTTTGCCATAGCCTTTGCTGTACTTGCCTACGCGTTGGCACACGTGCCCATCAAATTATTGGTGAACCGGGTAACTTTATGGGTTGGGCGTATAAGTTATAGTTTATACCTGATGCACTTATTGGTAGCCAATATGCTGGTTAAATACCACCTGAATATGTATAGCGCAAATCCGTTGGTAGATATTGCTGCCAGGTTTTGCATCATATTAGCCATAAGCGCTCCGCTAGCTTATTTAACTTACCGGTTAATAGAGCTGCCTTCCCAGCGGTTCGGCAAGCGATTAATCACCCGGTTAGATACCAGCCCGCAGCTTTAACAGGGCCGGGCATTGCCCTTACTAACGTTACCCTTCCATTTTGCTTACAGCTATAAAAACGATTTTATCTACCACAAAAAAGCTGTTTCGCTATGGCATACCCTCTCATATACTATCCTTTGGCGATTCGCTCGGAGATAACCTGCTGCTTACTACGTTGGCAGCATCGTTGCACCAAAACGGCCACCAAAACATCTGGATAAAATGCAATCATCATTCCCTTTTTGCCGGCTGCCCTTACGTAAAACTGGTGCTGCCGTACAATACACTGTTATCTACCACCATACTTAAAGCGTTTAAGGTGCGGTTTGTGCGCCCTCAGTACACCAACTACGATAAAGAAACCGACGGGGACGATATGCCCGAAAAACACATCATCCTTAAAATGGCCGATTGCCTGCCATTAAAAGGCCCTATAAGCAACAAACCCACTTTAGTTTTAACGGCAGAGGAAATAGCAAAGGCTGGTTTTGCCAAAAACCATATCGTGATTACCTGTTCTACATCGGGCGCGGTAGTGCCCATGGGCAACAAAGAGTGGATTACAGAACGTTACCAACAAGTGGTAGATTTGCTGCATGGCGATTATCAATTCATCCAGCTTGGCACCAAAAACGACCCGCTGCTGAATAACGTCACCGACCTGCGGGGCAAGCTATCCGTTAGGGAGAGTGCAGCCATCTTAAAAAACGCCTTGATGGCCATAACGCATGTAGGCTTTACGATGCATTTGGCGCGGGCTGTAGATTGTAGGGCGGTCATTATTTACGGCGGCCGCGAAACGCCTGCACAATCGGGTTATAGTTGTTTCAACAATATTTATAGTGCGGTGCCGTGCTCGCCCTGCTGGCTACACAACAGGTGCGATTACGATAAACGATGCATGACAGAAATTACCGCCGAAATGGTGAAGGATGCCGTGCTGGAAGAGGTGAGGCTTTACGGCCAACTTTTAAATGTAGATGTTTTAGACAATGCCTGATAAGCTATCGGTAATTATTGCTACCTATAATCCTGACAAAGACAGGCTGAATAAAACGCTGGATGCTCTGCAACAACAAACCCCGCCACTAAACCAATGGGAGCTCATTATCGTCGACAATAATTCTACGCAGCCTATAGACGCTGATTTGGGTTGGCAGCCGAATAGCGTGGTGGTACACGAAGCCCGGCAGGGTCTCACCTATGCGCGCCTCAAGGGTTTCGCTACGGCAAACAACGATATCGTTGTTTTAGTAGATGATGATAACGTGCTGGATGCGGCATACCTGCAAAATGTGTTGCAGATTTTCGGGCAACATCCGGCTTTGGGTGCCATCGGCGGTAAATCGTTGCCTTTGTTCGAGCCCCCCCCTCCATCCTGGCTCAACGAGTTTTATGGCAGCCTGGCCCTGCGCGATATGGGCGACGAAACGCAGATACAGGCTTGGGAAAACAACTACCCGCAATATGCGCCCATCGGAGCGGGCATGGCCATCCGTAAGCAAGCCCTTGCATCGTATATTAAAAAAGCGAAAAGCCAACAAAATATGATTGCCGACCGCACCGGCACTTCGCTGGCATCGGGCGGGGATAACGATATTGTTTTAGAGATACTGAAAAGCGGCTGGCAGGTGGGGTACTTCCCGCAATTAACCTTGCAGCACATTATCCCGCAGGAGCGCATGCAGGTAGCTTACATGGCGCGTCTACAAAATAGCAGCAACAACTCCTGGGTAAAGTTGCTACATAGCCATGGAATATGCCCCTGGAAAAAAATTGCCCCATGGACGCTCCCGCTGCGCAAAGCAAAAGCATGGTTTAGCTTTAAAGCTGCGCTGAACCAAAGCGGTTATATCAAATGGCGCGGATACTGCGGTATGGTTGACGCTTTAGCAGAAATTGACAAATGATAACCATTGAGCCGACAGGCGGGCTGGCCAACCGGATGCGCGTAATTGCCTCCGGCATATGGCTTAAGGACCAACTGAGCACCGGCCTTACCGTAGTTTGGAATTTAAACGATGAGCTTAATTGCCCTTTCGGGGATTTGTTCGAGCCTCTGACCGGCGTTAGCATAATCGCCAAACCAACCAAATACTATCGCCTCAGGCGCAGCAATCAACCGACCGGGTTCGCCCAATCGAAAACAAAAGCGATAAATGCCTTGCTGGGCATTGATTACTGTATACAAGAAATAGATTTCCATGAATTGATTTGGCCCGGTAAGCTGGATATATTGGAAACGGCAAAAAAAAACAAGCACCTCTACATACAAACCTGCCAGGAATTCGGCGATAATTTATACGCATTTAAACTGTTCAAGCCCATCTCCCAGCTTTTGGCGGGCATACAAAAAACCACCGCGAGTTTTGGGCCGGATGCTGTGGGCGTGCATATCCGCCGAACGGATAATACTTTCTCGATACAGCATAGCCCGCTAGATCTTTTTACAGAAGCGATGCAGCAAGCGATAGATGTCAGACCGGAAACCACCTTCTACCTTAGTTCCGATGATGCCGAGACCAAAGCAACGCTTATCGAAATTTTTGGTGAACGCATTATCACACAAAACAAAAAAACCGACAGGAAATCCGTAGCAGGCGTGCAGGATGCCATTTTAGATATGTACTGCCTGGCAGCAACGCAGAGCATATTAGGCTCGTACTGGAGCTCATTCTCAGATGTTGCCGCACGGATAAATAATATCCCCCTCCGGGTGATGAAATCAGAAGCATAATGTTGCAGCAAATCATCAATATAGTTTACCGTTACCCTAAATCGAGGCTTAAAACCTACAAGCGTTTTGGGGGCTACCTTAACTATCGCTCGGTAATGCACAACAGCAAAAGCATGGCAAAAGCATCATTGCAATTGCCTCCCGTGCAATCGTATGCCGATGGCTTACCCGTTTACTTCCTTACAGGAGTGAAATACCTATACCAAACACTGTTCTGCATCCAATCGCTGGCGAAGGCAAGCACCCGTAAGTTTCGGTTTATATTGGTAGATGATGGCAGTTTCGACGATGCCCTTATCACCCAAATCAGCAAAAGCTTGCCTGGCGCCGATATTGTTACCCAGGCGCAAATAGAACAAAACCTTAGTGATTTATTGCCTGCTCTGCGATATCCCGTGTTACATCACAAACGCAAGGTTTACCCACATATCAAAAAATTGACGGATGTGCACACCATCCCGGGCAATAACTGGAAACTGGTATTAGATTCGGATATGTTGTTTTGGCACGAACCAACGGCCCTTATCCAATGGCTCGAAACCCCGGATAAGCCCATCAATATGCTCGATTGCGTGCCTTCTTATGGCTACTCCACGGCCCTAATGGAAGATCTTTGCGGCAGCAGCGTACAGCCACTATTAAATGTTGGCGCAATCGGCCTCCACAGCGGGGCTATCGACTGGGATAACCTGGAAGCCTGGACCAAAACCCTCGAGGAAAAAGAAGGCGCAAGCTATTACCTGGAGCAGGCATTAAGCGCCATGCTTATAGGTAATAAACCAACTATCGTATTAGCGGCCGACAGTTACATCGTAAACCCGGGCCTTGCGCTTGTTAAAGAGCGCAAAGGGATGTTGCATCATTATGTAGACCTTTCGAAGGAAATCTACTTCAAATCGGCCTGGAAACATTTCGTTAATAAGCTTTGAGCAAAAAACCCGAACTCAAAATAAACTTTAGCGGCTTTTGGTGGTCGCTGGATAAAACGGATAACCTCTTTTATCACCTGCTTTCGAGGCGCTATGAGGTAACTATTTCCGAAGAGCCCGATTTACTATTTTATTCAACCGGCGGTGCCGACCATAGTAAGTATCGCTGCACCAAAATATTTTATACCGGCGAAAACGCGACGCCCGATTTTATGCTGTGCGATTTTGCTTTCAGTTACCAATACAATACTGCGCGCAACTATCGTTTGCCCTTGTACGCTTTGTGGGAAAACGTGCTCACTTTAACCAACCGTAAAATAGATGCACGGAAAATATTGGATGCTAAAACGGGTTTCTGCTGCGTTGTAGTGAGTAATGGCGCATGCACAATCCGCAACGATTTCTTCGAAGCACTTTCCAAATACAAACGCGTCGACTCGGGCGGGCGGTTCATGAATAATATCGGCCACGCTGTCGACAATAAATACGATTTTATCCGCAATTATAAATTCGTGATAGCATTCGAAAACACCTCTTTCCCAGGCTACACTACCGAGAAAATATACGAACCTTTTGTACAACATTGCGTGCCCATTTACTGGGGCGACCCAAACGTTTGCAAAGATTTCAACACCAGAGCATTCATCAACAGCCACGATTACCCTTCCTTCGAAAAAGTGATAGAACACATTATCGAGGTGGATAATAACGACGCGCTTTACATGCAATATCTGCAACAGCCTGTTTTTACGAACGACGAGCCCAACGAATGGGTAGATGAGCAAAACATCCTTAAACGGTTGGACGAGATTGTAGCTTACCATTTCAACGGGAAGCGTAAACTGCGGCAAGCTATCCGGCCGCTGTATTACCGGTTTTTATTAGCCTTTGATGCGGCAAAAGCAACAACGCGCCGCGTGTCCCGCATACCGGCAGCTGTTATTCGGAGATTGAAGAAACAAAAGCAAAATGGATAGTATGCCCCTGGTTTCCGTTTGCATGCCTGCTTACAATGCCGAAAGGTATATCATCGCGGCGATAGAATCGGTATTGGGGCAAACCTACCCGCATATCGAGCTCATTGTGATGAACGACGGCTCTACAGATGGCACGGCAGCTGAGCTGGAGAAGATGGCCGATAGCAGGCTGAAGGTGCTTCATCAGCAAAACAAAGGGCAATGCGCAGCTGCCAATGCGGCCTTCCGGGCATCTACGGGAGACCTGATAAAGTTCATGGACGCGGACGACCTTATTTCGCCCGGGTTTATGGCGGCACAGATAAACCGCCTCGGCAGCCGTACCGATGCCGTAGCTTCGGCCGCCTGGGGAAGGTTCTATGACGACGACCTGGCCACCTTTAGTTTGCGGCGCGACAAAACCTGGCGCGATTTGCCCGCAACCGAATGGCTAGTACAATCATGGGACGATGGTAGCTCGATGATGCAATGTGCTCTCTGGCTCATCCCGCGTGGGGTGCTGGCCAAATCCGGCCTGTGGGACGAGAGCCTGAACCTGATAAACGATCTTGATTTTTTTACGCGTGTACTGCTAAGCGCCGGTGATGTATTGTTTGCAGGCGATGCCGTGTTATACTACCGCTCGGGCATCAGCGGGAGCTTGTCGGACACCAAATCTGATGAAGCGCTCGATTCGGCTTTCCGCTCGATGGATAGCGCCCTCCGTAATTTGCTTGCGGCGGCAAATACCCCGCAAACGAGGTTGGCCTGCGCCAATATGTGGCAAAATTTTATTTACATGCTTTATCCCCGGCAGCCGGCGATGATTGAATACGCCGAACGGCACATAAAAGACTGGGGCGGTGCAAACATCCCATTCCCCGCCGGGGGCATAACCCGGGCTTTACTGCCATTTTTGGGCTGGAAACTTATCAAAAGGGTAAAAAAAACATATTTCGATTTCCGTAAAGCGTAACCCAGATTTGAAAATCCTCCTCTCCTTTTTGCAGGATACCGGCCAACAGCCCCATGATATACCGGCCTATCGTTTTTGGCAATACTATATCAAAAACGGTATAGAAGAGGCGGGCATGCAATGGTTGGAGGTGCCGGATGCAGACTGGGCGGAAGGCTTGGTGCATGCCAAAGGCTCTTCAGGGCTAAAGGATTGGAACAGCCGCACATGGGATGCCACCCTGGCCTTCGTTAAAAACAACCTGCACCGCATCGATATTTTCCTGTGTTATTTATACCCGAGGCAAATAAATACCGCCGCTATCAGGGACATACAAGCCCTGGGCATTCCCTGCATAAATTTCTATTGCGACAATGTGAGGCAGTTTACCAAAGTGCCGAGCGAATTTAAAGTATTCGATTGGGTTTGGGTGCCCGAGTACGAGGCCCTCATGATGTATAAACAAGCCGGCATAAACTACATCAATTTACCAATGCCCATGTGGGTAGAGAAACAGTCCCGCGAACGCATCATCCACGAGCATCCGAATCTGGTCACATTCATCGGTTCAAAAGATGTCCTGCGCCAAAACTTATTGGGCGAAGCCATAAGCAAGGGGCTTGATATTACCGTACGCGGTGCCGGATGGCTACCCCAACCCTCAACGCAAGCGGCTGCTCGAAGCACGCTATCAGAAAAAATTGCTAACCAATTCAGTTTTATAGAGCAGCATGGCTTAAGGGACTATGCCATCAAAAATCTACAGCAATTTAGCCGCCCAACCTCCTACGAAATTGATGCAGCGCACATACAACCAAAACCCGGCCCCGAGGAGTATATTCAAATTACCCAAGGCAGTGCGATAACATTGGGCATAAACCGGGTGCCTACTTTTAAGCGGCTCGATACCAACCCGCTTACCTATTCGCGCTTGCGCGATATTGAGGCCCCCATGCTGGGCGCCTGTTACTTAACAGAGCATTGCGAAGGCTTGGATTTGTTGTACGAGCCTGAAAAAGAAATCTACACGTATAAAACAGCCGACGAGCTGGTGCACCAGGCCAAACGCCTGCTAGCCGACAAACCCACGCGCGATGCGCTAAGGGCTGCCGGCCAAAAAAGGGCCTTAACAGAACATTCGATACCCGCGTCGCTGCAAAAACTTAAAGCCACTATTTTCAAATAACCGCTTTGGAGACTTCCAAACCACGCATCTGCATCATTACCCAATCGCATCTTTGCCGCAACCCAAGGGTATTGAAGGAGGCGGTGACTTTGGCACAAAATGGCTACGATGTACATATATTAACCTCCATTTATTCAGGCACTTTACTGGAGCAGGATAAACTGGCCATTACCAACACGGGCATAAACCTACATATCATTGCCGATAATTCGCGAAGCGATATGCCGTCGCTCATTCATCGCGCTGTCAACAGGGCTGCTAAATTATTGGTAAAGTACGGGCTGATGCAAATAGCCCAGGCATTGGGCCATGGTTACTGGCAGTATATCAAAAAAAGCAAGGAGCTTGACGCAGCCTTGTATATATGCCACCAGGAAATGGCTACCTGCGTAGGTGCAGTTTTGCTAAATCAAGGCTACAAAGTGGCCTTCGATTTGGAAGATTGGTATTCGGAGGACTTACTGCCCGAGGCGCGGCAGAAACGCCCCATACAGCTATTGAAACAGGTTGAAAAGATAGCGTTGGATAAAGGGGCATACGTGGTTACTACCTCCCACGCACTTGCAGGTGCCTTGTACCAAAATTATGGTGGCCGCAAGCCGCAGGTAATTTATAACGTATTCCCATCGCCAAACCTGCCCCTTGCCGAAAAAGCTTTTACCGCTCCCGTGAAACTGTTCTGGTTTTCGCAAACCATCGGGCCGGGCCGCGGGCTCGAGGCATTTATCGCCTTAATTGCCGGGTTCAAAACAGGGCTCGAACTCCATTTGTTAGGTGCGGTGACGGCAACATATCAGGCACATTTGAGCAATCTGCTGGCGGTGCAGCATAAATTGTACTTCCATTCTCTGGTTCCCGAGAATGAACTGATAGGGAAAATCGCCAGGTACGATATAGGGCTGGCGCTGGAAGACTCCCAACCGCCAAGCCGCAACTACACCGTCACCAATAAATTCTTCCAATACTTACAGGCGGGCCTGCCTGTAATAGCTACCGACACCGCAGGGCAGCGCGAGGCTTTCGCGGAATTCGGTCCGGGTATTATGCTTGATGAGCAAACCTTGGCGAACAACGCGTCTGCCTTGGAATTATGGTTGAACAACCCCGCCGGGCTGGCTGCCGCCGCTCAAAAAGCCCGTGAAGCGGCCTCAAAGTACAATTGGAAAACCGAATCGGTAAAATTATTGAAATTCGTTGCCGATGCCATCAAGTAATAAAGTAAGCCTGCAAATCAACCTAGCCCCGTGCGATTATCCGCATGCAAGGCACATCCTCCCCCATCAGCTTAAGGTACTGGCGGGCCAGGTAGATGAGATATTGCTAATTATAGATACTAAGGCAAGCAAAGGCCGGTTCGCAGCCAATTGGGAAGAAAACAAGGGCTTGATGGATGAGCTGTTGCAAGAGATAAAACAAGCCTATCCGGTAAAGATAATCCCTGTTGATTATAGCACAGCGGTTAAACAGCAAGTTGCCGATTACTTTTTCGGTGGGCTACATATCCCGGATAAGGACTACCGGGGCGGGCCGTTCTACGCGTATTTCTTCGGGTTGTTTATGGCCAAAAACAACTACGTTTTTCATCTGGATTCGGATATATTCCTCGGCGGCAGCAGTAACACCTGGGTGGCAGAATCGGTTGATATGTTTCAGAAATACCCGGACTGTCTAGTCACTTCGCCCCTGCCTGGGCCACCTCACCCGCAGGAAACCTTGCTTGGACAGCACATCATCAAAAAAATATCGCCGTATGCCTATCAACTAGAAGGCATGAGCACGCGTTTATTTATGATGGATAAGGCAAAGTTTCAATCGAAGAAATTGGCGCTAACGAAGCCTAACTTACGCAACCAGCTAAAAGCGATAGTACAGGGCAACGCCAACGCTCAACTGCCCGAGATTTTAATAGCCGATTACATGCAGCAGAATAGCTTGATTAGAATAGATTTCCTTGGCAGCGGGCAAGGCATGTGGTCCTTGCATCCGCCGTATCGCACCGATAATTTTTACGAGGACTTACCTCAATTGATAAAAAAAATAGAGCGTAACGACCTACCGCAACAGCAGCAAGGCTTTTATGATATTATAGACGAAGTTTGCGACTGGACAGAAGCCCGCGAAAAACTAAGGACAAACAGATGGTGGAAAATGAAAAACAGTTGGTAACAGTCGGCGGGGATAAAGACACCATCGTTTTGATGGTATCCATAGGAAACAGGAACCATCTAACGGCCTATGGGCAGCTATCCTAAATTCTTTGCCGGCATCCATAAATAACGTGAAAAAGCTGCTCATCATATCGCCCTACTTCCCACCGGTAAACGCTGCAGACATGCATCGCGTACGTACCAGCCTGCGATATTTTATCGAAGAGGGCTGGGAAGTAGAGGTAGTGACCGTTGACCCGGCATACGCGGATATGGGCCGCGACGAACTATTGCTACAAAGCATCCCGCAAGGCATCAAGATACATCAGGTTAAAGCGTTCAGCAAAAGGCTCACCGCCAAAATCGGTTTGGGCAGCATCGCCCTGCGTTCGCTTTGGTATTACCGCAGGTACGTGGACAAGCTTTTGGCCGGGCAGCGTTTCGATTTGATTTACTTCTCTACCACCCAGTTCCCGGTTTTGGTCCTCGGCGCACACTGGAAGAAAAAGCATGGCGTGCCCTACGTAATAGATATGCAGGATCCCTGGCATTCTGATTACTATCTCGACAAACCCAAAGCCCAGCAGCCGCCCAAATATTGGTTCTCCTACCGCCTCAACAAATACCTCGAACCTATAGCGCTTAAAAAAGCTTCAGGCATCATCAGCGTATCGCAGGATTATATAAACGACCTTAAAGCCCGTTACCCGGTAATACAAAACATCCCGGCCGCTACCATCACCTTCGGCATGTTTGCGCCGGATATGGATATTGCGGCGGATCACCAAAGCGAATTTGCGCAAATACTGAACCCCGGCTTTACCAATATCGTTTACATTGGCCGTGGCGGCAGTGATATGCATAAAGCTATTGCGCCGGTATTCGAGGCCCTGAAAGCTATGCCTAATGAAGGTGCCATCAACAAAAAACAGCTTAAATTCTACTTCATCGGCACAAGTTATGCACCACAGGGGCAGGGCAAAGCCAGCATCATGCCATTGGCAGAACAATACGGCCTGCCGGATTTAGTAACCGAGATAACCGACCGTATTAGTTATTATCATACCCTGGCGACGCTGATGCGGGCAGATGCACTGTTCATCCCCGGATCCGACGATGCCAAATACACCGCATCAAAAATTTACCCTTACATCCTCACCGGGAAACCTTTGCTGGGCATATTCAACCCCAAAAGTTCGGCAATAGATATCATCAAAGAATTCGGCATCGATACCGTTTACGGGTACGATGCGGTAACCGCAGCTGATATCCATCGGTTTATAGTGGGCGTAATCGATAAAACATCGGTAACGCCTGCATTATCGCCACATGCCATGGCAAAGCATTCGGCACAAACAAAAACAGGCTTGCAATGCAGCATTTTTAACCAGGCCATACAATATGAAAAGTCATAAAATGCGCAGGTTGGCTATCATAACCACTCACCCCATACAATACTACGCGCCGCTGTTCCAGTTGCTGCAGCAGCGCAACCATGTTGCCATAAAAGTTTTCTACACATGGGGGCAGTCCGCACTGCCAAAGCACGACCCTGGTTTTGGCAAAGCAATAGAATGGGATATCCCCTTGTTGGATGGCTACCCCTATGAGTTCATAGAAAACACTTCTGCACAACCCGGCTCTCACCATGGCAAGGGAATCGTCAATCCAATGTTGATACCCAGGATAAGCGAATGGCAGCCGGATGCAGTGCTGGTATTCGGCTGGCTGTATGATAGCCACCTGAAAGTCATGCGCCATTTTAAAAATAAGATACCGGTACTCTTCCGCGGCGACTCTACCCTTCTGGATGAGAAGCCAGGCATCAAAAGCATGCTACGTTTTTTGTTTTTGCGATGGGTGTACCGCTTTGCAGATTACGCTCTTTATCCGGGCAGTAACAACAAGGCTTATTTTAAAAAATACGGCTTTAGCGAAGAACAGCTTGTTTTTGCGCCGCACGCCGTAGATAACGAACGTTTTGCAGCAAGCCGTGCCGATGAGGCGCAATTGCTAAGGTCCCGGCTAGGATTAACAGCGAATGATGTGCTGATACTTTATGCAGGTAAGTTCGAAGAAAAAAAGGCTCCGGCGCTGCTGGTGGATGCGTTTATCGAATTACAAAACCCGAACTGCCATTTATTGATGGCAGGCAACGGCGAGTTGGAAACGATTTTGAAACAAAGCGCAGCCGGTAACCCCAACATCCATTTTATGGATTTCCAGAACCAAACCTATATGCCGGTACTTTACCAGGCCTGCGATTTGTTTTGCCTGCCCAGCAAAGGCCCCAACGAAACCTGGGGCCTTGCCGTAAACGAAGCAATGGCCAGCAGCAAGGCTGTCTTAGTATCAAACAAAGTAGGCTGCGCAGCCGATTTGGTGCATCCCGGCCAAAACGGCGCCATTTTTAAAAGCGGCGATAAGAGCTCGCTGTTAAATACCCTGAAAGCGCTCACCCGGCAAAAAATAACATTAACTGTATTGGGCAAAAATTCCGGCGAAAAAATAAAAGACTGGAATTTTACGAAAATTGCCGAAGCGATAGAATACCTTGCGGCAAAACCAAAAAATTAATGCAAAAGCATGAACGAAAATAAGGGCTTAGAACGATTTATAGTCCTGTTTATCCCCTGGATATTGGCAAGCATACTCCAGTCGGATGCGCTACTGTCTTATTGGGTGGCCTGGGGTGGCTCGTTGCTTATATTTTTCCTTACGCTTACCGGCTGGGTTAAGTCGATACCAACCGACAGACCCATGACCGAGCAGTTGATGCGGCCCATGTTTATCATGCACATTATTTTTGCGGGCTACATGGCGTGTACATCGGTATTTTACATGCTGAATGCGCTAGGTTACGAAAACTTCGTCAGATCGCCGGTAACCCTGATAGACGCGCAAAAAATAGCGGCTATAGCACAGTGCCAGCGTTATTATTGCCTTGGCCATGCGGCATTCATAACCGGCGTACTGATTTTCATGAAATACCCTGCCAAAAAGAAATACCGTATAGAAAATACCGTACTGGCCGATTTGCTGATGAAAGTTGCCTTGATTTCTTTGCCGGTTTCCAATATACTCATGCGCACTCCGGGGCTTTCGCAGCTTTCATTTCAACTAAGTTCGCTTAGCTTTATAGCAGGTACATTGGCCCTCGCGTTTGCCATACCGCTAAAAAAGCCGGCGAATACTATTATTTGCAGCCTGCTGTACGCCTTTAACTTTTACTCGGCCCTAACATCGGGCTTTAAGGAACCTATTATCATCAGTATATTGGTATTGGGCCTCTTTTTATATCCAAACTACAAGAAATTCGTACTCATTACATTTGCCCCTCTGCTGTTTTTCTGCTTTATGGTGCTTCCTGCATATGTGAATAGCTTTAGGGCGGTTGCCTGGTCAGACGATCTGGATGCCGATGCGGCGGCACAACAATCCCTGGACGTTGCCCTTGATGGCGAAAACGACAACTGGGACTTCCTCACGTTGCGCTTAAGCGAGATAGATATGTTCATCACGTTTACGCAATCTACCCCCTCAACCATACCCTACTACGGCACCAAATTGCTCGGCCAATCGCTCATTGTGGTGATACCCCGTATATTTTGGCCCAACAAGCCGATTACCGAAGCCCTGGTTATGGAGCGGGTGTACGATGCGGGCGTAGTAAACCGCCTTTCCAACGTATCGGCCAAGCCGGCATATATCGTAGATGCCTACCTGTCCGGCGGCGTGCCGGGTATTTTCATAGCCTTATTTGCATACGGCGCGATAGCGCAACTCATATCTATAAAAGCCGAGGAACTCTTCGGCGGGTATATATTGGGCACAGCTTTGATATTCAGTGGTTTGTTTCAGATATTCTGGCGCGGGCTTAGCTTCGAGTTTATCATCAACGCCGTATTCTGGAGCTACATAAGCATGCTCATCATTTTCGCGATACTTAAAAAACAACGCATATTAAAACCGGTTTAAAAATACTGCACATTACCCCGGCTTATAAGCCTGCCTACATTTACGGCGGGCCAACCATGTCTGTAGCTACCTTGTGCGAAGAGCTGGCCAAAGCAGGTGTAGTTATAGAAGTTTTTACCACCACTGCAAACGGTGCCCAAGAACTCCCTGTAGTGCCTGATACTGCATTAATGGTGGATGGCGTTCAAGTTACGTATTTTAAGCGCATCACTAAAGACCATACGCATTTTTCGCCGGCCTTGCTCAAAGCGGTGTGGAAACAGGTGCGGGCTCACGATGCGGTACATATACACGCCTGGTGGAATTTGGTATCCCTGCTGTCCGCAGCCATTGCTATTGCGCGTAAGGTACCGGTAATCATTTCTCCACGCGGGATGCTTAGCCCCTACTCGTTCAACAACAAGAATATCGGTGCAAAAAACATCATCCATAAAGTCTTCGGAAAACGCCTGCTGCAAAAAAGCCATATCCATACCACATCGGCGCACGAGAGCCGGGCGGTTACACAGCTGGTGCAGCCGCTTGGTATAACGGCGGTCCCCAATTTCGTGAAACTGGAGACCGCAGGCATTAAAGGCAAGCCTCCACGTGGCCAAGTCCTGAAAGTGCTATTCTTTTCACGCATCGAAGAGAAAAAGGGGCTGGATATATTGATAGAGGCCCTTCGGTTGCTCACAGTGCCCTTCCATTTAACCATTGCTGGCAGCGGTGCGGATGGTTATATCGGCCAATTAAAATCGCTGGCTGTTGGTCTGGAGGACAAGATTACCTGGGCCGGTTTTTATGGCGACGATAAATTTATCCTGCTGCAACAGCATGATGTAATGGTGCTGCCCTCGCACGATGAGAACTTTGGCAACGTAGTAATAGAAAGCCTGAGCGTAGGCACCGCGGTACTGATTAGCGAACACGTTGGCCTGGCCGATTACGTACGCGATAACGGCTTCGGCTGGATATGCCAAACCAACGCTGCATCGGTCGCGGATGCCATAACTGCCATAAGCCTGGAAGATACCGGCCGGTTGGAAAAAATAACGGAAACGGCTCCGGCTGTCATAAGGCACGATTTTACCGGATACGCATTAACGCAAAAATACATTAACCTTTACCGGCAAATAATAAACGCATGAGCGATTATAAAGAGTACAACTACCAAAGCAGCGCCATAACGCATAACTTTAAGTATATGCTGCAACCGCTGCTCAGCATGCTGGATAAGGATAAGAACCGCTGCATCCTGGACTTGGGCTGCGGCAACGGCTACCTGGTAAACCACCTGATATCCTTAGGTTACAACGCTTACGGTACCGACGCATCTGAAAAAGGCATTGCCATTGCCCGCGAGCAAAACCCGGGCAGTTTCTTCATGCAGGACCTTTCTACCGATAAACTGCCCGAAGGGCTGCAGGGGCTATCTTTCGATACGGTTATCTCTACCGAGGTGATAGAGCACCTTTACGACCCGGAGGGCTTCATAGATTTTTGCAGGCAGGCACTTGCACCCGGCGGGGAAATCATTATCTCTACCCCTTACCATGGCTACCTTAAAAACCTGCTCATCAGCCTGGGCAATAAATGGGATACGCACCTGAACCCTGTTTGGTTGGGTGGGCATATCAAAATGTGGTCGGCCAAAACGTTGAGCGGCCTACTCACTGCAAAAGGCTTCACTGTAACCCGGTTTGAAGGCTGCGGGCGCATTCCGTATCTTTGGAAATCGATGATTGTTAAAGCAACGCTTAATTGAATACCCAATATTCGTTTATCGTACTCACTTTTAATGAAGAAATTCATTTACCCCGGCTGCTGGCTTCTATTGCCGGACTGGATGCAGCCGTTTTTGTTTTGGACTCTTTCAGTACAGATGGGACCGTTAACCTAGCCGAATCGGCAGGGGCTGTAATTTTGCAGAATTCCTTCGAAAACCACCCAAAACAATGGGATTTTGCCCTGAAAAACTTCGATATTAAAACGCCATGGATAATTTGCCTGGATGCCGATCAGGTGGTAACGCCTGAGTTGTTTGCACAGCTGCAAAAATTCGATACCAACGATTACGATGGAATCGACGGTATTTACTTCAACCGCAAGAACTTTTTTAAAGGGCGATGGATAAAACATGGTGGATACTACCCGTTCTATCTGTTAAAGATGATACGCTATGGCAAAGGCTACTCGGACCTGAACGAGAATATGGACCACCGCTTCATCGTACCGGGCAATACCCTAATCTGGAAAAAGGCGCATATCATAGAAGAGAATCTCAAGGAAAACAACATCCGTTTCTGGATAGAGAAGCACAACAAATACAGCGACCAGCTTGCCGTAGAAGAAACGGAGCGCATACTGGGCATACGCAATCAAACCATTAAACCGCGATTTTGGGGCTCGCCCGATGAACGTACTGCCTGGCTGAAACAATTATGGTGGCGTTTGCCGCGTTATGTTAGGCCGATGCTGTATTTTACGTACCGCATGCTATTTAAACTGGGGATACTGGATGGCCGCACCGGAGTGATATTCCATTTTTTACAGGCCTTTTGGTTCAGGCTGGTTGTGGACATCAAAATAGACGAGATTATTAAACAACGGGATGATGCTAAATAAGCTTAGGGAAAATACCGCCTTGTGGTTCAGCATTAAGTTTGCGGGCTTGTTCCTGCTGTTTTATTATTTCAATATATTCTATTTCGGCCTTATCACGCCCGCTAATAACTACAGTGCGTTCTTAGACCATCACCTCAATTATATCGAGTGGCTGCGCTGGCTGCTCTTGCACACCAGCAGCACCATCCTCAATGCGTTGGGCTTCACTTCCATAGTGGGCAACAACCAATTACTGGTAGCGGGTCATGGCATCATCGATCTGATATACACTTGCCTGGGGCTGGGCGTAATGAGCTTCTTCGCGGCGTTCGTAATCGCCTATCCTAAAAAACTGAAGCCTAAGCTGATATTCCTGTTCGCGGGGCTTTTGGGCATACAAGTGCTTAACATCATTCGGCTGATGCTACTGGCATTGTATTGGAACAAAAGCCGCAACCGCATCATCGATCATCATATTATCTTTGATGTAATTATTTATATAGTTATCATTTTCGCCCTGTACAAATGGGTAAACAATAAAGCCACCAATACCGATGCCGCAAACTAACCTGGCCGTATATAACAATCATCCTTACCACCCCGGGGGCAATGCGTTTAAACGGCTGCTTTGGTATTATGTGAATGCCGTGGTTTTCAAAAGTGCCTTGTTCCCCATCAATGGCTTAAAAAGCGGCTTGCTGAAGTTATTCGGCGCGCAGCTGGGTAAGGGAGTGGTGGTAAAACCCGCGGTAAATATCAAATCGCCCTGGTTTTTAACCATAGGCAACCATACCTGGCTAGGCGAAAACGTATGGATAGATAACCTGGTGATGGTAAACATAGGCAGCAACGTGTGCCTTTCGCAAGGGGCTATATTACAAACCGGCAGCCATAATTATAAAAAGAGTACGTTCGATTTGATTACCGGCAGCATCGTACTGGAAGATGGCGTATGGATTGGCTGCGGGGCTATCATAAACCAGGGCGTTACAGTGGGCAGCCATGCGGTACTTACCAGTGGCTCGGTTGCTACAAAAAATTTAGACGCATATAGCATTTACCAGGGTAACCCTGCAGTAAAAGTGCGCAGCAGAGAAATTGACGAATGATGTTGAAGAATACTTTTTTACCCTTGTGGATTTTTGCATTGATGGCCGCTTTTTTGATTGCAGGCTGCAAAAATAAAACCGTTACCAGCAACGCCGACCCACGGGAGGCTAACAGGGTAATAGATAGCCCAAGCATGGCCTATATCAAAAAGTTAGATAAAGAAAATAAGGGGGTGGTATTCGTATTCACCAAAGATTATCCCGAGTTTAAGAAACTCAGCAACCGTAGCATCATCCTGAAGGCCCTAAACCAAGACCTCAGCATCGATTTGAACGAGTACCAGCATAAAGATTTTATGGGCCCCGTTTACATCCTGCTACCTGCCTACTACGTAGGTATCAGGGCATCAGTCATACTCAAATGTTTCCCGGCGTATAAGGGTTTTACCTTTACACAGCCGAGCGACGAGTACGTGGTGTATCACACCAATACGAAACGGTAGGTATTACCGGTTTATCTCTTTCCAAAGCAGGTCCTTCAGTTCGGTAACGTTCTTCTGCGCTACCGACGAAATGAACACGTAAGGGATGCCCTCAGGCACTTCCTTCTCCATCTCTGCCTGCAATTCCTCATCCAGTAAATCGCTTTTGGTAATGGCCAGCACACGTGGTTTGTGCATCAGTTCCTCGTTGTATTCGCTCAATTCATTCAGCAGGATTTCGTATTCTTCTTTTATCGTCCTTGCTGTATCGGCAGGCACCATAAATAAAAGTACCGAGTTGCGTTCGATATGGCGAAGGAAACGGATTCCCAATCCCTTGCCTTGCGATGCACCCTCTATAATACCCGGTATATCGGCCATCACAAACGATTGATTGCCGCGGTAACCAACGATACCTAAATTAGGCACAAGCGTTGTAAAGGCGTAATCTGCTATCTCCGGCTTAGCGGCAGATACAACCGACAGCAGTGTTGATTTCCCCGCATTTGGGAAGCCTACCAAACCTACATCGGCCAGTATTTTTAGTTCGAGGATGTTCCAGTCTTCCTGGCCGTCTTCGCCTGGTTGGGCAAAGCGGGGGGTTTGCCTGGTTGCCGTTTTAAAATGCCAGTT
This sequence comes from Mucilaginibacter sp. P1_D10, assembly GCF_056406215.1. Taxonomy (NCBI): domain Bacteria; kingdom Pseudomonadati; phylum Bacteroidota; class Sphingobacteriia; order Sphingobacteriales; family Sphingobacteriaceae; genus Mucilaginibacter; species Mucilaginibacter sp. P1_D10. The sequence continues at coordinate 481,159 of NZ_JBFUAP010000001.1, read as the reverse complement.
ACCTAAACCGCCACGGCCACCATTAGCCAATATTTTAGTTTCACCATCGTGGGTTATCTCGAAAAGGGTTTCACCGGTTTCCGCATTTTTGGCGATTGTACCAATAGGCACTTCCAGTATTTCGTCGCGCCCGGTTTTGCCGCTACGCTGCGAGCTGCCACCGGCATCGCCATCGCCGGCTATAACATGTTTGCGGAACTTAAGGTGAAGCAGTGTCCACAACTGGGCGTTACCTTTAACAATCACGTGGCCGCCACGGCCGCCGTCGCCGCCATCGGGGCCGCCCATCGAGGTTAAGATATCCCTGTGCAGATGCGAAGAACCTGCCCCCCCGTGGCCGGAACGGCAGCATATCTTTACGTAATCAACAAAATTCGAACCCTGCGACATAATCTTTCCTTTAAACAGAAAGTCCGAAGCTTAGGGTTTTGACGCTCCTAACCTGCGGACTTTACAAACTTACACTTTTATAAATTACTGAATTTATCAGTCTTTATTTACTTTTTCAGCCACTTTTCTATAATGGCACATATCTGAGCAAAAATCTCGTCCACCGAGCCAATGCCATTGATGCTTTCGAACTTACCCTGGCCTTTGTAAAAACCAGCTACGGCAGCCGTTTTATCATTGTATTCTTTTATCCTTTTACGGATAACTTCTTCGTTCGCATCGTCAGGGCGACCTGAATCTTTGCCGCGAAGCAATAAGCGACGCAGCAATTCGTCATCGTTTACTTCAAGCGCAACCATGCCTGATATAGCGGATTCCTTCGACTCTAACAAAGCATCTAAAGCCTCGGCTTGCACCACTGTGCGCGGGAAACCATCGAAAATAAAGCCTTTGGCATCTTTGTTGGCATCCAGCTTGTTGCTTATCATTCCTATCACAACGGCATCGGGCACTAATTTGCCATCGTCCATCAATTTCTTTGCTTCCAGACCCAATTCGGTACCTTGTGCAATTTCGCCACGCAGCAAATCACCTGTAGAAAGATGAATTAACCCGAACTTCTCGATAAGTTTTTGTGATTGGGTACCCTTCCCTGCTCCGGGGGGACCAAACAGTACTAAGTTAAGCATCCCTTATTATTAAAAATTAAAAAAGCCCATGAACACTATACTCAAAGGCTTAATTTTTGGGCACCTGGCGGATGTCGCAGTTCCGGGACAAGTGGTTGAAATATGTGCACTTGTAGGGATTCGAACCCCAAACCTTCTCATCCGTAGTGAGATGCTCTATCCAATTGAGCTACAAGTGCATTTTCCGTATCGGGTTTTGTATATCGAAACCGATATAATCCCCTTTTTTAACGGACTGCAAAAATAGAACTTTCTTTTTAATTCGCCTACTTTTTTTGAAAAAAATAGGCGGACAATCTTCGGCCTCGCCCCTAATCAAAACAATTCAAACAGATTAGACGCTTTTTTATACCTTTAAAGGTTTAATAATTATTGGTTTGATGAAGCTTTTTAGCGCCGAAAGCCTTTTTTCCGAAATAAAATCCGTCCCTGATGTGCTGGCGCAAAAAACCTTCCCAAGCCTTAACGGCCTGCGGGGTATATCCATCCTTATGGTTGTGGCTTATCATATTGTAGACCTATATAACATTCCCGTTTATGGCAACCTGGGCTTTATGGGCCCGCTTGGCGTGGATATATTCTTTGTTATCAGTGGCTTTCTAATTACCACCCTGTGTGTAAAAGAAAAGGTAAAGTACGGGTCTATATCCCTTAAAGCGTTTTATATGAGGCGTGTTTTGCGGATCGTGCCGGTTGCTTACCTTTACATTATCTCACTCATTATACTCAACCATTTCTATCACCTCAATATATTCCCGGTTACATTTTTGGCTTCGTTCTTATTCATCATGAACTTATCCATCTCGCGCCTGTCGCAGGCTAGCTGGTACCTGGGCCATTATTGGTCGCTCTCGGTAGAAGAGCAGTTCTACCTTTTTTTCCCCGTGCTGCTCAACAAAAGCTGGAAGCTGTTCATAGCCGGTTTGCTCTTTACCATATTTGTAGTCCCCATTATTTACTATTTCCAGATAAACTCGGGCTTCTTAAACTATGGCTTGTGTACTGCGGCAATCCGTTATTTTATCAAGTTCCAGGGCATAGCCATCGGCTGCCTGTATTCAGTAATGCTTTTTAAAGGTTATTTCAACTTCGGCAAGCTCAAATTGCCCATAACGCTGCTATCCATTTTCGTTATGTTTTATCTCAAATACAGCCAATGGCTAAACCCGACCGCGATAAGCACCAACCTCATTATTTCTTTGTTCCTGGGCTTTATTGTGGTGAATAACCTCCGTCAATCCAAAAATGTGATTTTCAAGCTATTGAACACCAAAGCACTTAGCTTCATCGGCATACTGTCGTACAGTATTTATATCTGGCAGCAGGTGTTTTTATCCAACGATCCAAATTTACCTTTAAGCAAGATGCCTATCAACCTGCTGTTCCTGGTAGTTGTGCCGCTATTGTCGTACTTCTTCTTCGAAAAGTTCTTCCTCAAATTCAAGAAAAAATTCCAACGCATCAAGGATACTAATAACCCTGCATAGCAGATATTACTTCACCACTTCTGCAATCGCTGCAAAATCGGGCAGGTCGCCGGCATTTTCAAGCACTTCTGCATAGATGATATTTTGCGCTTCATCTATCACAAAAGCAGCGCGTTTAGACACGCCTTTCATGCCGAAGGCAAAGGTTTCATATAAGGCACCGTAAGCTTCAGAAACATCTTTGTTGAAATCAGATAGCAGCGGGAACTGGTAAGCGTTCTCTTCTTTAAACTTACCCAGGGTGAAAGGCGAATCTACCGAGATGCCCAATATCTGCGCGTTTAACCCATCGTAATAGCCAAAGCTATCGCGCATGGTGCAAAGCTGCGTGGTGCAAACACCGGTAAAAGCCAAAGGGAAAAAGTGTAACACCACTTTCTTGCCTTTAAAATCGGCTAAGGAAACTTCTTTAAGGTCTGACGAAGTGAGTTTGAATTGCGGGGCGGCTGTGCCGGTTGTTAAAGCCATGTTGTTTGTTTTTGTGCAAATGAATGACATTTTACGGAAAGTCTGTTACTCACCGATTGAAAAGGTGAAATTTTACAAAAAAATAATTATCCAAAAATTTGGATATTACAAACATACAGCTACATTTGTAGTGTACTACTTAACTAATACACTATGATACAATTCAACAATTTGTCTTTTGGTTATTCGCGCAAAAAGTTGCTGTACAAAAACCTTTCTCTTTCCATCGAAAATGGAAGCATCTACGGCCTGCTTGGGAAAAATGGTGCCGGTAAGAGTACCCTTCTCAAAAATATGGTAGGCACGCTGTTCCCGGTTGAAGGCAATGTATTTATAGACGGCATGGAACCTAAAAGCCGCAAGCCATCGTTCCTGCAAACCATTTACTACATCGCCGAAGATGTGTATGTTCCTGCGCTTACAATTAAGCAGTACCAAAACCTGTTTGCGCCTTTTTATCCGCAGTTTAATAAGGAAAGCTTTTATAAATACCTGCTAGAGCTTGAGGTAAGCGTAGATGGCAAGCTGAATAAACTATCCTTTGGGCAGCAAAAAAAGTTTGTGATAGCTTTTGCGCTGGCCTGCAATACCAAGGTGTTACTAATGGATGAGCCCACAAACGGGCTTGATATACCATCCAAAGCTCAGTTCAGAAAGCTTATCGCTTCAGTGATGAACGACGAGCGCATCATCTTTATCTCCACCCACCAGATCCGCGACCTGGAGAATATGATAGATAAGGTAATGATTGTAGATAACGGCAACCTGTTGCTGCACTCTTCAATTGCAGATATCGCCGAAAAGCTTTGCTTTAAAACCGTAACCGAAATACCTGCAGGCGTAAAAGTGCTTTACTCCGAAAAAATGCTGCGCGGCACATCGGTTATTATAGAGAATGTAGATGGTGAAGACTCGGCGCTTAACCTGGAGCACCTTTTTAACGGCATTACCGAAAACCCGGCAATGGCCAAACAATTATTCCCGATAAATTAATACTAATTACCATGAATGATACCTTTAGCCTCAGCAGATTTGTGCTGCTATTAAAGAAAACCATATTCGAGCGCTCGATGCAACTAATTGGCGCACTTGTAGCTGTAATGGCATTTACATTTTTACTTTATACGCTTGTGCTTTATGCATTGGATTGGGGGCCAGCCCAAAACCTGTCATTTATTTGGGGCTTTATTGGTGGCGGGGTGGTTTTATCTTCGGTAGTATTTAGCTACTTTACTACTAATGCGGGTGGGGCAGCCTATCTTACATTGCCTGCCTCCTCGCTGGAGAAATGGCTCTGCGGTATATTGATATCGGGCTTGTTATTTTGCATTGTTTTTTTAGGCTTTTTCCGGCTTATGGATTACACCTTTGTAACGGCCTATCATAACGGATTAGACCGAACCAGCCCGCTGTACCATGCCTTGTACAACCATGTGTACTTGTACGCATTTGAAGATAATAATGTATTTGTTAAGGCAACAATATTGTACACCAACTTTGTTGGAGCCATGATGGTAGGCACGTTATACTTCAACCGGGTTGCTCTTGTAAAGGTGGCGCTGGTGGTTTGCGGTGTGCTGGCTGTTATCTATTTTTTAAATCTGGCCATTGTTAGCCTATTATTTTCTAATGTCGATATTGCGTTCCCGTACTTTACGGTATTGATAAAAGTAGATTCTGAAGTTGGGAATATCGAGCTTCCGCATTACGCTTATGCTATCGCAAATAATTTTCTTCAGTACATATTGCCGGGCACTTTGTGGATAACAGCTTATGTAAGGTTAAGGGAAAAAGAAATTTAGAATGGAGTTTAGAGAAAAACAAGCAATTTATTTACAAATAGCAGAATACGTTTGCGAGCAAATATTGCTTAAGCAATGGCCGCTGGAAACAAAAATATTAAGCATTCGCGACTTGGCGGTAGCAATGCAGGTGAACCCTAATACGGTTCAGCGCGCCTACGACTTTTTGCAGCAACGCGAAATTATTACCAATAAGCGCGGCGTGGGTTATTTTGTAGAGAATGAAGCTATGCATAGAGTAGTTGCCTTCAGGAAAGAGCAGTTTTTAGAAAATGAATTGCCCCTATTTTTAAGAAGCATGTATTTGCTGGATATTCCGATGGAAGAAATTGAAATACGCTACATGAAATTTATTGATGAAACTTTTAAAGAGAAAAAATATGAAGACTAAAACAAGTACAATTATACTGAGGATTTTATTCGCCGTGATGTTGTTAGGTGTCGTAGTATCCGATCTGGCATTTAAAAACGTTTACGACAAAGTTGATAAAAGCGATACCTATTGGAATTACAACAAGGTGCTGGAACAGCCTTTTAAATACCTGAAGATTGAGGGTGGCAATATCACGCAAATAGTTTTTCAACAAAGTAAACACGCATCGGTAAGGGTGCTCAACTATTGGGACGCCTATAAAAAAGATGTAACGTTTAAGGCCTATGTAAAAAACGATACGCTGCACTTAGTGTTTCCTAACAAATACAAAAATGAGGGCGAAAAAAACTGGATGCAAAACCGGGTGCTGGTGCGGTTGTTTGCTCCCGAACTGTTATCTGTAGATGGTGCCGATACCAACTTTGAGCTACAGAAATTAAGGCAGGCAAACATATCTGTAAATTTAAAAGGGAAATCGCGACTGGAAGTAGAAAGTTATAATCAAAGTTTCGACACACTTCGGATAACACAGGCAGATTCAAGCCAGGTTTTATTTGAAATGGCACCAGAATTAAAGGGATCTAAAAATATGCACTTTGGCTACGTAGCAGCAAATCTTAAAGATTATACCATACTAGACATTGGCCACGGCTTTGCTGAAAAGGCTGATTTAGCTATTGCTGATAGCTCGGCTATAATTCTTTCAGGGAAATCTTTAAAGGCAATGCATCAGTAAAAGGCAATAGGCGTTTGAAATAACTAAATATTTAGTTATACATTTACTTATTCTTCAACAACAAGTAAATTGATATAACATGATAAAGAATTTGATCAAAACGGCTTTCCGCAGCCTGTTAAAAAACAAAGGGTTTACGTTCATCAATATCATCGGGCTGGCACTGGGCTTGGCTACCTGCCTGCTGATCATGCTCTATGTGGTTGATGAGTTGAGTTACGATAAATTCAACACCAATCACCAGCGCATCTACCGCGTAAATACCGACCTTAACTACGGCGGCACGTTATCATCCTTTGCCATTGCTGCCCCACCAGTTGCAGGCGCTTTAAAGGCCGAATTGCCGGAAGTGGAAAATGCGGTGAGGTTATCCGCGGCACAAAATATCCGCCTTAAAAAAGGCGAGGAGGTAATTAATGAGAAGGATGTTTTCTATTGCGATTCGTCCATATTTGCTATTTTCACTCTGCCGCTTATAGAGGGCGATGCCAAAACCGCTTTAACCACACCCAACAGCATCGTCATATCCGCCGCCGCTGCCAAAAAGTATTTTAATACCACAGCCGCGCTGGGTAAAACCTTAACCATCCCCAACGACAGCGTTCCCCGCCGAATTACCGGTGTAATGCAGGATATGCCAGCCCAATCGCACTTTAAGGCAGATTTCCTGATGCCGCTATCTGCCGAACGCGATAATAACTGGGCACGCTTTACCTTTAACACCTATATCCTGCTAAAGCTAGCTGCAAATACCGCCGGGCTGGAAGCAAAAATGAACGCCTTGCTGGTTAAAAACATTAATTCTGCGGCTTTTAACTATCAAAAGTTTGCAGCGGGTGGTAACTACATTAAACTTAACCTCACGCCCTTAACGGGCATCCACCTAACTTCCAACCGCCAACGCGAACTTGGGCCAAATGGCAACATCCAGTACGTTTACATTTTTATGGGGATAGCCGGCTTTGTCCTACTGTTGGCGTGCATCAACTTCATGAATTTATCCACCGCGCGTTCTACAAACCGTGCGCGGGAGGTTGGCGTGCGCAAAGTTTTAGGCGCCAAACGCAGGTTCATCATTGCCCAGTTTCTGGCCGAGTCGGTATTGGTTACGCTGGTAGCTACCCTGGTTGCTGCTTTTGCGGGATGGGCCTTACTATCGCTGTTCAACCAAATTTCGGGCAAGGTCTTATCTGTTAGCTGGCAAAACCTTAAATGGGTATTACCTACGCTGTTGCTTATTGTTTTTTCGGTTGGGCTGCTGGCCGGCTCGTACCCTGCCTTTTTCCTGTCGCGGTTTAAACCTATCCAGGTATTAAAGGGCAAGCTGTCGGTGGGTTTTAAGGGCGGCGCCTTGCGTAACGCTTTAGTGATTTTCCAGTTCGCCATTTCGATATTTCTCATCATAGGCACATTGGTGGTATACAACCAGCTTAATTACATCCAAAATAAAGACCTTGGCTTTAATCGCAACCAGGTATTGGTGCTAAAGAACGTTTCCACAATAAGCAACCCTGTATTGCTAAAGCAATCTGTTCAACAGCTGCCGGGCGTGGTTGATGCAACGCTTAGCAGTTACCTGCCCACCGGCACTACCCGCTGGCCGAATAACATCACTGCGGCCGACGGTAAATCGTTACAAACGGAACTTTGGCCGGTAGATGCCGGTTATCTGCACACTATGGGCATGCAGCTGAAAAGCGGCCGTGATTTTTCGGAGAGCAACCTTTCCGATTCCTCTTCTATCATTATCAACCAAACGGCAGCCAATATGCTTGGCTACACAGGCGGCGCTTTCGAGAAAATAAAAAACGGCGGGCGGGAATACACGGTGATAGGCGTCGTAAGGGATTTTAATTTTAGTTCCTTGCGGGATAATATCAGTCCGCTGGTGCTGGTCATGAACCGGGATTTCATGGCCTCGCTCAGCATCAGGGTAAATACCAAAAACCTTGCAGGCATAATGGCGCAGATAGAAAGCAAATGGAAAGCCCTCTCGCCAAACCAAAAGATGGAATACACTTTTATGGATGAAGATTTTAACGCCATATACAGCAACGAACAACGCATGAGCAAACTGTTCGTGCTGTTCACCGCGCTCGCCATTATTATTGCCTGCCTTGGGCTGTTTGGGCTGGCTGCCTATGCGGCAGAACAGCGGAGCAGGGAAATAGGCATCCGCAAAGTGCTGGGCGCAGATGTATCGAGGATTGTTGCTATGCTCTCTGCCGATTTTGTAAAACTGGTGGCCATTGCCGTAGCTATAGCATCGCCGTTGGCATGGCTGGCCATGCACAAATGGCTGGATGCCTTTGCATACCGCGATAGCATCCATTGGTGGGTATTTGTGTTGGCCGCCGCAGCGGCGTTGGCTGTTGCGTTGCTAACTGTTAGTTATCAGTCTATAAAGGCAGCTATCATTAACCCGGTGGAAAGTTTGAGGAGCGAGTAGTTGGCGTAAAGCAAAACATCCCCAACCAATTAAGGTTATTTATGCTGATATTACCAATAATGAAAGCCATCATCATCACCCACCCCGGCGCCCCCGATGTATTACAATTTGCAGAGCGCCCTATACCCACTTACGCAACTGGCGAGGTTTTGATAAAAGTAATGGCTGCCGGCATAAACCGCCCGGATGTATTCCAGCGGAAAGGCAATTACCCGCCTCCTGATGGTGCACCAAAAGACATCCCCGGACTTGAACTTGCCGGCATAATAGCCGAGGTTGGTGCTGACGTTAGCCGATGGAAAATAGGTGATAAGGTTTGCGCACTAGTTATCGGTGGCGCATACGCCGAATACTGCGCCGCTCCTGAAGGGCAGTGCCTGCCCGTTCCCGGTAACTTAAGCTTTGCCGAAGCTGCCTCCCTCCCCGAAACCTTCTTTACTGTTTGGAGCAATGTGTTCGACCGTGCAAACCTGCTACCCGGCGAAACCTTGCTAGTGCATGGCGGCAGCAGCGGCATAGGGGTTACAGCTATACAAATGGCAAAAGCTTTAGGCAGCAAAGTTTATGTAACTGCAGGGAGTGATGAGAAGTGCAAATTCTGCGAGGCATTGGGCGCAGATAAGGCCATCGATTATAATAAAGAAAATTTCGGCGACACCATCCATCAGCTTACCAATGGCAAAGGCGTAGATGTGATACTGGATATGATAGGCGGCGATTACACCGCCAAAAACATACAGTGCCTGGCAAACGATGGTAGGCTGGTGATGATAAATGCCATGAAAGGCAACAAGGTAGAAATCAACCTATCCGAAGTAATGCGCAAGCGCCTCGTGATAACCGGTTCGATGCTACGTTCGCGCGAGGTTGCATTCAAGAGTGCTATCGCCCAAAAACTGGAAGAGCACGTTTGGCCGTTGCTTGCTTCCGGGCAAATAAAGCCCGTTATCTACAAAATATTCCCCGCCGCCGAAGCCTCCAAAGCCCATGAGCTGATGGAAACCAGCGAGCATATGGGGAAGATCGTAATCAGTTGGCAGTAGGTAGTTTGCATACTTCGAAGCCTCACCCTACCCTCTCCAAAGGAGAGGGTTCTAAAAATATTAAAAGTCCTCTCCTTTGGAGAGGATTTAGGTGAGGCTCTGTGCAAACCGCAAACCGCCCACTGCTAACTGGTTAAGGGAACTTCACCCCGTTATAAGCCGATACGTTCGCCTTAGGGATATTTGATCCGTATTTCGCGTTGATGGCTTTAATAAATTCGTTGGCTACAATAGCATAGCCCCTTGGCGTTAGGTGGATGCCATCCAGCGAAAATACTCCCCCGCTAATGTAGTTTGAGCTTAGGCTTACTCCATCTATCACTAAACCATTTGCCTTTAAATTATTAAGGAAGGTAAAGGCATCAAACACCGCTAAGCCTTTTGATGCAGCTGCCGCTTTGATGGTGGCATTGTACGAATTTACGCAACCTTTGGTTAAAGCTATTTCATTAGCATCCAGCACATACTGGTTTTCGATAGGCGCGTATGGCGTTAAGCCGTAAGGCACGGTACCAGCCGGCGAACTTACAGGCTGGCCTATTTTGCTGGTAGGGAAAGTCAGTACCACCAAATCAGCTGCGGTAGCAGCACGTGCAGCATAAGTTGTGGTTAAAGTATCGACACGTGCATTGATATATAAAGCGGCAACCGCAGGATTAGCCTTTTGCACACCTGCTAAAATAGCGCCAACAGTTACGGTAGTAAAGTAAGGCACCGAAGTAACATCGGGTACGGTAGCTACGGCACCTTTTTGGCCAGCTGCAGTTAGTTTCGATATCGAAAGGTTGTATAGAGCTGTAAATGTTGCCTTATCTGTAAGTACATCTCCGGCACCACCTGTCGAAGCATATAGCAAGGCATCATTACTGCCCAGCCAGTTGGTAAAGAAGGTAAAAGGCTTGGCTGTGGCAAAATCTATATATGTAGTAGAATTTGTACCTGCGTTGCCCGGCAACATCCTTTCAAAATAGCCGTTCAGGTTACCGTAAGGTGCATATGTTATTTGCTGTATTTTAACGCCCGGCACACCATAGTTGTTTATTTCGCCGGTGTATTTGGTGTATAAAACCACCGTACCGAAACCCGGTATGGTGGCCGTCCCTCTCACCGCAAGGTTGGTCGTAACCGGCGCGGTAATGGGCGAGCCGGTGGCAGTAAAGCCCGTTAGTTTGATGTAACCCGAACCATTCGATTGATCGGCGTTGAACAATGGCTGCGCAAAGGCACCGCCGCCCACCTGTGCCATTTGCTTGGCAATGATGCTTGGATATGAATTTAGTTGCCCTTCCAGATATAACCCCCCATCGGCGTAACCTGCGGTTAAGGAGTTACCTACAGAAATATAACGGCTAAAATCTGCCGCGCCTGACGTTGGTTTGGGAACGTCTACTGATGGTTTGCAGGAAGCCAGCAACAGCAAGCCCGCAGATATGTATATGTAATTTTTTATCGATTTCATGTGCTTAAATACTATAGGTTACCAATGATAAGAAAGGGCCACGCCTGGGATGTACACATTGCTGTGGAACGTTCCGGATAACTGCGTTTCGATATTTGTTTGGGTGCGGGTAAACAAGTGCTCAAACTCAAAGGAAAGGTCTATATCTAAACGTTTGGCCAGTTTGTAACCCAGGCCGCCGGTTAAGTAATAACGGTTGGCATCCGGCACCTCGGGGGTTACATAGCCATCCTTAACAGGCGTAGTAGCATAGCCGCCGCCGAAACGCAGGGCCAGTTTATTGTTGTATTTATACTCCGCACCGGTACGCAGCGCAAACGCGTTCTCGTAGTTACGTGGCGAATAAGTGTCTGCAAGTGTTGAAGTGTTGGCAGCATAATCAAATTCCAGCGCTTTAAAGCTGCTCCAGCCAACAAAGTTCGCGTCGAAGCCAACGGTCCATTTTTGGGTTGGATAAAAGCCGAGGCCCAATGAGAATGTTCCCGGCAACGGTATGCCCGAGCTAAAGGTATTTGGCTGCGGGAAGTTTGCCTGTACCGATGATGGCACGGTAAATATCGCGTCGCCGTTTTTTAGTTTGGTATTCACCTTAGAGCGGTAATCAAGCCCCGCGGTAAACGATTTTGTTTTCAGGAAGATGCCGGCGTTCCAGCCGTAGCCTTTGCCTGTACCTTCCAGTTTCGCTTGGCCGGGGTTTCCGTTAGCATCTGCCAATGGTATCGCCCTCCTCAAGTCCACGCTGGCATGGTTGTAAACAAAGCCTGCGCCGATGCTTAAAGCATTAGTTAATTTGTAGCTAAAAGTTGGTTGGATAAATATTGCTTTCAGGTCCAGGCTCTGCACCGAATATTTACCGGCCCAGGTGGTACCCCAATCGGTAAGGCCGCCAAATGGCGTATAAACGCCAAGGCCAAATTTCCAGTTAGCCGATTTTGGCCCCCAAACCGCGTAAGCCTGTATAGGCGTTGCTACGCGATTTGCTGTAAAATACTTGTCATTGGTACCCGATGGGTTGAAGCCGGATTTAAACCACAGCGGGCTGATACCGGCAGAAACTGAATTTTGGGGCAACATAGCAACCGCGCCGGGGTTAAAGAAAATAGAGGCCCCATCCTGCAGCAGCCCGGTGCCCGTATGGCCCATGCCTATTTGTTTCTGGCCGCCCAGGTTAACCTGGAAACCCTGCGAATAAGCAAAAACAGGGGCACACCACATCAATAGCAGTAAAAGTTTTTTCATTAATTAAGAATTTGCGTACAGAAAATTTGGTTTATAATTGGGCGTCAAACTTACAGAAATTGTATTAATAAAAACGCCAAAAAAATCTTACCATAACTATTTAAATATTTGGCAATAAACCTTAACTTTGCGCCTCTGAAATAGTGCCTTTACTTTAAAACAAAGGTTCCGTTTCATTTTAAATTTCTTTAAAACACCAGGTAATATATGCCAAACATTGGAAAAATATCAAGGATCATCGGTCCGGTAGTTGACGTAAGTTTCGCTAATGACGCACATCTTCCTAAGATTTACGATGCGCTTGAGATCACTAAAGACAACGGACAAAAAATCATTTTAGAAGTTCAGCAGCACTTAGGCGAAGACCGTGTGCGCGCGATAGCGATGGACTCTACCGACGGTTTACTGCGCGGAATGAATGTTTTAGATACCGAAGCTGCTATCAAAATGCCGGTTGGCGATGCCATTAAAGGCCGTGTATTTAACGTAGTTGGTGATGCTATCGATGGTATCCCTAACCTTGATAAAACCAATGGTCGCCCTATTCACAACACGCCTCCGCGTTTTGAGGACCTATCAACCGAAACTGAGGCCCTGTTTACAGGTATCAAAGTTATCGACCTTTTGGAGCCTTATGTAAAAGGTGGTAAAATTGGTTTGTTTGGTGGTGCCGGTGTAGGTAAAACAGTATTAATTCAAGAGCTGATCAACAACATCGCGAAAGCTTATGCAGGTTTATCTGTATTTGCAGGCGTAGGCGAGCGTACCCGTGAAGGTAACGACTTACTGCGCGAGATGCTTGAATCGGGCATTATAAAATATGGCGATGCATTTATGCACTCCATGGAAGCTGGCGGCTGGGATTTGACAAAAATCGACGCTGAAGCTTTGAAAGAATCAAAAGCAACCTTCGTTTTCGGCCAGATGAACGAGCCTCCCGGTGCACGTGCACGTGTGGCATTATCAGGTCTTACCCTTGCAGAGTACTTCCGCGATGGTGACGAAGAAGGCAAAGGCCGCGATATCCTTTTCTTTATCGATAACATCTTCCGCTTTACCCAGGCAGGTTCTGAGGTATCGGCATTGTTAGGCCGTATGCCATCTGCGGTAGGTTACCAGCCGACTTTGGCAACAGAGATGGGTACCATGCAGGAGCGTATTACTTCTACAAAACGTGGTTCTATCACATCTGTACAGGCCGTTTACGTACCTGCGGATGACTTGACTGACCCTGCACCGGCAACAACATTTGCCCACTTAGATGCTACAACCGTACTTTCGCGTAAAATTGCCGAGTTGGGTATATACCCTGCGGTGGATCCACTGGATTCTACCTCACGTATCCTTAGCGCAGCTATCCTGGGCGATGAGCACTACAACACCGCTCAACGCGTTAAAGAAACTTTACAGCGCTACAAAGAACTTCAGGATATCATCGCCATCTTAGGTATGGACGAGCTTTCTGAGGAAGATAAGTTAACCGTATCGCGCGCACGCCGTGTTCAGCGTTTCCTTTCTCAGCCATTCTTCGTGGCAGAGCAGTTCACCGGTTTACAAGGTGTATTGGTTGATATCAAAGATACCATCAAAGGTTTCAACATGATTATGGATGGCGAAGTAGATGAATACCCAGAGGCAGCATTCAACCTTGTGGGCAGCATTGAAGACGCTATTGAAAAAGGCAAGAAATTATTGGCAGAAGCTAATAATTAAGATATGAGATTTGAGATATGAGATTTGAGACAGCTCAAATTTCATATCTCATGTTAAAACGGAGAGGTTGTAGGTTTGACAATGAGTTAATCTCATATCTCACATCTCACATCTCAAATCTAAAAGAACATGACATTAGAAATCCTTACTCCTGATAAAAAAGTTTTCGAAGGCGAAGCTACTTCGGTAAGCCTGCCTGGTACTTTAGGTTCTTTCGAGATCCTGAATAACCATGCGCCTATCATCTCTACCCTTAACGACGGCAAGCTGGTTGTAAGGGAAGGCGGTAAAGAAGATACCTTTTTTATTAAAGGCGGCGTGGTGGAAGCTTTAAACAATAAAGTAACCGTACTGGCAGAAGGCATTACCCACAAGTAACAGCTTTTTGTACGATATTGAAGAGGCCCGAGCAGCGATGTTCGGGCCTCTTTTGTGAGTATCAGTGCTGCCATCCAGCATTCTAAGAATCATAAATGTCACCTACAGAGGGCATCTGCTTTTTCTGGAATTACACCAGCGCGTAAATTGCCAATAGCAATAGAACGAACATCAACCCTGCCATTTGCTGTCCTGCCCGCTCCATGCCTTTTTTGAATTCATCCTCCTTGTCATACTCCATATAGTAAATATTTCTGAAAGAATAGGCTTTTGCCTCCGGGTGGGTTATTTGCTTGAAGTATCCCAATGTAAAAAGCACGCAAACACCTATAAGCCTAAAGAGGCCTGCTATCCAGCTATCTAAAATCAGGTGTAGCATACTGTCAGTATTATTGAATGATTGCCATCTTTATCAACTCGTATGGTCACACACAATCTTCCACTGACCATCAATCTTTCTGAACCACAGGGTAAAATAACCTCCTGGTGCGTCTTTCTCTCGTTTGAGGCTCCAGGCGCCCATTACAAAGGCATCGTTCTTGCCCAGCAGTTCTATTTTATCTAACCTAAAGGTAAGCTCGCCCATGGCGGCTTTATCCGGGTAGCCTTTTTTATAATTATCCAGGGTAACCTGCCAGCCGTAAGCCGGCCCACGCTTGCCGATGAACATTAGTGAATCAGACTTCCAGTAGCCTTGCATAAAGCCCTCCAAGTCGCCTTTGCTCCAGGCGATTTGCTGGTCGGCCATGAGTTTTGCTATGGCTTGCTTGTCTTTGTCTTGCGCTATAGCGAAGCAGGAACACAGAAGCAGGAGAAAAGAGAAGAGAATTTGCTTTTTCATTCAACTAATATAACGCTTCCGAACCATGATTAAAAGATAACACGATTAAAGGATTTAAGGATTAACAGGATTAAAATCAATCCAGCTATCCTTTTCTGAACCATGATTTGCCTGTTTAAAGGATACCCCGATAATATTTCGCAATTGGAATAGTCCTATAATCCGGTAATCAAGCAAATCATGGTTCAGACAATTAAAAAAATCCTGTCAAATCCTTCAATCGCTAAATCGTGTCAAAAAATATTTTAGCTTTATCCTTTCATCAATCAGCTCAAAAACCAATTTATGAACAAACAAATCTTGTGCTTCGGCGAAGTTTTATGGGATGCCTTTGGCGATGTTAAAAAAGCGGGCGGCGCGCCCATGAACGTAGCTCGCCACCTGGTGCAGCAGGGCAACAATGTATTGTTTGCCAGCAGCGTAGGTACCGACGCGTCCGGTGTGGAGCTCACCGGCTTCCTGCAGGAGAACGGCCTTCACAGCGAGTTGATACAGCGCGACGAAAAGCTGCCTACCTGTGAAGTAACTGTACAACTGGATGAAAATAACACCGCCACGTACATTATACCGCAACCTGTATCCTGGGATAATATAGGCTTTACCGAACCTTTAGAAGCTACATCAAAAAAAGTAGGCGCCATCGTTTTTGGCAGCCTGGCCTGCCGCGAGCAAGCTTCTTTCGAAACCCTGCTAAACGTGCTTGATGAAAGCGACGCGCTTAAAATATTCGATGTGAACCTGCGCCCGCCACATTTTACCATGAACACCATCGAAACGCTGGCTGCCCGTGCCGACGTAATAAAGATGAACGAAGAAGAAGCTGAGTTGCTTATACACGGCAGCAGCGGCGACCTGAAACAAAAGATAGAAGAGTTCCAAAGCAAGTTCCACACCAAAATCATCTGCGTAACCCGCGGCGAGCATGGTGCCATCATTTGGAACGATTACCAATATTACGAGCACCCCGGTTGCAAAGTTTGCGTGGTGGATACTGTTGGCGCGGGCGATTCGTTCCTGGCAACGTTTATTACGGGCTTGCTTAACGGCACCCCCATGCAAGCCCTGCTGGAAAAATCCTGCGCGGTAGGCGCTTATGTAACCACCCAGCGCGGCGCTAACCCGGTTTATAATGTTGATGAAGTGGTGGCACAGTTTTCATAACGTGTGGGCTTGATACAATATAAGTCATTTTATATTTTGATTTTCAGTTAGTTACAGATTTATCTGAGATAAATAATAAAATCTATAGGAATTGTAGTTTTTATACCTACTTTTGTGATGTAATCGTTCTTTAAAAATACTTATCCAGAAAGACAGAGGGAAAGGCCCTATGATGTCTTAGCAACCTGTACCGGCTTCGCGCCTGGTGTAAGGTGCTAATTCCTGCTCCGCCAATGCGGAGACAGATAAGCTGATTTAAAAGACAAACGGCGTTCGTAATGATGCCGTTATCTGCCGGCGGCTCCCCTTTCTTCCTCAAATTTTATTGGATAAGTTTTACTATTGATTAACCGATAGCGTAATATTGCTATAAAAATATTAAAATTAAAACTTACAACTATGAGCTTACGAATTGGCGATGAGGCCCCAAACTTTAAAGCACAAACATCCCTTGGCGACATTGATTTTTACGAATACCTGGGCGATAGCTGGGGCGTATTATTCTCCCACCCTGCAGATTACACCCCTGTTTGCACAACCGAACTAGGCAAAACGGCTTCCCTGAAGGATGAGTTCGAGAAGCGAAACGTAAAGGTTATTGCGCTGAGCACGGATAACACCGAATCGCACAAGGGGTGGATAAACGATATCAACGAAACCCAGGGCGTGGAAGTAACCTTCCCAATTATTGGCGACGAAAGCCGCGAGATATCCCTCGCTTATGACATGATACACCCCAACGCATCGCTTACGGCTACCGTGCGCTCGTTGTTCATCATCGGCCCCGATAAAAAGATAAAACTGATCATCAGCTACCCCGCATCAACCGGCCGCAACTTCCAGGAGATACTGCGCGTGATCGATTCATTGCAGCTTACTGCTTACCACAGTGTAGCCACCCCGGCCGATTGGAAAGACGGCGAGCAGGTAGTGGTGCTGCCATCCATCAAAACAGAGGATATCCCAGCCAAGTTCCCCAAGGGCTTTGTAGAGGTGAAACCCTACTTACGCTTAACACCACAGCCGAATAAATAACAGGAAAAGCATAAAGTCGCGTGGCCGAGAGGATAGGCATAGGTCTGCAAAACCTTCAACGGTAGTTCGAATCTACCCGCGGCGTCAAATAAAAAGTGGCTAATTTAATTTTCAGAAAGCGACGGGCTGGGGAGCCTGTCGCTTTTTTATGTTTGCCTCGCCAAACTTGATTTAAAGCTGGCAATACCCAAAATTGAAGCATCGGTAACACACCAAACCATGGCAATAGAAATACGCAAAGCTACACCCGCAGATGATGACGGCATCTGGGAGATATTTTCGACCGTAATAAAATCCGGCGATACCTACGCGTTTGACCCGGCAACCACACGCAAAGGCATGATGGAATACTGGCTCGCACCCAATATGGAAACCTTTGTAGCTATTGAAGATGGCAGGGTTGTGGGGACTTACTACCTTAAGCCTAACCAGCCTGGCCTGGGCAACCATATGGGCAATTGCGGTTATATGGTGCATCCCGGCGCAAGGGGAAAAGGCGTAGGCAGCATGCTTTGCCGGCATTCTGTAGACACGGCCACGGAAGCGGGGTACGTGGGTATCCAGTTCAACTTCGTGGTATCAACCAATGCAACAGCGGTAAAGCTTTGGCAAAAACAGGGGTTTTCCATCATCGGAACAACGCCAAACGGTTTTCGGCATCAGCAATTAGGTTTGGTAGATACCTATATCATGTATCGAGCGCTATAAGATATGTGCATCACCTGCATCATTTTTCCTTACGCACCAGGTGGTCATGCATCGCAGGTTTTGTACGTTGGTGGTTTTTATCGGCTCGAATAGCTTCCCGCCGAGTACCTGGGTGTATTCCAATAATATTTGTTCATTTACCAGGAAACGCTCGCTGCCATCGGGCAGC
The DNA here is from genome assembly GCF_056406215.1 of Mucilaginibacter sp. P1_D10. NCBI lineage: Bacteria > Pseudomonadati > Bacteroidota > Sphingobacteriia > Sphingobacteriales > Sphingobacteriaceae > Mucilaginibacter > Mucilaginibacter sp. P1_D10. The sequence goes on along the minus strand of NZ_JBFUAP010000001.1, from coordinate 463,019 downwards.
AGATAGCGGCTATTGCCCTGCGATATAACCAAGGTTTCTATACCTATATCCGATGCCAGTCGCGCAAACAAGTAACCGCCGGGCCTTAGCACACGCCACATGGAACGTAGCATGGCATCGAAATGGTTGCTATCCTGCGCAAAGTGCAAAACCGCGCTGCTGATAACTAAATCGAATGAACCATCGCCGAAGGGCAAGTCCTCAGCCGGGAAGCAGGTAAAATTCCCTGCGGAATTAGCCGGGGCAAGCTTTTCAGATAAGGCGCGCGTCTCGGCCAGGGCATTGGGGTTCGGGTCGACACCGTAAACCTCGAAGCCGTTCTGCAAAAAGTAAACAATGTTGCGCCCGCCACCGCAACCTATATCCAGCACCTTATGGCAGTTATCGAACCGGCCCTTCAGTAGCTGGTCGAACAGATAGATATCGATATTGCCGTATAGTTGTTGCAGGTTGTTTTGCATAAGGTAAAGGTAGCGGATTTTGTCTGAACTCAAATTGAACGAATTTAAGGAATGGGCAGAATTAATCTATAGCAGTTCAAATTCTGCGCATTCAATTAATTCCTTAAAATTCGAGTTCAGAAAACGCGCCAGGGATTGTAAGGGTTTAGCCCGAAGGGCCGGAGCGATCCCGACAGTCGTTGGGACTGAAAAGCCCGGCCTACCTGCCGGCAGGCAGGCCCGCTGGGGGCGCCATAGTTGTTTGTCTGAACTCGAATTTTAAGGAATTTAAGAATTCAACAGAATTTCAAAACGAACCAGACCGCGCCCCGAAGACATTGCTCTTCCAACTTTTCTAACCCTTTTAACTATTCTAACCTTTTTAACTTCTACCAACCCCTCCAATCTTTCTTTTCCAACCACTCACCCATTCAACCACTCACCATTTACCACTCAATAAACCACAATCCCTACCAAACTAACCGTCATTTTTATTATTTTCGTGCCCGCACATGCGCAATTAATAAAATGGACTATCAATTTAAGGAAATAGAGAAAAAGTGGCAACAGTTTTGGGCCGATAACCACACCTTTAAGGCCGAAAATAAAACCAACAAACCCAAGTACTACGTGCTGGATATGTTCCCTTACCCGAGCGGTGCGGGCCTTCATGTTGGGCACCCGCTGGGCTATATAGCTTCTGATATTTTTGCGCGTTACAAACGCCTTAAAGGTTTCAACGTATTGCATCCTATGGGATACGATAGCTTCGGCCTGCCGGCCGAGCAATACGCCATACAAACCGGGCAGCACCCGGCAGTGACCACCGAGGCAAATATTGCCACCTACCGCCGCCAGCTGGACCAGATAGGCTTCTCGTTCGACTGGAGCCGCGAGGTGCGCACCAGCGAAGCCGGTTATTATAAATGGACGCAGTGGATATTTATGCAGCTGTTTAACAGCTGGTATAATAAAGATGCGGATAAGGCAGTGGCTATTGCCGACCTGGTTGCTCATTTTGAAAGTAAAGGTAGCGCGGGTATCAACGCCGTATGCGATGAGGAAATATTAAGCTTTACCGCCGACGAGTGGAAAGCATTCACCGCACAGGAGCAGCAAGCCGAATTGTTGAAATACCGCCTCACTTACCTGCGCGAAAGTACCGTAAACTGGTGCGCCGCCCTGGGTACAGTATTGGCTAACGACGAGGTAAAAGACGGCTTTAGCGAGCGCGGCGGCTACCCTGTAGAGCAAAAGAAAATGATGCAGTGGAGCATGCGCATCACCGCATACGCACAGCGTTTATTGGATGGTTTAGATACCATTGACTGGCCCGAGCCTTTAAAGGAAATGCAGCGCAACTGGATAGGCAAAAGCGTTGGGGCGAGTGTGAAGTTCCCATTGGATAAATCAACTCACCTTGCTGGCTTAAGTGCCGACTATATCGAAGTTTTCACTACCAGGGTTGACACCATTTTCGGTGTAACTTTTATGGCGATAGCACCCGAGCATGAATTGGTTGCTGATTTGACCACGCCGGAGCAGAAAAAGGATATAGAAGAATATATTGCCAAAACCAAAAAGAAAAGTGAACTGGACCGAATGGCTGATACTAAAACAGTATCGGGAGCTTTTACTGGCAGTTACATATTGAATCCAATCACGAAAGTCAAAGTTCCTATTTGGATTGCAGATTATGTATTAGCAGGATACGGAACGGGTGCCGTTATGGCCGTGCCTTCTGGAGACCAAAGAGACTATTTATTTGCAAAGCATTACAGCTTACCAATAATTCAAATACTCGATACGCAGAACATAGAAGTCGAAGCTGACCCTACAAAAGAAGGCAAATACGTTAATTCTGATTTTATAGATGGCCATGAATATAAAGATGCCACCTATATGGTTGTTAAAGTATTAGAAGGAATTGGCGCGGGTAAAGCCAAAGTGAACTTCAGGATGCGGGATGCTATTTTTGGTCGCCAACGCTACTGGGGCGAACCGGTACCGGTTTACTTTAAGGATGGCCTGCCCTACTTAATTGATGAAAGCGAGTTGCCATTGATATTGCCCGAGATTGATAAATACTTACCGACTGAAACAGGAGAGCCGCCTTTGGCGAGGGCAACGGATTGGAGCTACAAGAATCAAGAATCAAGAGACAAGAATCAAGAAGAAGGCTTTTCTTACGAACTCTCCACCATGCCCGGTTGGGCGGGTAGCAGCTGGTACTGGTACCGCTACATGGATGCCAACAACAACGAAGAGTTTGCATCTGAAGAAGCGATTGAATACTGGAAAGCGGTTGACCTGTACATCGGTGGCAGCGAACATGCTACCGGCCACTTGTTGTACAGCCGTTTCTGGAACAAGTTTTTGAAGGATATCGGCAAAACGCCCGAAGAAGAGCCTTTTAAGAAATTGATAAACCAGGGGATGATACAGGGGAGGAGTAATTTTGTGTATCGCCTGATTGACGAAGAAGGCAAAGGCACCAACACCTTTGTATCTCATGGTTTAATTAAACAATACAATACTTCGCCTATACATGTCGACGTGAACATTGTAGAAAACGATGTACTTAACTTAAACAAGTTTAAAGAGTGGAGGCCTGATTTTGCTGAAGCCGAATTTATCCTCGAGAATGGCAAATACGTATGCGGTGTTGAGATAGAGAAAATGTCTAAACGCTACTATAACGTGGTGAATCCGGATGACCTTGCCCAGCGCTACGGCGCAGATACACTGCGTATGTATGAGATGTTCCTTGGTCCACTGGAGCAAAGCAAGCCATGGAATACCAACGGCATTGAGGGCGTGTTTAAATTCCTGCGTAAATTCTGGAGGCTTTTCCATGATGCCGATTGGAACTTTAACGTAAGCCAGGCCGAGCCAAGCAAGGCCGAGTTGAAATCGCTGCACAAAATCATCCAGAAGGTGGAACAGGATGTGGAACGTTTCTCGTTCAATACTTCTGTGTCTAGTTTTATGATAGCGGTAAATGAATTAACCGACCTGAAATGTAACAAACGCGCCATCCTGCAAGATTTGGTGATCACGCTGGAACCATACGCTCCGCATATTTGCGAAGAGCTTTGGGTATTGCTGGGCAACCCGGCAGGTACCATATCCTACGCCGCGTACCCTAAATTCAACCCCGCCTATTTGGTAGAGGATGAATTTAGCTACCCTATCTCTATCAACGGTAAAATGAAAACCAATATCCCGCTATCGTTAAGCCTCGGCAACGAGGAGATTGAAGCCACCATACGCGCCCATGCCGATGTACTAAAGTACCTGGATGGCAAAGAGCCTAAAAAGGTAATCGTAGTAAAAGGCAGGATAGTGAATATCGTGGCATAAAAGCTTCTGAACCGGGATTATACGAATTTAGAAAAGTGCCTGCGTCGCGAGTCGACTCACCCCCCGCCCCCTCTCTGCTGCGCAAAGAAGGGGAGACATTGGCGCGATTTTTTCTATTTTTTATTCTTCACCCTCTTTGCGGAGCAGAGAGGGTCGGGCAGCGAAGCGTACCCGGGGCGAGTCAAATATGCGAGCGACAGAAACCGTCTCAATATTTAGTGAATTAACAGAATTAAAAGCATTCTGTTAATTCGGCAAATTCGCCTAAAATTCGAGTTCAGACAAAATCAAGGTTCAGAAAATTCATACAGCCCCGTAACCGTTTGCATCAGCAAACAGTTATGGGGCTGTTTGCTGTCCGGTCCGCATGCCATTACCCGCAGCCTTTGCGTATTCAATACACTAAGTAACCTATGCCCGCACCTGTCACCACCCCACTGAGGGCCTTTTTACTTGTCGTTTATACAGCCATTTTTACGCCCTGCTTATTTCATCGCCTTTTATCAAAAAAAAGCTACCAAGTTCTAAAAATCAGTTCAAAACACTAATAACGGGCCTTTTTATAGCTGAAATTAATCTATTATTTATTTTTTATTAATGAACGCCTATTCTTTTGTAGCATAATATTAAACCAATTATCGCGCTTGCAGCCCCACCATTGGCAGCAGGCGATGTATCAAACCAACTATACAACTATGTACAATTACGACCTTAACCCCCCGTAAGTAAATTGCTGCACGCACAATTTATTGCCCCAGCCAGGCAAACCAACCCAATCAATCCTAAACATTAACGAGAAAAATATGAAAAAATTAAAATACTTAATTGTACTTCTCCTCCTTTCACCGCTTAGTTTGTTAGCCCAGCAAACTACTATTAGCGGGAAAGTGACAGACCTTGCCGACGGGGCCACACTTCCGGGGGTAAGTGTAAAAGTAAAGGGCACCACAACAGGTATCGTTACCGATGTGAATGGTAAATATACCATCACCGTGCCCAGCACCAGTGCAGTGCTACAGTTTACTTATATAGGTTACACCACCCAGGAGATTCGGGTAAGCGACCTCAAAGACGGATCGGTTGCACTAAAAACCAGCAACAATAACCTCGATGAGGTTGTTGTGGTGGGTTACGCCACACAAAAACGCGAAACCATCACCGGTTCGGTATCTACCCTAAAAAGCAAAGAACTGGTACTTACCAAAAACGAAAGCGTTGTAAACATGCTTAGCGGTAAAATACCTGGCGTACGTATTGTACAACGCACATCAGAGCCCGGCGGTTATGCCAACAACTTAAACATCCGCGGCTTTCAAACAGCGCCTTTAATCGTAATAGACGGGGTGATCAGCGGAAACGATCAGGCAATTTTAGGCCGTATGGACCCTAACGAGATAGAGAACTTATCGGTACTGAAAGATGCTGCGGCCTCTATTTACGGTATCCGTGCATCGGGTGGTGTTATTTTGGTTACAACCAAAAAAGGCAACAAATCGGGCAAATTCGATCTTAACTATTCGGTTAACCAGCAATACCAACAATTCGTTGGCATGCCAGAAGGCGTTGGCGCGGTCGATTTTATGCTGCTCACCAACGAAAAAGGTAAACACAACTTTGATAACAACTTTGTAAGTGTTGCCCCCCCGGTTTATTCATACGCCGATATTCAACCATACCTGGATGGCACCCGCAAATCATCAGACTGGATAGGCCTGGCTTTTAAAGAATGGGCGCCGCAAATACAGCATAACCTCAACATCAACGGTGGCACCGAAAAGATAAGCTACTTTTTCAACTTCGGTTACCAGAAACAGGATGGCGTGTTTAAATCGGGCGATATTAATTATAACAAATACAACTTCCGCTCAAACGTTACCATGAATATTGCCAAAGGCCTAACCGGCCAGGTGCTTGCCAGTGGCTGGATGGACGAGAAAAACCAACCCTACCAGGATCAATGGACCATCTACAAATATGCATGGAACCAAATCCCTATCAAGCAGATATTCGCTAACGATAACCCCTTGTACCCTGCTGTTATAGACGATAACATGAACCCTGGTGTAGTAACTGATTCAGATAAGGGCGGCTTCCGCAAGTTCAAGAAAAAGAACTTTACCGGCCAGATGAACCTGCAGTACCAGATACCCGGCGTTCCCGGCTTATCCGCCAAAGCGTTGTTCAACCTTGATTATGGTAACGATGACAATAACATCATCCGCCGTTCGTACACGCTTTATACCTACAAAGCCGATAACGACAGCTACATACCAACCATAGCACAGAGCCCATCGCAAATACACCGCGAGTACTACACCAGGCAAAACACGCAAAGCCAATTATCATTAAACTATGTAAACACATTTTTTACAGATCATAACGTATCGGCTGCCTTAGTTTACGAACAAAGCCACCAAACAGGTGACGACTTTTACGCACAGCGCGATACCGAGCTCCCTATCGATTACCTTTTTGGCGGTTTAGCCAACAACGCCCAGCAAGGCGGTATGTACACCGGCGGCTTGTATGATATTGGCACCCGCAGTATCATAGGTCGTTTTAATTACGATTACAAAGGAAAGTACCTGGCCGAATTCATCTTCCGTCGTGATGGTTCTAACAAATACCAGCCTGGGCCAGATCAGTGGGGATTTTTCCCTGGCGTATCACTGGGTTGGGTTGTTACCAAAGACCCGTTCTTTCGCCAACTGGTATCAGAAAACATAATTACGAGCTTAAAGTTAAGAGCATCATGGGGCCAAACCGGTGATGAGCGCGGTAACCCTTTCAACTATGTTAACGGGTACAACTACCCGGTAGGCTCTTATATATTTGGCAGTGGCGCGGTTAACGGCGCTACACAAAAATTGGGCAACGCCGGTCTAAGCTGGGCTGTAAACACCAAAAAGAACATCGCGGTAGACTTTACCTTGTTCGGAGGTTCTGTTGATGGCAGCTTCGAAGTATTCCGCAGCGACCGTACCGGCTTAGAGGCTACCCCTGCTACCGCCCTGCCTGGTACCGTAGGTGCCGATGTACCACAAATAAACTTTAACAGCGATAGGGTACAGGGTTTAGATTTCAACATTGCTTACCACCAAAAATTTGGCCAGGTAGGATTGAACCTTGCCGCTAACGTGAGCGCCACCCGCGGCCAGCGTCGCACCATTTTACAGGGCAACTTTGGCAATGCTTACGAAAACTGGAAAAACAACCAGGCAAACCGGTACACCAATATATGGTGGGGCCCTACTTACGAAGGCCAGTTCACCAACTACGATCAAATTTACAACTACCCTGTAAACACCGGCGGTGGCAACAACGGCGTAGTCCCCGGCGATTACTATTACCAGGACTGGAACGAAGATGGCCAGATAGATGGCAAAGATGATCACCCAATAGCTACACAGGATATCCCGCTTTATAACTACGGCCTAAACATTGGCGTAAACTACAAAAGTTTCGATATCAATGTTCTTTTGCAAGGTGCCAGTGGCATATACGTGCAATATGGCGAACAATTTGCATCTCCGCTGATGTACAACCGCAGCGCGCTTACCCGTTTCCTGGATAGCTGGCACACTGCCGACCCAACAGCCAACATTTACGACCCTAACACCGTTTGGGTATCCGGTTTTTACCCTGCAATGGGTTCGCCTGATGCAAAAGGCACCAAGGCGATACAGAATGCCAGTTACCTGCGTGTAAAATCGCTTGAGCTGGGTTACACCCTGCCAACAAACCTTTTGAAACGCGTAGGTGTGAAAAGGCTGAGGGTTTATGCAAACAGCTACAACCTGTTCACCTTTACCGGCCTTAAAAACTACGACCCTGAGCACCAGGGACCAAGGCCGGGCGAAGATTTCGGCGTAGCCTTAGGCGGGTACACCTACCCAATGAACAGAACATTTAACCTGGGCGCAAACATCTCTTTTTAAATTATTTGACATATGAAAATTATACATAAAATAATCACAGCGGTAGCTATCTGCGCGGGGGTGTCAGTAACCTCATGCCAAAAGTTAGATATACCGCCCACCAACATCGTGGGCTCTGATGTTATTTTCGGCAGCGAAGCGGGTGTGAGTTCAGCCTTGGCCAGCATCTACAGTGGCCTGCCTATCGAAGATTTTAAATACCGCCCCGATGGTGGTTTCCGCACAGGCGGCAACGATTGGGAGAACTTTTACAATTCCGCTTCGGTAACCGGCGAAGAAGTTGGGCCATTCGGTGGTTTCGACATTGGCGGCGGCTTCGGCTACTGGCCATACGGCGATATCCGCAAGGTAAACACTCTGCTGAAAGAAATCCCCGATCATGCCGGCGAACTTACCCAAACCCGTGTAGACCAAATCATCGGCGAAGGCCACTTTTTAAGGGCTTACTACTACTTCGGCCTGGCCAAACGCTACGGTGGCGTACCTATCATCACCGAGCCGCAAGACCCCGGCGCACCGCTGGAAGAATTACAGGTACACCGCAACACGGAAGAACAAGTTTGGGATTTCATTGGTGCCGAGCTTGATTTAGGCTACCAGATGATGGCCGAAACCAGCGTTGCCGGCCGCGCAAACAAATATGTTGCTGCTGCCTTAAAATCACGTGCCATGCTTTATGCGGCTACGATAGCCAAATACGGCTCGGTAAACTTTGTTGATGGCGCAGCACGCTCAGGCGGTTATGTAGGCATAGATGCAGGCAAGGCAAACGGTTACTTCACCAAAGCTTTCGAGGCAGCCAAGCTATTAGAAGGGCATTACTCGCTTTACAACAAAAACCCAGATAAAGTTCAAAACTACATCGACCTGTTCCTGAAAACCAGCGACAGCCCCGAGGCTATCTTCGTAAAGCAATACTCTATCGCTACCAACACCGCGCACAGCTGGGACGCTACCATGTCGCCCCGGTATATGACGGCTAACGCGCTTTCACGCTCCTACCCTACGCTTGATCTGGTTTCGCTTTGGGGCGACCTGCCTATTACCAACGGTGATGGCACGCCAAAACGCTTCAACGATCGCGCCGAACTGATGGCCGGGCTCGAGCCACGCTTATTGGCTACTGTATATTTCCCTGGCGCTACACTACGTGGCTTAACCTTCGATATGCAGCGCGGTATCTACCCATCGTTCAGCGGCACATCTGCTGCAGAGGTGGCAAAAGCTACCAATTCTCGTAGCTACATCCTATCTGGCGATACCAAAACCCTTTATAATGGCAAACAGGTTATCGGCTTCACAGGCTTATGGACAGGCGGCGACGAGCTTACCCGTACCGGCTTTTACGTAAGGAAATACGTAGATTACTCCAAAGCACAGGCCGCTGTAGACCTTAACCGCAGCGAGCAGCCATGGATGGACCTGCGCTACGCCGAAGTATTGCTTAACCGCGCCGAAGCAGCCATAGAGCTGGGCAACGCCGGCGACGCATTGACTTCTATCAACCTCATCAGATCAAGGGCCGGCGCAACAACTTATGGTTCTATCGATCTGGAGAAAGTGCGCAAGGAACGCCGCATGGAGCTTGCGTTCGAGAACCAGTACTATTGGGATCTGAAAAGGTGGAGGATTGCCGACGTAGTGCTGAACAACGCCCGTTTCAAAGGCCTGATGCCTTACTACGTTTTCAACGAGAACAAGTACATCTTTTTGGCCGAGCCGGAACTTTACCAGCGCAACTACAACTTTGATAAGCGCTTCTATTATGAGCCTATCCCGGGCGGCGAGCTGGGCAAAAACCCCAACCTGTACCCTAATAACCCTAATTACTAACGCTTAAAATTGATAGATATGAAAAAACTGATCAGTAGGATGTTGTTAGGCTTAACCGTAGTGGCGGCCACAGCATGTACTAAAATTGATAATTACGACGGGCCGGATGCCTCTTTAGAGGGCAATATCATATCATCCGAAGGGGGCAATTTGCTTACCTCGCAGGGCAGCACCCAAATAAGGCTGGAGCAGATCAGCTGGAGCGCTACGCCATCGCCGCAGGAGATACCTAGCAAATTCGATGGTACGTTTAAGGATACCAAACTGTTCAAAGGCAAGTACAAGATTATACCCAAGGGCGGCGCGTTCTGGCCAATTTATGATACCCTTACTGTGGATATCAACAAAGGCACCAGGCAGGATTTTACCGTTACGCCGTACATCGTGATCAAAAACTTCACGGCTACGCTAAACGGTACCACTTTAACCTTAAAGTATGATATCACAGCGCCGATCGGTGCAGGTATGCCCACCATTATAGAAACGCAACCATATATCAATACCACCAAGCTGGTGGGCGCGGGTGCTTCTATCAGGGACTACTCTGATGTGTACAAAAAGAGCATCAATAAAGAGTGGGCCGATATGACGGCGGCGGATAAGTCGATTACGATAGAAGTGCCAAACCTGGTACCAGGTCGAAAATTCTTCGCGAGGGTAGGCCTTCGTGTGAACGACAGCTTCAAAAGCTCGAATTTTTCGGACATCATAGAAATAAACGTTCCGCAATAATTAAAAGCAAACAGGCATGCCAAAACGCATGCCTGTTTTATAAACCTTTTGCCAAATACATATTGTAAGGGATGAAGAAGTTCAGCATAATATTCTCGGTAATAGCCATAGCGGTTGCTGTATCAGCATGCTCAAAAAAGAGCACGCCGGATGAAACCGGACCGGTTACGCCACCTGTTACCAATACCGATAAGGTTTATGACCTTACCGGTCTGCAATACAAGAGCTATACAGGTTTGGTAATGGCCGGCTACCAGGGTTGGTTTGCCGCCGAGGGCGACGACTCGCACCGCGGCTGGTATCATTACCAGGGCAACGGCGGCTTTTTCCCGGGCAATACCAATGTAGATTTCTGGCCGGATATTACCGAGTACACCAAACGTTACAAATCGCCATTCAAATTTGCCGATGGCTCGGATGCTTACCTGTACAGCCCCTACGACGAAGAAAGCGTAGACCTGCACTTTAAGTGGATGAAAGATTACGGTATAGATGGCGTGCATATGCAACGTTTTGTGGGCGAGATAAAACCCTCCAATGCAGCAGGCAAAAGGCATTTTAACAAAGTGTTGGCCAATGCACTGAAGGCAGCCAAGAAATACGGCCGCGCCATAAGCGTAATGTACGACCTGAGCGGATGCAGCAGCGCCGACGTTGCCTACGTGGAGCAGGACTGGAACGAATTGCTGACGACCTTTAAACTGGCCGACAACAAGGAAAACCCAACCTACCTGTATCACAACGGCAGGCCTATGCTTACCATATGGGGCGTAGGTTTCAACGATGGCCGCAGCTACACTATTGATGACGTAAGCAAGCTGGTTGGCAAGCTGAAGGGCAGCGACAACAAGTTCTCGGCAATGCTGGGCGTGCCTTATTACTGGCGCACCCTGGGCGACGATACCGAAAAATCGGCCGCGCTGCACACCCTCATCAAAAAATGCGATGTGGTGATGCCCTGGGCCGTTGGCCGCTTCAATTCGGCAGGCTACAAGGCGCAGAACGTTTACGATGATATCCAGTGGTGCAAAGCCAACAAAGTAGATTACGTGCCGCTGGTGTTCCCCGGTTTTACCTGGGGCAACATGCACAAGGATCCGAGTATCTACTACGCCATCCCGCGCTTAAAAGGCGATTTTTTATGGCAGCAGATAGCCGGGGCAAAAAACACCGGGGCAAAATCCTTGTACGTAGCCATGTTTGATGAGATAGACGAAGGCACCGCCATTTTTAAGGCAGCCAGGGAAGCCGATGTGCCGCTTAACGGCAGCACGGGGTTAAAATTCGTAGGCATAGAGAACGAGCTTGCCTCTGATTATTACCTGTGGTTAACCGGGCAGGGAGCAAAATGGTTCCATGGCGAGGGTACGTACACCGGCGCTAAGCCGGCGAGGTAGCAGCGCTAAGTAAAAGAACAACAGGCATGCCTGCATAACAACAGGCCGGCCTTAACCAATTTTTAAACTTTAAAACTTAAAGGAAATGAAACTAATAAAAACTACGATGGCATGCGCCATCTTTGTTATGGGGCTTGGGGTAACAGGCTGCCAAAAAGAGAAGTTTACATCAAGGGATACCTCGGGTGTGGTGCCGCCGCCGCCGCCACCACCGCCGCCTGTAGTACCGGTAGACCCTTCATTACTACAATATACAGCTGTAGATGCTAAGGACGGCTGGCAAACCGTTGGCGACCCGGTTATCGAAACCACTGGCCAAAAAGAAGGTACCGGTTACCTGAAGAACAGCATCAAAAACGGCGACGATTTTATGCAGTTTATCTACAAACCTGCTGCCGCGTTCGATACCAAATTAACGGCAACAAACGGCCAGTTTATGTTTTGGTGGTATTTATCAGACCCGTCTTTACTTAAAGCCGATGGCCAGATAGAAATTAACAGCGTTGGCGATTTTGATCACGAAGAGTACGGCTGGTCTATTGCCGCTTTAAAACCAACCCTAAAATCGGGCTGGAACGAAATCCTGCTTAACTTTAACAAGGCCGATAAGGCCGGCGGCGACTTTAACCCCGCCAGCCTGAAACAATTCCGTATATTCTTCTTTACAGATGGCAAAGACCACGCAGAGCTGGTTTCTGGCGTAGATGACCTGCGCTTCCGCATAGCACCGCCTGCACCGGCAGTTTCTTTCGACCATGCCGACGAGCCTGCGGGCTGGGAAACCGTTGGTACGCCTTTCTTCGAAACTTCGGGCAAGAAAGAAGGCACCGGTTACCTGAAGAACACCATCAAAAACGGCGACGATTTTATGCAGTTCATCAAACAACAGGCAACGCCAATCAACACCACCTTTACCGAATCGAGCGGCAGGTTCAAATTCTGGTGGTACATCTCCGATGTTTCCTTGCTGAAAGAAGATGGCTCGATAGAGATTACCAGCTCGGGTAAATCAGACGATCACGAATCGGCATGGGATGTAGCGCCTTTGATCCCCAGCTTAAAGAACGGTTGGAACGAGATATCGCTCGATTTCGATAAATCGAACAAAACGGGCGATGGCGGTGCCGATTATAAGGCTATCGACCACTTCCGCATATTCTTCTTCACCAAAACAAAAGACCACGCCGACCTGGTTACGGGGATAGACGATCTGCGTTTCGAAGAGAAAAGATAACCTTACCCAAACCTTAATACTAATCCTTTTAAACAAAAGCAGGGGAGAGCAACCCTCCCCCTGCTTTTTAATAAACCATAGTATCATGACTACTCCTATCCTATTAAAAGCATCGCCGCAAAAAGGCAAGTGGCTTAAAGCAGCCGCCCTTGCCGCATGCTTCGGCATCATATCTACCGTAAATTGCTTGGCCCAGCAAGAAACCGCGGCGGCCGTGGGCAACCCTTTCGCAACCGATATGTACACCGCAGATCCATCGGCCCATGTATGGAAAGATGGCCGCCTGTATGTTTATCCATCGCACGATATTTTCCCCGCACGCGGCTGCGACCTGATGGATCAGTACCACGTATATTCTACCGACGATATGGTGCATTGGAAAGACCATGGCGAAGTCCTTCGCGCCAGCGATGTAGACTGGGGCCGCAAGGAAGGCGGCTTTATGTGGGCGCCGGATGCTGCTTACAAAAACGGCATTTATTACTTCTACTTCCCCCACCCTAGCGGCACCGAATGGAACGCTACCTGGAAAATAGGCGTGGCCACCAGCAAAAGCCCGATTGGCCCCTTTAAATCGCAGGGCTACATCAAAGGCCTCGAATCGTTGATAGACCCCTGCGTTTTTGTTGACGACGACGGGCAGGCTTACTTCTATTACGGTGGCGGCGGCACCAGCAAAGGCGGCAAGCTGAAAGCTAATATGATGGAAATAGATGGCGAGATGCGCAAAATGGAAGGCCTGGAAGATTTCCACGAGGCAACCTGGGTGCATAAGAAAGATGGGGTGTATTACCTCTCCTACTCAGATAATCATGATGTAGATGGCAAGCACAATCAAATGCGCTATGCCACCAGCAAAAGCCCGCTAGGCCCCTGGGCGTATCAAGGCATTTACATGGACCCAACCGATAGCTACACCAACCACGGCTCTATCGTAAAATTCAAAGGGCAATGGTATTCGTTTTACCACAACAGCGCAATCTCGGGCGAGGATTGGCTGCGTTCGATATGCGTAGACAAGCTTTACTACAATGCCGATGGCACCATACAAAAAGTAGTGCCCAGCCCTTATAAAAAAGTTATAGCTGATATTAAGGTCAACTAAAAAACCATGAATGAGTCTCCGCAGGGTCTCTTTGAAAAAGGACCCTGCGGCAGCTTGCAGAGCGGATATGCCAGGCGGATATGCTGAGCGGGAATGTCCTCGTGCCGCAGGGTCCTTTTTCAAAGAGACCCCGCGGGAACGGAACCAAACGTTCCGATGGAACGTCGTCGGGTTATTGTGTTTTCTACCAACCAAACATCCCGATGGGATGAGGAAAGCAATTGCGTTCCATAGGAACGTCTGGTTGGTAGCAGGAATAAAAAAGGGCTTTTACGTTCCATCGGAACGTTTGGTGATTTTGCCTAATGATAGGCTATTACGCTGTGAGGGATAAAAATTAAGACGCTACAGCCAAAAAAAATAAAAATGAACAAGAAACTCATCAACGCCCTGCTTTTGGCGGCCCTTGCCTTAGGTGCCTGCTCTAAAAAAGGCGGAACAGATAATAAACCCATAGCGCCGGTGGTGGTAGAGGATCCTAAGGGAGATGGCCTCAAAAACCCCTTCGTTACCGATATTTTCACTGCCGACCCATCCGCACACGTATGGGCCGACGGTCGGTTATACGTGTACCCCTCTCATGATATCGCCCCGCCCCGCGGCTGCGATCTGATGGACCAGTACCATGTGTACTCCACCGCTGATATGCTTACCTGGCGAGATGAAGGCGAGATATTCCGCGCTACGGATGCAGAATGGGGCCGTAAAGATGGCGGCTTTATGTGGGCACCTGATGCAGCCTATAAAAACGGCACTTACTACTTTTACTACCCGCACCCCAGCGGCGACGAGTGGAACACAACCTGGAAAATAGGCGTAGCCACCAGCAAAAGCCCCGCAAAGGATTTTAAATCGCAGGGCTACATCAAAGGCCTCGAATCGTTGATAGACCCTTGCGTGTTTGTAGACGACGACGGACAGGCCTACTTCTACTACGGCGGCGGCAACATCTGCAAAGGCGGCAAGCTGAAGGATAACATGATGGAGATAGATGGCGAAATGAAAACCATGCAGGGCCTCAACGATTTCCACGAGGCCAGTTGGGTGCATAAAAAGGATGGGGTTTATTACCTCTCCTACGCCGACAACTTCAACGAGGCCGGCAAGCATAACCGCCTGCGTTACGCCACCAGCAACAGCCCCCTTGGCCCATGGACCTATCGCGGCATCTACATCGACCCTACGGATAGCTTTACCAACCATGGCTCCATTGTGGAATTCAAAGGCCAGTGGTATGCCTTTTATCACAATAGCTCGCTATCGGGCAACGATTGGCTGCGCTCCATCTGTGTAAACAAACTATACTATAATGCCGATGGCAGCATCCGCAAGGTGATACAAACCAACCTTACGGGCGCAAAAAAATAACCGGAAAGCAATCATGAAACGCTATATAACCCTTTTTGTAATTGTTTCGCAGGTGATTGCCACGCAGGTGATTGCGCAGAAATTATCGGGCAAGCCAACGGCACTTTTAACAGCCGACTTAAAATACTGGGATACCTTTTTAGGCGTACCGCACACCAGCGTTGCTTTAGACGGCTACCCCAAGGGCGATGGCATGAACGGCACGCCGATAGGCTTGAATAAAGACCCGCTGCACGTATTCACGGTAGAAATGATAGACGGGCAGCCGGTATTGCACATTAGCGGGCAGATGTACGGCGGCCTAAGCACTAAGCAAGAGTTTGAAAACTATCACCTTAAGGTAGAATTTAAATGGGGAGAGCAAAAATACGAACCCCGTTTGAAAGATAAACGCGACAACGGCATTATTTACCACGCCATCGGGCCGCACGGCCAGTTTTGGAATGTTTGGATGCGCGGGCACGAATTCCAGGTGCAGGAAGGCGATATGGGCGATTACTACTCGCTGGCGGGCGTGGGCATGGATATCAACGCAAGCATAAAACCAAATCCTGCTAAAAAGGAGTGGGTTTATGACCCTGCCGGTCCGCCGGTGCAATTCACGTCTAACCGTACGCCTGCAAGCACCTGTTTGCACAGCGGTAATTACGAAAAGCCAAACGGCGAGTGGAACACCCTGGAGCTGTATTGCTATGGCGATAAAAGCATCCATGTGGTTAATGGGCATGTGGTTTTGGTATTACAAAACTCGCGCTTATCGCCAAATGAAGGGCCTGAAAGCGGCTATTCGAAAGGTAAAATACAGATACAATCAGAAGGCGCCGAGGCATACTACCGCAACATCACCATAACCAGGTTAACTAGCCTGCCCGCGCTTTAGCAATACACCAATTAGCCAAATCATCAACCAAAATATAAATAAGCAACCATGAGAAAAAGCACATTCAATACCCTGATACTGGCCGGCCTTATAGCCGCCGTAAGCAGCTGCTCTAAAGGCAGCAAGCCCGATCCTACGCCAACCCCGCCTAAGGACACCACCAAGGCAGATATTACCCCATCGCCTCCGGGCGACGTGGTGGGCAAGGTAATCGTTGGTTACCAGGGCTGGTTCGCCGCCATTGGCGACGGCTCGCCCATCAACCGTTATTGGCACTGGAGCAACACCTGGGAAGAGCAGCCTTCAACAACCAATAAGGCTATTTCGGCCTGGCCCGATGTGCGCGACTATACCAGCACCTTCCCTACCAAGTTTGGCAATTTGGGCAATGGGCAGCCGGCTACGCTGTTCTCGTCGTTTAGCGATCAAACCATCAATACGCAGTTTAAATGGATGAAGGATTATGGCATTGATGGCGCGGCACTGCAGCGTTTTAACCCAAGCGGTTTGGAAGGCCCCGTACGCGATGCCATGGCCGCCAAAACCAGGATTGCCGCCGAAGCAAATGGCGTTAAGTTTTACATCATGTACGATGTAAGCGGCTGGAACAGTATGCAAACCGACCTGAAAACAGATTGGACCAACAAGATGTCGGCCTTAACGGCCTCGCCTATGTATGCCAAGCAGAACGGCAAACCCGTGGTATGTATATGGGGTTTCGGCTTTAACGATAGCAACCACGCTTTCTCAGCTGCGCAATGTATCGATGTAATCAAATGGTTTCAAAGCAAAGGCTGTTATGTAATTGGCGGCGTGCCAACCAACTGGTTAAAGCAGGAAAGCGATTCGCGTCCATTGTTCCTGAGTGCTTATAAGCAATTCGATATGCTGTCACCATGGATGGTGGGAAGGATTGGCAACGCCAACCAGTCCGACGGTTTCTATTCAAACATCAACCGGGCCGACCAGGGTTATTGCAACGCCAACGGTATAGATTACCAGCCCTGCGTATTACCCGGCGACCTATCGGCCCGCCAGCGCGCGCACGGCGACTTTATGTGGCGCCAGTTTTACAACATGACGCGCCTTGGTGCACAAGGCATCTACATATCGATGTTTGATGAATACAACGAGGGTAACCAGATAGCCAAAACAGCCGAAAGCCAGGCATTTGTACCAACAGGCTCCGGCTTTCAATCGCTCGACGAGGATGGCACCCCCTGCTCTTCAGATTACTACCTGCGCCTTACCGGCGATGGTGCCAAAATGTTCAAGAAAATAACGCCGCTAACGGCAACCCGGCCAACCAAGCCCGTGGAATAAAGAGCCTGTGCTTCACAGTTAATTGGTTATACTTTTGAGAGAGAGGGGTAAGTCGAGAGGCTTGCCCCTTGTTTTTTCGGGTCCCGTATAAGATTTTTCGCTATCGCTCAAGAGATAGTTTCTCTCCGCCCCGCCCCCTTTCACGAGCAATAGCCCATCACAGACAGAATCACCAAACGTTCCTATGGAACGTAAGCAAACCGACATTTTTTATTTCTACCAACCACACGTTCCTATGGAACGAAATTGCTTTCCTCATCCCTTCGGGATGTTTGGTCGGTAGAAAAACGCCAAAACCCGATTACGTTCCATAGGAACGTTTGGTGATTCATCGGCCTGTTAATTCATGGGCCATTACCCTGTCACGGCCCTCCCTTCTGTTCGTAGACATGGGTTTATACCGGTTGCACGCAGAAGCTTTCTCCTCGCCCTCTTTCACTGCCCCACGCTTCCGGTTCGTCGAGATAACAAAATATTTAATTAGCAAACGCCAAATTAAACGCCACCAGCATCACATACTGCAGCACCAACACACCATCCAGGTAAAAGAAATAGTAGTACTCGTTGCGCTCCCATTTAGAACGGAAGATGAGCCAGCCCATGAGGATGGCTGTAATGGTGAGCGCAAAGAAATCAATACTGAAGCCGTTGTTACGGAACATGAACAGCAGCACCACATAGCCGGCAAGCAATACCTGGCAAAACAGGTAGGCGTTCCGTTCGCCCCAGGCAACAGGGATAGTTTTAAGGCCCGATTGCCTGTCGTGAAACAAATCGCGGATATCGAATGGTACCGTAAGCGCACCGATAAACAACGACCGTTTGGCAATAAGAATCATCGTATCACGCAGGGACACATCGGCAAGGTGCAGGTTTTCGGCTTCCAAAATCGGCAATAAAACGCAGCTCAACGCCCACACCAATGTAATGAGGATGGGCTTTAGCCCGGGGATATTGCGTAAGCCGAACTTATGCTCGCCTATAGTAAAAAGCGGGATGCTGTAGCAAAACGACAGGATGGAAAGGAATACCAGCAATATCCTGGCTTCCATCGATAACAAGAAGAACAAAGGGATAAGCGACAGCAACGATACGATGGTGAAAGTCACCATCAGCCGGTAATGCGCAAAAAACCAGCGTACGCGGCGGTAGGGAGAAGCCTCGGGTTTAGCGGGTTTGGTAAGCAGTATGCTGAAATTGTAGATGCCCAATGTGGAGGTAAACAACAGCCAGGCCACAGCCGGTATAGGTTTTGAACCAATCAAGTGGAAGGTTACCATCGCCTGCGCCACCGCACAAAGCGACATGAACAGGTTACTGAACAGTAAGAAATCGAATACAGAACGGGCAATGTTTTTCATTGGCAACCATTGAGGCCAGGCCCTGGGGTAGTTCTTAGGCTTTTAAAGATGGATCGGCCCCGACTTTTAATGTAAAAATAGTAATCTCCGGCAATATTCCAATCCGGCCGGGGTAGCCTAAAAAGCCATAACCCACGTTTACGTAGATCTGCTGATGCGCTTCGCGGTACAGGCCGGCCCATTCGGTGTACACATATTCTATCGGGCTCCACTGGAAATCGGGCGTGCGCACACCAAACTGCATGCCGTGGGTATGCCCGCTGAACATGGCATCTATCTGCGGATACTTGGGTATTACCTCAGCCCGCCAATGCGAAGGATCGTGCGAGAGCAGCAGTTTTACCGGTAAATCGTCGGTGTTGACAACGGCTTTTTCCATATGTCCGTATTTTGGGAAGCGGCTCATCTCGCCCCAGTTGCCTATCCCCAGAATACCGATTTCTTCGTTGCCTATTTTAAGGCGGCGGTTTACATCAACCAGTAAATCCCAGCCCAGTTCTTTGTGGGCGGCTATCATATCGGCGTTATTTTTGACTTTATCGGCAGGGCTTGGCCATTGGCCGTAGTCGCCATAATCGTGATTACCCAAAATGGAATACACGCCCAGCGGCGCACGTACTTTGTTAAACACGTCTATGTAGTGCTTAACCTCCCAGGTTTGGCTGTTCACCAAATCGCCGGTAAAGAATATCACATCGGCTTTTTGTTTCAGCAGCATTTCTACCCCGGCTTTCATTTGCCATTTGCTATGGAAGCTACCCGAGTGTATGTCTGATATCTGCCCTATGCGCATGCCATCGAAAGCTTTGGGCAGGTTGGGCAGGTAAAGATCTACGTTTTGCAGCTGGTAATCGTACAGCCCCTTGCTCATATTGTGCTTGATGCCATACAAGGGTATAGCGCCCGCAAGCAGACCCGCTTTCATCAGAAACTCCGAACGTGGGATGGATTTGAATGTGGGCTCTTCGGGTGTGGCAGTAGCAGTTGCAGGAGCGGTAGCAGTTGCAGCGGCTTCGTTAGTGGCAGTAACGGTAGCAGTGGCAGTATCAGGGGAGGCGGTAGTGGTATCCTGTCTTTTGTTTTGGCGAATGAGGTAGACCACAAACCTGCGTACATCGTCAACCAAAATAAACAGCACGTAAAATATCTTGAAGATAAAGGTGATGAAGAACAGGAAGAGTAAGGCACCCCGCAAGCCAACCCCGCCCATCTGTACGTAAATAGCAGAGAACAGTGCCGTAACCAAAAATATCGACGAGCCCCAGTAGAAACGGTTAAACCACCTCTTGTGGATAAATTTTGTTTTCTTGAACGCCGTTTGCAGCCCCCGCAAGATGTAATAGTCGATGGCTAAAAGAACGATGATAATCAGAATGGTAATAATCGGGCCCTGCATTAATTTAAAGCTGGTAAACAGTCGGGTTAGTAGCGGTCATCGTCGATATCCAAATCGTCGTCGGGCTGCAAGTTAAACAAGCTATTGAACATATCCGAGAAAGCAAAGCCATTATCTAAAAATCCTTTGTTTAGCTGCGAAAACTCGGCCAGGCCATGCAGAATAAATTCTTGTAAAAGTAATGATTGGTTCTCGCTAAGGCCCGGGTGGAATTTCTTCACGATATCCTTCAAGCCAGGCACAGCGTTCAGCAGTTTTTTGTATTCCTGTGCGGGCAGGCCATCCACTAAGGCAATGCTGTTACCATCGCCAAACCAGTTGATAATTTCGGCGTAAGGGTTTGGTGCCTTTGCTTTCTTGGTCTTCTCCGGATCGGGGAAGAACTGCAGCAGCAACGTTTTGATGGCCTTGCCGATAAGGATATTGGCCACTTTGCCCGGGCCTTCCAGCTCGCCCTCGTAAACCAGTTCTATCTTACCCGTTATTGCCGGGATAACGCCCAGGAAATCGGATATCCTCACGAAGGTCGATTTTTCGCCATTGATAATCATCCGGCGCTCGGCGTTGCTGATGAGGTTCTCGTAAGCCGATATAGTTAAACGCGCAGATACCCCCGATTTCTTATCGATGTATTCTGATGCGCGGGCTTCAAAAGCTATTTGCTCTACCAAATCTTTCACCAGCCCATCAGCCTCCACATTACTGCGCTGCTCTTTGGTAAGCATGGCTTCCTGCTGGGTTATCTTGCGCGATATTTCTACCGTGCGCGGGTAATGGGTAAGTATCTGGCTCTCTATACGGTCTTTCAACGGCGTAACAATGGAACCACGGTTGGTGTAATCCTCGGGGTTGGCCGTGAATACAAATTGCAGATCTAGCGGCAGGCGCAGCTTAAAGCCACGTATCTGTATGTCCCGCTCCTGCAAAATATTGAACAGCGATACTTGGATGCGAGCCTGCAAATCGGGCAATTCGTTTATCACGAAGATGCCGCGGTGCGCGCGGGGTATCAAACCGAAGTGGATAACGCGCTCATCCGAGTAAGTCAGCTTCATAGTAGCGGCTTTGATGGGGTCCACATCGCCAATCAAATCGGCAACGGTAACATCGGGCGTGGCTAGCTTTTCAGTATAGCGTTCGCTGCGGTGTACCCAGGCTATAGGGGTATCATCGCCTTTCTCTTCAATCACATTATGGCCGTACCAACTGATAGGCGCCAACGGGTCGTCGAACAATTCGGAGCCTGCTATATACGGCACGTACTCATCCAACAGGTTCACCAGTAGTCGCGCGATGCGCGTTTTTGCCTGCCCGCGCAAACCAAGCAACAATATGTTGTGGCGCGAAAGGATGGCCGTCTGCAAATCGGGGATAACCGTATCCTCAAAACCTACAATGCCTTCAAAACCGCCTTCTTTATTTTGCAGCTGGGTAATCAGGTTAGCCCGCAATTCATCCTTAACCGACCGGCTCACGTAGCCCGATTGCTTTAGCTGTCCAAGTGTTGTTATATCTTTTTTACTCATTCTTCGTTTTGTAATTTCACCGATTACTTTTTGATTTCACCGATAACACCGATTCTTTTTGATTTTATTGTCACCGATTACATTTGATTAAAATGATTTCACCGATGGGTGTGATTTCTTGTCTCTTGATTCTTGTCTCTTGCCTCTCGAGCTTACCTCACATTCTTCCTTCTGTTCTTCGCGTAGTCCTCAAAAATGTATTCGCCAAGATTATTCAGCGAGCTGTAAAAGGCCTTGCCGCCGTTGGTTTCGGTAAATTTGCGTACGAACTGCTGCAGGTAGGGGTCCTTCGCTATCATAAACGTGGTGATAGGGATCTTTAGCCTTTTGCATTGCGCCGCCATGTTCAGGGTTTTGTTAACCACCTTCCTGTCCAGCCCGATGCTGTTCTTATAATACTTGGTGCCCTCCTTTAAGCAGGTGGGCTTGCCATCGGTTATCATAAATATTTGCTTGTTGTGCGTTTTACGGCGGCGGAGCATATCGGTGGCCAACTCCAGGCCTGCGTGGGTGTTGGTATGGTAAGGGCCAACTTGTAAGTAAGGCAAATCCTGCAAAGTAATGGGCCAGGCATCATTGCCGAATACCACGATGTCTAAAGTGTCTTTAGGATATTTGGTGCGGATAAGCTCAGCCAGGGCCATCGCCACCTTTTTGGCAGGGGTTATACGGTCCTCGCCGTAAAGGATCATCGAGTGCGAAATATCGATCATCAGCACGGTAGAGGTGAGGGTTTTGTAATCCATTTCCTCCACTTCCAGGTCGCGCTCCGTCATCATAAAATCGTTGCCGATGCCATGGTTCACCTGCGCATTCTGGATAGATTGCGTCATGTCTATCTGGTCCAGGCTGTCGCCGAATTCAAATTCGCGGCGTTCGGCGTTCTTTTCGTCGCCCTGCCCGCTTTGCGGCGAGCGGTGGTTACCCTTGCCCGATTTTTTCAGCTTGCCGAAGATTTCTTCCAGGGCAGATTGACGTATGCTTTGCTCCGTTTTGGCTGTGATCTTGAACTCGCCGTTCTGGTTGTCCTCATTCAGATAGCCTTTTTGCTTCAACTCGTCGATAAAATCGCCCATGCCATACTCATCGTTGGTGAGGTTGTATTGCTTGTCGAGCTCATTAAGCCAAGCCAAAGCTTCGCCGGCATCACCGGCGGTGTAGTTAAGCAATTCTAAAAATAACTTCAGTAATTCTTCAAACCCGCCTTTGGGGATTTGGTTGGGCGTGAACTTCGAAAATCCGTAACCGCGCATGTTTTACCCTTTCTTGAATATAAAGTAACGGATAATTTAATTCAAAAGTTTAGGCGCGGCGGCATTTAAGCGCAATTGTTATGCTGATATGACAAACACTTGTTGGTAAGGAGAAAGCCATGATATTTGTGTGTGTGCATACCGGCCATTGCTTTATTAACCGGCACACGCGCATTTATCGATCAGCCTGGCGCCCCCTTTGGGCCTTTCTGCCGACATGCAGGCCGGGCTTTCCGTTTATACGCCTGCAGGCTTTACGCGCAATGGCTCCCCACAGCTGTGGGGACTGCAATCCCTGGCGCACTGTCTGAACCATGATTCATCGGATTAAACGATGAGCTTGATTTTGAAATTCCAAAGCTGGAAATTCCTGGAAACCTATAGCTAAAATCAGCGCAAAAGCTGGAAAAAGCTGGAAATTGAGATCTTGCCTGATAAATAACAACTTATTGAAAATCAGTCATTTGAAAAAATAATGGCATTTTCTACCCCTTTCCGAAAAAAGTTCGAAAAACTAAGAAAAACACCGAAAAACCAAAGAAAAACTACGATTTTTAAAGGTTTTTTGGCAAAATCAAGCATCCTTGCACGTTGCTTGATTTTTAGAATTTCTATAAAATAAAAACTGGACAAAATCTACCACCTCAATCCGGCGTTCAGCTACTCTGTAACCGTTAGGTTGGCAAACTCCCCGTCGGAGGTATTGCCCACCCAAAGGCCCAGCTTGCCGGTTTTGGCGGTACCGAGCATCTTTACAGAAAGGCTTGGCCGGGTGTTGCCGTTTACATAAACGCTTACCTGCGGGTATGCCACTACAATTTTCGCATGGAACCATTCATCGGCTTTAGGCGCGGGTTCTATCCCTTTTTCGTATTGGCCGTTGGAGTTCTCGCGCAGGTACTCCCAATCGTATTTTGGTAACGATACATATTGCACGGCATGTATCTTCCGCACCGGGTCGGCAGCCCTAAAGTTGAACGGGCGGAAGTAGATAACCTCCGCAAGGTGCCCCGTATCTGCGCCATGGAAGGCTATACCTACAAAGCTATGCTGCAATACATCCTTACCTTTAATATCCAGCTCTATGGTGCCATCGGCAAAGCTTACACCATCCAGCCAGGCAAAGCCATCATCGTCGCGGGCAGATAACTTTATGCCGGTTTTAATGCCATCCACAACAGCAGATGCCTCCCGGTTAACTACGTTGATTTTCTTATCCGCAAGCAGCCGTAGCAAATCGTACTTTACTGTTTTTTGCTGCGCCAAGGCGTATTCCCCGGCGCAGATCAAGATAAAGCAAACCAATAACCTCTTCATAGCGTTTTATTTGGCGTTCAGTTTTTTAATCAGGTCAACCTCTTCCTGGCGGTAAGGCGTTCCGTCTTTCCTAAAGATATCGTGGAACCATTCTTTCGGTTCGCTGCCATTGGGGATGGGGTTGTCCCAGGCGTATATGGTGTTGGTTTTACCCATCACAAAACCCCAGTTCAGCGCGCCGACGTTTTCTGTCTTTAGCATAGGCATCACGTTGGCAAATTTGCTGCCGCGGGTGCGGGCCATATATTCGGTGCAAATGAGCGGTTTTCCGTGGCTTTTAAGCAACTGTATAGTTTTAAGGTGCGATTTCTCGTCGGTATAATCATGATAGGTAATCACATCCGAGTTAAGGGCCTGGTAGGCATTCAACTTCTCGTAGCTCCAATCCCACAAGCCGGCAGATACTGGCTGATCAGGGTTTACCGCACGCGCCCAGGCAAATACCTTAACCAGCAAAGGCATCGATGCCTCGCGCTTGCCGGAGTTGCCCGGCTCGTTGAACAAATCCCAAAGCAGTATGCGTTTATCGTGTTTAAAGGTGGTCATTATGTCTTTCACGTACGCTTCCAGTTCGGGGAATATCCCTGCGTCTTTAATCCTGTTGCCGGGATCCTGCAGCCAGCCCGAATTGTGGATGCCGGTTTTTGGAGCAGGCTGCTTGCCAATTTTGGCATCGGCGTTCCAGCAATCGTCAAAAAAAACGAACATGGTTTGAATATGGTGCTTATTGGCAATAGCCAGATATTGATCCATGCGCTTTTTAAAGCCCGGTTTATCTTGTTTCCACGCAAGGCTGTAGAGAAACACCCTCATGGTGTTGAAGCCAAGGCCTTCGGCGTAGCCCAGCTCTTTATCTATGGTAGCCGCGTCGAAGGTATCGGCCTGCCACATTTCCAGTTGGTTGATAGCAGTACTCGGGATAAAATCGCTGCCGCTCATCCATTTATGCTGCGCATACCAGGCATTGGCCTTAGCGGGTGTCCATATTTTTCCGGCGGGCGCTTTTTGCGCGAAAGCTGCAACAGAAGTTAGGGCGGCAATAAACAATGCCGAGAGGAATTTATAGTGTATCTTTTTCATAAAATATAATTGGCACCGCTAAATATATAATTTTAGTTGAGAGTTAACTTCGCGTTATAGTCTCATTTTTAAAAACGATACAAATACGCTAACAGATATACGGGAGCCCCTACTGCTGCCGGTGTTGCCCTGCTTTTAAATATGTTAATTACGCGGCAAATATTTAACCATTTGGCAATGGAACATTGCCTATGGGTACCACTCATAATAATTACAACTCTTATTACTTTCCGCCGTATAAGTGTTTTACATACTTTTTAAAGTATGTTTATATTTAGTGATATAATGCTAATAATAAGGCATATAAATTATGATATAATTGATAATTTAGCAGCCCTATAAGTATCATACCAATTAAAGTAAAGTCTATATTACATAAAGAGATTGCAACAACGCTGAGTTGTATTGAGGGCTAAGGCCCTTTTTTGGCATGTTTATTCGTATTAATGCTATTGATTTTAAACAGAACAGGGAACTAAGTACAGATGAGTTTTTTTGAGTGTCATAATTTCTTTGGAGAAAGCCCGGCTCATCTTGCGCGTTTAATAAACAATATTAATACCGGCGTATGGGAGTATAACACCGTTACCAAAAAAGCAAAATGGTCTGACGGGTTCTACGCTATTTTAGGATACGCCCCCGGAGAAATCGAATGCTCATACCACAACTTCTTCGAGAACATCCTTTACTACCACGATAAGCAAACCTTTTTAAAAGCCACCCATTACACCGGCCCCGGCCCTACCCCAATTGCGCATATCAGGCTGCTTACTAAAGCGCAGGGCTACCAATGGTTCGAAAGCTCGGCCCTTAAGCACGATGAGGGCGACGGCCAGTTTGTGTACGGCGTGTTGAATAACATCAATAACTACAAGGTTGCAGAATTTAAGGCTGCGCAAGCCGAATTCATGTGCTCTGAAACGGGCCGCATTGCCCGCCTGGGCGGCTGGGAGATAGATGTATCTACCATGGCACTGCATTTATCGCGCGAGATATATAATATTTACGAGCTTTATGGCGACGTGAAACTGGATATAGAGGAAGCCCTTAGCTTTTTTGAACCGCAGTATCGCCCCGTTGTGGCCAAAGCTATTGAGGATGCTATACACCTAAGCAAACCTTACGATTTGGAGGTGCTTTTCAAAACGGCCAAAAACAATGTTATTTGGGTGCGTACCAAAGGCTTGCCTGTTATTGATAACTACGGCAAATGCATTGCCGTAAGGGGGATTTTCCAGGATATAGATATCATCAAGAAAAGCGGGCTAAGCATGCAATCATCCATCAACCTGTTGGATGACCAGAACAAACGCCTGCAAAACTTCGCCTACATCGTTTCGCACAACCTGCGCTCGCATGCTGGCAACCTTAAGTTTATGGTAAACCTGTTCGAAGAAACCAGGCTGGAGAATGATAAGCAGGAGATATTTTCGCACATCAAAACCATAAGCGATAGCCTCAGCGCCACGATGGGCCACCTGGATGAGATTGTGAAGATACAATCTGAAATTGGCAAAGAACGCAAACTGGTAGCGTTCCGTACCATCTTCGATAATGTTAAAGCCATCTTAAGAGCAAATATCGATGCCACGAATGCGCAAATAACCGCAGATTTCAGCGATGCGCCGGAGGTAAGCTATATCCCGGCCTACCTGGAGAGCGTTTTTCAGAACCTGCTTACCAACGCCATAAAATATAAACATCCCGACCGCCCCCCTATAGTAAACTGCTACACGCAAAGAGACGATAAACACACATACCTGATATTTGAAGACAACGGCATTGGCATTGACCTGAAACGCCATGGCGACCAGCTATTTGGCATGTACCGCACCTTCCATCAAAACAAAGATGCCAAGGGCATTGGTCTTTTTATTACCCGTAACCAGATTGAGGCCCTCGGTGGCACCATCGACATAGACAGTACTGTAAATATTGGCACAAAATTTACTATAAGGCTGGTATAAAATTTATATAACGGATGATTTTTGAACGACAAATGGTGACGGCCTGTATAATTGATGACGACGATATTTTCATTTACGGCTTCAAAAAATTCATAGAAATAAAGGGTGTTTTTGCGCATATCCTTCATTTCAGTAATGGCAAGGAGGCCATAGACTACCTTAAAGACCCAAGCTACTCCGGCAGCCTGCCCGATGTAATATTCGTGGATATCAATATGCCGGTGATGGATGGTTGGGAGTTTACCCAAAATTTTGAGGAAATAAAATCCCTAATCGGGAAAAAAATCTCCGTGTACGCAATAAGTTCTTCGGTAGACATTAAAGATATTAACCGAGCCAAAAATAATCCGGCGATAAAAGATTATATCCTGAAGCCGATAAGCGAATCGCACGTTGCAGAAATTATCAACTCTTATCAGCCCAGGCCTGGATTCGGTGGTTTAAACTAATTTTGTTTTGGGTGCTCCCCAACCCAAACAAAAAAAGACGCGGGGTTAGCGCGTCTCCGTAAAGTGATGAGAAGCAAGCGCGCAGGCGCTTGCCATTAAGCCAATTTATTCAATATAACTTTCCAGTATCTTGAAGCCGGTAGTGGTTGTAAGTTCTACCGTATCTATAGTTTTTGGTAACAGTATGCACTCGCCCATTTTTACCGGATATGCGGCACCTTCATGCGTAATGGTGTACTCGCCTGCCACGCAAACGTGTATCACGAATGAATCGAGGAAGGAGTAATCTTTTGTTACCCCCTCAGTGAAATCCATGATGTTAGTAGTAAAATACGGGCAGCTTACTGCGCGCACCGTTTCGTCTTTCTGGGGAATGTAAAGCGTTTTGTACTCGTCGTAATGCTTATAGTCGATTGCTGCTAATGCTTCCTGCGTGTGCAACTCGCGTTTGTTGCCCTTATCATCTACCCTATCAAAATCGTAAATGCGATAGGTGATATCAGATGTTTGCTGTATTTCGGCAATAAGCAAGCCTTTGCCAATGGTGTGCACGCGGCCGGCGGGTAAAAAGTAAACATCACCCGCAGCGACCTCTTCTTTGTTGAGTATATCCATAATGTGGCCGCTGTTTAAGGCATCCATATACTCCTGCTCGGTCATTTCGCGGTTAAAGCCGGTAATGAGGGTGCTGCCAGGGTCGGCTTCAATCACATACCACATCTCAGTTTTACCGAAAGAGTTGTGGCGTTCTTTGGCCAACTCGTCATTAGGGTGCACCTGTACGCTCAGGTCGTCGGCAGCATCTATAAATTTAACCAGCAGCGGGAAGATGTTGCCGAAATGCGCATACACCTTATCGCCCACCAACTGGCCCTGGTATTGCTCCAGCAAGGCAGCCAGCGATTGGCCCTCGAGCGCTCCGCCATCCACTACAGATACATCGGACTTTACGCCCGATATTTCCCAGGTTTCGCCGCAATTTGGCAAATTACCAATATCTTTATGCAGGTAGGTTTGTATTTTGTGGCCACCCCAAATTTTGTCTTTGTAGATGGTTTTGAATTTTAGCGGATATAATGCTGACATGGGTATGCTTTGTTAGTGACGGCTAAGTTAAAGATTTTGATGAAGCCCCAAACAAGGTTTTTCTAAAAACCAACACAACAACAGCCATCAACGCTGTGTGCAGGTAAATAAAATCGGCTATGCCTAAAAGGTGGGCCTGCGGAAGCACTCCGGCCTTTATTACCTTACCCAACAAAATAAATTCATACAGCATCATGATAATTAATGGCAACACGCAAAATGCAGCCAAAACCCAAACGCGATGTCTATCTGCCAGCCTTTTATAAACCATGTACAGTGGCGGAAAAGCAAGAGAGAAAACGAGTGCAAAACCAAGCCCTTTTATAAGCCACATCGACTGTCCGCTCAGCAAAACCTTCAATACCGTGGTTTCATCTCCCCCACCCATGCCTGCAGTAAGTATGCGTGCAAAGGCTACGTTACCAATAACCAAAGCAAAAGCAGTTGGCCAAAGGTTTTTGTTATCAGACCGTAACATAAAAAACCCTACCCACATACATAGGTAGCTAAATACCGGGCCAAATATGGTTGGTAGGTAGGCTGACGGTGAACCTTCGCAATCCTTGCTCAAGGTCCATAAGTTAAAATCGAGTTGTATGCCTGGCTTGCTGCAAACCCAATAGGCGGCGGTTAGGTGTGCTATTTCGTGCAATTGTCCAAACACAAAAACAAAAGCCATAAAGGCAAGGCAATATTGCCAGATAAAGGGAATTTTCATGCCGGCTGAGACGTAGGAGGTTAAAGGCAGGTTACAACCAAAAAAAGCCCATCCTTTTTCAAGGACAGGCTTCCAAATATTTAAAGCGGATAATTACTTACCCAGCTTCTTTTTCAAATTTTCGTCGATAGCTTCCAAAAACTCTTCGGTGTACAGGTAATCGGTACCGTGTTCAACCTTTGGTTTTATGGTGATGGCCAAATCTTTGGTCATTTTGCCGCTTTCTACGGTTTCTATACAAACTTCTTCCAAAGCCTTGCAGAAATCAATCAGTTCCTGGTTGCCATCCAATATACCGCGGAACTCTAAGCCGCGTGTCCATGCAAAAATAGATGCAATTGGGTTGGTAGATGTTGGCCGACCGGCCTGGTGCTCGCGGTAGTGGCGGGTTACGGTGCCGTGCGCTGCTTCTGCTTCCATTACGGTTCCGTCAGGAGTAACCAGGGTAGAGGTCATTAAACCGAGTGAACCAAAACCTTGCGCAACGGTGTCTGATTGTACGTCGCCATCGTAGTTTTTACAAGCCCATACAAAGTTGCCGTTCCATTTAAGGGCCGATGCAACCATGTCGTCGATAAGGCGGTGCTCGTAAGTGATGCCTGCTTCGGTAAACTTAGTTTTGTAATCTGCCTGGTATATCTCTTCGAAGATATCTTTAAAACGGCCATCGTATTTTTTAAGGATGGTGTTTTTGGTAGACAAGTATAACGGCCAGCCCTTCATCAACGCCTGGTTAAAGCAAGCGTGCGCAAAGCCAATAATAGATTCGTCGGTGTTGTACATGGTTAAAGCCACGCCATCGCCTTTGAAGTTGAACACCTCGAACGATTGCTCGGGGCTGCCGTCCTCGGGCGTAAACTTAACGGTAAGCTTACCTTTGCCTTTAGTTAAAAAGTCGGTAGCGCGGTACTGATCGCCAAAAGCGTGGCGGCCAATGCATATAGGGGCGGTCCAGTTAGGTACTAAACGCGGCACGTTGCTCATCACTATCGGCTCGCGGAAAACGGTACCATCTAATATATTACGGATAGTGCCGTTAGGCGATTTCCACATCTGTTTAAGGCTAAATTCTTTCACTCGATCTTCATCGGGCGTAATGGTGGCGCATTTTATGCCCACACCATATTGTTTAATGGCGTTTGCAGCATCGATGGTAACCTGGTCATCTGTCTCGTCGCGATACTCGATACCCAGATCGTAATATTTTATATCCACATCCAGATAAGGGATAATCAATTTATCTTTTATGAATTTCCAGATGATGCGTGTCATTTCATCACCATCCAGCTCAACTACCGGGTTTTGTACTTTAATTTTAGACATACCTTACTATGGTTATTATTTTGATTTAACGGTTTCAAACTTACATAAAATTTTATTTGTAAATTTTCACAATACCGCCATAATTTTAAAAAAGCCGCGCTATGTAGGGGCTTTGTTTAAATTATTTGCAATTGCCCGGGGTGAAAATTCGTTTTCCCGATAAGCAAACAATAAAATAAATAGTGTATTTTAACCCCGGCAATTAATTTAGTGGCGGTGTTGCCATATAAGTTGTAGCCGCTAAGTTTTATAAAAAATTTATTATCCGCTATTTTACCTGTAGCATTGCTGTTATATTATGATGAAGTTGCTTTTCAAAACAACATTTTTTACGCTTTTATTAACCTCTTTCGCGCTACTGTCTAAAGCTCAAATTGGCTACGATTATGCCCAGTACGATTTTAGCCTGGGCGGTTCGGTCAACAAAGTTTATGGCGATGCAGAAACCCTTAAAAACAAAGTGGGCATAAATGTTGGCTTCACTTACAACGCAACCCCATTCGTAAATTACATTGTAGAGATACAGGTCGGGAACCTGGAAGGCGGCGATCCGATAACGAAATCGGGCAGGTATTTCAAAAACAGCTACACTGCTTTTTTATTCAGGGGCCAATTACAGGCAGGTGAACTGATAGATTATTCGCGCAGCGGTTTTATGAACGCCGTCAAAAACCTTTATATATCGGGCGGGCTGGGTTATATCATGAACGATATTAAGGATATCCACCGTACATCTGAAATCACCCCCGGTTTTTTTACCGATGGCCTGGATAAAAGCAACGAACTGTTGATGCCTTTGAGGCTGGGTTACGAACTGAAATTCTTTAGCCAATACAACGAGCCATCGTTTAAGGTGGATATTGGCGCATCGTACATTCACGATTTTGGCGATAATATGGACGGCTTCGCCGCCGGCAAAAGCAAAGACTTGTTGATACAATACAGCGTATCTCTTAAATTTGCAATAGGCGGCGTTACCTCATACCGCAAACAAATACGTTATTGATCCCTGCGTTGTAAACACGGGCTTTTTGGCAGGGTTTTTAATGTATAATAGTGTACAAAACAAAAACCTATGATAGCCAACGACGAAAACAACGGACAGAAAACCGACCCTGAATACAGGGACGAAGACCTGGAAAACAACGCAGAGGATACCGCCGATAGCGACGACCTTAATTTTAACGAAGCCGAGGACAGCTTTGAATACGATGTAAAAGGCGACGACCCGGATTACGACCACCCCGACCCCTACGACACAGCCGTAAAAAACGGCGACGATATCAACTCCAGCTACGACGAGGCAAACCCTTACGATACCAAGGGCGAATATGATGCCGTACGATCTATAGAGACGGACGCTGAAAGCCTCGGAATGCATATAGACAGCGGCAAAATAGTAGAAATAAGCCAGTTGGATGCCAAACTCGCCCACACGCCAGAAGATGATCGCGACGACCTGGACGAAGAAGGTTACCCTAAGAATGATAAGTAAGTTAGGGGAAGGTTGAAGAAGTTAGAAAGGTTGCCAATCAAAAATACGAGAACAAAAGGGATGGCTTTTATGAGAGCCGTCCCTTTTGCTTAATTCGCGCCAACCTAATCGAAATCTAAATTAAACTTATTCTTCAGATCCATCAGCTGCGGGTTTTTGGCAGCCATGTGCTGAAATTTCTCCAGCGAGGTGTAAGGTTTACGCACTACCGTTGTTTCTTCTACACGGGCGTTTACCTCTATATCGAAGTTGCGCAGCGTGGTACGTAAAAAGTTAAGCACGTTGGGCCGCTCGTCCCTAAAATCTTTTTCCTGTACTTTATTGGATACAAGCACCTCAAAATTCCCGGGCGATAGCACCCTGGGGGTAACCGATGTAAAAATATTATACAAACTGGCCGATTTACCCTCCGCTTTCAGCTTTGCGCCGTGGTTGGTCCATAGCTGCAAAAACTCGTCGATGGTGAAAGGTTCCTTGTCCTCCCCTTTTAAGTAAGGGTCCTCTTCTATCGCCAGGGCCTCTTCTACCTGTTTACCCAACTCTTTAAAATTGGGTATTTTGGTGGTTGCCCCCCCTGCATTAAGATTGGCCATAAGAGATACTTTGGCTTTCCCGGCTAATGGGGCAGTCTCTATCGGTGCGGCAGCAACCGATGCCTTAGCGGTTTCCTGCGGCGGCATACGGTTAAAAACAGCGGGGGTATCGCGCAGCAAAGGTACCTCATCGGTGTTTGCAGGCGGTAAAGTATCGCTTTTTGTTACTGTATCAGGTTTTTTTTTTAGCTCCCCTTGCGGGGCAGCTACTGCCTGTGGCATTGGCGCAGTGGCCAAATTGAATACCGAGAGCAGGTGGCACATCTTCAACAACGCCAGCTCTACCTGCAAACGTTGGTTTTTGCTTTGCTTGTAACCAATATCGCACTGGTTGGCGATATTCATGGCCGAGAGCAGGAAAGAAACAGATGCCGCCTGCGATTGCTGCAGGTAACGCGCTTTTATAGTTTCGCTCACCTCAAGCAATTTGATAGTAGCAGTATCCTTGCCCACCAGCAGGTTGCGGAAATGCTCAGAAAGGCCGGATATAAAATGCGCACCATCAAATCCTTTAGATAATATCTCATCAAAAAGCAGCAGGGTTTGGGCGTTATCCTCGCCCAGCAGCCTATCAGTTATGCTGAAATAATAATCGTAATCAAGTATGTTGAGGTTATCAATAACCGAGCGGTAGGTAACATTGCCACCGCTGAAGCTCACGATTTGGTCGAACATGGAGAGCGCATCCCGCAAGCCGCCATCTGCCTTTTGGGCGATGATGTGCAGGCCGTCGTTTTCGTAGCTGATGCTTTCTTTTTGCGCGATGTTGGCCAGGTGCCCGGCCATATCCTCTACCCGTATGCGGTTAAAATCGAATATCTGGCAGCGCGAAAGGATGGTTGGCAGTATCTTATGCTTCTCGGTAGTGGCTAATATAAATATAGCGTAATTAGGTGGTTCTTCCAGCGTTTTCAGGAAAGCGTTGAACGCCGCCTGCGATAGCATGTGCACCTCATCTATAATATAAACCTTGTAACGTGCAGCTTGTGGCGGTATGCGTACCTGCTCTATCAGGCTGCGGATATCATCTACCGAGTTGTTTGATGCGGCATCCAGTTCGTGAACGTTAAATGAGTTTCCGTTGGTAAAAGCGCGGCAGCTATCGCAAGTGCCGCAGGCTTCGCCATTGGGTTGCAGGTTGGTGCAGTTGATGGTTTTTGCCAGGATACGCGCACAGGTAGTTTTACCCACGCCCCTTGGCCCGCAGAACAAAAACGCCTGCGCCAGCTGGTTATTTTTGATGGCGTTTTTTAACGTATTGGTGATATGTTGCTGACCAACAACCGTTTCAAAAGTAGCCGGGCGGTATTTGCGTGCCGAAACAATAAAATTATCCACAGGTATAAAGGTAGCAAGAATTGGGCATTAAAAAATAGGGAAATTCACTTTCCGGGATGATGCGGGGAACAGTATTTGTTTTCAAACGCTTATATTTGAAAATAACATTTGCCAACGATGCAGCTATCAGATTTAGATATCAACAAAACTTATACTTATGCCGACTACCTTAAATGGACATTTGATGAGCGATTAGAACTGATTAAGGGTAAAATATTTAAAATGAGCCCTGCACCAAGTTCTGTACATCAAATTATTTTTGGTGCGGTATTTAATTCCTTATACAATCACCTAAAGGGCAAACCGTGTAAGGTTTTTTCAGCACCTTTTGACGTTCGATTGAAGAAACGCTCTTCAGACAATAAGGATATTACAACAGTAGTTCAGCCCGATGTTTGCGTGGTTTGCGACCCCGAGAAAATAGATATCCGCGGATGCCTGGGTGCACCGGATATTATGGTTGAGATACTATCGCCGGGCAATAACAAAAAAGAACTCCAAAATAAATATGAAGTGTATGAAGAAGCGGGGGTATCTGAATATTGGATTATCCACCCCGAAGAAAAAACATTTCTGAAGTACACCCTCATCGACGCTAAATATCAGGCATCAAAACTACTTACCATAGGCGACGAAATAACAACGCCGATATTGCCTGGCTTTGTTTTAACGCTTGATGAGGTTTTTGCCGAAGTTTGATATTTACCCCACTAAAACCTACTGCAAATCATCATCCGGCAGGTGATCGTCATCTTCCGGGTCGGGTTCGCGCACGTCATCGCCTACGCGTATCTCGCGCAAATCGTTCTTGCTTTCAATCTCATCGTCAAAGTCTTCGTCCTCTTCATCATTCCAGTCGCCTTCTAAAACTTCATCGTCTTCGTTTGGGTTTTGTAAGAAAAGCCTATCGTACATAAACCCCAATGTACCTGCATGCTGGTACCTGCTTTCTGAGAATTCCATAGTTGAAACTGCTTATAATATAGATACGCTTAAACGGGCGATAAGTTTTTTTGAAGCACGTATAAAAGCGTTAACAATTGTTAAAAAACCTTCAACTTGAAGAAAGAAGCCCTGCAACGGCGAAAATGCTGAAACGAGGCATTAATAATCATATAAATTACCTTATGGCATTACTTGCATAAGTACATTATTCTCACTACATTTGCAGCCCCGTAATAGCGGGTATTTAATTAAAAATCAAAGTATAACAATGCAACAGTACGAAATCGTGATCGTTCTAACCCCGTTGTTGTCAACAGAAACAGCTACTGAGGCTATTGCCAAATACAGCAAAATTCTAACTGACAACGGAGCCGAAATTGTCCAGGAGGATAATTGGGGTTTGAAGAAACTTGCGTACCCTATTCAAAAGAAGACTACAGGGTACTATCACTTAACTGAATTCAAGGCTCCCGGTGAAGTAATTAACAAAGTGGAAGTTGAATTAAGGCGCGATGAGCGTGTTTTGCGCTTCCTTACCATTGCTCTGGATAAACATGCAGTAGCATACAACGAGAAAAAACGCAGCGGCGCTTTCAACAAAAAGCCTGCAGCTAAAGTGGAGGAAAGCAAATAATGGCAAACGACCAAATTAAATACGTTACCGCTCCAAAGGTGGAGGATAACCGTAAGAAATACTGCCGTTTCAAAAAGAACGGTATCAAGTATATCGATTACAAAGACGCTAACTTTTTATTGAAATTCATCAACGATCAGGGTAAAGTATTACCACGCCGCTTAACCGGTACTTCGTTGAAATTTCAGCGTAAAGTGGCCCAAGCCGTTAAACGTGCACGCCACATTGGTTTATTACCTTACGTTACAGACTCATTAAAATAATCGGGAGGTTTACAAAATGGAAGTTATTTTAAAACAAGACGTTAAAAACCTGGGCGATAAAGACGATGTAGTAAACGTTAAACCAGGTTATGGCCGTAATTTCCTTATCCCTAAGGGTTATGCCATATTAGCCACAGAATCTGCACGTAAAGTATTGGCAGAGAACCTGAAACAGGCTCAATTCAAACAAGAGAAAATACGCAAAGATGCTGACGCTATTGCTGCACGTTTGGAAGGCGTTAAGCTTACCATTGGTGCTAAAGCAGGCGAAACCGGCAAAATCTTCGGTGCTATCAATACCATACAGGTAGCTGATGCCTTGAAGAAAGAAGGTTTCGAAGTTGACCGTCGCCGTATCACTTTCGATCAGGAACCAAAATTCGTTGGCGAGTACATTGCAAACGTAAACCTGCATAAAGAAGTAAAAGTTCAGGTACCTTTCGAGGTAGTAGCTGAGTAATTCTCGATTCCGATTTCGGATTTGAAGATATAAAAAGGTGTTTTGCATTTGCAGAACACCTTTTTTGTTTCATAGCTTTACGGCATAATGGCCCTTAATACCCGCTCTGCGAAAAATAAAACCCCTAAATCGAAGTTTCGGGCTCCGAAATCCAAATATGGAGGCGTGCTGCGCCTGGTACTCCGCATCGTAAAACTCTTATTTATAGCGTTTATAGGCCTAAGTCTTTTCGGCGTATTGCTTTTCCGTTTCGTAAATCCGCCGTTTACCTGGCTCATGGTACAACGTGGTTTTGAACAAAAAGCCGCCGGAAAACCATGGAAGGTTGACAAGGAATGGGTTGATTTTGAGGACATTGCCGACCCGATGAAACGCGCCGCCGTTGCCGCAGAAGACCAAACCTTTTTAGAGAACCACGGCTTCGATTTCAACGCCATACAAAAGGCAATCCAAAAAAACGCCAAAAGCAAAAAGCTTATCGGTGGCAGCACCATCACCCAGCAAACAGCTAAGAATGTTTTCCTTTACCCGGGTCGCTCGTTCATACGCAAGGGCCTGGAGGCATGGTTCACGGTGCTGATAGAGGCTTTCTGGAGCAAGAAACGCACCATGGAAGTTTATTTGAACGTAATAGAAATGGGCGACGGCATCTACGGTATCGAAGCAGCCTCGCAGGCTTATTTCCATAAACCGGCATCGCAACTTAACGCGCGCGAAGCAGCGGCCATAGCGGTAATATTCCCAAGCCCGCTCAGATGGTCGGCAACCAACCCGAGTACTTATTTAAAGCACCGGCAATACCTCATCAGACAAAATATGCGGAGGCTTGGGCCGCTGGAATTTTAATGTCGATTTTCGCAAAATTCACCTTCGGAAATCTCCGTGTTTTTACCACAATAGCATCAAAAAAGGTCACTTTTTTTGTTTTGTGGTTCCCGAATGATGCTTATTTCGAGCAGAAAAAAAACCAGGGATTCTATGCTGCGTGTCTACGCCTATCCGCGCAATCCCATAAGCATTTTTCTTCAACTTAATGGTGACAGTGTTTTGCTACTTATATTTCCAGTGCCTCGTCTTCCCCTCACTTATCCATTCCAGCCCTTCCTTCAAACGCTTCTCGCGCGTGGCTTCGCTTTTGGCATCTTCAAACCAGGTGATGTATTCCTTCTTTTGCGATGGGCTGAACTTTTCGAAGTGTTCTTTGGCGGCGGGGGTTTGGTCGAGCAGTTCGGCAAGGTAGGCCGGGGTATCCATGGCTACGGCTACAGTCTTGGCCGCAACCTTTTTTACCGCTGCGGGTTTGGCAGCCTTTAACGTGCCCTTTTGCGCTATGGCCTGGCGGATGTACCAGATCAGGATATCATCATCGGGCAAATCGGCAAGGGTGGTGAGCTTGCCTATGCTGCCAGCCGATTCGCCACCTTCGGTGTGGAGTATCTGGTGCGGGTCGGGCAACAGGTCCGCTTTCCAGAAACCGAAGCCGGCGTGTTGCTTAAAGGCCATCATAAAGCAAAGCACCCCGTTATACTCAAAAAACGGCGCACTCCATTTCATGGTTTCGGTAATCTCGGGCGAGGCGCGGTGCACCAGCTCGCGCAGGTGTTTTAAAATGGGTTTTGCAAAATCTGCCGATTTCTCAATATAGGCATCAACGCGGCTGTCGTACTTTTCCATATTGCAAGTTAACTACAAAATTGCAATTGCAAAGCTAAATACTGGCAAAACGGGTGATGAAGAATAGGAATTAGCTGGGATTTATGATAGCTGTATAAAGCGCGAAGAGTAAATTATCTTATGAGGCATTAGATATCTTTAAGGCTTAGCGGCTTAAGGCTACCTTCCTGCATCTGCTTAACTTCCTTTAACGCATCAATTATTTCTAAAGTAAGTTCGCTTTCTTTGGGAGCTTCGATTACTTTAGCTTTAAACTTCTTCAAAATAGTTAATATCAACTCGGCGTCGCTATCTTTTACTTGTGCGGTGAAAGTTGTCATAAACAAATTTAATAACTGTTACGCCACCACCAAATCGCCAAACAACTGCTTATGCCAGCTATCTTTAAAAGGAACTTCCCATTTGGTTTGCAGGTCGGCAATGGTTTGGGCCAGGTTGTTGAAAACGATGGTTTCTGAGGTAATTTTCCCTTGCTTCAGCAGCTCTTCAAACTGATTGCGGGGCACTGATAATATTTCTTCGCCGTTGCGGTAAGCCAGGTTGAACCTGTCGAAAAGGTTGATGCCGAACTGCTGCTCCATCTGTTTCATAAAGTTTACCGATTTATCTATCGAGCATCCGCTTGCGCCTGCCTGGCTTTCGTCTACAAACAAAATCAGGAAGCGATTGTACTTGATTTCGGCTTTGGCTTTCAGTTGGTTGCTATGGGCCGTCCATACGGTGGTGAAATTATCCAGCAATACCTGTATTTGCAGGGTTTCGGCATCGGTTAGTTTACGGTCGGACTGGTACACCCAAACCCTCGAATGTGAAGAAAATTCCATAAAGCAAATTTATTCAATTTATTAACTTGGGGATAGTGTTTGTTGTCATGCTAAGATCACTTCTACCAAAGATGAAAAAAGCATCCTTTATTGCCACCGCATTGCTCATAATGCCCCTGCTGTACGGCTTTGCGGCCATTATGGACGAGCAGGCATGGGTGAACTGGAGCAACAGGGCCTTAACGGAGGCCTATAATCCATCAGGCGAGCCGAACATAGCCCATTGGGAAATAACCCTCACTACCGACCATTTTATCCGCATCCGGAAAACTTATCAACAGGGCAACCAGGAGTATTATTCCTTCAATATCAAACGCGTCAAAGGGATAGATTATCAGCGCGCCGCTGCCGATACTTTGGCCGACAGCCTCCAGATTCGCACCCTTACCGATGATATCATCATCCAAACGTTTGATGACCCTAATGGCGATTTGGATTCGGTAGCCACATCGCTCAAAATCCCGGTAAGCAAATTTGCGCCCGGGAGATTGGATAGTTTGAAAGAAGCGATTACTTTTTTGAAGAGGAAAGCGTTATAAGGACGAATTAGCTCACCACCGCGTCATTGAGGTACGAAGCAATCTCCCGATAAGCATGGCGGCTATGCATGACCACTTGTCCTACGTAGAGATTGCTTCGTTCCTCGCAATGACGTTGGGGTGAGGCTGTGGTGGTAAGTTCCCCCTTACAACCCATTAGCCCTAACCGTTATCTCTGCAATATCCAGCACTTTTATTTCCTGCTCTTTATCCATGTGCTTTACGCCATCGCTTAGCATCGTCATGCAGAAGGGGCAGCCTGAGGCAATGACATCGGCTTTAGCCTCTAGCACATCAAGCATGCGCTCGTCGTTGATGTCTTTGTTGCCTTTTTCGGGTTCCTTGAACATTTGGGCACCGCCGGCGCCGCAGCAAAGGCCGTTGCTTTTGCAGCGTTTCATTTCTACCAGTTCGGTATCCAAAATCTCTAAAGCTGCGCGGGGTGCTTCATAAACGCCGTTTCCCCGGCCCAGGTAACATGGGTCGTGGAAGGTAATGCGGCGGCCTTTGAAGCTTTCGCCGCCTTCGGCTTTCAGCTTGCCTTCGTCAATAAGGCCCTGTATCAGCTGGGTATGGTGTATCACCTCATATTTGCCGCCAAGGCCGGGGTATTCGTTGGCAATGGTGTTGAAGCAATGCGGGCAGCCGGTTACAATCTTTTTAACCTCATAAGCATTCAGCAGCTCTATATTGGTCATAGCCTGCATCTGGAACAGGAACTCGTTGCCTGCCCGCTTGGCCGGGTCGCCGGTGCAGCTTTCTTCGGTGCCCAATACGGCGTAGCTTATGCCGGTATGCTGCAATATCTTGCAGATATCGCGGGTAATCTTCTGCGCCCGCTCGTCGAAACTACCTGCGCAGCCTACCCAAAAAAGTATTTCGGGCGTTTTGCCTTCGGCAGCCATTTGGGCCATGGTAGGCACAGTTAATATTTCGGATTTCGAAATTTCGATTTCGGATTTATTTGGGGTTTCTTCCATCTTCTATTTTAAAACTGCAAACTGGCAATCGATTACTCTTCTTCCTTTATATCGGCAATAAACTCGTTGATGCTGCTGTAGCTACTAAATTTTATGGCCGAATTGATTACGTTTAGCTGGTTGAGGATATCCAGCGCAATTTGTAGCGCCTGGGCCTCCTGTCCTATCATCCTTGGGTCCCAATTAGTCCCTATCAGCGTATCGTTCTCGGCCATGCCCACGCACCACTCCTCCAGGAAAAAAGCCAGGGGAATTTCCGTCGGCGTATAATCCTTCCAATCGTCGCGCGCGCTAGCCTTAGCATACGCCCGCTCCGACCAAAACGGTATCACATCCACCTCTTCATCCTCCGCCGACGATGAATTCGCCCAGCCCTTCTTATCCTTTAAACCCCAAACCAATTTAGAGGCTGCCACTTTTTCGATAAACAATTCGTAACCTTTTTCCATTTTAAAATTTCTTTATCAATTCTTTATTTGCATATCGTAAACTTAAGCTGCTTAGAAGCCTCACCTAAATCCTCTCCAAAGGAGAGGACTTTAATATTCTTAGCCCCTCTCCCTTGGAGAGGGGCTGGGGTGAGGCTACAGAGCGGGCCAACTCCTAAGTAAACGACATTAATCTGCACATCTGAAATCTGCACATCTGCACATCAACTTTTTTCCGCCCAGTTCAACCTATCAGCCTGGCTGTACTTCCAGGGGGCGCCATTATTCTCCATATTGCCGAACATGTTGTTGAGGCTGGCCGACGCCTGCGATTCTTCCATCACCACGTAGCGACGCATCTCGGTAATAATCTCCAGCGGGTTTATGTTTACCGGGCAAGCCTCTACGCAGGCATTACAGGTGGTGCAGGCCCATAACTCCTCGCGGGTGATGTAATTATCCAGCAGGGTTTTATCGTCGGTGTAATCCTTGCCGTGCTTATCTATATTATTGCCTACTTCGGTTAGCCTGTCGCGGGTATCCATCATAATCTTGCGGGGCGATAACAGCTTGCCGGTGATGTTTGCCGGGCAAACAGACGTGCACCTGCCGCATTCGGTGCAGGTGTAGGCCTCCATCAGATTTTTCCAGGTAAGGTCAGTAACATCCTTTACGCCGAAGCGGCTCACCTCGGTAGCTTCGGGCACAAAGGATGGATCGAGCATGGCCTTTACCTCGTTGGTTACCGATGCCATATTGCTAAACTCGCCCTTGGGCTTTAAATTGGAGTAATATACATTGGGGAATGCCAAAAGGATATGGAAATGCTTGGAATAGGGCAGGTAATTGAGGAATGCCAGTATCCCCACGATGTGGAACCACCAGCAACCGCGTTCGATGAATTCGAGCGGCGCCGCACCTGCGGGTAGCAAGGGCGCTATAAGGCCACTCACCGGAAAATTGCCCGCAGCAACGTAATGCCCAATGTGTAAAGCCTGCAGTTTATAGTCGGCAGCATTCATGGTAAGGAAGGCCGTCATCAGCAGGATCTCTGTAATGAGAATATAGTTGGCATCAGATTTTGGCCAGGCCGTCATCTCCGTGCCGCTGAAGCGTTTTAATTTGATGATGTTGCGCCTCGCCAAAAACACCACGCAAGATACCAGCACCAGCAAAGCCAACACCTCGAAACTGCCAATCAGCAGTCCGTACAAGCTGCCCAGCGGCCCGGAGAATACCCGGTGCGAGCCGAAGACACCATCAATCATAATCTCCAGCACTTCCAGGTTGATAATAACGAAGCCCACGTATATGAAAAAGTGCATCACCGCAGCCGTGGGGCGCTTTACCATTTTGGTTTGGCCAAGGGCTACTTTGGCCATAATGCGCCAGCGGGCCGCAGGGTTATCGCTGCGGTCGGCATCCCTGCCTAACAATATATTGCGCCTTACCTTTGCAACATTCTTACCAAACAGGTAAGCGGCGGCCAGTAGTATGATGATGAAAATCGCTTGTCCAATCATTATGCATGCATAGTATTAAAGGCTAAAGTATAAATTAGT
This sequence comes from Mucilaginibacter sp. P1_D10, assembly GCF_056406215.1. Lineage (NCBI taxonomy): Bacteria > Pseudomonadati > Bacteroidota > Sphingobacteriia > Sphingobacteriales > Sphingobacteriaceae > Mucilaginibacter > Mucilaginibacter sp. P1_D10. The sequence continues at coordinate 420,195 of NZ_JBFUAP010000001.1, read as the reverse complement.
TTGTGAAGATTGTTTAAATGTTGAAAGGTTGCAAGGTTTAAATGTTAAAAAAGTTATGAGAGGTTGGAAAAGTTAAAAGGGTTAAAGATGTTGAAAGGTTGGGGCGTTGTAAAGTTGAAAGATTAAAAAAAAGGAAGAACTCACACCGATAAATCCCTGAAAACCAACCTTGCAACCTTCCAACCTTCTAACCTTCCAACTCCTCCCCCAACAAAATTGAAAAAAAACTTTACAGGAATAAAAAAAACGCTACATTTGCAAACCTTAAACGGAACGCGGTACCATAGCTCAGATGGTAGAGCAATGGACTGAAAATCCATGTGTCACTGGTTCGATCCCAGTTGGTACCACAGAAAAAGTAGAAAGCCTCTTAGAGAAATCTGAGAGGCTTTTTTGTTAGCAGAGCAACAAGCATTTGTTGTGCTTTTTTTGTAAATTTGGTATAACCGTAATATCCTATGAAGCTTAACCGTAAGATTGCCATGGTAGCAAACCATGTAAAAATGGAAGATGAGGATACGCTCGACGTAACCTTTTGGTTAGCGCAAACGCCCGCCGCTAGACTGGCCGAAGTTTTCAGGCTACGCAAAAACTATTTTACATGGGCCAATGGTTCGTTCCCTCAAAAAATGGATAAAGTTGCTAGCCAAAGAAAAATGTAATGTTCGAACAGGATTTTATAGACTTTATTGCGCTCTTAAATCAACACTCGGTAGACTACATGGTAGTTGGTGCCCATGCTCTGGCTTTCCACGGTAGACCAAGGCATACCGGCGACCTGGACATTTGGATTAAACCAAGTGAGCAAAATGCAGCCAAATTAGTCGATGTATTAAAGGATTTTGGTTTTGCATCGTTAGGCCTTACAGAGGCAGATTTTTTGAAAGATAATTACGTTACGCAATTAGGGTACCCGCCATTGCGGATAGATATTTTAAATTCCATCTCAGGAGTTGACTTTGATGATGCATACACAAATAAAATCGAAGGAGAAGTAGATGGGCTTGATGTGAAATTCATCAACGTTTCAGAGTTTATCAAGAACAAGGAGGCTTCGGGACGACAAAAAGATTTAAGTGACATCGAGTCTCTCCAAAAGAAAAAATAAAATCCTTGCGTCGCTGGTTCGATCCCAGTACCACAAAAAAAATCGAAAGCCTCTTAGAGAAATCTGAGTGGCTTTTTTATGCGTTAAAGTGCCCTTAGAAGCTAAAAATGCAGTTTTTAATAAATTTGATGGTTAACCGGAAAAACCAATCAGATTGCAGCTTAACTGGGTATCAGCCATGAGTTTGTAGGCAAAACAAGAAAAAAACTCATCCACAACAAATAAAGCAAATTCCATTTATTGAACTTGTTCAATGTTTTTACGCATTGGGTAGTCGCACCTTTGCACAATCAGCTATTGCGGAATTCTTCAGAATTGAAAATAACAAAATAGCTGAACATTGGGACGTAATACAGGCTGCTCCTGATACTTCGGCCAACCCACACCCCATGTTTTAAAAACTAAATATCTACATAGAAAATTAAAGCTTTGAAAAGAAAACATTTTTTAACGAAAAGTCTTTGGGGGTTAGGCTCTATTATAGCATTACCTACTGTTATTTCGTCTTGTTCAAAAGATGATGATGCAACTGATCCGGCTACTTCGGGTGGTGGTAATTGTACTATTTCGCCAACCGAAACCAAAGGGCCATTCCCCATACAAACTCCAGCTCAATATGTAAGAGCAAGTATCATTGGAGACAGAACAGGTATTGCTCTTTTAATGACCCTAACTATACATGACCAAAGCAATGGTTGTGCTCCGCTTGCAAACGTACTTGTGGATGTTTGGCAATGTGATAAAGACGGATTATACTCTCAATATGCAACTCAAACTAGTGCGAATTATTTACGCGGCAGGCAAACCACCAATACAAATGGACAGGTGTCGTTCCTGAGCATATTCCCCGGTTGGTATCCGGGCAGAGCACCACACATTCATGTTGAAATATTAACACCGGGCGGAAGCTCACTTTTAGTAACGCAAATTGCCTTTCCGGTTTCCACTTACACGGCGGTTTATGCAACAAATGGTTACAACGGAGCTCCCGATACCTCAAACACGCAGGACAGTATATTTTCAGATAGCCTAAACGGAAACATGGCAGATTCAATTACAGGAAATAATACCGATGGCTACACCTTATTTAAAACAATTACAGTAGCATAGTTAAAACAAAAGTGACGCAGACTATTTCAACAAAACATCGGAAGCGCTGATAGCCGCGTTAACAGGTATGAGTAGAAAGTGATCTGGATAAAGGATCGATATTTTACTTTACACTGCATTTACCGGAATATAAAGCCTCTTAGAGAAATCTGAGAGGCTTTTTTATTTTTTTGCCTACAGCATTAGTTGCCGCTAATGAACAATAAGGCCAATCAGCCACACTTGCCTTAGCTGGTTTTTAACCAAAGGTTTTTAAAAACCAACCCATAACTTGATAACCTGGAATAGTGAAACACCGATTACCACTGTTACAACGATATATCTGAACAGCGTTTCGGAAGTATATTTTAAAATGACTTTTCCAATGTAACTACCTATTAAACTAATAACTATTAAGAAAGGTATTAATATCCAGTAAGATTGATGGAAGTAACCGTTACTAAGGTAAATCACTGCGCGACTGCTATCAACGCCAAGGTCGATAAGAGCAGATGTTGCTATAAAGATTGATTTGGGTAAATGAAATGCTGCCAGTGTAATTCCCCTGATTGCTCCGCCGGTTCCTGATAAGCCAGCCAAAAAGCCCGATGCGGCGCCACCGGTATATAGGTTAGCGTTAGTTTGTTTAATACGGCGATTAAAATTGCGTAAAAGGTAAATTGACAAACATACGAGCGCCGTGTTCATCAATATCTCCATCGGCTTTACAGGAATATAGGTAGTTAACCACGCACCAAGAATCACGAATAAAATAGCCGGGATTCCGAGCCTGAGTGCTATGTTCTTATTAACGCCATCGCGGAAAAGAAAGATTTTGGAGATGTTGCTAAAAACGTGGAAGATTGCTGTAATACCCAACACAGTTTTAAAATCGAAGAAAAAAGTGGCTAAGGGCACAAAGAGTATGGACGAGCCAAAGCCGGAAACCGTACCGATAATTTCAGATATCAGTGCCAAAAACATAAATAGGGAATACTTCTCCAACATGTTAAAGGTAATTTGCCCAATAATGCCCCGTGGAGATGTGCATCATTAATATTTATGATCTTCGGCATAAAAACATTAACTGCAATGATCTTCTACTTTTGTTGATGTTATCACCAACAAGTTATTGCGATAATATATCAAGGCTAAAAATGCCGCAAAAGTCAAAAACCTCTTAGAGAAATCTGAGAGGCTCTTTTTGTGCTTGATCCGTGATAACCCCGGTGGCTTGGTTTTATAAATCAATCTGGTGTAAACCAACCCTATTTCTCTATAAATACAGCGTCAAAAATAGCACCCACAGTTTCATTGATTCGATTAGTTCGATGTTCTAATCCGTCAAAATCGTTTTTTTGGGGCCTCATTAACCCAACCCTGCCATATCGATCCTTTGTACTTTAGCGATCATTTTTTCAAGTGCATCTATATCGAAAGGCTTCGCCAGGTAAGCATCAGCACCAGCACATTGAGCCAATATTTCAATGTCGCTGTTGGCAGAAAAGTAAACTACCGGCGTATCCCTAAAATCGGCAGAACCCTTTAGCACGCGTGTTGCTACGATCCCACCCTCATCGGGTATCCAATTATCCATAAAGATAACGCCGGGGCGAACACCGGCCAGTTTGTTTAAAATATCGTTGCAATCATTAAAAGCGTGCACTGTCCAACCCTGTTCGGTCAGGATATAGGAACAGACCGCGAGTATATCTTCATCATCGTCGAAAATCGCAACCGTTCTGTTTTGAAAATGCGTCATAAACTAAACATCATTAATGATAAAGCGTCTTTTACCTCATTTTTGGCATTGTGAAACGGAAACAAGTTCCTTTCTTCAATTCGCTGTCAACCCGGATCATGCCACCATGCGTGTAAACAAAATCTTTAACCAGTAATAGCCCAAGCCCACTGCCCCTTTCTTTAGCAGTACCTAACAGCGAAGCGGCGCTGGCATTTCCAAAAAGCATCGCCCGGGTTTGTTGCGTCATACCCACTCCGGTATCTTCTACACATATCTCCACCATGCCATCGGCTACGGAAGCGCTTACTGATACCACTCCGCCAGCCGGGGTGTATTTAATGGCGTTAGTAACCAGGTTTTGTAAGATAGAGCGGAACATCAGTGCATCAGCGTGAATATACAGTTCATCTGACGTCTGATTTTCCAGGCTTAATTCCTTTTGCTGCGCATTTTCCCGGAGCAGATCCAACGATTCATTGATGCATCGGCGAAGGTGCAGTTCCTGGGGGTCAAAATTTACCTTCTCGCGTTGCTCCTTAGCCCATTCCACCAATTCATTCAACTGGTCTAATATTTTATGGGATGTTCGCTGTATAATACCCGCGAACATCCTGATCTTCTCGGGCTGCAATGTTTCAGCATTCCTGGTTAGATTTTCTGAGGAGGCCAGCAGCGCTGTGAGCGGGTTACGCAGATCATGCGAGATCACCGACAAAAATTTATCCTTAGACAAGTTTAGTGCCTTTAACTCCTGGTTGAGGCCCTCCAACTCGAGCGTACGCTCCAAAACCCGCTGTTCCAAACCCTGGTTTAATTGGATCAGGTCCTGGTTTATTGCCTGCATTTTTTCCTCCTGCCTTTGCAGCAATTGGTTTTTACGATAGAGGTCGGTAAAAACAGCCGCCTTCGACCGCAACATTTCAGGATTAAAGGGTTTACGGATAAAATCCACCGCACCAGCCTTGTAGCCTTTAAATATGGCGGCTTCCTCGTAATCATGCGCGGTAATAAAAATAATCGGGATATGCCGCAACTTATCCCGTTGATAGATTAGTTCGGCAGTTTCGTAGCCATCCATGATCGGCATCTTTACATCCAACAGAATCAAGCTAAAATCATCGTCCTTCAATAATATCCGCAGCGCTTCCCTACCGGAAGTAGCTTTAGAAAAAGCATACTTTTCCTTTTCAAGCACAACCTCCATAGAAAGCAGGTTATTCTCATTGTCATCTACCAGGAGTATCTTAATCACAGGTTCTTCTCGCATTGTGCATTAGACTATGTGTAATGTTACTTGATCAGCCAAACCCGCATCAGGGCTAATAACTGGTCTGTTTTTACTGGCTTGGTGATATAATCGGAAGCACCGGATGAGATACATTTCTGCCGGTCGCCGATCATCGCCTTGGCGGTTACAGCAATAATGGGCAGGCTTTTATTTCGCTGTTCCTTCCTTATCATCTGAATCGTTTCATAACCATCCATCTCGGGCATCATGATATCCATCAACACGATATCAATGCTTTTATCCTTGTTCAGTATCTCCAGCGCCTCGCGGCCACTTTCTGCGGTTATTACATCGATCTTTGACCGTTCAAAAACGGCTGTGAGGGCGAACAGATTTCGGACATCGTCGTCCACAACGAGCACCTTTTTATTGTCGAGAACATCTTTGGTATCCCGCACACTGTTAATCATCTTCAGCTTACTTTCGCTGATATATTTTTTATCGATATGCAGCAACACGAGAATCTCTTCGAGGAGGTAGAGGTGGGATGAAGCCGTTTTGGTAATGATCTTATGATTCAACCGTTTCAGCTGGATTAGTTCGTCCTGGGTAAAATCACGCGCGGAATGCAGTAAGATCTTGGTTTGCGACTGTTTCAGCGAATTAATCTTATGCAGCAGTTCCATGCCGTTGGCATCCGGCAGTACATAATCCAGCACGATACAATCAAACAAGTCTTTTTTCAGTACCGACAGCGCTTTTTTGGCGGTAGTTGCACTAAATATTTCTATCTGGTCGTTAGTCAATAGTTCTGATACGCGCTTTAGTTCTTCTTCGTTATCCTCTATAACCAATACTTTTCTCTTGGCTTGCTGGTGGAAGTTAACGATTCCGGAAATCAGTTCATCCAGCGAAGTATTGGACAGCGGTTTGAGACTGAATGATCTGGCCCCCGACTTCAAAGCCATGAGCTTATTATCTTCGCCCGATATGATATGTACGGGGATGTGCCTCAAATTAATGTCTGCTTTAATAAGCTTCAGTATCTTCCAGCCGTTTGATTCGGGCATATTCACATCCAGCGTAATTGCAACCGGGTTATACTTAATGATACTATCGAATATTTCCAGATAGCTGATCGCAACCACCACCTTCAGGTTAAGATCATGCGCCTTATCGATCAGGATCTTGGTAAAGCGCAGGTCATCCTCTATCACCAACAGTACTTTGTCTTCCGCCACAATGTTATGACGGTCATCGTCAATGGCCAGTTCAGCACTATCAATCAGGTTGGTTCGTATATGCGCCGCGTGGTAAACATCTTTTACTTTAACCGGCACCGATTTTTCTTCTTTATATTTGAGCGGCAGGAAGAGCGTAAAGGTACTGCCCTTGCCCAGTTCGCTACCTACTGTAATGGTACCACCTAACAGCTCGGCAAAGCCTTTGCTGATAGACAGCCCCAGGCCGGTACCACCATATTTCCGGCTGGTAGAACCTTCGGCCTGCTGAAAGGCTTCGAAGATAATACCCTGCGTATTTTTGGAAATGCCGATACCTGAGTCTTCGATAGAAAAGGCAATGACAGAGTCATTCGGGCTAAGCGGATTTTCCTGCCCGGGTGCCGGCCTGAAAATACCCAGCTTCACCCGCCCTTTTTCGGTAAACTTGAACGCATTAGACAGCAGGTTCTTCAATATTTGGTTCAGGCGCTGCATATCCGTCTCCATCAGTTCGGGCAATCCATCCTCCATCTCAATCTCGAATTTAAGATTCTTGGCTTCAGAAATCGGTTTAAAGGTAGATTCGGCAAAAGCGGTGATCTCTTTAAAACTAACCGGCATAACATCTGCCGCAATCACGCCCGACTCTATTTTGGATAAGTCGAGGATATCGTTGATCAACTGGATCAGGTCATCCCCGCAGGAATGGATGGTTTTGGCAAACATCCGTTGCTTCTCGGTCAGGTTACCTTCCGGATTTTCAAAAAGCTGCTGTGCCAGTATCAGTAAACTATTCAGGGGTGTACGCAATTCATGCGACATATTAGCCAGGAATTCCGATTTATATTTAGAGGTGAGGGTTAGCTGCTCCGCTTTTTCTTCCAAAGAGCGGCCTTTATCATGCAATTCGTCATTCGCACGTCTTAACTCTTCCTGCTGAGACGAGAGCTCACTGGCCAGTGATTGCGATTGTGCCAACAGCTCTTCGGTGCGGGTATTGGTTTCGATGTTGTTCAATACGATACCAATACTTTCGGTCAGCTGGTCCAAAAAGTCGATGTGGGTGTCGCTAAAATTCTCAAAGGAAGCCAGCTCAATAACTGCCTTGATATTGTTTTCAAACAATACCGGCAAGATCACCAGATCAATTGGCGCAGCACTGCCGATGCCCGAACTGATCTGCAGGTATTCGTTCGGTACATTAGATAGCCTGATACGTTCCTTATCGGTGGCACATTGCCCTACCAGCCCCTCATTGAGCGAAAACTCCTGATCAATCAGCTTCCGGCTTTTTTGCGCGTAACCGGCAAATAATTTCAATTTTGGTTCATCCGATAGTTCAGGTTGCTCTAAGATGTAGAAAGCGCCGTATCGGGCATTTACCAGTTCGGCCAATTCAGATAATACCTTATTGGCCACCGCATTCCGGTCGCGCTGGCCCTGTAACATCTGTGCAAATTTGGCCAGATTGGATTTGAGCCAATCCTGTTCGTGGTTACGCAAAGTAGTGCCTTTCAGATTGGCAATCATCTGGTTAATGGTATCTTTTAAAGCCTCCAGCTCACCTTTTGCATCCACACGGATAGTACGGGTTAAATCGCCTTTGGTTACCGCCGAGGCCACTTCGGATATTGAACGTACCTGTACCGTTAGGTTTTGCGCCAGCTGGTTCACATTCTCCGTTAAATCCTTCCAGGTGCCTGAAGCGCCCGGTACGCTGGCCTGGCCGCCTAAGCGCCCTTGTACACCAACCTCACGCGCCACCGTGGTTACCTCATCCGCAAATACCGCCAGCGTATCAATCATTTCATTAATCGTATCCGTTAACTGGGCTACCTCACCCAAAGCATTAATTGATAAGCGCTGTTTCAAATTACCTTTGGCGATACCTGTGGCTACTTTCGCGATACCACGAATCTGCCCGGTTAAATTGGAGGCCATCTGGTTTACCGAATCCGTTAAGTCCTTCCAGGTACCACCTACACCTTTTACGTGCGCCTGGCCGCCCAACTTGCCTTCGGTACCCACTTCACGCGCTACACGGGTTACTTCTGATGCGAAGGAATTCAGCTGATCCACCATCGTATTAATGGTGTTCTTCAAATCCATTATCTCCCCCTTTACATCGATGATTACCGTTTTTGAAAGGTCACCGCTCGCTACCGCTTTCGTTACTTCAGCAATGTTTCGTACCTGCGATGTAAGATTACTCGACATCTGGTTTACTGAATCTGTTAAATCCTTCCAGGTGCCGGCAACACCCGGCACAAATGCCTGCCCGCCAAGGTTACCATCGGTACCTACTTCACGTGCCACACGCGTTACCTCAGATGCAAAACCGCGCAGCTGATCCACCATCGTATTAATGGTTTCCTTCAATTGAAGGATCTCGCCACGCACATCCACCGTGATTTTTTTGGATAAGTCTCCATTCGCTATCGCGATGGATACATCAGCAATATTTCTTAATTGGGCGGTTAAGTTACCGGCCATTTTATTTACCGAGTCGGTCAAATCCTTCCAGGTACCATCTACACCCGGTACATTCGCCTGGCCGCCCAATTGCCCTTCTGAACCCACCTCACGCGCCACACGGGTAACTTCGGAGGCAAAACCCCTCAACTGATCCACCATGGTGTTGATTGTATCCTTCAATTCCAGCAATTCGCCTTTGGCATTTACCGTGATCTTTCGGGAAAGGTCGCCTTTGGCTACTGCGGTAGTTACTTCTGCTATATTACGCACCTGCGATGTCAGGTTATCCGCCATTTTGTTTACAGAGTCGGTTAAATCCTTCCAGGTACCCCCTACGCCAGGTACATTTGCCTGGCCGCCCAGCTGCCCTTCAGAACCCACCTCACGCGCCACGCGGGTTACTTCCGAGCCAAAGGAATTCAGCTGATCAACCATGGTATTGATGGTGATCTTGAGTTCAAGCATTTCGCCCTGTACATCCACTGTGATTTTCTTAGACAAGTCTCCCTTCGCCACTGCCGTAGTTACTTCGGCGATGTTACGCACCTGACCGGTGAGATTACCTGCCATCTGGTTCACAGAGTCGGTCAAATCCTTCCAGGTGCCACCCACACCCGGCACATTCGCCTGGCCGCCTAACTGCCCTTCCGAACCCACCTCGCGCGCCACACGGGTTACTTCAAAAGAAAACGAGTTGAGCTGGTCAACCATAGTATTGATGGTGTTCTTTAACTCCAATAACTCACCTTTAGCATCTACCGTGATCTTTCGGGAAAGATCCCCCTTAGCCACCGCCGTTGTTACCCAGGCAATATTTCGTACCTGGTCGGTGAGGTTACTGCCCATCTGATTTACCGAGTCGGTGAGGTCTTTCCACACACCGCCTACCCCTTTCACCCGCGCCTGTCCGCCCAGTTTACCTTCAGTACCTACTTCCAGCGCCACACGCGTTACTTCCGAAGCGAAGGAGTTGAGCTGATCAACCATGGTATTGATCGTTTTCTTCAGCTCCAGCATTTCGCCTTTTACATCCACGGTGATTTTTTTGGATAAGTCTCCGTTTGCCACTGCCGTAGTTACGCCAGCTATATTCCGCACCTGCGAAGTTAAGTTACCCGCCATCCTATTTACCGAGTCCGTTAAATCCTTCCACGTGCCCGCAACGCCCGGCACTTTGGCCTGCCCCCCCAGCTTACCTTCGGTGCCTACTTCTAGCGCCACACGCGTTACTTCCGAAGAAAAAGAGTTTAGCTGATCTACCATTGTATTAATGGTGTTCTTGAGTTCCAATATCTCGCCTTTGGCCTCTACCGTGATTTTACGCGAAAGGTCGCCTTTGGCTACGGCAGTAGTTACTGCCGCTACGTTTCGCACCTGGGCGGTCAGGTTGCCTGCCATTTGGTTCACCGAGTCTGTTAATTCAGCCCATACGCCGGCCACGCCTTTTATTTTGGCTTGTTCGCCCAGCTTGCCTTCCGAACCTACCTGCCGTGCCACGCGCGTTACCTCCATCGAAAACAATTGCAGTTTGGATAGCATCTGGTTAGATTCTTTAGCAATGCGCAGGAATTCTCCTTTTAGCGGGTGTCCCTTAATCTCCAGGGGAATATGTTTGGATAAATCGCCGTTTGCTACCGAGTTGATCATGCCGGCGATCTCCAGCGTTGGTGAAGTGAGGTCTTCTATCAGGTTGTTTAGCGAACTGACGCCATTAGCCCATTCACCTTTGGCATCGGAAAGTTCAATGCGCTTAGACAGATTACCGCGCTTACCGATAGTTCTTTCTGCCGAAGATATCTCGGCAACAAAACGCTCGTTCATGTCAATAATATCGTTCAGCACTTCGCAGATCCGGCCGTTGATGCCCGCCTGCGTAACCGGCATTCGAACATCCAATCTGCCATTTTTGACAAGAGACAATACCTTGAGCAATTCTTTGACATCAATCGCATCGGTCTGGTGCTCATTAATCACCCGGGTACCGGCAAGAACTTCATTTAAAAGATCTTCTTTCATACAGTTAGGTTTATAAATTGTGATAGTAAAGTTTTTTCAATAAAGCAGATACTAAGCGTTAAAATTAAACAGCAAGAGCGCTAACATACCATTTCATGGTTGTGCCTAAATTATAAATTTAATTATATATTTACTTATAAGAAAATATGCGTTGTCCAGGGAGTTTCAGCAAGATAATGTTTCTTCAAACAATGTGTGTTTGAAAATGTTTAGAAAAAAAACTTTTTTTCTAAGGTAAAATACGATTCCGGTAATTACCTGTTGAACGCTGTTGGTGCCACTAAATCTACACCCTTGTCATGAGGCATCTTTGCTGCTGTTCAATGGGTATCACCGTCATAATAACCGATCCATAGCGAGACCGACCGAACAATGGGCAATTATTAAATAGACTTTATGTAATAAGCAAAATATCATTGTTTAACCTTTAATTTATGACATGAGTTTTATAGTATCCTCCCAATGTTGGAATGAAATTTATAAATCCAAATCGGCAATTAAACGCAAATCAGACCGAAAATAGTTCGAGACTTGCACAGTCGCCACCACAAAAAGAAGCCTCTTAGAGAAATCTGAGAGGTTTTTTGTTTTGGCCTCTATTCAACCGGCATCGTCCTGTAAAACCAAACTGTACAAGGGTGGCTTGGTTTTGCTTCGCTGTATAAGGTGCCGGGCTTCCAGATCGAGTTTAACGGTTTCGCCGTACCAATGCGCGTTCCCTAAAAAATGCCCCTTTACACGCTGGTAGATTGCTTGCATAAGCTCCGTATGATTTACCGGGCCTTGTTGCAGGATACCCAAAATAGCAGACCTGATTACCTCATATTTCTCCAGCGAAATAAGCTTGTTGGTTTTATCGGCATCGGGATGTAGAGTTTGGATTTTAGTGTCTTTCATGCTTTTGAAAACGGTTGTAAAACAAACAGGAAGTTCGGCAAATAAGCGAATACTTGCAAATGAATGGATAAACGGTTATTTACCCCCCGTCCGGATTGCGAGAGGTTCTCTGCGACACATTGGCTACATAATTCCTGACGACCATATTCCTACCCGCACTAACTAGCTCATGCGCAATCGCGTGCGCAACGCTTCGCGGTAACTGCTACCAATTGGGATCTTTTCGCCGCCCGCAATCAATTGGTGTACCTCTATCATGGTGATGTGACTGATGGCTACCACATATGATTTATGCACCCTCAAAAAGTCCGCGACAGGCACCATGTCAAAAATATTGTTCATGTTTTCGCGGATGAGGATCTGCTTATCCTTGAGATGGACGGTAAGGTAATTACCATCTTTTTCAAAATAAAGGATATCCGCCACTTTCACCTGGTGGGTTTGCGGCCCACTTTTAAAAAAGATGGTACTTCCCTCGGAAGAAAGGACCGCCGCAGCTTTATTTATGGCGATGAGGAAACGTTCGAAAGTGATGGGCTTGAGCAGATAGTCAAGCGCGTTCAACTCATAGCTTTCCACCGCATAATGGCTATAGGCAGTGGTAAAAATCACCATCGGCTTTGATGATAAGGTTTGGAGCAAAGCCATGCCGCTGATGTCGGGCATGTTGATATCCAGGAAAATCAAATCCACCTTTTCTCGCTGCAGGAACTCGATTGCCTTTACCGGTTCGCGGAACGAGGCCTTCAGGCTAACCTGGCTGGTTTTACCGCAATACCGCTCAATCACTTCCAGCGCCTTTGGCTCATCGTCAATAGCAATACAGCTGATCATCCAAGGGTAATTTCAAGGTTCACACCAAATTTTTCCTCCGTTTCCGAAAGGTGCAGCCGATGCTTGCCGGGGTACAACAATTCGAGCCGCCGTTTTACATTTCCCAACCCGATACCACTTTTTTCTCCATCCATTTTCCTGATTGCGTTATGGTTTGTGTTCTCGCAGGTAAATATCAGCGTTTTTCCGGATAACTGTATAGAGATGATTATGGCCGTGGTTTGCCCAATAGCTACCCCATGTTTGAAAGCATTTTCCACGAACGGGACGAACAGCATCGGCGCGATTCTGATGCCAACGACCTGCACAGGATAATCGAACCTTACGGTAGCCTCTTCATCGGCATAACGCAGTTTGTTCAGCGTAATACATTCCTCCAGGTACGTAATCTCTGTACCGAGTAAAACGCTTTCTGCATTACTGTCATAAAGCATATAGCGCATCATGCCCGAAAGCTTGGAAATGCCATCGGCCAGTTCATCGTTCCCTTTGGCCTGTGCCATCGAGAACAGGTTATTGAGCGTATTGAACAGGAAGTGCGGATTCACCTGCGAGCGGAGGAACTTGTTTTCGGTGCTCAACTGGATAATCTCGCTTTTGGCCCATTGCTTCAGGAAGAAGTAGGCGAATGATATCCCCAATATCACCAGGAAAGCAATAAGGATAACCGATTGCAGGTGCTGCCAGTCGCGGATCATGAAGTTGATTGTGCCGACACTATTCGGATCGGGCCCACGGGGAATATCTCGTCTTATCTGAGGGTCGAGCTTAGGGTGGTATTGTTTTTCAAGGATCTCGCGGATGGCTCGGGGTGGAGGTTCGACAGTCGGGTTAGCCTGATCGAACAAGGGGCCAACCGCAAGGTAATTGGCACCAAAAACCAGGATGAACCATGCGGCGCAAATAGCCACGCGAACAACGGCGCGTTTATATTTAATCGCTTTGGGGAATACCCAAAAGATATTGCCATAAAAAAGCACGGCAAGGAACACCCATATCATATACACGTAGGAAGAGATGTCGGTTGCATCAAACTGATCGCTGACCATACGCGCCGTTTTAGCCCATATATGTATGTGCGAACTATTCAATGAGGTAAGCACATAAAAAACACCCACCCAAAACAACAGGTGCAGCGGTATTTCTATCCAAAGTCTCTTTTTAAGCATAGAACAAATATAGCGGGCTGTCGCTCCCGTGGAAATATTTGGTATGAACGCGGGATTTTTGAAATCCCGGGATAACAAATAACCCCGCTTTGGCCACACTTAACCCTTGTTGGCACCAAAGTTTTCAGGAAGTGCTGTACCGAAAATAGTATTGCATAAAAATCAAGAATGATGAAGAAGCAATTACTACTGGCCACCACCTTGTTATTGGTATTTATGGCCGCCAAAGCCCAAAAATCCGATACGGCGCGGGTGCTGGTCCATTACAAGTTTACGCATATCGGTGACACTACCGACCGGGCGCATCCCTACACCGAAAACATGGCCTTGTTCGTTGGTAAAACGGCCAGTGCCTACAAAAGCTATGACGGGATGCTTGCAGATCAGCAGTTCAGGAATGCCTGGGCCGCCGCTGTAGCCAGCAGTCCGGACGGGCAACCGCGTATAAACCGACGCGGCGTAGGCTCGCGCACGCAATATTACCAATACCCCAATGCCAAAAAAATGTTAACCAAGGATAACCTGGCTATTAATGAGTACCTGGTTGACGGCCCTATGCCAGCGATTAGCTGGCAGATAAGCAGCGACACGGCATCATTCGGCGGTTTGCATTGCCAGAAAGCTACCGGCCATTTTAAGGGCCGTGATTACATCGTATGGTTTTGCCCTGATTTGCCGCTACCCGCCGGCCCCTGGAAACTGAACGGCCTGCCGGGCGTAATAGTAGATGCCCACGACACCAAAAACGAAGTGATATTTCAGTTTGATGGTTTAGAGAAAGTGGTTTTTGCAGAGGTAAAACCCATAGGCGGCGCGGGTGTCCCCGATAAAGATCTGCCGCCGATATTGCGGGGTTTGGATGATAACCCCAGCCTGATAGCGCCGCCGGCCAGAGCTATCAAAGCCACACAAAAAGAATTCGACGAACTACAGGCAGCCATTAAGAAGAACCCGAATGCCGTAGGGCAAGCGATGGTGGCGGGCAATCGCGCGGCCGGCGTTAAGACTGACAACATCAGGATTGCGCCAGGCCCTGGCCGTCGCGGACCGGTAACTAATAACCCGATAGAACTACCGGAAAAGAAATGAGGAAGCTGTTGCTCATGCTGACAGTGCTCCTATTTAGCGTCGGCATTTACGGCCAAACAATTAGGGGTACAGTGAAGGATACCGCTGGTAAGGTGGTTCCTTTCGCCACTGTAAACCTAAAGCGCAGCACCGCTATAGTGGCCTATACGCAAACCGACAGCAAAGGCGGCTTTATGTTGCAAGTACCTGCAGGCGTTAAGGACAGCTTAACCATCGAGGTGCGCAGCTTCGGATATCAGGCAGCAATCAAAAATATTGTTGGGTTAAATTCGGCTGTGGATTTCACGTTGTCGGCTGCAATGAACGAACTGAAGGAAGTGGTAATCAAAAGCAACCGCCCGTTTTTAAAGACCAATGGCGATACGCTCAGCTACAAAGTATCTGAGTTCGCCAACCCGCAGGATCGTACGATAGGCGAGGTTATCAGGAGGCTACCGGGCGTATCTGTTGCCGCCAACGGCACCATCAGTTATAATAATAAGCCCATCTCGGCTTTGTATATCGACGGCGATAACCTGCTCGATGATAAATACAGCATTGCCACCAACAGCGTTCCGCAAGGCGCAGTAAACCAGGTGCAGGTGCTCCAAAATAACCAGCCGATCAGGGTATTGCAAAACAAGGTGCCCAGCGAAGATGTAGCGCTGAACCTTACTTTTAAAAAGGGCGCAAAGCTGCATGTGATGGGCCAGGAAAGCATCGGCGCCGGGCTGCCGGGCAATTACGACGTGAATTTGAACGCCATGATGTTTAAGCATAATTATAAAGCGATCAATTACCTGGCGGGCAATAATACCGGTTATGATGTGCAGCAGGACCTGGCATCGCATAACCTGAGCGAATACAACCGACAGATAGATAATGCATTGCCTGCAACGTTGCTTTCGCTGGGTGCCGTAAACACGCCGCAACTTGCTCAAAACCGGTATTTTTTCGACCGCTCGGGCATCCTCAATATCAACAACCTCGTCAACCTCAAAAACGATGTGCAGTTAAGGGTTAATGCCTATTACATGCACGACACGCAAAAGCAGGAGTATAGCCAGCAAAGCACCATATACGTGCCCGGCGATACCATCAGGTACAACGAGGTACAGCACAACCGCAACGTGCCCGATATCTTTCATACCCAGCTTACGCTGAATATGAACCGCCCTAAATATTACCTGAACGATGCCTTGCTGCTGGATCATCAGAATACCACCGGTTACTCGGCACTAAATACAAACAACACCGCCGTTAACCAGCTATTTCAGGATCATTTATTAAACTTTTCAAATGAGCTCAATTTGATTAAAGCCTTAAAGTCGGGCCATATGATCCAGGCATATTCATATATCAGCCATTCTGCTGAGCCGGAAAAGCTGTCGATCGATCCGGGGTATAATGCGGCTATATTCAATAACAATGTGCCGTATGCCCAACTGGTTCAAAAGGTTAATATACCCAGTTGGTACACCAACAATTATATGGCGTTCCGGCTCCCGTCGCGCCTGTTCACCCAAAGCTACCGCACAGGCTTTAGCATGCAATCGCAAAAACTGACGTCTGAACTGAACGTGGTACAAAACAATAACAGCGTCAACTTACTTTCGGATAGCGCGCGGAACCGATTCGACTGGGTCCGGAAAAAAGTCTATGCCGAAGCATCGTACGATTTCCCCGGAGAGTTTTTAAAAGCGCACCTGGCTATACCGTTTACGTACCAGCAGATCGATTATTCAGGCAAGAACCTAAAACGCTATTACATAGACCCACAGCTTAGCGTGAAATACCAGGTAAGCGCAGAAAACTACCTCAACTTTAATTACAGTTATCGCAATATCATCGGTACTATCGCAGATGTTTACCCGGGCTATATCCTTACCGATTACCGCACGCTGCAAGCCAACAATGCCCCCTTAAACGAAAAGCAGATGCAGCAGATTGGCGGTAGCTTTAGCTACCGCAAAGCCATAACCCTGTTATTTTGGAGCGTGGGCGCGCTCTACAGCCATACGGCGTCTAACAACATCGCATCGAGCATAATCACCAATAACCTGCAGCAAGGGGTTATGCTCCCTTACCCTAACAGTACCGATTCCTGGATACTGAGCGGCTCCATCAGCAAATATTCATTTGCGCTGAGTACTACCTTCAGCAGCGCCATAACCTGGCAAAGCAGCCGCTCCGTACTCTTGCAGAATAATGTGTTGCTACCCTTCAACAGCACAACCGAAACATTTAATGCGAGTGCCGACACCAAGCTAAGCGGCACAGTAAATTTTAGCTACAAAGCCACCCTAACCCAAATGGCCAGTCATTCTTCAGTGGCGGCATCGGCTCATCGCATACAGCAGCTATTACAGCAAGCATCTATTAACTACGACCCTTCAGATGCCCTGCAATTCAGGTTATCCGGAGAACATTATTTTACCCGCCAGCAGGGCAACCCCAATCTGAAATATTTTTTTGCAGATGCATACGTAAAATTCAGGTCGATGAAATGGAAAACTGATTTCGAACTCAGCGCTGTAAATTTCGGGAACGTAAAAACTTACAACGCGCTTTACCTTTCTGCCAATGCCCTAATAGCCAGCTCATATACGCTGCCGGGGCGAATTATTATGATCAAAGCACTGTTCAACATCTGATCGGTTAACAAATTGTGCATGTGTTGCGTAAATTAAATCGGATTTTCACGATACATATTCGAAGCTTTTTGCACTTTTAGCTACACACAATATTTGTTGGGTATGGCTAAAGGTTTCATTACGTTAGAAAATGGCAAAGACTTCTCGGTCAGGTGGACCGGCTACGACGAAGTCATCAGAATTGCCATAATGGAATTGGATAAACTGGATGGCGGCATGGCTTTGCAGGCATGGCTAAAAACGCGCGTACCTAACGAAAGCGACCACGAGGGAGGTGCCTTATTCTACAACAAAAGCGGAGAAATGATTTTAAGGAGTATCGACTTGCGCGGCCTGACTCAACTTAACCGTCAACTTTTTTGGGCAGCGTTAGAAATGGGAGCCATCGCACTTCTAAAATTGGGGCGCGAATACAATGTATTAAACCCCATTGTATTAACCGATTTGCTGGAGATGCACCGCAATATTGCCGATACCATCCAAATTGTCGAACAAGACGAGCATTACATCGTTACCAACGATGATGTGATAGAAAAAACAGGCCCGGGCTGGGCAACCTGAACATCGCCGCTCCTAGTACCGCCAGCTCTTTAAATCTGCGCCCTTGGGTGCCCGCGATGCAATTTCGCTTACCCATTTCTTAATAAACATTTGATGATAACGCAGGCGGCTGATATAATTGGGCTGGGTATGGTCGCCGTTCCAGCAGTGCTCGGCGCGGTCGCCGTAATCTACCTGGCAGCCGCAATCGGGGTTGCTTAGCTTCTTCAGCATATCTTCGGCTGTATAAACTGCGTTGTTGAGGTAATAGCTGTCCATGTCGCCTACGTAGATGTGTATTTTCCCTTTAAGTTTATTGCCTATTTTGGGCCAATCGCGCTTAATGATGTGGGTAAGGTCGAAGTTATCCCTCCAATAAGCAGCTACAGCGGTATCTATAGCCCCGGTGTACTTATCGTAGATACGTTTGGGGTAGCCATCCTTATCCATGGGCGAAAACACGGCCTCCCAAATATCGAACTGGTCGCCGCTACGGCTGCGGGTGCCGAGGGCCAGTTCGCGCTGGTTTATCTCCTGCAGCGTGGCCGATACATGCCCAAGGTAATCGCGCATGCCGGGGCGCGGCGTTTTCTTAAAGACGCTGGTGGGGAAATAAGCATTCTTATCCTCGTAGATGTTCATGGTGGTGTAATGGTGAAAATCTACCGGGTCGGGGCAGGCGGCGTAGCTGCCGTTATACTCATCGGGGTAAAGCACTTGCACGGCCAGGGCTTCCCAGCCGCCGGTAGAGCCGCCGTAAACAAATCTTGCCCAACCCTTGCCTATGCCTCTGAAACGTTTTTCTATCTCGGGTATCAATTCATACGTAATAGCATCTCCGTATGGACCGAGATTCGCTGAGTTTACGGCGTACGAATCATCGTAGTACGGATTGGCGTGCTGTATCTCCACTGCAAGCACCCGCGGAAATTTCGGGCCGGTCCACTGCCTGTAAAAATCGTAGGCTTCTTGTTGTTCTATACGGTTGTAACCCGTGATATGGAACCGGGCCGAGGTATCGGGCTTTAAATTAGCATCCGGCACTTCGGTACGGAAGCCCTCGAAATCAGCCGGGAAATGCCCGTGGAAAATAGCCAGCGGGTATTTCACTTTAGGGTGCTCGTCGAAACCGCCGGGCAGCAAAATATTAGCGCCGATATACATCGGCCTGCCCCAAAATTCGGTAAGCAGCTTGCTTTGTATGCGGATGTGTTTGATGTATTTGGTATCGGCAGGTTGGGTAATCGGCGGGATGATCTTATCGATGGTGAGGGCAATTTCATTATTGTCCATCGGGTCGATATGGATTTTTACGGGCAGCGAATAAATGTTGCCCGGGGCAATATTCCAGTGCTGGCCCTCGCCCCTATCCATGGGCAGCTTTACGATTTGGCCGGTTTTAAGGTGGAAGGTTTCGTATTTGTGCAGCAATACCTGTACGTAATAATCGCCGGCGGGCATATCTTTCAACCGCTCTACGGGGTAACCAAAGGCCTGCACATCTACCAATTGGCTGGTACCGGGCTGCCAATTCTCTACATCCACGCCAAAAACCTGCTGGGTTTGCGCGTTATCGCCAATCTGGAAACGGGGTTCGGCTTTGTTATTATTCGAGAGCAGCAGCAATAGGCGGCCATCGAGCACGGCCTCTTTCAAAGACGGGTTTATGGTAACCCTGAATGTTTGGGCATGGGCGGAAACGGTGAAGAGCAACAGCAGGTAAAGCAGCTTTTTCATGATGGGCGGTTTTACCAAATATAATAATTGCGGGCTTGTTAAACCTTCGGCCCTAAAAATATTCCTACTGATATAAACACCACAATAATATATGAAACGAATTCTATCTATCGTGTGCCTGGCAATCGTTGTATTGACGGCATCATCCTGCGTTAAGGAAAACACAGTTGCACCCAACAATAACCTTACCATCCAAACAAGCGTAACCACCAGCGGCTGGATAACCCTTGATAACGGCAAAACCTGGAAACAATCTATCAGCGTACCAGAACTGGACAGCTACGCCAACGATAATGCCGGCGTGCTGGTTTACCTATCCTTCACCAATGGTGTTTACGAACAGATACCCGAGGTATTCAACGGCGTAAGCTACAGCTACATACATGAGCGCGGCTTGCTTACCATTTACGCCCAGGCCTACAGCGGCAATTTAACCACCCCTAACCCCGGCAGCGGCAACGTAAAAATCGTATTGGTTGATTCTAATCCCTGAGGCTCCACCAGTCTCCTATCGACGGAGGCTTCTATATATATGTTCAATAATTTTCAAAAAGGAAAAGGCGCCGGTTGGGCGCCTTTTCTGTGAGCCAGCCCCCTCTAAATCACCCCCGGTAGGGGAGACTTTTAAGAGCCGCTTATTCTTAAAGCCCTCCCTTCCGGGGAGGGTTGGGTGGGGCTTATTTTTCCATCTGCTCTATCACCGCCTGGGTAACACCGGTGTAAGAGAAACCACCATCGTGGAACAGGTTCTGCATGGTAACCATACGGGTAAGGTCGCTAAACAGCGTTACCACGTAATCTGCGCATTGGTCGGCATCAGCGTTACCAAGCGGGCTCATTTTTTCGGCGTAGTTTACAAAACCATCAAAGCCTTTAACACCGTTACCAGCAGTAGTACGGGTTGGCGATTGCGAAATGGTGTTTACACGCACGTGTTTTTTAACGCCGTACTGGTAGCCAAAGTTGCGGGCAATACTCTCCAGGTAAGCCTTGTTATCGGCCATATCGTTATAATCAGGGAATACGCGTTGGGCAGCAATGTAAGTCAGGGCTATTATAGATCCCCACTCGTTTACGGCATCATGTTTCATAGCTATCTGCATTACACGGTGAAAGCTCAGTGCAGATATATCAAGCCCTTTGTGGGTAAATTCGTAGTTATTGTCGGTATAAGGGATGTTCTTGCGCACATTTACACTCATGCCTATCGAGTGTAGGATAAAATCCACACCGCCGCCAAAATGCTCCATGCTTTTAACGATAAGGTTGGTAACATCCTCGTTGCTGGTAACGTCAGCCGGTATAACAGGGGCATTACATTCCTCTGCAAGTTTATTCAGTTCGCCCATGCGCAGTGCCAGCGGCGAATTAGTCAGAACTATTTCGGCACCTTCGGCCACGCAGCGCTGAGCCACCTTCCAGGCTATCGACTGCTCATTAAGCGCACCGAAAATAATCCCTTTTTTACCTTTTAATAAATTGTAAGCCATTGTTTTTGGATTTTTTAATGGGGCAAAGTTATAGTTTTTTGTTGGAAGTTTACATTATCTCCACATCGTCATTGCGAGCCGAAGCGGGGGGCGGTGTAAGGAGCGGCGTAGCAATCCCCGGCATGCAGGGCGGACTGGCAAGGCTTCTCTGCTTAGATATTGTTTCAGGGCTTGGACCAATTAATTTTTTATTCAGACAAAAAATTTGGGCGTTGCCTTCGGCCCGGGCTATGCGCTGCAACTCCTCATTCCGTGCTGCTGATAGAAGCAGCACTCCATTCCGGGGTTTCCGCTCCTATCCCTAACGCGGGCATCCGTACCTCGAAGGCATCCGTTCACGCGTATTCTCCGACGCTTGATGAGCTTGATTAACAAAGGCTGCCGCGAGATTAGCGAAAGCGTATCTCCTGGTACCGCATGCCGAAAGCATCCTGCTTTCGACAAATAGCAGCTAAAAGCTACGGTTTAGTTGAGTTTTATCTCAATTTTATTGTACCCCAAATATTGCGCGGGTACGTTAAAAGATACGTCATTGCCGACAACTGCCAAATGTGGGTCCATCCCAAAGCCTTTCATATCATCTTTAAAACTACTTGTCTTTTGCCCTACTTCGCTTTGGAACAACCGGCCTGCTATTACATCATAATCATAAATGCTGCTCCCGGCCGGGCGGCCCACCCTATTTTCCTTTGGGTAAATTTGTATATAATGCATCATACCATATTTGTCGAACTTTTTTAGGCTTAACACATAGCCATCATTGCCGTTTTTATAAACCAATATGCTATTGTCGGTACGGCCGTCGGTATAAACACTGGCGGGAATCGGCTTACCCAAACTCCTTGCAGTGCCGGTTGCCCATTTTAATGCTATTGGGTGGGTATTGTAAATCAATATCAACCCTCCCGTAATTATAGCGGCAATAACCGTGGATATGATAAGTAACTTGCGCATAACTGCTTATAAATGTAACAATTAATTTCCCAGGGCTTTTCCGTCGGACTAAATATATAGAAAACATCCCAGATAGAATAGCAACTGAAAGCTGCCACCATGCTATACCACGAGTTGAAAACTCGCGGCAGCGGAACTAAAAAATCATCTCTGCCGCGAGATTAGCGCAGCGTATCTCGTGGCGCGCATGGCGAAAGCATCCTGCTTTCGGCGTAATAACAACTGTAAACCTACTGCCCGAATAGACCAATTTTTACGCCCAACAGCTCCCTTGCATTTTGCAGTGCGCTTTCGCCCGGTTTATCGCCGCTGAGCATTTTGGCAATCTCCAGCACGCGTTCGTCATCGTTTAGTTTTTTGATGCGGGTTTTGGTAGCTACATCTGTATCGTCTTTATAAACAAAGTAATGGCTTTTGCCTTTGCCGGCAATTTGCGGCAGGTGGGTTATGGTAATTACCTGCAGGTTTTGCGCA
Source organism: Mucilaginibacter sp. P1_D10 (assembly GCF_056406215.1). NCBI lineage: Bacteria > Pseudomonadati > Bacteroidota > Sphingobacteriia > Sphingobacteriales > Sphingobacteriaceae > Mucilaginibacter > Mucilaginibacter sp. P1_D10. The sequence continues at coordinate 397,495 of NZ_JBFUAP010000001.1, read as the reverse complement.
AGGCGCTCCATCACCTGCCCTACTTTGTTGGCCACCTCGCCGCTCACACCGGTATCTATCTCATCGAATATGATAGTAGGTAAGGCGGTATATTCTGCAATAATCGATTTGATGCTGAGCATCAACCGGCTCAACTCGCCGCCCGAAGCCACCTTGCTCATATCCGCAAGGGCATGGCCTTTATTGGCGGAGAAAAGGAAGCGGATGCTATCGATACCATTAGGCCCAAGTGCCGTTCCAACCCCTGCTCCTACTTTAGGGGGCTGGGGGGCCAGGCTTTGCTGCTCAATCTCCAATACAGAGTTCCCCATACCCATTTCGGTAAGGTTGGCCAGCACTTTTTGGATAATAACCGGGATGGCCTTTTTGCGATTGGCGGATAGTTCGGCTGCTAGTTTTTCTAACTCCTGTTGTGCAGCGGCTATTTGTTTTTGCAGTTTCTCTACCGCCTCGTCGCCAAAAACCGCCTGGGCTATTTTCTCTGACAGGTCGGCTTGTATGGCGAGTAACTCCTCATTGCTGTTTACACGGTGTTTTTTCTGCAGGTTATACAGCAGGCTGAGGCGGGTGTTCACTTCTTCGGCGCGGGCATCGTTGGTAACGGTTCGCTGCTCGATGATTTCTATCTCGGCGGCAATATCCTTAAGTTCTATCAGCGTGCTTTTGAGTCGCTGGTGCAGCTCTTCCACCTCACTATCGTATTTTTCTACAATGGATAATTGCTGCCCGGCTTCGCGCAGTTGGATAATGGCTGATGCCTCGCCCTCGTGCATGAGGTAGTGCGCCCCAAGCAGGTTACGTTTTATTTCTTCGGCGTTATTAAGCGCGTAAAGCTCTTTCTCCAGGCCCTCCTGCTCGTCGCCAGCCAGGCCGGCTTTCTCCAGTTCATCAAATTGGAACTGGTAGTAATCCAGGTCGGCTTTGGCTTTATCGCTTTGCTCTATCAGTTGCTGTAATGCTGTGAGCGATTTACGGTAGGCTTTGTATTTGGTTTGATAACCGGCCAGCAACTCGTGGTGCCCGGCTACGCCGTCTACAACAAGCAATTGAAAGTCAGGGTCGTTTATTTCCTGTGTGGCATGCTGCGAGTGGATATCGATGAGCTTCTCACCGAACTGCTTCAGCAGGGTAAGGTTAACGGGGGTATCGTTGATAAACGCCCGCGATTTACCATCGCTCGAGATTTCGCGGCGCAAAACAGTATCGTCCTCATGGTCGAGGTCGTTATCTTCGAAAAAGGAGTTGAGGTGAAAACCCGTTATTTTGAACGAGCCTTCTATCACGCATTTTTTTTGCTGATTAAAAAAATAACGGCTCTCTGCCCGCTGCCCTAATATGAGCGATAACGCGCCCAGGATGATGGATTTACCCGCCCCGGTTTCGCCCGTAAGGATGTTGAGGCCCTTATCAAACCTGATTTCAAGGTTGTCTATCAGCGCGTAGTTTTGTATGGTGAGCTTTTGAAGCATAAAAAAGTACCCTTTTTTGGCAGCACTAAATTACGAAAAGATACTTAGCTACGCACTCATGCATTAAAATTACTAAAAATAATAGTAATAATATTCGAAAGAAGTTCTTACTTCCTGGCCAGGCGTTTCATGTATGCCCAGTTTACGGCTATCACCACAATCAAAATTACCAGGCCGAAGAATTCGCGGCTTTCTTCTATCCAGGGTTTTTCGGCTTTCATGGTTTGAACCATGCTTTCATGGTGATGTTCCTTAATCCAATCAATAACGCCGGTTTTATCAAAAAACAAGTAAGCCGCGTATGCGCCATAAACGATAACGCCGGCGAGGTACGCCTTAGGGTAGAATTTCTTTTGCGATGCGAAGTAGCAAAGCGCCGCGCTGTACAGGTAGATAGGCATCCAAATGTAAGGGTCCGGGTCGTTATATTGCAGGGCTGCAAAAACGATGAATATGAAAACGAATACGAGGTTAAAGATTTTCATTTTGATTTGGGGGCTTGTGGGTTTAATCTAGTTATCGGGAACGAATTTCGATAATTATGGCTGATTTATGCAAATAATAAAGCGGTGTTCACCGTGGTAATTTTCTTACAGTTTTTTGTAAATTCGGATATGGGGTACGGTAGACTATTCGGATTTGCAAAATCACGCTGAAGATGGTGATTGGGGCGGGCTTTCGGAACAAGAAATCGAAGGCATCAACGCAGGCCTAAAAGACGTAGCTGAAGGTCGGTTGCACACGCACGAAGACGCGATGCGCCGGATAACTGAGAAGCTAAAAATGTGCACTAAATAACCCCTACCCCTCCCTTAACTTCTTTTTCTCCCGCAACATCATCCCGTAATCCATCCTCCGCAGTGCAGCATTAACGGTGCTCGCTATCCTGTTAGTGCGGGTTTCTTCTGTTTTGGCATCGTTTATCCATTTTATAAAATACCCCTGGTGCGATTTGGTGAGGCTATTGAAATAATCTGCCGCCTCGGGTTCAAATTCGAAACATTCCTGCAGCTCTTCGGGCACCTCGAGCTTAAAATCGGGGTCGAATTCCAGGCGTACCCGCAGCATCGCCCCCCTGCTTTTACGGAAGCCCTTGCGCATTCCCTCGTTCAACGGCAATATAAAAGCACCATCGCCATGCGGCAGCAAGGATTTACCAACAATGGCAAATTCATCTAAAAACCCCCGCACCCTAAACGAGCGTTTATCGTTAGGTTTTAGCTGCATCGCAATATCGGGAGGGATGATAATGTAGGTCCACCCGGTTTTATCGCCGTAATCGCCAAACTGCAGGATGAGGGCACTAAAATCAACCATAGCCAAATATAGCGGATAGAAGGTGAAATTATCGGGGAATCGGGGTTTAAAAAAATGATGTGCGGCGGGAGCTTCGTTTGCTTAAGCTATTTAGTAGCCTCACCTAAATCCTCTCCAAAGGAGAGGACTTTTAGCCCCTCTCCTTTGGAGAGGGGTTGGGGTGAGGCTTCGACGGCAATTGTTAAATGTTTGTTAAATGGAATAATTTAACACTTGGAGGTGTAACACTTCGGTTGCTGGCAGCATCTTATGAGTATAAAATCAACCAAATAAATAGAAATCATGAAAAACCTAAAATCAATCGTACTCGGCTTAGCCCTTTTATTAATATGTGGTGCCGTTAACGCAAACCCAATCAACGAAAACGACAACCTTACTGCAACCCACGCCATAAATACCTATGTTGACGCCATCACCCGCGGCAAACTAAACGGACTTAACGACGTGCTTGACCAGTCGGTAAAGTTCAGTATGCTGCGCGGCACCAAAGTATTAAGCTTTGATAAGAAGCAGATGATGGAATTTTTTAAAGGCGATAAAAACGTAGAGCAGGCCTGCACCACCAGCACCGAAATTGTTACAAGCAATGCCGACGTGAAAGTGGTAAAGGTAGACATGAAATTCGACGGCTTTACCCGCAGCAATTACGTAACCGTTGCAAACACCGGCGATGGCTGGAAGATTACCAACGTGTACAGCGTTTTTAAATAATTTATTAGTTTAGTTTAGTGTTTAAGTGTGAGGCCCCGCAGTAATTGCGGGGCTTTATTATTTTACGTAGGGCTGCAATACGGCCTGCCATTTATCGTAACCGGTTTTGTTGAGATGCAGCAAATCGCTTTCAAACAGTGAGCTATCAGGCTGCATGGTTGTAGGCTTCAATATTGCCGATGCCACGTCGATATAATGGCCCTTCTTTTTGCCGGCCAAAAACGTCTTTATCTGTGCGTTGGCAATATTTACTTCGCTTAGGTATTTGGCCCGGCTTGGGCTGGGTTTAATAGCCATAAAATAAACCTCGGTATTGGGCAATTTACTGCTGATGATGGCCCAAAGTTTGGTAAACTCAGTGGCCACGAAGGCGCCCGATTTATCGGAGGCGATATCGTTCTCGCCCGCGTAAACGAATATCTTCTTTGGCTGATAAGGCAGCAATATATAAGGCGTGTAATAATCTACCAGCTGCTCCAGCGTGCAGCCGCCCACGCCACGGCGGATGATGGGCTTATCGCTAAAGCGTTGCTCCAGATCGGTCCATTTACGGATAGATGAGCTACCGATGAACAAGATTCCTCCTTTCGGCGGGAATTTGAGGCTGTCCTGATGTTTGAAATCGCGTATCTCGTTATCGAAGGGAAAACCGGTTTGCGCCCGGGCAATGCCTGTGGCCGCCAAAATAAAAAGTACTATGATCTTCATTTTCATACTGCCTGTGATAATCTATCCTCAAAAAACATGAAAGGCATCAGGCTGTGTACGCCATCTATGGCCCAAACCGGGCCGCCGATGCAATATAACAACATTTTAAAAGGGCTGTTTTGGCGTTTTTCGCATTCGGCCATTACCTGCAGGCATGCCCCGCACGAGGTTACGGGCTTAAGCAGTTCAAACTCGTCTGTCTTTGCGGTAACGGCCATAGCAACAATGGGGTCATCGGCATGTGCGGCACCCCAATGGAACAGGGCCACGCGCTCGGCGCACAGGCCGCTTGGATAGGCAACGTTCTCCTGGTTGCTGGCCTGGATAACTTTGCCGCTCTTAAGCAGCAAAGCGGCTCCCACCCTGAATTTTGAATACGGCGAATGCGACGAGGCCAGGGCTTTTACGGCTTCCAGGCAAAGGTTGTGGTCATCGGCGTTCAGCTCCTCAACCGTATCGTATTCTTTAAAGGCTATTTTTATTTCGTGTTCTGTCATCTTAGTAGCCCGTCTGAAAAAGAGGGGGATACAAGATAAGAAAAAAAACTAACGTTCAAAATATTGGGCTAATAGTAATATATTTAATTCCAATATGAAAAACCTCAAACCATTCGCAATCGCCGTTACAGTACTGTTGCTATTTTCCTGCCAGTTTAATAGCTCCTACGTTAATAGGGTAGAAGACAAAGACGCTGCGGAAAAAATAACGAACCAATATTTCGACCTGCTTAAAGCAAAAAAATACGACGAATCGTTCGCATTGTTTAGCGACAAGTTTTGGACAGTAACCTCGAAAGAAAAAACCAAAGAAATATTTACAGTAACGAACAAAAAACTTGGCGCATTGGTAGATATCAAACTAGACCATTGGGAAACAAGGCGAGTAGAAGGCACGAATCCGTCGGCGGAATATATTTTGTATTACGTAAATAAATATGAAAAATACGATGCAAAGGAAACGCTAAGCCTAACCAGAGAAAGCGATGGAAAAATAAAAATTATTGCTTTTAATATTAATTCTGAGGGCTTTTTCAAGTAGCTGATTAGTTTTTGAGATTGCAAAAACCAATCAGCTATATTCATTCTTAACTCGCTACCGGCAATTCACTGCTGTCCAAATGCCCGGCCACCAGCGGGTTTACGCTTTCGTCATCTTTCTCTACCCGCAGGTTGTTTACGATATGCATTTGGCGCGCCGGGGTATTCTTGCCCATAAAATATTCCAGCAGGGCCTTGATGTTGGCATCCTTTAGAAACACCGGATCCAGCCGGATATCCTTACCGATGAACAAGCCGAACTCATCGGGCGATATCTCGCCCAAGCCTTTAAAGCGGGTTATCTCTGGCTTATTACCAAGTTTGGCAATGGCGTTGCGGCGCTCTTCGTCGCTATAACAGTAAATGGTTTCTTTTTTATTGCGCACGCGGAACAGGGGCGTTTGTAGGATAGATACGTGGCCGGCCTTCACCAGATCCGGGAAGAACTGCAAAAAGAAGGTCATCAGCAGCAGGCGGATGTGCATCCCATCCACATCGGCATCGGTAGCAATTACGATGTTGTTGTAGCGCAGGTTATCTATGCCATCCTCTATATTCAGCGCATGCTGCAGCAGGTTGAATTCCTCGTTCTCGTAAACGACTTTTTTTGTCAAGCCGAAACAGTTAAGCGGCTTACCTTTCAAGCTGAACACCGCCTGAGTTTGCACATCGCGCGATTTGGTGATGCTCCCGCTGGCCGAATCGCCCTCGGTGATGAATAGCGTGGTATCTTGCTTACGCTCGTGGTTATCGTCGAAATGCAGTTTGCAATCGCGCAGCTTGCGGTTATGCAGCGATGCTTTCTTGGCGCGGTCGTTGGCCAGTTTCTTGATGCCGGCTATATCCTTGCGCTCGCGTTCAGATTGCAATATCCTTGCCTTTAATGCATCGGCCGTAGCCGGGTTTTTGTGCAGGTAGTTATCCAGTTCGCGTTTTACGAAATCGCCGATGAATGTACGTACCGATGGCCCATCCGGCCCAACATTTTGCGAGCCCAGCTTGGTTTTGGTCTGCGATTCAAAAACCGGCTCCTGTACCTTTATAGCAATAGCGGCAACAATGGATGCCCGGATATCCGAAGCCTCGAAATCCTTACCATAAAATTCTTTCACGGTTTTCACCACCGCTTCGCGGAAGGCAGCCTGGTGGGTACCGCCCTGCGTCGTGTTCTGGCCATTCACGAAAGAATAGTACTCCTCGCCGTACGATTGCCCGTGCGTCATGGCTATTTCGATATCGTGCCCCTTCAGGTGTATGATGGGGTAACGCAGGTTCTCGGCATCCGCGTTGCGTACCAGCAGATCGTAAAGCCCGCGTTCCGAAAGATACTTTTTGCCGTTGAAGTTTATGGTAAGCCCGGAGTTGAGGAACACGTAGTTCCATATCATATTCTCCACAAACTCCGGGATGAAGCGGTAATGGCGGAAGATGGTATCATCGGGCACGAAGTTGATGGCCGTGCCATTGCGTTGCGCAGTTTCTTTTTCAGGCTCGTCGCGTGTTAGCTCGCCTTTCTCAAATTCGGCAATCTTAGTGCGCCCGTCGCGATAGCTCTGTACGGTGAAGAAGTTAGATAGCGCATTCACCGCCTTGGTACCCACGCCGTTCAAACCTACCGATTTCTGGAAGGCCTTGCTATCGTACTTACCGCCGGTATTTATCTTAGATACGCAATCGATTACTTTGCCCAGGGGAATGCCGCGACCAAAATCGCGCACGGATACCTTATGCTCGCCCATGTTTATCTCGATGGTTTTGCCCGAGCCCATCACAAACTCGTCTATCGAGTTATCCACGATTTCTTTTAGCAATACGTACACGCCATCGTCATACGCCGAGCCGTCGCCCAGCTTACCGATGTACATGCCGGGGCGTAAGCGGATATGTTCTTTCCAGTCGAGCGACCGGATGCTGTCGTCATTATAATTACTCTCTGCCATAAATCTCTTTAAAAATCGGCGTGCGGACGCGCCTGTTGCAAAAATAAACGTCCCGCATTTAAATCCGTATCAAAATGCGCTAACTTATCAACATTCGTGTTACTTGAGGTTGAACTTGATGCAGTTACTGGCCCTATCAATGTTCTTGAAAAACTCCGGGCCTTTATCGTTGGTAAAGCACACGGCTATGATGGTGCCGGTATGGGCTTTTTGCAGGGTAATAAGCAAACCGTATTTGTAGTGTTTTGTGACGGCCATATCCTGCAGGTTGAGCAGGTACGATCGGCCTGCATCGGCACGATAGCGAGCCAAATACGACGCCGGGATGCTCTTCTGGAAGTAGCCGTTTTTATCGCCGGTGAAGCCCATGGCCTGCGCGGTGCCCATGCCCTGGTATAACGAATCGGGGTTATCCTGCCCGCTTTGCTTGCTGCCTATATTGCGCAGGTACGATGCATAGTTCTCTTTTTGCGATTTCACCTGGAACCATATCTCGAACTCCTTGCCCGGCAGTTCCATAGCGTAATCGAAAGAAAAATCTTCGTCATCGGGTGCGGGTATCTCCCTGAAGCCTTTCGGGAAAGTAAAAACCGCATTGGCGCGCCTGGCTATCTCCTTAAAATTCCTCAACTGGGGGCTCTCATATTGCCGTTTTGGGGCAACAGCAGTTTTTTGTTTGCCGATGGGATGCTTGTTGCCCTGTGCAATTGCGGGCGCAATGCAAAACAACAAGATGCCGATAAGCAATATTTGTTTAATTTGCCTCAAAATAGTTCAATCAAGCGGGTAACACAAAAAATCAACCAACGAATTTAATCGAATTTAAGCAGTATTTACAATTTACTTATAATATAAATTTAAAAAATAAACGATTAGATAAATGAGCATAAAGCCCAAATTGAGCCGCTTCGACCTTACCATGATCGTGATAAGCCTGGTAATTGGCATGGGCATCTTTGGCACGCCCAGCGATGTTGCCGTTAAAGCGGGCAGTACCTGGGTATTCTTCGGTGCATGGATATTCGGTGGCATCGTGAGCCTTTGCGGTGCCCTCACCTTTGCCGAAATCGGTGCCCGCTACCCCACTACCGGCGGTTTTTACAAGGTGTTTTCTTACTGCTACCACCCTGCGTTCGCATTTATGATCAACTGGGTGCTGGTTATCAGCAACGCGGCGTCGGTGGCGGCCGTGGCTCTTTTGGGTGCCGAATATATTAACCCCATCCTGCTGCCTGCGAGCCTGCAAAACAGCCTGGGTACCAAACTCACCACCATACTTACGGTGTTGATGCTATATGGGATTAACTTTTTGGGTATAAAATTAAGCGCGCGTACCCAAAATGTGCTTACCATATTTAAGGTGGGGATGATATTGGTGCTATGCGCCGCCATCTTCAAAAGCGATAATGTACCTGCGTGGTGGGCCACAACCGTTACTAAGCCACAAGATAACATCGTCACTGCTTTCGGCTTAAGCCTTGTGGCTGTGTTTTTCACCTATACGGGTTATGCGCAAACTATCAATTTTGGGGGCGATATCATCAATCCCAAAAAGAATATCCCGCGTTCGATTTTTATCGGCATTGGGGTGGTAATTGTGTTATACCTTACCATTAATTACGCGTATTATAAAGTATTAGGTATTGAAGGATTACAGCACACCCACACGTTGGCGGCGCGTATGGCGGGCATCATATTTGGCCCCCTTGGTTCCAAAATCACATCTATACTGATGTTTCTTTCGGTAGTGGCTTATGTAAATGTGAACATCCTATCCAGTCCGCGGGTGTATTACGCCATGGCCGAGGATGGCATGCTACCGGCTATTTTTAAACGGATAAACCCTAAAACACAGGTGCAGGAGTTCGGCATGAGCTTTTTCGTGTTGGCTATTCTGGTTATCCTGTTCTTCGTGGGCACGTTCAGCGATATGCTGCGGTATGTGATGTTTTTCGAGACCATCGGCGTATCCATTGCCGCAATGGCCATTTTTATCCTCCGCAAAAAAACAAAAGACCTGGACACCGCGGGCATTTACACCATCAAATGGTTCCCGTTGGTGGTGCCTGTGCTTTTTATACTGGCTTACTGGTTCGTTACCATCAACATCTTCGTTTCTTTTAAAGAAAACCCTTACGCCGCGCTATTTTGTCTGGCGGCTTATGCGCTGGGACTGGGGATATACTACATTAGCGTAAAAAAGAAACGGGAAGCGGCTTAAAGGGCATAAGGGTTTGCTATCTCTAAGCCTTTAACCCTGTCAAAATCTTTAACATTACGGCTTAGGATAGCCAAGCCATTGGCTAAGGCGGTAGCTGCAATTATTGCGTCAGGGGTTTTTAAGTTTGTGTGAAGCCGGATATCGATAGTTTTGTTTACAATTTCCGGGGTAAGGTAGTCGTAGACGGTTGCTGATTTAACAAAACTTTTTAGCTGTAATAATTCTGCTTCAGAAGCATTTTTACTACTGAACAATTCGATATGCGTAATAACCGAAATTATGGGTTCAATAGAAAATAATAGACTTTTGGCATCTTCCGGCAACCGTCCATTAAAAAAATCAATCAATACGTTTGTATCAATTAAATATCTCTGTCCCATTCGTTACGGCCTTTTTCTACTTGCTTATGTAATTCGTTAGCTGTTTCATCGCTAATGATTCCCCAAAAATTCGCCATTCCGCTTTTCTTTGGTTCCTCATCAATCAGCTCGTCAACAGCATACACCAGCACTTCCAACTTCTTGCCAACATACTTTTCAGGCACAGATATACTGATATCTGTTTGCTGTGGGGTGATGCTTGTTTTAACCATGGTTCTAATATACCATATAAAGATAAGTAATTAAAAAATGGTTTGGATTGATTGGCACAGCACAATTTAAATCTTTTTAAATTATTTTAATAAGTATTTTGTTTTTACAAATTAACTTTAGTAAGTTTGTAACAATGATGAATATCCTATCATTAAATATCGCGTACTACTGTTCCTCGTTAAGGGAATTAAATTTTATAGTTAATTGGTTGGTAAATCCCCGCTTCGGTGGGGATTTTTTTTGTGCCAATTTTTTGGGAGTAAAACACAAGCAAAATATATCGGAATTTTTATGGCAAGATTAAATTTACTGGAAGAGACACGGTACGAGAAGCTGCCGGTTAGCGTTTATGCCGACCAGAAAGCGGCATCGCTGGCGGTAGCGGCGAGGATAGCGGCTTTGATTCGCGGCAAGCAGGCTTTGGGGCAACAAACCGTTTTGGGTTTGGCCACCGGCGTTACGCCTATCGGCGTTTATGCCGAGCTCATCCGCCTGCATAAGGAAGAAGGGCTTTCTTTTAAGGATGTGATCACCTTCAACCTTGATGAGTACTACCCGATGAAGCCTGATGCCGCCCAAAGCTACGTCACTTTCATGAATGAGAACCTCTTCGACCATATTGATATCGATAAAAACCTGGTACATATTCCCGATGGCACTTTGGCACAGGAAGACGTCGCCGCTTTCTGTTTGGATTACGAAAGGCAGTTGTCGGAACTTGGCGGCCTGGATTTGCAATTACTGGGCATCGGCCGTACCGGCCACATCGGCTTCAACGAGCCGGGCTCCGCGCCTAACTCGGGCACGCGTTTGGTGACGCTGGACGACCTTACCCGCCGCGATGCTTCGCGCGATTTCGGCGGCAAGCAGAACGTGCCTACCAAAGCCATCACCATGGGCGTTGGCACCATATTCAAGGCAAGGGAGATCATCCTGATGGCCTGGAGCGCGAAGAAAGCATCCATTATACGTAAGGCCGTAGAAGGGGAAATTTCCGGTGATGTCCCTGCGACCTTCTTGCAACTATCCGACCATGTGGAGTTCGTGCTGGACGAAGGTGCAGCATCGGGTTTAACCCGCTTCGATACGCCATGGTTGGTGAAAGATTGCGTTTGGGACAACAGTTTGAAGAAGAAAGCAGTGATTTGGCTATCCTGCACCGTAGGCAAGCCGATACTGAAGCTGACCGAAGAAGATTACAACAACCATGGCATGGCGCAGCTGGCCGTAGAGCAGGGGCCTGTTTACGATATCAACATCGATATCTTTAACCAGATACAGCATACCATCACCGGCTGGCCGGGCGGCAAGCCGGGTGCAGATGACAGTCAAAGGCCGGAGCGTGCAGAACCGGCACGCAAGCGTTCTATCGTGTTCTCCCCACACCCGGATGATGATGTGATATCTATGGGCGGCACTTTTATTAGGCTTGTAGACCAGGGGCACGATGTGCATGTAGCTTACCAGACATCGGGCAATACCGCCGTTTGGGATGATGACGTACTGCGCTACGTAGAGTTTGCCATCGATTTCAAAGAAAGCGTTGGCGAGGATGCATCGGAACTGAAGAAATTATATGGCGAGATGCGCCACTTCATCGAGAACAAACTGCCCAACCAGATAGATACCCAGGAGATACGCAACGTGAAGGGTTTCATCCGCAAGACGGAGGCCATCGCCGGCGCAAGGTTCGCGGGCGTGCCCGACAGCAATATCCATTTCCAGGCTTTGCCTTTCTACGAAACGGGAAAGACCAAAAAGAACGCTGTTGGCGAAGAGGATATCCTATTAACCATGGAACTTTTGCAAAAAGTAAAACCCCAGCAGGTATTCGCCGCAGGCGATTTCGCCGACCCGAACGGGACGCATATCGTTTGCTTCAACATCATCCTGGCTGCTTTGACCCGCCTCAAAGAAACCGAGGACTGGGTAAAAGATTGCTGGATGTGGCTGTACCGCGGCGCATGGCACGAGTTCGCTACCCACGAAATTGAGATGGCGGTGCCACTTTCGCCTGCAGAGGTATTGCGCAAGCGCGATGCCATCTTCAAGCACCAATCGCAAAAGGACCGCCCCGTGTTCCCCGGCGATGATGCCCGCGAGTTTTGGGTGCGCGCCGAAGACCGCAACCGCGAAACTGCCGTTAATTACGACAAACTCGGCATGGCGGAATATGCAGCCATGGAGGCGTTTGTGAGGTATCATTACTAAGGAGAAATCAACTAAATCTCACATATATCCAAAGAGGCACGGGCAACCGTGCCTCTTTTTTGTTTTCCTAGAGACGCAATATTTTGCATCTCTACCTTTAAACCACCGTGTCATTGCGAGCGATAGCGCGGCAACCTCATAGGACATTCCGGCCTGCAAAGTTTGCCACCTGTCTTATGAGGTTGCTTCGTGCCCCGCAATGACATGGTTAAAAAATATTTATTGAAGACACAAAATATTGCGCCTCTACAAACCTATCTTCTCATTAACCAACCGAATTATTTCTGCCTCGGCAGCAATGGCCTGTTGCTCCAGATGCTCTCCCTTATTCAAAATATCATCCACGAATGCCTTATCCTTATAACCCGAAGCATTTATCTTTACATTCATAAAGGCACCCAATACTGCCGAACGGGCGCAAAGGGCGGCCACACCCGCATCGCTAACAGAATTTGGGTTACCTGTTTCTACCATTGCCTTTATCAGCGTCAAACTTTCAAACGCGGTTTGCATTACCTTAAAAGGTATTTCTATGGCATATTTGGTAGCATCCTGTATAGCTCTATCGCGGGTTGCCTTTTCTTCATCAGTACCTTTCGAGAGGCTGAATGCTTCCATAATTTTATTGAACGCCGCAGTATCCAGGTCAACCAGTCTTAACAATTCGTCTTTATAAACCTGCCCCTGCTCCGCCCAGTTGCTAAACTCTTCCCAGCGGTTATCCCAGCCTTTTTTGTGCGACGACAGGTTGGCCACCATCGTAGCCAGCGAAGCCCCCAACGCCCCCATATAAGCCGAAATGGAACCACCGCCCGGTGCTGGGCTTTCGCTCGCGGTTTCGTCGGCGAACGCAGTTAAGGTCATGCCTACTAATTTGCCCGCTCCGGCATCCTGCAATAAGTATTCAATAATACGCTCGCCCGGATTAAATGGCCCCAACTCATCCAGCCCCATCGATTTAATGGCTATCTTGATCAGTTCCGCCTCGCTCACCCCTACCGAGCGCTGTTGCTTCCGCAGGAAATATTTACCGGCATCCAGCATGGCCTTCAATGGGATCAGCCCCACCAGTTCGCTGCCGGTTACACGGATGCCGCGTTCATTTGCTTTTTTGCAAACTTCATCAAAGGCGATATGTATGGGTGTAACCTCGATATTGGTAAGGTTCATGGAGATCTGGGCCACGCCATATTCCTCAATATACCAGCCTATGGCTTTTACGCTTTTTAGCGAGCCGGGGATGCTTTTCGGCTTACCGTTCTCATCGCTCACAACCTTGCCGCCTTCCTGCATTACACGACCGGCTTCGCGCACGTCAAAGGCAATGGCATTTGCCCTGCGGGTGCTGGTGGTATTCAGGTTTACGTTATAGGCTATCAGAAATTCGCGTGCGCCAATTACGGTTGCACCCCGTTTTACATCATTCTCTGCCGGGCCAAAATCCGGTTTCCATTGCGGCAGTTTTATCTTCTTAAAAAAACCTTCGTACTCACCCGCCCTGATGATCGATAGGTTGCTGCGGCTTTTATCCGGCTGTGCATACTCATACAAATACGCCGGTATCTGCAATTCCTCACCCACTCGTTTGGCCAGTTGCCTGGCGTATTCGGCCGTTTCCTCCATCGTAATGTTGGCAATGGGTATCAGCGGACAAACATCCGTAGCGCCCATCCTGGGATGTTCGCCTTTCTGCTTGCTCATATCAATAAGCTCGCCGGCCTTTTTAATCGCCAAAAACGCAGCCTGTATCACCACCGATGGTTCGCCTACAAAGGTTACTACGGTACGGTTTGTGGCCTTACCGGGGTCAACATTCAGCAGGCGAACGCCCTCTACCGATTCAACCTCGTCGGTTATTTGTTTGATGATAGCCAGGTTTACGCCTTCGCTAAAATTGGGTACGCATTCTATTAGTTTATTCATTGGGTCATTGAGTCATTGGGTCATTGCTGCTGGTCCATACTGTGGACGGTTTCAATTTCCCCTGGTAATATAGTATTTCGCGGTAGTCGGCACAGGGGTAGGCTTGCATATCGGCAAGCATTCCTGGTGCTAATATACCACGGTTTGTTATTTTTAAAGCTGCGGCAGCGCGATAGGTTAATCCCGCAAATACTTCGGCTGTTGTTAATTTTTCGGAGGCGCTCATTATGGCCGCCTGCATCAGCAAGTCGCCCATCGGGGCCGAGCCGGGGTTCCAGTCGCTGGCTATGGCAAGGCAGGCACCGGCATCCAGCAGTTTGCGGGCGGGTGCGTACTGCATCCCCAACCCTAAGGATGCGCCGGGCAAAGTTACCGCAACGGTATTGGAATTGGCCAATTGTTTTATTTCGGCTTCGCCGGATGCTTCCAAATGGTCGGCAGATAGTGCACCGGTTTCAACAGCTACCCTGCTGCCGCCTGCTGTAAACTGGTCGGCATGCACGGTGATATCAAAACCCATATCTTTGGTTTTATTCAGGTAAAACAAAGAATTTTCTGCGCCAAAAGCGCTTTTTTCAATAAATATATCTACCCTCCCGGCAAGGTTTTCCAACTTTATTATAGGTAGTAATTCATTCAGCACATATTCCAAATACTCGCTTTGCGACCCATTAAAATCTTTCGGCACCATGTGTGCGGCCAGGCAGGTGGGAACCAACTTTGCTTTGGTTTTTAAAGACGCCGCCTTTATCGCACGCAACTGCTTTAGCTCTTCTGCCAAACTTAAACCGTAGCCGCTTTTTACTTCGATGGTGGTTACGCCTTCTGCCAGATGGCGGTTTACGCGTTGCGCCAATGAATCTTCCAGTTCGCATTCCGTTGCCAGCCGCGTTTGCCCAACTGTATCCCATATCCCCCCGCCGCTTTGAGCTATTTCCAAATAGGTTTTACCTGCTATCCGCATAGCGTAATCCTTCGCACGGTTACCGCCGAAACAAATGTGCGTATGGCAATCTATAAAGCCCGGGAGTAACACTTGCTGGATGATAATTTCTTCTATTTCTGCCCCGGGGTTTTGTTGCCGCAGCTGTTCAAAATCGCCAATTGCTAATATCCGCCCACCCTCCGTCAGCACACCACCGTTGCTGATAATATGCAATTGCTCATCCTTCAGCGCGCCTTTTAAAGGCATGCCGGTTAAGGGAAGTATTTGGGTAAATGGGCCTATTAGTTTTTTCATTTGTTATTCCTTTTCTCCGCACAGCGATGGGTTTGAAATCCATCGTTATGTTAATCAGCGTTATAACCACGCGTCATTGCGAGGTACGAAGCAATCTCTACGCAGCACCGTCCACTATGCAAGTCGCTCTTCTAATCGGGAGATTGCTTCGTACCTCGCAATGACGTAATGGCAAGTTCCGTCTTACGGACTTTCGGACTTCACACTTTCGGACTCTCAAATCACCACACCTTCAACCCAAACCTGTCTGCCCATTCGCTGGCTTTATCGTAACCTGCATCGGTATGGCGGAAGATACCCATCGCCGGGTCATTATGCAAAACGCGTTTCAGGCAGGTTGCGGCGCGGTCGGTGCCATCGGCAACTACTACCATGCCCGCGTGTTGCGAGTAGCCCATGCCTACCCCGCCGCCGTGATGGAATGACACCCAGGTTGCCCCGCCCGAGGTGTTCGCCATCAGGTTGAGCAACGGCCAGTCGGACACCGCGTCCGAACCATCTTTCATCGACTCCGTTTCGCGGTTGGGCGATGCTACCGAGCCGCAATCCAAATGGTCGCGGCCAATAACTATAGGGGCTTTTACTTTACCTGTCGCCACTAAATCATTCAGTATCAGCCCAGCCTTTTCTCGTTCGCCCATGCCCAGCCAGCAAATACGGGCGGGTAAGCCCTGGAAGGCGATTTGTTTTTGCGCCTTCTCCAGCCAGTTGATCAGCGGCTTATTTTCGGGGAAGGCTTCCATCAAGGCCCTGTCTGTTGTATAAATATCTTCCGGGTCTCCGCTGAGAGCAACCCACCTGAATGGCCCTTTCCCTTCGCAAAAAAGCGGACGGATAAATGCCGGCGTAAACCCGGGGAAATTAAAGGCATCCGGCTCGCCGCCCTGCCGGGCAAACTCGCGCAGGTTGTTGCCATAATCAAAGGTGATAGCGCCCTGCCTTTGCAGTTCCAGCATAAACCCTACGTGGCGGGCCATGCTTTTCAGCGAGAGACGTTTGTATTGCTCCGCGTCTGCTTTGCGCAGGTCCAGCGCTTCATCCAAACGTAAACCGTTAGGGATATAACCATTCAATGGGTCGTGTGCGGAGGTTTGGTCGGTAAGCATATCGGGCACGATGCCGTCTTTTATCAAATGCTCCAGCATATCGCCGGCATCGCTCACCAAGCCAACCGAAAGCGTTTCGCCTTTGGCCATGGCATCCTGTACCCAGGCAATTGCCTCGTCGTAGGAGTAGGTCAGTCGATCTATGTATTTACTATCTATTCGTTTTTGGATGCGGGTTACATCTACATCGGCACCTAAAAATACCGCACCCGCCATGGTGGCAGCCAGCGGTTGCGCGCCACCCATGCCGCCAATGCCGGCGCTTACAATAAGTTTGCCGGTTAGGTCACCGCCAAAATGCTGTCGGCCTGCTTCCACAAAGGTTTCGTAAGTGCCTTGTAAAATACCTTGTGTGCCTATGTATATCCAGCTGCCGGCGGTCATTTGCCCGTACATCATCAGCCCATCCGCACGCAGTTTATTAAAATGCTCCCAGGTTGCCCAGGCGGGTACCAGGTTGCTGTTGGCTATCAAAACCCTAGGCGCCTGCGGATGGCTACGGATGATACCCACCGGCTTGCCCGATTGTACCAACAAGGAATGCTCCTCGTCCAGTTCCAGCAAAAGTTCGATGATTTTCCTCAACGATTCGGGGTTGCGGGCCGCCTGGCCAATGCCACCGTACACCACCAGTTCGTCGGGGTTTTCGGCTACCTGTCCGTCGAGGTTGTTTAGCAGCATACGCAAGGGAGCTTCCGTTTGCCAGCTTTTGGCGTGCAGTTGGTTGCCTACCGGTGCTTTGTACACCGGGTGACTGGCGTATGTTTTAATAAATTCCGAACTCGTCATCGTTATTTAAATTGATGTTATGTTTTTTGGCTGCATCGTCGGCAACTGCCTGAAATTCGCCGCTTATAATGAGTTTGTGCAGGGCATTAATGTCCTCCGCAAAAATGCGGTCTTCGTTGATAAAGGGCACATGCTTGCGTACTAGCTGGTGGCAAGCCTCGATAACAGGAGTTGATAAAAGCGGCCTGCGGAAATCCAGTGCCTGCGATGCGTAAAGCAGCTCGATTGCCTGGATGTATTCGATATTATCCAGCACCATATGCAGTTTGCGCCCGCTGATGGAGCCCATGGAAACATGGTCTTCCTGCCCCAATGAGGTAGGCACACTATCGGCACTGGCCGGGAAACAAAGGGTTTTATTTTCGGTAACCAGCGCGGCGGTGGTGTACTGGGGTATCATCAGCCCAGAATTAAGCCCGGCGCCGTTGGTCAATAATTTTGGCAAACCGTAGCGGCCTTCGCTCATGAGGTAGCAGCGGCGGTCTGCTATGTTGCCTAACTCAGCAGCGGCTACGGTGGCATAATCCAACGGTAAAGCCAAGGGCTGCCCGTGGAAGTTGCCACCGCTGATGGTATCCTCCGCAGAAAAAACAACCGGGTTATCGGTAACGGAGTTGAGTTCTATCTCCGTCAATTCCTTTAAGTGGAGCCATGCATTGCGCGATGCGCCATGTACCTGCGGCATGCAGCGCAGCGAGTAAGGGTCCTGCACGCGGTTGCAATTAATATGATCCTTGTTAATAGCCGAGCCATCCAAGAGGGAGGCTAATCGTTGTGCTACATATTTTGTCCCTTTATACGGACGAATAGCATGCAGCCTCGCATCAAAAGGTCTCGACGAACCCATCAGCCCCTCCAGCGACATGGCACCTATCAGGTCGGCAACGTTTAAAGCATTGTTAAGGCGTTCCACCGCTTTAATGGCGAACGATAATATAAACTGCGTGCCATTGATAAGCGCGAGGCCTTCCTTCGGGCCTAAAATAAGCGGCTCTAAGTTATGCTGCTGCAGTATTTTGCCTGCGGGATGCTTTTCGTCGTCTACAAAAACCTCCCCCAAGCCCAAGAGGGGCAAAAACAAATGTGCCAGGGGTGCGAGGTCGCCCGAGGCACCTACCGACCCTTTTTCGGGTACTACAGGTATCGCATCGTTATCGATGTGCCATATCACCCGCTCCAAAGTTTTTGGGGAGATGCCCGAATAACCCTGCGCCAATGCCTGCACCTTGGTGATAAGCATTAGTTTGGCTATTTCCTTTGGGATGGGTTTCCCTACGCCTACGCTATGGCTTTTGAGGATATTGCTTTGCAGCAGGCTAGTGTCTTTTTCTGATATGCTGGTATCGCAAAGCGGGCCAAAGCCCGTGTTGATGCCGTAAACAGGCTTTTGTGCCTGGACTATCTTTTCTACTTCCTTCCACGACCCTGCGATTCGTTCCGCCGCTTCGTTATTAATAACGCCCTTCACTTTTCCCGAAGCGATATCAAGGGCTGTACCTATCGATAGGTGCGCAACGCCATAATTAAATTCATCCATGGCTTACGGGGTTTAAATTCAATTTTTCGCTTACAGTGTTCGCGAAATCTGCCGAACGGAATAAGTTTTCCATAGCGGAGATTGCAGGCAGCAACTGCACAGCGACGGCATCACTTTCTGCAAGTTCCATCATACTCGTATTAATAGCTTCCCAAATAGGGAGTATTTGATTAAGAATGGCCTTCCCTTTTTCGGTAAATTGCACCAACTGCCTGCGGCCGTCATCGGTACAAACCGAGGTTTCCACGATATTTTTATTCTTCAGGTTGGTAATCAGCTGGCTTGCCGCCGGGTGCGATACCTCGGTTTGCTCGCTTAATTCTTTGATGGAAAGCGACTCGTTCTTCGACAGTAAGTAAAACACCGGGAACCAGCTTGCCTCAAACTCGATTCCCTCGTTTTGATAAATACGGTTTATTTCCGCCAAAAAAGTTTCACTCATCCGCCGTAAGCGACTGCCTAAAACCAGGTATCCTAAGCTTTGGTACAAATTCATGATGCAATTTATATAAGTACTTATATAAATGCAAGGATTATTTATTAACAGCACGGTTAAATGTCTTAAATCAACCGTAAGAGGCTGCATTTACCCCACATCACCTAATCAATTAAATTGCATCTTTGTTATAATCAATTAAAATTCAACCTATGGAAAAGCTGACATTCGACGTTGAGATAAACGCCTTGCCTCAAAAAATTTGGGACGTACTTTTTACTGATGAGAACTATCCAAAATGGACCGAAGTTTTTTGTGAGGGCTCGCGCGCTGTTACCGACTGGCAACAAGGCAGCAAAGTACTGTTCCTGGATAATAAAGGCAGCGGCATGATTGCCATAATAGAAAAAAGCGAACCCGGTAAGCTGATGGTATTTAAATGCACCGGCGAAGTAAAGAATGGCGAGGAAAGCTATGATAGCGAATTCGCACAAATGGTGAACGGTGCAACGGAAAGCTACACACTGGAAAACCACGACGGCACAACCCTGCTCACCGTAGAATTGGCCGGCGGCAGCTTCCCAACGGGGGTGATGGATTTTTTCCGTGATGCTTGGCCAAAGGCGCTGGAAAAGGTGAAAGAGCTGGCGAGCCCCCCAACCCCTGAAGGAGGAGCTTTTGATTAGCAGTGAGCAAAAGCACTCACCAAATCGTCCTTGCGAGCGATAGCGCGGCAATCTTCGGCAAGCAGAGTCCTTTGCAAATCCGCCCTGCTTGCCGAGGATTGCCACGTCGCCCCTTCACCACAGCCCCCATCGCGACTCGCAATGACGTTGGGGTAAATGAGAAAGGCTTCGCGAATCGCGAAGCCTTTCTCATGAATCTTATAAACGTTCACCTATCAACCACCCAGTGCTGCTGCACCGCTTACAATTTCGGTAAGCTCGGTGGTGATGGCTGCCTGGCGGGCCTGGTTGTATGAAAGTTTTAGGGCTTTCAGCAAGTCGCCGGCGTTTTCGGTTGCCTTGTCCATCGCGGTCATACGTGCGCCGTGTTCAGATGCGTTAGAATCCAATACTGCGCGGTACAACTGTATTTTTATGTTTTTAGGTATCAACTGCTCTACTATCTCTTCTTGCGAAGGTTCCAGTATATAGTCAACCTGTGCCTCTATCTTGGCATCTTTTGTTTTCAGTACTTCTTCCTTCTTTGCTTCTGGTTTTGGTACAGGCAACAATTGCTCGGCTATCAGGTATTGCACGGCTGCGTTGCGGAAGTGGTTATACACCAATTCTACGCGGTCGTAATCGCCATTGATAAAACCTTGCATTATCGATTCTGTAATCTTCGATGCGTTGATGAAGTTCAAATCCAGGTACAAGTCGTTATTGTTGCCGATAACGTTGTACTTGCGACGCTGATAGTATTCCTGGCTTTTTTTACCGATAGCTACGATAGATACGTTGCCCGCTTTAAGCTGTTCGCTGTATTTCTCTGCTATCAGGTTATTGGCGGTTTTGATAACGTTGGTGTTGAACGCACCCGCCAAACCACGGTTTGATGATACAACCACAACCAATACACGTACCGGCTCGCGTTCCTGCAGGTATGGCGATGCACCATCCTCTAAACTTGCCGATAAGTTCGCTAACAAATCTTTCAACTTATTAGCGTATGGGCGCAATTGTACGATAGCATTGGTTGCCCTTTTCAGCTTTGCTGCCGAAACCATTTTCATGGCTTTGGTAATCTGCTGCGTAGAGCTTACCGATGATATCCTGTTTCTTACTTCTTTTAAATTAGCCATTCTTTTACGATGTGCAAATTTTAGATGTGCAGATGTGCAGATGAATGCAGCATTACACGATTTATTTAATGTGCAAATTTCAGGCGCGCATCATTTGCACATCTGAAATCTGCACATCTGAAATTAATACTTACCTGCCAGTTCTTTAGCTACTGTTTCCAGTACGCCTGTCAACTGCTCGTCGAATTTACCTGCTTTAAGGGCAGCCAACACTTCCGGGTGGCGCGCCTCTAACTGACTGGTGTATTCGCTTTCGAATTCTTTGATTTTATTAACCGGTACGTTACGCATCAGGTTTTTTGTACCTAAGTAGATTATCGCAACCTGCTTCTCAACCGTTACCGGTGAGTACTGCGCCTGCTTTAAGATCTCTACGTTACGTGCACCTTTATCGATTACGTTTTTGGTAGAAGCATCTAAGTCCGAACCGAATTTAGAGAACGCTTCCAACTCGCGGTATTGAGCCTGGTCAAGTTTCAAGGTACCGGCAACTTTCTTCATCGATTTGATCTGCGCGTTACCACCCACACGAGATACCGAGATACCTACGTTAATTGCGGGACGGATACCTGCTAAGAACAAGTTCGACTCCAGGAATATCTGCCCATCAGTAATCGAGATTACGTTAGTTGGAATATATGCTGATACGTCACCTGCCTGTGTTTCGATAATCGGCAATGCGGTTAATGAACCACCACCTTTTACGATGTGCCTGATCGACTCAGGTAAATCGTTCATTTGCTGAGCAATGTTATCATTAGCATTTACCTTTGCAGCACGCTCTAATAAACGGCTGTGCAGGTAAAACACGTCACCAGGATAAGCCTCACGGCCCGGTGGACGACGAAGTAACAAAGATACCTCGCGGTAAGCAACAGCTTGCTTAGAAAGATCATCATAGATGATCAAAGCAGGGCGACCTGTATCGCGGAAGTACTCGCCAATTGCAGCACCTGCAAACGGCGCAAAGAATTGCATGGTAGCAGAATCCGAAGCGTTAGCCGCAACGATGATAGAGTATGGCATAGCGCCGTTCTCTTCAAGCGTGCGTACAATGTTTGCAACGGTAGAGGCTTTTTGGCCGCAAGCTACATATATACAAGTTACCGGCTTGCCGGCATCATAAAACTCTTTTTGGTTGATGATGGTATCGATACAAACCGCAGTTTTACCTGTTTGGCGGTCACCAATAACCAACTCACGCTGGCCACGGCCGATAGGGATCATTGCGTCGATAGCTTTGATACCTGTTTGCAGAGGCTCGGTTACCGGCTGGCGATAGATAACACCCGGAGCTTTACGCTCTAAAGGCATTTCGTAAGTTTCGCCAAGGATCGGGCCTTTACCATCAATAGGGTTACCTAAAGTATCCACAACACGGCCAAGCATACCTTCACCTACGTTGATAGATGCAATACGATTGGTACGTTTTACGTTATCGCCTTCTTTGATATCGTCAGACCTTCCCAGCAATACCACACCCACGTTATCTTCTTCAAGGTTCAAAACGATACCTTGCAAACCGTTATCAAATTCAACCAGCTCACCTGATTGTACTTTAGTTAGTCCGTAAACACGTGCAATACCGTCACCCACCTGGAGTACGGTACCCACTTCTTCTAATTCAGATTCTGACTTGAAGCCTGCTAATTGCTGACGCAAAATTGCCGATACTTCGTCTGGCCTTACCTCTACCATTTTTCGAATTTATTTTAGAGTTTTAATTTAATATTATTTAGTTGCAGCTTGTGCAAAGTCTTTCTTCAATTTCTTTAAGCTGGTGGCAATGCTGGTATCAACCTGCCTGTCGCCAACCGTAAGCACAAAACCGCCTATTAGTTTAGGGTCAACCTTATCGGTTAACTTAACAGTACCGCCAATGGCTGCTTGTACATCGGCCAACATTTTAGCTTTGTTGGCTGCTGATAACGGCGATGCGGTGGTAACCCTTGCATTGGTAATGTGGTGTTTCACATCGTAAAGGCCAATAAATTCGGTAGCGGTAGTGTATAACACTTCGCCACGGCCTTTATTCACCATGATATTTAAAAACGCGATAGTTACCTTGCTAACTTTAGGGCCAAACACTGCGGCCAGTATGCTTACCTTTTTGCTGTGCGAGATGATAGGGTTAGCTAAAACAGCACCCAACTCGGGGTTTGCCTTTACGGTTTTCAGGAACAGCTCCATATCGCCCTTAACCGCTTCAACAGAATTCTGCTCTGCGGCTAAGTCAATCAATGCTTTTGCGTACCTTAATGCTACTGTTACTTCTGACATATTCTTTATTGAGATGTGAGACGTGAGATTTGAGATTTGAGACCAGAGATTAATTTCTTATCTCAAATCTCACATCTAATATCTCATATCTAACTATAATTTCACTTCCTTCAACAACTCGGCAACCAGGGCATCCTGTTTGCTGGCATCTTCGAATTGCTTGCGCAATATCTTCTCGGCAATATCCAACGACAAAGTTGCAACCTGATTTTTAACATCAGCCATTGCAATAGCTTTCTGGTTGTTGATTTCTATACGGGCAAGCTCTATCTGGCGGGCACCTTCTTTATGCGCAGCATCTTTAGCTTCGCTGATGATGCTGTCTTTTACCTTTTTAGCTTCTGCAAGGATGGCGTCGCGCTCGATACGGGCTTGTTTCAGCAATGCATCGTTCTCGCTGGTCAAACGGGCCATTTCGTCCTTAGCGGCTTCGGCTTTAGAAAGCGAATCTTCTATGAAACGCTCGCGCTCGTCGATAGCGCCCATAATAGGCTTCCATGCAAATTTGGATAATAGCCAAAACAATACCGCGAAAGATACCGTGGTCCAAACTACGAGGCCAAAATCAGGGGTTACTAATGGATTCATTTTTATATATAAAATGTTAAACTTTCAGTTCTTTTAAATTAACCGTAGCTGCGGCCAATCGCAACAGGCTACGGTTAAAGATTTTTCCTTTACGGGGTTGATTATTTCAAGCCCAGGAAAGATACAACCACACCGAACAAAGCAGCACCCTCAACAAGGGCAGCAGCAATGATCATGGCAGTTTGGATCTTTGAAGCAGCTTCGGGCTGACGGGCGATACCTTCTACGGCTTTACCACCGATTTGACCGATACCGATACCTGCTCCGATTACTGATAAACCTGCACCAAGTGCAGCGATACTTCCAATCATTGTATTAAAATTAAAGTGAATATATAGTATATAATTATTTACAAAATTAGTGGTGATGCTCTTCAATTGCGCCGCCGATGAATAAGGCAGTAAGCAAGGTAAAGATGAACGCTTGCAATGCTGCTACCAGCAACTCCAGCACATCCATAAAAATCACGAAAGCAACCGATACAGGCGCGATGTACACCGATTTGAACACGAATATCAGCGATATTAAGCTCAGTACGATAATGTGGCCCGCTGTGATGTTGGCAAACAAACGTATCATCAATGCGAAGGGCTTTGATATGATGCCCACCAGCTCGATAACCCACCATAAAGGCCAGATCCAAACAGGCACATCGGCCGGAATGAAGATGTGCGCCCAGTAATGTTTGTTGCCGTTTAAGTTTACTACCACCAAGGTGATAACAGACAGCACCAGCGTTACCGCTATATTACCGGTAAGGTTTGCACCACCCGGAAAGAAAGGCACCAGGCCTATCAGGTTGTTTATCCATATAAAGAAGAACACGGTAAGCAGCAGCGGCATAAAGCGCTGGTATTTGTAACCGATGTTTGGGCGTGCAATATCGTCGCGGACGAAAAGGATAAGCGGCTCCATAAAAGATTGCAAGCCTTTTGGCGCTTTGCCCGCACGTTTTTTGTATGCCGATGATACGCTGAAGAAAATAACCAAAAGTATGATAATACCCATCCACATACTTACTACGTTGCGGGTGATAGATAAATCATAAAGTTTGGCGGTGGCGGCTTCGTCAACCTCGCCGGCTTCGGTAGCTATCTTAATCTTATCTTTAATCAGTGCATATTTGTAATTTTTACCCTGGTATAAAGCAGCGCCCTCTTCGGCACCTTCGGCATGCTCGAATTTGGATGACATGAAAACTTCTACGCCTTTATCAGTATAAACAATTACAGGCAGCGGCAGGTGGGTATGGCCTATGATATGCAGGGAGTGCGAATCGGCAATGTGCTCTAAAATAACTTCACTTGGCTCAAACGGCTTTTCGGTGCCTTCAGCGTGGTTTTCTTCAGAAAATGCCGGTATCGAAAATGCGGTCAGTGTTAAAAAAACGGCACAAATTCGTAAAAGTGTAAATATTTTTATTTTCAAAATCGAGCTATTATACATCAAAATAAACTTTTCTACTTCAAATTTTGGTTGCGCAAGTTACGCAATAACACAGAAACTTCAAAGGCTGTATTTAAGAAATATAGGTAAAAGAAATCGCCCACAAAAACAGCCTTGTTTACCTTGATTTTCATGATAAAAACCACCATGAATGCCAGGACGGCGAGCAGCTTAAAAACGGTTGTTGCTAAAAAAGTCTGGGCGTAATTTTCGGGGTTTACTTGTTTGGTAATGATAATAGCCACCATCACCAAAAAGGTAAGCCCGGTGATAAAGGCATACAACAGCCAGAAATAGGGCACCAATAAATTGGCATGGCCTCCAAACTGAAGCCCTACGGCAGGGAGGGCCAATAATATGGCAAATATGATAAATGCTATGATTGCGGTTTGGGTCTTCATTTTCTAACGGATCTGATAACTAAAAATAAGGCGATAAATACGCCGGTGAGGGAGAGTACAGCGGTTACCCATTTGGTTGCGTGGCCAGCACTTTCGTCAATCTTGTACCCCGCGAAGGTAAACACGCCGATGACAACGATCATCTGGAAAGCGAGTCCTGTGTATTTGGCGTAAGAACCGGCCTCTTTAGCGCCTTCTTCTACGTCGTTCGGTTCATTTTGTGCCATGGCGCAAATTTATTAATCCTATTGCATACTATTTAGTAAATTAGCGATGCTTTTTATATTACTTGGTTTACGAGCAAATAACCTGGATTGACTGCTAAATAATTTCTCGTAAAGCCGCCAAGGCACATAGGGATATGAAAGGGAAACTGTTGCGCTTTTGTGGGAAAATCAAACTCGAAGTGTATTATTATAGCGTTTATTCGTTATAAGTTGGAAATATCGATACTTTAATGAAATCTAAACCATTAACAAAAGCCGACGTTAAGTTCCTTAAAGAACTAAAGCAGGCTGTCAAAGAAGTTAATCTATATAAAACTGGCAAACTTAAGGGCAAGCCGTTGAATACCTTACTGAACCAATTATAATCTATCTATAAACATCATCCTTTGAGGCGTACACCTACCTATATCTTATCAAAACGAAGCATCCTTGCCCTGTTTGCTCTTGCCCTTTTCGTCGCCGGCTGCACGCTTGAAAAGAAGAGCGCGGTTAACCGTGCCTTGCAAAACCTCACCGCTCATTATAATATCCTCTTTAACGCGCGCCAGATACTACGGGAAAAACAAGCGGGCTATGCTGCTGCTTTCGTAGATAATTACGCCGAACTGCTGGCCGTTTACCAGGATACCGTTGCCGGAGGCGGCGCGCCGGATAAAGACCTTGATGCCGCCAAACAAAAGGCCAACGCCATCATCAGCATAAAAGAGCAAAGCCATTACATACCCGATGCATATTTGGTGCTGGGTCAGGCCAATTACCTCAACAACAACTATTTCGATGCGGTAGAGTATTTCAACTACGTAGTGCTTACCGCCCGCCCCAAGCAAACCCAACTGAAGCAGGAGGCATTGGTTTGGAAAGCGCGCGCGCTGCTATACCTTAATAAAACCGCCGAAGCCAAATTGATTATCGATACCGCAATCCAAAGCATCAACCCCAAGAAAAGGGCGCCGGCCGATATTTATGCTACCCTGCTGCAGTATTGTATCAATATACAGGAATACCCCGCAGCCGAAGAAGCCGCCATAAACGCTATCAAATACAGCAGCGACAACCTGCAGCGCATGCGCTGGACTTTTATACTGGGCCAATTGCAGGAATTGAACGGCAAACCTGCCGATGCCGCCACCAGCTACGCCCGGGTAGCCAAAAGCAACGTAACTTTCGATATGGCCTTCAATGCCGACCTTAACCGCATCCGCATCGAGGACAGTCGCGATGGGGTAAAGATAAGTCGGCTCGACCGCCTGCGCTCCCTGCTTAAAAATCAGAACAATGCGGAGTTTACCGACCAGATCTACTACCAAATAGCCCAGTTGCAATACTCCGACCGTAAAACAGACGATGCCATAAAAAGCTACAAACAATCTACCGGTTACAGCCAGCGCAATCAAAACCAAAAAGGCTTATCGTACCTCCGGCTGGCCGATATTTATTTTAAGGACAAAGCCGATTATACCCAGTCCAAAACTTATTACGATAGCACCCTGGCTACCCTGCCACCCACCTATCCGGGTTACATCACCATACAGAAAAAAGCTGATAACCTGCAACTGCTAACTGATAACCTTAAGGTTATAGCCCGAGAGGATACTCTACAGATGCTGGCCGGTATGGACGAACCCAGCCGTATTAAACGAATTGACGAGATGGCCAAACGCCAGGCCATTCAAAAACAAGCAGCTGCTGCGCCTGTGGTAAATAATGGCGCAACCAATACCCTTGGCGATCCCTTTGCCGATACGCCTTCGCCGCAGGCCAGCGTACCCAATGGGGGCAACTTCTATTTTTACAATACCAACGCGGTAAGCCAGGGCTATACCGACTTCAAACGCGTTTGGGGCAATCGCAAGCTGGAAGATAACTGGCGGCGCAGCAACCGCCAGGGCAGCGACCTCACCACCAACACCCTCAACACCGCCAAAAACGTGGATGTAAATGCCCTGCCCGATTCTATGCAGCGCAGCCCCGCCGAGGTGGAAGCCAATAATTTCAAGCAGGATTTGCTACAGAATCTGCCGCTCACGCCGCCACAGCTGGCACAATCCAACATCAAACGCTATGATGCCTACCTGGCTATGGCCAATTTTTACCGTGATGTGCTGGATGATAAAAAGGAGGCCGCAGCAGCCTACGAAAAGATACTTGAGCTGTTTCCGAATAACGACAGCAAGGCAGCCATTTATTATAACCTGTACCGCTTATACAGCGAAAGCAACGTGGCTTTATCCGATAAATATAAGGCCCTGGTTTTGAAAGAATACCCCGAAACGGCATTCGCCAAAACCATCCTCGACCCTGATTATGGCAAACGCCTCAACGATGCCGATACCGGCTTCGGCGTGCTGTACAACCAGGTGTATGACCTTTATGCCGCAAAAAAATACGCCGAGGTAGTTACCTCTGCCGATGGCTTATTGCAAACTTATCCTAATAACAAGTATGCATCGCAATTGGCTTATTTAAGGGCCTTCGCTGCCGGCCACCGTGAAAAACTGGCCCCGTTTAAAGCCGAACTGCAGCAAATAGCTGCAAAATATCCCGATGACCAGTTGATAACGCCGCTGATAAAACAGCACCTGGCCTACACAGATGCCAACCAAACTGAACTGGCTGCCCGCACTTTCATGATAACGGATAAGGACATTAACGAAGGGTTATTTACCATACCTATAGTGTATCAGCAGGAAAGCCCTTACCGCGTGCCTTATACCGGTGGCCCTATTGCTATAGTGCCCGATGTGCGCAAGCCCGAGAAAAAACCGGTAGCGGCTCCCTTGGTAGTTGCTCAGCCTTTACCGCCCACCGTTAAGAAACCGGATACCGTTGCAAAGGTGGCGGTGCAGCAACCTGTTAAAGAGCCGGTAATCATTCAGCCGAAAACTGATACGGTAAAGGCTCAGCCGGTGGTTACGCAGGCAAAACCCGATACGGTGAAGGCCCAGCCGGTGGTTACGCAGGCAGCTCCTCCCATACAGGAGCCTGTAACGCCGGTTACGCAACCTGTTATTAAAAAGCCATCTATTTTTAGCCTGCGCGATAGTTCGCACTATTTCTTTGCCGTAAATGTAAATTCGGGTACAACTAACCTGGCTTCCTCACGTTTTGGTTTTGGGCAATTCAACAGGGTGCAGTACCAGGGGCCGGCTATCAACCACAAGTTAAAAAGTGTGGGTAACGCTAACCAACTGATATACGTTGGCAGTTTTGCCAGCCTCGAAAAAGCTAAGGAATACGCACGAAGTATTGTGCCGCTGTTGCCCAATATTATGAAGGTGCCGCAGGATAAATACAGCTTTTTTATTATTACCGGGGAAAATCTGGATAAATTAGCCGACTCAAAAACATTGGATAGCTATATAGAATTCTATCAGCAAAACTATTAAGGTAAAATGATCATCACCAACAATAACCGCAACAATAAAAACAAGCTTACTACGCAGGATATAAAACGTTACAACTGGTATATATGGCGTTTCATTATCGGCTGTTTCGCAATGTTCGTCATCCTTATATTGCTTGTTGCCTTCCAGATATTCGGGCCGTTGCCATCGTTCCGCGAATTGGAGAACCCTAAGAGCGATCAGGCTTCGCAGGTAATTTCTTCAGATAGCCAGGTAATAGGCAACTACTATGTAAAAAACCGCACCAGCGTTACTTACAGGCAACTATCGCCAAACGTTATCAACGCGCTGGTTGCTACAGAAGATGCCCGCTTTTACGAGCATTCGGGTATCGATTTCAAGCGCACGTTCAGCATCATACTTTATAACCTGATAGGCAAAAAGCAGGGCGGCAGTACTATAACCCAGCAATTAGCGCTCAACCTGTTCTCTGAGCGCTCGCACAACCCTGTAAAGCGCATCATCCAAAAACTGCAGGAATGGATAACCGCCGTAAAACTCGAGCGCAATTACACCAAGGAAGAAATCATCACCCTATATATGAATACGGTAGATTTTGGCGCTTATAACACTTACGGCATTAGCGCGGCATCACGCACCTATTTCAATACCACGCCAGATAAGCTTACGCCAGATCAGGCTGCACTGCTGATGGGCATGATAAACGGCCCCGGCATCTACAGCCCAATCAATCACCCCGATAACGCCATCAAACGCCGCAATTTCGTACTGCGCCGCATGTACGAGGAAAATTACCTGAGCCAGGGGCAGGCCGAAGAATTCAAAAGGAAACCCCTTGGCCTATCCTTTAAAATAACCGACCATAACGAGGGCATGGCCACCTACTTCAGGGCCGTATTGAAAAAAGAGGTGCAGAAGATATTGGTAGATAAATCTATCCTGAAACCGGATGGTGTTACCCCTTACGACCTCGACCGGGACGGTTTGAAGATATACACCACCATTAATGCCACCATGCAGCAATATGCCGAAGACGCGCAACAAGAATACATGCGTGATCTGCAAAACCAGTTCAACACCCACTGGAAAGGCATAAACAAGTATAAAGCTATCCCAACTTTCAAAAGTTTGTTGGATAAGGGCATGCATCGGTCTGACCGATACCTGAGCCTAAAGCAGCAGAATAAAACAGATGAGGAGATAAGGGAAGACTTCAACACCCCAGCCAAAATGAATATCTTCACCTGGCATGGCGATATAGATACGTTGATGAAACCCATCGACTCCATCGTTTATTGCAAAATGATGCTGCGGAATGCTCTGATGAGCATGGACCCAACCACCGGTTACATTAAAGCCTGGGTAGGCGGTACCAACTTCGAGCACTTTAAATACGACCAGGTAAAAATGGGTACGCGGCAGGTAGGCTCAACAGCTAAGCCATTTACCTACACGGTAGCTATAGAAAATGGCTTTTCGCCTTGCATGCAGGTAAACAACGTCCCCATCACCATCACCGGTTATGGTGATGATTGGTCGCCGCGATCTTCGCCATCAGAAACCGTACCGGGGGTTATTACGCTGCGCACAGCATTGGCCCGGTCGCAAAACTGGGTTACGGCTTATGTAATGAACGAGGTAAAGCCACAGCCGGTGGCTGATCTGATTAAAAAAATGGGCATAACCAGCACTGTGCCGCCCTACCCTTCAATATGCCTCGGCACCTTTGATGCATCGGTTTTTGATATGACGGGAGCTTACAGTGCTTTCGCCAACGAAGGTATATGGACTGAGCCCACCTTCCTGCTGCGTATAGAAGATAAAAACGGCAACGTTCTTTATACTAATACACCGCGCGTGGTGCAGGCCCTAAACCCGCAAACCGCGTACGTGATGACCTATATGCTTAAGGGCGTTATACAGGAAGGTACCGGTTACCGCCTGCAATCAAAATACAAATTGACCAACCCTATAGGCGGCAAAACCGGCACTACCAACGATAACTCTGATGGCTGGTTCATAGGCATAACCCCGCAACTGGTTACCGGCGTATGGACAGGCTGCGAAGACCGCGACGTACACTTCCGCAGCACACGGCTGGGCGAAGGTGCCAACACCGCGTTGCCTATATTTGCCGGCTACATGAAACGCGTTTACGCCAACAATAAACTCGGCATAAAAACCAACGTAGATTTCGTTCCGCCGAAAACCGGCGCAGCCATTACCTTAGATTGCGGTGCTTATAGCCAACAGCAAAAAGGCACCAACGAGGTGGATAAGAAGTTAGATTTTTAGCCGCCTAACCCCCTGAAGGGGGAACAATTATGGAGGCTATTTAATAATGATGAAAAGAATTCCCCCTTCAGGGGGTTAGGGGGCTAATGGACAAATTCGATTACCGCGAAGCTTTAAAAAATATACCGCATAAACCCGGCGTTTACCAGTACTGGGACGTTGCGGACGAGCTGATATACATTGGCAAAGCTAAAGACCTGCGCAATCGTGTGGGATCGTACTTTAATAAGGATACCCAGATAAATGCCAAAACGCGCGTGCTGGTATCAAAAATACGCAAGATAACTTTTACCATAGTTGATACCGAAGTAGATGCATGGCTGCTGGAGAACAGCATGATAAAAAAGCATCAGCCGCGCTA
Organism: Mucilaginibacter sp. P1_D10; assembly: GCF_056406215.1. NCBI lineage: Bacteria > Pseudomonadati > Bacteroidota > Sphingobacteriia > Sphingobacteriales > Sphingobacteriaceae > Mucilaginibacter > Mucilaginibacter sp. P1_D10. The sequence goes on along the minus strand of NZ_JBFUAP010000001.1, from coordinate 365,487 downwards.
CAATGTGATGCTGAAGGATGATAAAACCTACCCCTGGATCATCATCAAGAACGAGAATTACCCCCGCATTTACTGGACGCGCCGCATCATACGCGATGGCTCAAAATACCTTGGCCCCTACGCCTCGGTAAGTATGATGCATACCATATTGGGGCTGATAAAGGAGACTTACCCCCTGCGAACCTGCAGCCTTAACCTTACCCGCGAAAACATTGAGAAGGGTAAATTTAAGGTTTGCCTGGAATACCAATTGGGCAACTGCAAAGGCCCCTGCCAGGATTACCAGTCTGAAGCAGACTATGATAACAGCATCAACGAAATTAAAGACATCCTTAGCGGCAAGATAGGTGCCGTAGTGCGCAATTTAAAAGGCGACCTGGAAAAGGCCGTCAGCGAACTGAACTTTGAGCACGCGCACCGGCTTAAACGCAAATCAGAATTACTGGAGAACTACCAGAGTAAATCTACCGTAGTAAACTCCTCTATTACCGATGTGGACGTCTTCAGCATCGCATCCGAAGAGAAATACGCCTTCGTAAACTACCTTAAAGTGATGAACGGCACCATCACCCAAACCCAAACCATCGAACTGAAAAAACGGCTGGACGAAACCGACGAAGAACTGCTCACCATAGCCATCACAGAGTTCCGCACCCGGTACGAAAGCGATTCCAAAGAGATTATCGTTCCATTCGAGATAGACGTAGAAGATTCGAAAATAAAATTCACCGTACCTAAGCTGGGCGAGAAACGCAAACTGCTCGACCTTTCGCAAAAGAACGTGATGTTCTTTAAGAAAGAGAAGATAGATCAGTACGAAAAGCTGAACCCTGATGTGCGTACAGACAGGCTGATGGAACTAATGATGAAGGACCTGCGCATGAACCGGCAGCCCCGCCATATCGAATGTTTCGATAACTCCAACTTCCAGGGCAAGTACCCGGTATCGGCTATAGTGGTGTTTAAAGATGGTAAGCCATCCAAGAAGGATTACCGCCACTTTAATGTGAAAACCGTAGTAGGCCCGGATGATTTTGCTACCATGGAGGAGGCCGTACATCGGCGCTACCGCCGCTTGCTTGACGAAGGCACGGAGCTGCCGCAGCTAATTATTATCGATGGCGGCAAAGGGCAGCTATCTTCGGCTATGAAGAGTCTGAAATTGCTGGGTATAGAAAAGCAGGTTACCATTATCGGCATTGCCAAAAGGCTCGAAGAGCTCTTTTACCCTGGCGACCAGTACCCCATGTACCTGGATAAACGCTCGGAAACCCTCAAAATAATACAGCAGCTGCGCGATGAGGCCCACCGTTTCGGCATCACGTTCCACCGCAAAAAACGCGATAAGGGCACCCTGGCCACCGAACTGGAACTGATAGAAGGCATAGGCAAAACCACCGCCGAGAAACTACTGAAATACTTCAAATCGGTAAAAAAAATACGCGAAGCCAGCGAAGAAACCCTGCAGGAAGTAGTAAACCTTAAGCAAGCCAAAGCTATCACCCAATATTTTAATCCCGCTGTGAGCGATATTGGTGCTTAAGTTTGCGTAACTTGACACTATGTTAAGGCACTTGGGTACCAAACGCACATATGCGCATAATTTCAAACTAGCCTCCCTTTTAGGAATGACGGCCGGTTTTGTAAATGCAGCAGGTTTTTTGGCTTTCGGTGTATTAACTACCAACGTTACAGGGCACGCTGCGTTGTTTGCAGAGCGCATTGCGTTGCGCGACTGGACAACCGCCCGCGTTGTTGCGCTATGGATGTTTTTATTTTTAGCAGGGGCGTTTGTTTCCGGCGTATTTGTTTCGCGCGTGGGCCGTAATCAGCGTTATTCTTACGTTGTACCTATCGTAATAGAAATTTTAATTTTAACGGTAGTTGCAACCGGCGGTTTTCGCTACGATGGAACACTAATAGCAAAAGAGCTTTTCGCCGGAAGCTTGTTATTTGCTATGGGCCTGCAAAACGCGCTGGTTTCTATGGTTTCCGGTTCTGTTGTGAGGACCACGCATCTTACCGGTACGTTTACCGATTTGGGTATAGAGCTTGCCCACATCCTAAAAAAAAGCGATGCAGACAAGACTGTTATCAGAACCAGGATAAAATTACGGGTAGCCATTATCCTGTTTTTCATGGCCGGTGCCTTGGGCGGTGCGTACCTTTTTGGTTATTTCGGGCTACATTCTTTTTTTGTTCCTTGCGCACTGCTGCTATTTACGCTTGTATATGATATTTTCCGAATAAAAGTTGCACGCTATTACCGGCAACTCCAAAATCCGTTCAAAAAATCCCGGGAGCAAGTATAGCTCGACAACCACCCCGGCGGATATGGCAAATGCCTTAAAAAACAAAGCCCTCACAAGTAAAATTTGCAAGGGCTTCTATTTTTTTCGGCGCGTTAACTAATCTCTAATTAACCAACCGCTATTCTCTAAATTAGTAGCTCCACAGGTTGAGTTCCCAATCCATCAGTTTCTTTTTGATGTTTTCAGATTCGTATAGCTTATCTATGCCTTGTGCATAATCGCGGATACGCTCGTCTTTATCGTTAGATTGTTTTACGATATAGCTCGTAAACAGGCGTTTCATAAATACGTCGTCAAAGCTTAGGCCTGTTGCATCGTTGTTGCGGCTCACGGCTTCTTTAACGGCCAGTACTTGCCTTGCATCAGGGAAGTATATCCAAAATGCGGGTTGGTATTCGTTATTTACAACGCCGCCAGCAACTTTTACTTTAACCAATGGCGCTATGCCGATAATGCGTGGTTCGAAAATAGAACGCTGCTTGTCGAACACCCAATCCTCTTTAAGGCGGAACTTGATGAGGCTATCGGCTAAAAACTCGCCAGGCACTACTTTAGAACCTACTTTATCGCCTGTTTTTTTGTCGAGGCTATCGATAATGGTGGGTTCGGCAAGTTTGCCATGCGCCTGCGCGGCTGTCAATGGTTTAGAAAAACTATCGCCGTTAGGGTCGTCTACGGTACCACCTGTAGGGTCGAAGGCAGTTAGCTCGCCATTATCTATAGCTGCCAGCAAAACATCTATAAGGCGTTGTTTTGGGGAGTTGAGATATTGATTCATCTTCTCGCGCATGTCTATTTCGCGCCATATGCGTTTCGCAAAAGCTACGTCAGATTCGCGGAGGTTGGCATAAGGAGTAACCTTTGCACTCTGGATGTTGGTTTTTTTGTAGTAACCATCCAATGGCCTGTCAAAAGGCTTCACCGGGCCTGCTACCACTTTCTTGGTGGTATCAAGCACAGATGGTTGTTGCGAGCCACCGGCACCTGCGCCTGCTGTAAGGGTAGTGTTTGGTTTACGGCCTGGGGCGGGCTTCTTGTTAGCTGTCCTGACCGGCGCTTTTTTCTTAGGCGCGGTTTTTTTGTTCTGTGCGAATGATATGCTGCAAAGCAGGCAAAGCACGATAACTAAAAATCTTGTTTTCATCTTCTAATCCTTAATTAGCCGTTAATACTATTGCGTCCAGGCTACGCTGCGAGCCATCTGGCCCAACAGCCAAAATATTCTGTATTACTACCGTAGTGCCCGGCGTTACGCTATTCATTGCCGTGCGCATCTGAGGTGTCAACTCTGCGCTTGTTGAAGTGTAGCTTACTACATCCTGGCGCGGTTTCAGTATAATCAACGTAAACCTTATTACATCAAAAGTTGCATCGAATTCAAAATTCTCTAATTTGGCATACACCTTACTCTGAGACCTAAGGTTAGCAGCGCCGGTGCTACCGCTGCTGCGGGCAGCAAATTGCGGCTTAGGATCTGGTATACGTTTTACGCGAAATAAAGTTGAGCCTAATACCTGGCTTTTTCCGGGTGCCAATTCGCCGGAAACGGAAACCGTTGCCGTACCTGCGGTACTAACTGTAGCGGTGTACTTACCTCCACTACCGCTAACGCTGCCGCTAGAGATACTCACATGTAATTTCTCTTTGGCAATACCGGGCGCGGAAACCGAAATTGGGTTTGGCACGCCGATGTACAATACATTCATCTTATCCGGAGATACCACAGCCGATGGGCGTGCTACCTGGTAAGTTTGTGTTGGCGTATCGTATGTTTTTGTGCTGCCATCGGCCTGTTTTACCGTTACGTGGCCAACCCAGGTAAATATACCTTCGGCACCTGTATTTACCGAGTATTTACCCTTTCCATCAGACACCTGCAAGTTAGAGCCGTTTGCAGTTATGGTAGGTGTTGATTTTGAATCAGATGCCGTTAAAAAAACTTCTGCTGTATAAGGCTGGCCTGCTATTACATAGCTCGACGGCGCAACAGCAACCGCACTAAATTTATCAAGGTTAACTACGGCCTGGTCTACTTCTCCCAATATCTTCTTAACAATTTCGCTTTCGGCATTTTTTGTATCTGCCTTAATCTTGGCAAGGGTGGTTAACGTAGCACCCAATGGTATACCATCACCAAAATAGGCCTGCTGCCATGTTTTCTGGCCATCGCGACCAGGTTTAGGGTCCTCTGCAGTAAGCGAAAGATTAACGCCTTTGCGCTCTTTGTCGCTTAACAAAGCCATTAATTGGGTGCGGGCGATATCTATTTTCGCGCGCAGCTTATCGGCAGCGCCATTAGCAATCATTATATGCGGCGAAATGTCCAGATTATCCCTACCGTCTACATCTTGTATCTCAGGGTTAATGCCACCGCCGGCATCAATTAGCGTTTTAGTAAGCTCATCTATATAGTCTGTTAGGTCCTTCGATAACTTGCTTGCTTTTAATGCTTTTTCGTAAACAGGCTTTGCTCTTTCGGGCTGCTCTTTAAGTTTTGTTTTTTCGAACGCCGAGTAGGTATTATCGATACCTGTAGTTACGTTCTTGGTAGACGTATTTAAACTATTAGTAATATTCTTGAATGCATCGAGCAAACTATCCGGCACGTTTAAGGCAATAAGGCCTAAAAGCACCAGGTATAGGATACCTATCATTCGCTGTCTTGGGGTTTCTTTACCTCCGGCCATGCTCTTTTATCTATCTTATTCGGTATTATTAATAATATTGATTAACCGCGTGGCTGGTTCATGGCGCTAAGCATATTGCCGTAAACTGAATTCAGCGAAGCCAAATTCTTAGCCAAACGCCCAACCTCGTCTTTGAACTGGCGCGAATCGTCTAACGATTCGTTGAAGTTGTTCATGGTAGCCGACAGGTTTTTGTAGAAACTGTTCATGGCTTTTAGGTGCGCGCTCGAATCCTGCAACTCCAGTTCGTAAACGCCATTCAGTTCCGAAAGATTCATTGCCAGTTTGTTTACCTGATCGTGGTACGCTTTAGCATCGGTGTTCGAATCTGCCATCTCTGTGAGGTTAGCCGAAGCTTTATCGAAAGCTGTGCTTAAATTATCGTAGCTTGTAGTTGCTGCCTTAACTTTATTGGTAAAAGCAACGGTTGCTTCACCAGCATCAGTTACGCGTGATATAGCGTGTACTTTGTCGCCGAAATTCCTTAAGCCTTCTCCCAGGCTGCTGATCAGTTCGGGGCCTATCTTGGCTTCTTCCATCATCTTATCAAGCGCGGCGGTATTTGAGAAGCCATTGGTGGCCAGTGCCGGTTTTGCAGATGATTTTGGCAAGTCACCCGCAAAATCTTCGTCCAGCTCAGGGTAAACGCGTACCCAATTGATATCTTTATCCTCGCGTTGGAAACCCAGCATAAAGAAAAGCAAAGCCTCTGCCGATAGCCCCACTGTAATGAACTCGGTAGCGAATTTCCAGTGCTGTATCTTAAACAAAAGACCTATAATAACCACGGTAGCTCCCCATGACACTATGTTACTTATTCCGTAAGGTTTTTTCTTCCCAGCCATAAATTTTTAGTAAAGTAAATTTTAATGATTCTATAGTTTTTTTGATTAGCGCTTATCCCTGATGTCGCGGCCCAAATAATGGGTTACGCAACGGAAGCCAATGTAAGATTTTGCTGTATCCTGATACTCGTAAGTGCGGGTGGAGTTCTGGAGGAAATAACCGATATCTTTCCATGAGCCGCCACGCACAACCTTGCGTTTCAAAACTTCAGGGTCGTTTGGTTTAGCTTCGTAATTAAATGTAGGGGAAAGATCGTGTACGAATGTGGTAGCAGATTCGTCGTAGGCAGACATGGTCCACTCGGCTACGTTGCCGGCCATATTATATAAACCGAAATCGTTAGGGAAATACGAGCGCACATTTACCGTGTAAGCGCCGCCGTCATCCGTGTAGTTACCACGGCCCGGTTTAAAGTTGGCCATCAGGCATCCTTTTGCGTTTTTAATGTAAGGGCCACCCCAAGGGTAATCGGTACCAATCCTGCCGCCACGGGCAGCATATTCAAATTCGCCATCTGTAGGCAATTCAAATGGCAGGTTGGCATCCTCGCCGCGGGCATGTTTGGCACCTTCGCTAAGGCGGGTACGCCATGCGCTGAAGGCTCTTGCCTGGCGCCAGCTAACACCTACAACAGGGTAGTTGCGGTACGCAGGGTGCGAAAAATACCCTTCAACCATCGGCTCGTTAGCAGCGTATGAAAAATCGCTCAGCCAAACCAGGGTATCAGGATAAATAGGCACGGTATCGCGCAGGATGAAATCCGAGCGTTTTTTTGATTTGTCGTTTTTGTAGTTGGCAGCATCGCGAAGCACTACCATAGAGAAGTTGTATTTCAATAAGCGTACGTCGATCTCGTTGCGATCGAAAACGCGGTCGTCGCCCTGGTAGTACAATCCCTGCAATTTCTGCGCATTGGCGGCAGCGTTTTTGCCGCGCCGGCTGAAGATCGGGTTGCTGCGTACGTAGTTCCAGTTGATGTATTTTTTGGCGTTAGGATCTGGCGCTACGCCTTTTTTAGGCTGCAGGTAATATTTTTGGTCGCTGAGGTAGTTGCTGATGGCTATCGAGTCGCGCACCCACAGCACGAATTGCTTATATTTGGTGTTAGACAACTCGGTCTCATCCATAAAAAACGGAGATACAGTAACCTGTTTGGTTTGAGAGGTTTGCGAGAAGGTAACATCCTGATCAGTTTGGCCCATCAGGAAAGTGCCACCTTTAATATACACCATGTTTAATGGCGTTGTTGCCCTAAAAGCACGCTGGCGCACGCCAACAACCTCGCCGTTACCGCCACCACCGGTACTGCATCCTGCTAAAACGGAACCCGCTAAAACTACTATCAGAAAGTATAATTGCTTCATTTTTTATTAAAAATCGTTTACCTGCTATGAATTCAATGCATCGCAACGCACCTCCGAATATATTAAATATACTTCATTCCAATGCAAAAATGTTTTAATTAACCAAATTACAACCGTTTTTAATTAAAAAATTGGCAATAATCAGTCAATTATTTACGCGTCAATTAACATGCCGCAACACTTATTTATTTGTTAAATATTAGGGTGTTATACGCTAAAACTGAAATTTTGTTGCAGAGTGGATGCGGATTAAAAGAATTTATTTATTCACCTGTTTTACATACTGTTCTATCGCCATTGTCATGGATGGGGCGGCCGGGGTTGGCGCCGGGATATCTAGTATTAAGCCCGCTGCCAGTACGGCTTTGTGGGTGGTAGCCCCAAAAGCGGCGATACGGGTGTTGTTTTGCTTAAAATCGGGGAAGTTTTGGTAAAGCGACTGAATGCTGGACGGGCTGAAGAACGCAATAACGTCGTAAAACACTTCGGCCAGATCGCTAAGGTCGCTGCACACGGTACGGAACAGCACCGCAGGCGTAAAGTTATAGCCATTATCCAGCAAAAACTTCTGTGTTTCTTCGGCTGCTACGTCTGAACAGGGATATAGGAATTTCTCGCCCGAGTGCTTCTTAAGCACCTCGGCCAGGTCGGCAGCAGTTTGCTTGCCGAAGAATATCTTGCGCTTACGGTATTGAATATACTTTTGCAGGTAAAGGGCAATGGTTTCTGAAAGGCAAAAGTATTTCATCTCTACCGGCACCTCGAAACGCATTTCCTCGCATATGCGGAAAAAGTGATCGGCAGAGTTGCGGCTGGTGAAGATAACGGCAGTAAAATCGGCCAGGTTTATCTTCTCCTTACGGAAATCTTTCGCGGGCACGCCTTCAACATGAATAAACGACCGGAAGTCGATCTTCAAATTCAGCTTTTTAGCCAGTTCAGCGTACGGATTTTTATCATTCTCAGGTTTTGGCAAAGTAACTAATATGCTCTTAACCTTTTTCTTTCTGTCTTCCAATGCTATACGTTATAAAACCAACTACTTGAAACCTATATTAAGTGCCTTTACCAATATCAATATCGGGCAAATTTCGAGGGCACAAAGATACGTAAATAAATAAAATTTATGAAATCGAAAATTTGAAATAATACCCACGCTGCTTCGCAGATACTGCCATATAAAAATTATCACCGTTAATAACAGCGTAATGGCCAGCAGGTAAGGAAAAAACTTATCGGCAATTAAGCTAAAACACAAGGCCACAGGCAAAAAAACAAAGGTGATATTAAAATAAGTTAACGATAATGCTTTGATATACTCGCTCACCACCTTATTGATATCGAATACGAAGCCCAGGAATTTCAACACCATGAATTTCACTGCAAACAAGCCTATGATAGCGGCTGATAAGGTACCAAACAGCTGGAAACCGCTTATGGGGTAATAAACTTTATAGTAGCCAGTGGTAAGCAGGTACAAAAATATACCTAAAGTAAACCCGAAGAGCAGGAACAAGCCGATGAACGTCCAGGCGTTTATAGGGCTATCCTCCTTGCCGGCCTGGGTGTTGGTGCGTTTGTAGTAAAAGGCTAAAAACACGTTGCTCATATCCTTTGCCGAATAGATATTAAGCACCGGCACGAACAAAATTAGCACCACGATGACGGCAATAACCCATGGATCGCGCGAGGGCCGCACATGGCCATAGCCTTTTATACTGGGTTTGGTTTTTGAGGCTGATGCCAGATCGAGGTAATGGTTGCCATTGTAAACGGCACTTCTTAATATGCTATCTACGAATAAGTTGGTACTGTTGCTATCCGGCCGGCGCAGGTATGCCATAGAAAGCGAATCGCCGACGAATTTCTCTTCAAGGGCCATGGCGTGGGCTACGGAATCGAGCACCGTCATGGGCCGGGGCGTGCGGATATAATGCCGCGGGGTATCAGCGGGCGTGCTGGTGCTGTCCTGCTGTGCAAAAACGGCGGCGCATCCGGCAAAAAAAAGAAATATCGTACAAATAAACCCGCGCATGATATATCGCCTTGTTAAGGTGGTGCAAATTTACCTTATTAATTGGCGCTTATGCAAAGGTTATGTTAAATGTTTAAACAATTAAGCCTGGCATATTTGCTTAAGCGTTAAACTGGCGCAGGTGATGGTCGATGTGTTTATAGGCGAGCTGGCTAATTTGCTGATGTGTCATTTTACCGAAGAAAGGATGCACAATATCATTTAGAGGATTTGCAGCATTATAATTTACAAGTTCGATAAATCTGGCTTTTTCGGCGGCAAAATCCCCGGATGCGTCGTGTATTATCGTCTCCGGTGCCGATGGAGAGTTTCGCCTTATGGGCTCCTCATCTTTTAGCACAGCCTTTAATATTAGCTTTCCAATTATCCGCCCAATAAATATTCGCCTGGCCGGCAAAGTTCCGTTTGCTAACTCTTCCCAATATCTCAGATGCTTCATCATTTGATAGGCGTTCATTTTACCCCATTGGGCCGGGCTATTTTCGTTGAGCGTGTTGATGCGTTTGATTAAGTCATCTCTCGTTGCTTTATCAAGTGTGGTCTTCATTTATTGGTGGCGATTTAATTTGCTTAAGCAAAGCTACGGCATTGTACCGATTGCCGCACGCAGTAATACGACAACATAAGGGGGTAAATGCGGCAAAAATAATTTTTTAAGCGGCGATGATTTTCGATGCTAGGCTTATTACCTTGTGCTGCAGTAAACTATTAATTGCTAAATGTTTTACAGCCAACTGCCGTCGGCTTTCCTTGCCGAACACGAATCATAAATTAAAATGAACCACCCATCACGATTGAATATTGGCATTTTTACTTACGGCACCCGGGGCGATGTACAGCCTTACATCGCTTTGGCGCTTGGGCTAATGCAGAACGGCCACCAGGTTACCATTGCCGCCCCCGAAAATTTCAAAGAGCTGGTTGAGGGTTATGGGATAGCCTTCCATCCGCTATACGGCAATGCCGAAACCATGATGAATTCGCCCGAAGGGCAACGCGTTTTGCAAACGGAGAACACCATCAAACTGATGCAATACTTTTTTAAGGTATTGCATGATATCAGGGTGCCGTTACGCGAAAGCTACAAAGCAGGCTTCGATAAGGTAGATTATATCATTGCTAACGCAGCCACGCTGCCTGTTACCAGCGCACTTGCCGAAAAACAAAATAAAAAAATGGCGCTCACTTATTTTATGCCGCCGGTGGTGCCTACAGCCGAGTTCCCGCTGGGCGATTTTGATTTCCTCGATTTTCCCTGGTACAATAAACTCACATACAAGCTGGCGCATGGTTTCTTCTGGAAATTCGTAAAGCAGGAGGCCAACGAATTCAGACAAGAATTAGGCCTGCCCCTATTAAACGAAAACCTGCTGACCTACGTAGACAAACAAAAGCCAATCGATTTATATTGCATCAGCCCGACGCTTATCCCCCAGCCTAAAGACTGGGAAAGCCACCATAAAATAACAGGCTTCTTAACCGTGCCCGAGCAGGCGGCCACAATTGCGGATGATAACCTAAACAATTGGCTAAGTGAAGGGCCACCGCCCGTTTATATCGGCTTCGGTAGCAACGGCGTGGGCAATACCGGAAAGTTTGTGGCCATTATCAACGACATACTGCACAGGACTACCGAGCGGGTACTGTTTTGCACCGGCTGGTCGGTTTTTGAAGATTTGCCCCGACACCCCAACCTATTCATGACGAAGTATGTCGATCACGCCCAGGTATTACCACAATGCAAGCTGGGCATATTTCATGGTGGGGCGGGAACATTGAATACGATGCTAAGGCACAAACTGCCGGTAATCATCATATCGTTTTATACCGACCAGCCAACCTGGGGCAAAATTATCGAACGCAAACAATTGGGGGTACATATCCCGGTGAAGAAGCTGACGGCGGATAAGCTGATCGCCGCTATTGCAAAAGTACAATCGAGTGAAATAAAAGACAATGCTGCAGTTATAGGTGAGCAAATAAGAGATGAGAACGGGCTGGAGAGAGCGGTTAAAGAAATTGAAGCATTTTTTAGTTCTACCTCAAATTCTACCCCCTGATAGCCCAAAAACAGTGAAACGATTACCGTATCTCAGAAGTTCAAACCCTGATGAATCATCCTTAAACCACGCATCTTTTAACCAATTTGAACATTTCGCACTCTATTCGTTAACGTTTGTACCCCTTAACTCATTCCTTACTTCTATAGCTTTGCCTCCCAACCAAAAAACCAAAATTGTTAAATTTATCAGCGGCTAAGTTTTTGGCTTTTTTAACTACCGAATCAAAACTTTATAAGAAAATTAAAATGAAAAGCCTTTTTTTAGTTTTAAGCCTTTTTTTCAGCTGCGTGGGTTACGCCCAGGAAGTTATATCTCCTAATAAAAAAATTAAGATTGTTGTAAAAATGCAGTCCGTTGGCCCGAAAGGCTTAGGCCAGGCTTATTTTAAAGTGCTGTATAAAAGCAATGGAACCTACGTTGAAGTGTTGCCGGCTTCGCCGCTAGGTATTTTAAGGGAGGATCAGCAATTCGTATCAAATCTCAAATTAGTTGGCGGGAGCAGGTCTACCGCAGTTCATACCAAATATGAAATGGTAACCGGAAAACGGAAGTTTTGCGAAAATTTTGGTACCGAAAAAACATTCCACTATCAGAATGCCTCAAAACAGCCCATGGATATCACTTTCAGGGTTTATAATGATGGGATCGCGTTTAGGTACGCTTTCCCCAATCGCCCGGACTCCAATTTAAGCATCAAGGGTGAAGCCACCAGCTACGTTATACCTGAGGGTACATCCAGATGGATGCAGCCCTTTGCTTCAGCCTATGAAAATTTTTATTCGCTTAACACCGGTGCACATAATGAAAAAAATATTGGCGAATGGGCGTATCCTGCCTTGTACAAGGTTAATGACCAGCCTTTATGGGTACTTATCTCGGAAGCAGGTATCACCCGGCAAAACTGCGCGGCCCGGCTTAGCTATAAGCAAGGCTCAAACCAGTACCAGGTGATTTACCCTCCGGCAAAAAAAGGCTGGCATAGTGGTGCTGTTTCAAGTTTGCCCTGGAAATCGCAATGGCATGTTATGATAGTGGGCAAACTATCTGATCTGGTGGAAAGTACACTGATTACCGATGTAAGCCCCCCTTCTACCATTAAGAACACGAAATGGATTGAGCCGGGAAGCGTGGCCTGGGTATATTGGGCAAATAATCACGGCTCGAAGGATTATCAGAAAGTGATAGAATACGTTGACCTGGCCGTAAAAATGCATTGGCCTTATGTGCTTATTGATTGGGAATGGGATGTAATGGCAAACGGTGGTACACTAAAGGACGCGCTGGCCTACGCTAAAAGTAAAGGGATAAAAGCGCTTTTATGGTACAACTCTGGCACCGATTGGCTCGACCCTACACCGGTAGACAGGCTGTTGACGCACGAGAAAAGAGAAAAGGAGTTTTCGTGGCTGAATGAGATAGGCGTATCGGGCATCAAGGTTGATTTTTTTGCGGGAGACCAGCAGGGTATGATGCAATATTATATAGACATTCTGGAAGACGCATCAAAATACCATCTTTTGGTAAACTTTCACGGAGCTACTGTACCTCGCGGCTGGGCGCGTACCTACCCTAATTTGATGAGTACCGAAGCGGTGTACGGTGCCGAATGGTATAATAACGACGGCATTTTAACCAATATGGCTGCTTCGCATAACACAACTCTTCCGTTTACACGGAACATCATAGGTTCTATGGATTATACACCAGTAACGTTTTCCAATTCGCAGCACGAGCATAAAACCTCCTTCGCTCACGAGTTGGCATTGGCCGTGGTGTTTGAATCGGGATTACAGCATTTTGCAGACAGGCCCTCTGCCTATTATGACCTGGCCGACGAGCCTCGAAAATTCCTAACGGACTTCCCTACAACCTGGGATGAAACGAAACTAATAAACGGCTATCCGGGCGAAATGGTTGTGATAGCCCGAAGAAAAGGTAAGCTATGGTATGTTGCCGGGCTTAATGGAAAAGACACCTCGCAAACACTCGATCTTAGTTTTAATTTCCTGGGCAACTCAGCCTATTCTTTCCAAATATTTAAAGACGGGGCAGATACGAAGTCTATTACAAGCGACACCAGAAGTGTCAGAAGATCGGGCACGCTACAGATCCAATGCCTGCCCAGGGGCGGCTTTGCAGGAGTTATCAAAGAGGAGTAAGTAACACGATAGAAAACTCAGGTTTTAAAAACGGGCCATCCAAAATCTGCAAAACGTTACCGGCAAACAAATTAAAACATTCAACAGGTATTTAACTGATAGGCCGGGAAGGTTCGATGGCAATCAGCCTATAAACTGCGCCTTTTTTATACTATAGGCTTCCTCAAAAATGGATACTAAAATATCTAATTTCATAGGTTTTGATATATAGCTGTCCATACCCTCGCTTATGCAAATATCACGGTCTTCCGAAAGGGCATTTGCAGTCATGGCGACAATATATGGCTGTTGAATGTTGAGATTCCGAATATTTCTTGTGGCTTCCAATCCATCCATTTCGGGCATTTGAATATCCATCAATATCACGTCGAACGATTTTTCGCTTATCTTCTGCAATGCCTCACGCCCGTTGTTAGTAATATCTGCATTATATCCCAATTTAGACAATATGCGTTCAATCAATTTTTGATTAATCGGATTATCTTCGGCTACCAGAATGTTCATTGGATGTAACAAAGCGAAACCGGCATCAAGCGCATTACGCTGCTTTTCCTCAACCTTTTCAATTTTTGTGCGGTTTCCAAGCTCGGCACAAATACTCTTTAACAGCTGATTTTGCTTAGTCGGTTTGATCAATATCGCCGAAAACAATGCAGGGTACTTTTTCCTGCTTGTATCACCTATTGAACTTAAAAGAATTACCGGAACGGGATTTGGCCCGTTTTTTATTACCTGTGCTAAACCGGCGCCATCCATTCCGGGCATTTCCATATCAGAAATTACCAGGTTAAACCCCTTATCCGACGATAAAATTTCCAATGCCTTTTGTGCAGACGAACAGGTTACTGTTGCAAGGTTCCATCGCTCCAGCTGAGCTTTTAAAATAATGAGGTTTGTTTTATTGTCATCAACCAGCAATACCTTTTTACCATCCAGGTTCGAGATGCCTGGTAATAACGGGGGCGTTTCGGGTTGTTTACTGCTGTTTTTGGTTTTTATAGTAAAATTGAAGGTTGATCCCTCGCCAAGACAACTCTCAACCCATAATTTTCCGCCCATTAATTTAACAAGCCGCTCGCTGATGATGAGCCCTAAACCGGTGCCGCCGTATTTACGTGTGGTAGAGGAGTCGACTTGTGAAAATGCTTTGAACAAACTAGAGAGTTTATCGCCCGGTATGCCTATTCCGGTATCCTTCACACTAAAGCCGATCTCCAGTTCACTATCAGAAATTGCCTGCGAAAGAAATATCTTAATAAACACCTCGCCTTTAGCGGTAAACTTTATCGCATTATTAATAAGGTTAATGATTACCTGTTTAAGGCGCAGGCTGTCACCCACCAAATTACCGGGGAGGTTAAAATCTATCTCGTAAACTAATTCAAGGCCTTGTTCTGCCGCTCTGTGTGAGAACATGTCCATTATTTCCTCGATACTTTGGCGCAAATCAAAGTCTTCCTCTTCAATATCCATTTTGCCGGATTCTATTTTGGAAAAGTCGAGAATGTCGTTGATCACATTCATCAGGCTGTCGCCACAGTTTATTATCGTTTCCGCGTATTCATGCTGCTCATCGCTCAAATCGGTTTCTGCAAGCAGGGAGGCCATGCCAATAACGCCGTTCATAGGTGTTCTTATTTCATGGCTCATGGTTGCAAGAAAAATACTTTTAGCCTGGTTTGCTTTATCTGCTTCCTGGCGTGCAAGGTGTTCCTGGTTCTTTTGTTCTTCTAATTCTTCTGATTGCGCCTGCAGTTCTTCATTTATTGCCTGCAATTCATCCGATTGACGCATCACTTCTTCCGTGCGCTCCTTTACTTCGCGCTCTAATAATACCTTTTGATTAATGATACTATTAACCCTGAAACGGTATATGCCGTAAACACAGCCTGCAATAAAAATAATCAAAAGCGACCTGAACCACCAGGTTAGCCAATACGGCGGAACAATAATGACTTCTAAACTTAGAATATGGGGTGACCATACCCCTGCGCTATTCTGGCTTTTTACTTTAAAAACATAGTTGCCCGGCGGAATATTGGTATAAACAGCCGTGTTTTTATCCTCAACATAATTCCAACCTTTATCAAAGTCTTCCATTATGTAGGCATATCTCTTTTTATCCGGTGATAAATAATCCAGCGAAGCATATTCAAGTGATATAACCGATTGATCATGAGATAATGTTATCGATCTTGTTTCAGAAATATCTTGTTTTAACGGAGACGGATCCGTGCTGTTTTCCGCAACCTGCACATTTTTATTAAACAACTGAAAGTTTGTCAAAATCATGGGAGGATCGTAAGGTGCCCGTAATATCTGATCCGGAGAGAAAGAATTAAAGCCGTTTACCCCGCCAAAATAAAAAATGCCACTACGGCTTTTAACAGCCGAATGAGCTTTAAACGCGTCGGCCTGCAGGCCATCTTCGGTTGTAAAGTTTTTGAATTTTTTTGTTTGTGGGTCATACATCGAAATCCCCTTATTGGTACTTATCCATAAATGCCCTTTATCATCTTCCAGGATGGCTTGTGTATAATCGTTTGGCAAACCATCATTAGTTTTAAAAACTGTAAAACGACGGGTTGTTGGGTCAAAAAAATTCAGGCCGCCCAATGTGCATATCCAAATGTTGCCAAGATGATCCTCAAGCAGGTTTAGAACGGTATTATGACTGATGCTGTTTTTTTTGTTATCATCGTGTATGAACCGGGTGAAACTGTTCGTTTTCGGATCGAAAAGATTTAGTCCCGCATCATTGGTGCCTACCCATAAGTTCCCTTTGCTATCGCTCAGGAGCGAGTTTATTCTGTTGCTGCTGAGGCTTTTAGTGTCGTTTACATTATTTTTGTGATGTATAAAGCTATTTGATTTTGGCTCATACAAGTCAAGCCCGTCGCCAAAGGTTCCAATCCATATCTTTTTATCGCGGCCAAGTGTAATGGCGTAAATATTATCTCCGCAAAGGCTTGTGGCATCGGATGGATCATGTTTGAAAGACCTGAAGATGCCGGTTTTGGGGTTCATTACACTAATTCCGTTACCCCATGTGCCAATCCAAAGATTCTTTTGCGCGTCTTCTTTAATATCTAATACGTTATCGCCGCTTATGCTGTTTTTATTGGACTCCTGATGTTTGTATGTAGAAAACTTCCCTGTTTTTATGTTGAACAGGTTCAGGCCGCCGCCGTCTGTCCCCACCCAAATATTGTTACGGCTATCTTCGAAAAGACAGAGAACAAAGTCGTTAGAGAGGCTATTTGCCGACGAATTATGCTTGTAACGAGCGAAGTTACTTTTTGCTTTTTTATACAAATTTATACCGCCGCCAAACGACCCCAACCACATATTGCCTACATTATCTTTTGATATTACGTCAACAGAATTGCCGCTTAAGCTGCTGTTATCCATATCGTCGCGGGTATAGTTGTCAAACTCCCCGCTCAAAAAATTGTAGATGCTTAAGCCCCCGTTTTCTGTCCCTATCCATAAATTATGGTCAGCATCCCCGGCAATGCTCTGGATACTGTTGCCCGCCAGCGACTTACCGTTGCCGGGGTCATTCTTAAAATGCCTGAACGTACCTAACTTACTATTAAAAAGGTTCAGCCCATCCTGCCGCGTACCAATCCATAACCGGTGCTCGTTATCTTCAAAAATAGAAGTAACCCAATTGCCCGAAAGTGATTCGCCGGCGTTTTCGAGGTGTTTAAAATTTGTGAAGTTGTTGTTTTTACGGTCAAATAAACTCAGTCCGCCATTCACCGTTCCAATCCAGATGTTATTCCTGCTGTCTTTATAAATTGTGGCTATGTCATTATCGCCAATACTGCCCGGATGACGGGCATTGTACAAATAATGTGTCCAGCGTCCGGTTTGGGGGTCAAACAGATCCAAGCCTTTTTTTTCTGTGCCTACCCAAATTTTCCCGGAACTTTCAAAAACAATTTTATTCACAAAACTGCTCGAAATACTATTCCCGTTTTTTTCATGATGGATATAGCGGTGGAAACGATTGGTTTTCCTGTCTAACCTGTTTAGCCCACCGCCGGCTGTTGCTACCCATATATTCCCATTCTTATCTTCTGCTATATCCCGGATGTAACTGTTGCCAATACTCGTAGTATCCTTAACATCATTTCTGAATATTTTAAATTTGTAACCGTCATACCTGTTTAATCCATCCTGGGTACCAATCCAAATAAACCCACGGCTATCCTGTAATATACAGTTAGGGCTAAGCTCAGAAAGGCCGTCTGCGGTGCCAAGATGGTCAAAATGCAATTGCCGGGTTTGGGCTAATAAACTGAAGGATATCGCCAGCAATAGGATGGTTAAGGAATATTTTGGAGATCTAGGTATCACAAATCCGCTTATTTATTTATTTTAAGAGTAATTTAAGAATACACTTCTCAATAGCAGTTTATTGAGATGCCTGTACATCATGGCCTTATCAATTTCCTTATACGCAAGCTGCTTTTTTTTGTTTTGAATCTCGTGGAGTTAAATTCGTGCTCTAAACAAAGCTTAGCTTACCTTTGCCCCATGGCCGGCATCTACCTACATATCCCTTTCTGCAAACAGGCTTGCCATTATTGCGATTTCCATTTCAGCACCTCGTTGAAGTATAAGGATGAGATGCTGCAGGCCCTACTCAAAGAAATTACCCTCCAAAAAGATTACCTGGCAGGAGAAACGATTGAAACCATTTATTTTGGTGGCGGTACGCCATCGGTTTTAGCGCCCGGCGAAATAAACCGGCTGATAGATGCCATTACCGGCCTGCACACCGTAGCCGCCGATGCCGAGGTTACCCTTGAGGCCAACCCCGACGACCTCGACGGAGCTAAACTTAGCGGTCTAAGGGCTACACCTGTAAACCGCTTCAGCATAGGCATACAATCTTTTTATGACGAGGATTTGCAGTGGATGAATCGTGTACACCGCGCCGCCGAAGCCGAAACATCGGTAATGCGCGCGCAGGATGCCGGCTTCGAGAACATCACCATCGACCTCATTTACGGCTACCCCCTGCTTACGGATGCTAAGTGGAAGCATAACCTCGGCAAAGCATTCGAATTGCAGGTGCCGCACATATCGGCCTATAGTATGACGGTTGAGCCTCAAACCGCGCTGGCGGCTTTCATCAGCAAAAAAAAGCAGCCGCCCATGAGCGAGCAGCAAAGCGCCGGGCAGTTTACCCTGATGACGGATGCCATGCAACTCAATGGTTTCGAACAATACGAAATATCCAACTTTTGCAAACCGGGGCATTACTCGCGCCATAACTCCAATTACTGGCGGGGCGTAAAATACCTCGGGCTCGGCCCATCGGCGCACTCTTTCAATGGCGATACCCGGCAATGGAACATCGCCAATAATGCTAAATACATGGCCTCGGTTTTGCAGGATGGCCAACTGCCTGCCGAGGTAGAGCAGCTTAGCGAAGAGAACCGGCTTAACGAATACATCATGACCTCGCTGCGTACCGCCTGGGGCCTGGATACCAACAAGCTCGAGGCCATTGTCGGGGGCGCTGCCGCCATCCTGCTAAAGGCAGCGGAACCTTACTTCGCCGATGGCAAGGTACAACAAACGGATAGCATCATCACCCTTACCCAAAAGGGCAAACTGTATGCAGATAACATCGCCGCCGGGTTGTTTTTTTAACTTGCAGCGGGTGGCTGGCAGCCGTACTGACAGGATTTTGTCAGCATTCGCAAATTCTCAAATGACTTATAATAAGCACATTAATTATGTTCACGGTGTTCACGCGGCGGCGCGTGAACAGAACAAGGCGATATTTAGTAAAAAAACGGGGCCACAAACTGCATACTGCCCCCCGCAAACTTCAAACTTTTTTACCCGTGCCTGTGCCCAAACGTAAAGCCGTGCGATATCCTTAGGGCTATGATACTGAGCGAGGGATTGCCTGCACCCACAAAAACATGCTCGGCACGCAAGCTGATATTAAACTGCACGCTGCCCGATGGCTCGAACAAATAACCGAAGCCTATACCGCCTATGGGGCCCTTCACGCTTTGGTCTACCTGGCTGCCATCGGCTTTATACAAGGCGTTGCCGTTAGCATCCAACTTTTGTATATCCGTACCGCCGAAAGTATAGCCGGCTACTGGTTCGGCATAAAAACCAAAATCGTCCTGACCGAAAAACTGGCGGTAGCCGCCCAGCACCGGCGCAACGGCCATGTGGTAATCGTCTTTACTAAAAATGTAAACCCCGGCCTCTACAACGGCGGCACTGTTATCTGTTACAGGAATGCTGAAATTGAGGAACCCGCCGAAACCGAAGGGCGAGAAACCCTTGCTCGATAATTTGGCTACTTCTATCTGCGCGTGCGCGGCGGCATAAATAAACAAGGCTACACTAAGCAGCAGGATTTTTTTAATTGTGGGCATAACGGCTACGGTTTTTTTGTTACAATCAAATTTAAGATTTTATAGCATTAGGCAATAGGAAGTTCCGTTTTTAACAATTTCGTTACTTAAATAGCCGCATTATTTCGTTATTTTGTAAATTCGGGTATTGGTTACGGCCTGGTTGTAGCCATTTAACTACCCGATAGGTTACGATATGAGTTTTAAGCTAAGCCCGATTGATACGGTTGATACCATCTCTCCAGAAGATTTCCGCGAGAAGTACTTAAAGCCGCGCCGTCCGCTGGTGATAAAAGGCCTCACCAAAAGCTGGCCCGCCCGCGAGAAATGGACACCCGAATACCTCAAAGAAGTGGTTGGCAACAAAGTGGTGCCGCTGTATGATAACTCCAAAGCCGACCCATCTAAACCTATCAATTCATCGGCGAAGGAAATGCCCTTCAACGAGTATATCGACCTGATACGCAGCACCCCTACCGAACTCCGCATCTTCTTCTTCAACATATTCAAACAAGCCCCACAACTGCTGGATGATGTTGTTTTGCCAAAAGACTTAATGGGCGGTTTCCTGGAAAGCATGCCCGCTATGTTTTTCGGCGGCTCTAACTCGGTTACTTTCCTGCATTACGATATCGACCTGCCGCATATCTTCCATACTCATTTCGGCGGCCGCAAGCATGTGATACTGTTCGAGAATAAATGGAAACGCCGCTTGTACTGCATACCCAACGCCACTTACGCTTTGGAAGATTATGATGTACAGAACCCCGACGTAAAGAAATTCCCGGCGCTTGATGGCGTGGAAGGTATAGAAGTGTTCCTGGAACATGGCGACACCCTGTTTATGCCTACCGGTTACTGGCATTGGATGAAGTATATAGATGGCTCGTACTCACTTAGCCTGCGCGCCTGGGATGCCAGCATTACCCGCAAAGCGGCCAGCCTTTATAACCTGGCTATAAAAGGCGGCGTTGATAGCCTGCTGAAGATGGCCTTTAAAGGCAAGTACGCCAAATACCGCGAAGCCCTGGCTATAAAATGGGCCGAAAAGGAACTGGCAGAGGGGAAACCTTTGTAGGAGGGAAGTAATAAGCCGAAGCAAGAATAATAAGCGCAGGGTCATCCTGAGCCTGTCGAAGGGCGCGAGTAAAGGCCCGCCCGCTATGGTTCGACAAGCTCACCATGACCCATCGCACAAGACACGTCATTCTTGTTTCAGAACCCCATCATAAAAGTGGCCAAAAAATCAAATCGCATTGCATAATAGTAATCCTGCCGTGTGGGGTGCCGWAATAAATCGATATCATAGAATAGGGCAATAAAGTGCTTACGCGAGTGCCATCATCGTCTCCTTATTGGGGCCTCATATTGCTTCGGGACTTTGGAGGTTGTATTTCTTTTCCTTAAAAAACAGTGCATTTTTTTTTAAAAAAGTGAAATAACTATCATAACACCGTGGTATATTTAAGCTGATTTACATAAAGCCTATGCCGCGCCAGCTTATCACATTTATTTGGTTGTTATTTTTTTTACCCGGTTGCACAAGGCATAGCCAAACTGCTGTTAAGGAAAAAAATATTTACCGCGATACAAAGAATCCAGACAATTATAACGTTAGGATAAAAATTCCCGATGCCTGGATTGAGAAAGTTCGCCGGTTTAATTACAGCCGGAACACTCAAACTATAATACGTGAATTTGAAGGTTTTATAAAACCCGATACCATCCACAATCCGCATTCGCGACACATTGAGGAAGGGTATGGCCGTGTGCTCGACCCGATGTTTATGGACCTTGATGGCATCCCAGGGGAAGAAATGATATGTTTAATAGGCTGGGATGTAAGCTCGCCTTATCTTGGAGTGTTTAAACAAATCAATAGTCAATGGTACCTGTTGTACCTCGAAGACATTTGGGTGTTTAATGAAGGCACAGAGCTATCTGTGGCCAACAATTTTGCTGCAAACAAAGTTTTTTATTGCAGACATTTATATGCCAGAGGCACTTGTACCTATAACGATGGTTATACTTTTTATAAATTAATTAACGACAAGGTTTATCCCTGCCTCAAATTAGCAAACAAAATAAACTCTTGCGGTTGGTCGCCCTACCCAAACCAGGAAGTACAAACTACTTTCTATTTTGGCGGAGATGATGCGGACGAGATTGGAGTGGATTATGTTTATAATTTCTCTTATACCCCTAAACTTCGACGCGAAGCACCAGAAAATGAGGACGATTCCATTATAAAAGGGGAAGATTATGTTACTTACACATGGGATGCGAAAAGCCTTTCTTACAAACTAAATATACCCCACTTTAAAAAGGGGCCAGCGGATTTAACGGCAGAGAAAATCGCCTGTTTCGGCGTATTCGATAATACCCGGTTCGTAAAAGCTTTCCGCAGCGAAATTAATGACATTCTTAAAACCGGAACAACCCGGCAAAAAATTGCCTTAAAAGAAATTTCCGATAACGCGAATGAAGATAACAGGAAGTAATGTAGTATCTGTCGCAGTCACTTTATTGCAGCTTAGCCTATACGCTAAACTCTTGCTTAGCCAGCTGGCTTACCACTTCGTTGCGGTTTTTGCCATCTATCAACATCAGAAATTCTACCGGGCCACCTTCTGCGCCACAGCCCATACATTTAAAGTAATTACTCTGAGCAATAATCATCAGCGATGTAGTTTCATCGTTATGAAAGGGGCAGCGGCCTTTGAGTGCTTTGCGGCTTTGCTGTAACAGGATATGTTTGGAAGCGATTTCGACGAGGTCCATAGCCTGCAAACTTAAACACTGTGGTTTTGCCCTGCAATGGGTGTGGATAAGTTTAGGGGGGGATTACGGTGATATTAAAAATTGAAAAGCTTCTTTAAAAGACTACGGAAAGTGTTTTTATTTAACCCTTCTTCTTTTGGCAAAGATTGACCGATTGCTCCTTTAAATACTGACCACGATGTTCTTTCAAAATTTTCATCTGTCGCTACCCGCCCACCAAAAGAAGTTAAAAGATCTGCTATTTCAACTAAGCAGAAGTCAACTGCACTCCATTTGGGTGTTATTCCATCTGATGATAACACATTGGGATTAGCATTAGCTTTGAGCAACAATTCCACGGTTTCGATGTCGCCTCTCATAACCGCCCAATGCAAAGGAGAATTTCCAAGATTGTCCAGTTCATCTAAATCACAACCTTGAGTGATAGCATCTTTAATACCGTCTAGATCGGATCTTAAAACATGGTCATGTAGCAGATATTTCATTTAGTGTGATCCATTTGTGTGAATCGATTTCCTCTTACCCCAGCACCATCACCGCAGTATTGATAATATCATCGAAAACGGCCCTGTCGCAGGTTGATTTGGCCGTTACCTGTATGCCTTTGATGGTATTGAACATAAAGCGTGCAATGGCCCGTGCGTCTTGCTGGTTGCCTATCTCGCCGTTCTCCTGCCCTTTTTTGATGACGAGGTAAAAGGTTTCTTCCAGTTGCTGGTCGTTCTTTTGTATCATCCCGCTTACTTCCTTATCGTGCAGGGCCACCTCAACCTCGGCGTTTACCATAAAGCAACCCTTCTGGAATTTGTCATTCAGCAGGTTATCCACCACGAAACTCAGTAGATTTCTTATGACGGCTTTTGCAGATTTATCAGCATTGATAATTTCTACGAACATGCCCGAATTGGCGCACTGGTAACTCGCCAGGGCTTTCATAAACAGCGCATGCTTATCCCCATAGGTATCGTACAGACTGGAGCGGCTGATGCCCAGCCCGTCTACCAGGTCCTGCATCGAGGTGGCGCTATATCCTTTGAGCCAGAATATATCCACCGCCTTTTTCAGCACTTCATTTTCGTCGAAATCTTTTGTCCTTGCCATAACTGCGGATAGCCTTGCTTAATAATAAGCAAAGCTATCCATTTTTTTAATGTTTATTAAGCAGCTCTGATTACCCTGGGGGACTTTGCTTCTTTGGGATAATGCTAGGGGCCTGTGCGATTCCCCTCTTGAGAGGGGTGGAGGGGTGTGTTTGTACGTTATGCATACGTTATCGCATGACCGCGAACACACCCCTCCCCCGCTCGGTCCGCCCCGCCCCCTCTCAAGAGGGGAACCAGAAAACTAAAAGCGATTCCTTTTGATTACCTCACGCCACCACCTGCAAGCAGAGTTTCGTTGGTTAACCAACGCGAATCTTCAGATGCCAGGAACACCGCTATCAGCGCGATATCTTCCGGCTGGCCAATACGGCCAAGCGGGGTAGTTTTTACGGCTTCGTGATGGAAATCGCTGCCGATGAAACCCGCGGTGTGCGTGCCTTCGGTTTCTACCATACCCGGGTTAATAGAGTTCACCCTGATGTTTTTGGGGCCAAGTTCTTTTGCCAATACGTGAGTAATGGCATCAACAGCACCTTTAGTAGCACTATAAACCGCGCTGCCCACAGGCGTAATGTTACTTACTACCGAACCAATATTGATGATACTGCCACCGTTAGGATTAAAGCTGGCTACCGCACCCTGTGTAGCCAACAGCAAACCAAGCACGTTGGTATCAAACTGTTTGTGGAAATGTTCTTCGCTGATCTGCTCTATCTGGCCAAATTCATACACGCCTGCATTGTTTACCAATACATCTACCGGGCCAAAGGCTTTTGTTGTTTCTTCGAACAAGCGTGTAACATCCGCCGTGCTTGATACACTGCCTTGTACCGCAATGGCTTTGCCACCTGCGGCTACAATTTCTTCAACCACCTTATCGGCACCGGCTTTTGATGATGCATAATTTACTACCACCGATGCACCTGCTTCGGCAAGGCTTTTTGCAATACCGGCACCAATACCTTTTGATGCGCCTGTTACTACTGCTACTTTATCTGCTAACTTTTTCATTTCGTTTTTTTGATTAATTTTGTTTATTGGAATAATCGTTCCACAAATGTACAATCAAAATGGAACGAACGTTCCGTTATTTGAAATTATTAGTTATAAATGACAAAAGGAAAAGCTTTCGACTTTTCCTTTTTATTTTAAAATACTGAATATTAATTATTTACTTACTTCTTCCCGAAAGTGCTGTACTGCCAGCTATCCGTACGGAAAGGCGATGCAGGCAACCCGGCCCCGTTATACAGATTGCAAACCGGGTTATTGGCCCAGGCGTAGCGTACGGCTACGGGGTTTTTCACGTTCGGGCTACTCACGGTTACCTTATTGCCGTTTACCACGGCATCGGCCCAGTAGAACTTCTGGTCGGCACCCGCTATAGCGAAGCCGGTAAGTGCGCCGTCCTTAGCCTTCAGGCCATCCGCGTGCTTGAATTTTACGGCGATAGCATCGCCATTGATTTTAAAGGATTTATAAACCGGGCCTGAATAGGCATCCGCCTGCCCGTAATTTTTGGCCAGGGCAATCAGCGCAAGTCTGCGGCCTACCTCCTGCTTGTTTTTTGGGTGGATATCCAGGGCCTCGCCTACGTCTATCGCAACGGCCATGCCGGTGTAAGGCAGGGCTAAAGTGGCGGCCTGCACATCGCGCAATTCGGCCCAGGCCGATGGTACGGGTTGCGGACTAACCGGCATAAAATTGGCCAGCTGCACAAAATAGAAAGCCATTTTGGGGTTGTTCCAGTCGCGGCGCCAATCGTTTATTAATGCGGGGAACAGTTCGCCGTACTGCTGTGCACGGTCTGCATTTGCTTCGCCCTGATACCATATGGCGCCTTTTACTGCGTATTGGGTAAACGGGTTTATCATGGCGTTGTACAGCACCGAGGGTCGGTTTGGCCCATCGTTTAGCACAGGCGCTGGGAAGCCTTTTAAATCAACCGCTGCATTATACTGCCATGGCCCGTCTAACGGAATGCGTTCGCCGGTTTTGCTTTGCAAAAACATTACGTCTTTTTTACCCATGAAACCGCCGCCGCCGCCGGTATCAACAACGCGTACGGTTATAACCAACTGGCCTGCTTTTACTTTTTCTCCCGGGATAATGTAATTACGGGGCGCGGCATAATTGTTGGTCTCCCCAATTTTTTCACCGTTAACGAAAGTGATATCGTTATCATCAATAGCGCCAAGGCTAAGCGTAAGTTCCTTCCCTGCCATTGCATCGGGCACATTTATTGTTTTACGAAACCAAACAATACCATCAAAATTGGGCAGTGCAGCTGTTTCCCAGGCACCGGGTAATTGTATGGTTTTCCAGCCTGTCGAATCAATATTTGGCGCCGCCCAAACGGGTACGCCGTTTTGGTAGCCGCCATCCTTCGCTATAACCGCCGCTTGCCAGGCCGCCATTTCGGTGTTATACAGGGCGAGGCTCTGCTCTTTGTTCAGGCTTTTCATCGTGTGGTAAGCTTTGGCCAGGTCGGGCAATTGCTTCACGGTGTTCTCGCTGGTCCAGGCCTCTACAATAGTGCCGCCCCATGAGGAGTGTATCAAACCAATGGGAATGCCCGTTTTTTTGTAAATATCCCTTGCAAAAAAGTAAGCCACAGCAGAAAACTTTGCTACTGTTTGCGGGGTACAGGGCTGCCAACCGCCGCCGGTAATTTTGGCGTCATCAAGGGCAACGTTGCTGTTGGCCTGCTCTACCTGTAACAGGCGGATATTGGGGTACTGCGCATCGGCCAGCTCCTGCTGGTAATTAATCACCTGAAACCAGCCCGATACCGGGAACTCCATGTTAGATTGCCCGGACGCTACCCAAACCTCGCCTATCAGCACGTTTTTAAGGGTGATAGCTTCGCCATCGCTTACCGTAATATCATATGGGCCGCCATAGCTTGGTGTGGCCAGCATTATCTTCCATTTACCATCGGCACCGGCAATAGCTGTGTATTTTTTTGTACTCCAGGTAGTGCTAACCGACACGGTTTTGCCCGGTTCGGCTTTGCCCCAAATGGCAGCTTTTGTTTTTTGTTGCAGCACCATATTATCGCTAAAGGTGGAGGATAAAACAACTTTTGCATCGGCACAAAGGGCAGCGGCCAACAGCGTGATAAGGAGGAGGGTACGAAGGATTTTCATATATTTAAGGTTAGGGCAAATATTGGTTTTTATTTGATGAAATAAAAGGGCATTTCTATTGAGGAGAATCGTAATTGCTCCAGAGGAGTCACCTGTTTAAAGTAACTTCCCTGACAGATTTAATGAACCTATTAACCCACCAAAACAAATATGCTTAAACTCCTCGGCCCATGCGCGCCAAGCACTAAAGACTGCTCGATATCTGCAGTTTTTGATGGGCCGGCGATGAATGCGGCAAAGCCATGATCGCTGCCCTGGGTGCGGAGGTAAGCGGCATGCATATCGGGCACGATATCCGTAGCTTTTACAACCAATGCCAAATGCTGACAGATAAAAGGCAGCACGCGGGTGCCCATTTGTTTCTCGGTTACCCAGAGCGCACTGTTCTCAGCAACACCGAACTCCGCCTGCAAAATAGCCAGCTCGACGTTTTCCATTTCGTGCGGGGCATTATTGGCAAACAGGGCGGCATCTTTGGCTATATCCAGCAATTCGGGCAGGGAGGTTAATACCCGCGAACCCGGGGTAATTACCAGATGAGATTTCAAATCAGCGATACTATCAACCAGCACCAGCCTGCTGCCTACGTTACCGGCAACGGTTGCGAAAGTTTCCAGCAATGCGCCTTTAGCCTGGGCTTTACCTTCCCAAACGGCAATATCCGGCGCAGCTACCAATGGTGGCTGGTTGCGGCGTACGTCTGCTAATATTTTATCACGGGTGGTCATTTTATTAATATCGAATGTTCGATGTCGAATTTATTTATGTCTTGATTCTTGTCTCTTGATTCTTGATTCTTGTCTCTTGATTCTTGTCTCTTGTCTCTTGTCTCTTATTTCTTGGTTCTATTCTTAAGGTACCACTCCCCGAATGATTCCTTCGGCGCATCGGGCATATCCCGTTGTTTGTACCAAGGATTCAACGGATTGTTTACCGCGAAAGGCGCATGTTTGATTACCCAGCGGCCTGCTTTGCCTGCCAACCGGTAAACCTTTGGCGAGGACAGCGTATAGGCCATCGCCTGCATAGCAGCGGCTTTCTTTTTATCGCCGTACCCCTCTTTTACAATTACCTGCCGCCATTTATACAACTGCTCGTGGATATCGATCTTCACCGGACAAACGTTGCTGCACGATCCGCAGAGCGTAGAGGCGAAGGGCAAATCCGCGTATTGCCTCATGTCCAGATTTGGGGCCAAAATAGAGCCTATCGGACCAGCAACTGCCGTGTGATAGCTATGCCCGCCGCTGCGGCGGTAAACCGGGCAGGTGTTCATGCAGGCGCCGCAACGGATGCATTTTAGCGAGTTGCGGAAATCTTCGCGACCCAACTGTACACTGCGGCCGTTATCCACAAGTACGATGTGCATCTCCTGCCCCGGCCTTGGCCTTTTAAAATGACTGCTATATGTGGTAATGGGTTGGCCCGTTGCACTGCGGGTAAGCAGGCGCAGAAACACGCCAAGGTCTTTACGTTTAGGGATTAGTTTCTCTATCCCCATGCTGGCGATGTGTACATCAGAAAGATGCGCGCCCATATCGGCGTTACCCTCGTTGGTGCACACCACAAATTCGCCGGTTTCTGCTACCGCGAAGTTTACGCCGGTTAGGGCAGCCCTGCGCGACAAAAAGGTATTGCGTAGGTGGATGCGGGCCGTTTCGGTAAGTACCTGCGGGTCGGCTTCGCCTTTGGCGCTGCCCAAATGCTCGTGGAATATATCGCCTATTTCTTCCTTTTTTTTGTGGATGCAGGGCAGTACGATATGGCTCGGCGGTTCTTTGGCCAGTTGAACGATCAGTTCGCCCAAATCGGAATCCACCACGCTAATGCCCTGCTCTTCGAGGTAATGGTTCAGGTGGCATTCCTCGGTAAGCATAGATTTGCTTTTCACCATCTGGCTGATGCCATGGCGTCTGAGAATACTGTGAACTATTTGGTTATGCTCCTGGGCATCTGCCGCCCAATGCACGCGAATACCATTATTGTTGGCCTGCCGCTCAAACTGCTCCAGATAGTCCGCGAGGTTGGATAATACGTTGTGCTTTATTTGCGAAGCGGCTTCGCGCAGTTCCTCCCAGTCGGGGATCTGGTGCGAGGCTTTATCGCGTTTTTGGCGCACAAACCACAGGGTTTCGTCGTGCCAGTTTACGCGCTGCTCGTCTTTATTAAATACTTCAGAGAGTTCGGCGTGATCCTTCATGCTACAGGCTCCTTTACGCCATTTAGTATCTCGGCAATGTGTATCACCTTTACATTACTTTTTTGTCGCTTGAGGATGCCCTCCATGTGCATCAGGCAGCTCAGGTCGGCAGCGGTGAT
This sequence comes from Mucilaginibacter sp. P1_D10, assembly GCF_056406215.1. Lineage (NCBI taxonomy): Bacteria > Pseudomonadati > Bacteroidota > Sphingobacteriia > Sphingobacteriales > Sphingobacteriaceae > Mucilaginibacter > Mucilaginibacter sp. P1_D10. The sequence continues at coordinate 336,271 of NZ_JBFUAP010000001.1, read as the reverse complement.
GTATTCCGCGCCGGCGTGGATATGATCTGCAACGCGGTCCTTACCCATCTTAGCCGATACAGCCTCCTCTGCTACGCAAAAAGTACCGCCGAAGCCGCAGCACTCATCGCTACGGGTTAAGGGTACCAGCTCCACTCCTTCTACCATCCCCAACAAGCTGCCGGGTTTGGAGTAGGGCGCGGCGGTCAATTCCGTCATTTGCGCCAATTTTAATCCGCGCTGGCCGTGGCAGCTTTGGTGCAGGCCAACACGGTGCGGAAATTTGGCTTCCAGCTTCTCAACCTTTAAAACATCGGTTAAAAACTCTGTAAGCTCGTATATTTTCTTGCGGATGCCGGTTGCGGCTTCCTCGTTATCGTGTGAATGTAAGTGCTCCTTAATGTGCAGGGCGCAGCTACCCGATGGCGATACCACGTAATCGTATTCTGCAAAATTATCCACAAAAAGGTCGTTACATCCCCCGGTTAAATGTTCGTAACCCGAATTGGCCATGGGCTGCCCGCAGCAGGTTTGCTGCGGCGGGTAACCTACCTCTACCCCAAGCTTTTCCAGCAACTCCAACGTCGCAATAGCCGCGTTGGGGTAAAACTGGTCGACGTAACAGGGGATAAACAAGCCTACTTTCATGTTACAAATCTGCAGTATATGTATATATTAACTGTCCTCTACTGTATGATTTATGCTTTTGCGTAAGCCACTACTTCCTGCCTCGAAGTTCCTAAACCGTCGATGCCCAATTCAACCACGTCGCCAGGTTTAAGGTACACGGGCGGTTTAAAGCCCAGGCCTACGCCTGCAGGTGTGCCGGTAGAAATCACGTCGCCCGGAAGCAAGGTCATAAATTGGCTGATATAGGAAATCACAAATGGCACTTTAAAGATGAAGTTAGAAGTGTTGCCATCCTGCATTTTAGTGCCATTTACAGTTAACCAAAGGCGCAGCGCATCTACGTCGCCGGCCTCATCCGGCGTTACCAAATAAGGACCCATCGGCGCGAAGGTATCACAGCCTTTGCCTTTGTCCCAGGTACCGTTACGCTCCAACTGGAACTCGCGTTCGGATACATCGTTGTGCAGCACATAGCCTGCAATGTAATCCGCAGCTTCGCTTTCATCCACATAAGAGGCTTTTTTGCCGATTACCACTGCAAGCTCTACCTCCCAATCGGTTTTTACCGAATTGCGGGGGATCATGATCTCATCATTTGGGCCTACCAGCGAGGTGGTGCTTTTCATGAAGATAATGGGTTCTGATGGCGTTGCCGCGTTGGTTTCTTTAGCGTGGTCGGCGTAGTTAAGGCCGATACATACGATTTTTGACGGCCTGGCTATGGGGCTGCCTAAACGCGTTCCTTCAGGAATCGGCTTTAGTTCGCTTTGGTGCGCTTTTAAGTAAGCTTCCAATTCGGCAACACCGCCGCGTTCAAAGAATTTCTCATCGTAATCGCTGTTCAAAAAAGAGGCATCGTAGTTAACGCCATTAATATGTATGCCTGTTTTCTCTTCGCCGGCGTTGCCAAATCTTATTAGTTTCATTTGCTGTTAGTTGTTTAAAGTAATAAAGCCACCATCGATAGGGTAATCGGTACCGGTGATAAATCCGGCTTCGTCTGAACATAGGTACAAGGCCAGCGAAGCTACTTCATCCGGTTTGCCCATGCGCCCAATGGGCTGGCTTTTGGATAGCTTCTCGAATATTTCCGCCTCTTTGCCGGCATAATTCTTTGCAATAAAGCCATCCACGAATGGCGTATGCACACGCGCTGGCGATATGCTGTTGCAGCGGATATTATCGGCCATATAATCGCGCGCTACAGAAAGCGTCATGGCGAAAATGGCGCCTTTGCTCATGCTGTAGGCAAACCTATCGGTAATACCCACGTGCGCCGCAATGGATGCCATGTTGAGGATAACACCGCCGCCATGTTGTTTCATGGATGGTACGGCGGCAAAAAGGCAGTTATAGGCGCCCTTTACGTTTACATTGTATATACGGTCCAGGTCGGCTTCGCCGGTGTTCAGCAGGCTGCCTACGTGGGCAATGCCCGCGTTGTTCACCAGGATATCTACCTTGCCTATCTTACCGAATACGCCTAATACCGCCTGCTGATCGGCCACATTGGCGGCGTGCGATTCAGCTTTACCGCCTGCAGTAGCAATCTCTTCCACTACGCCGGTTGCCGCATCGGCATTCAATTCGATGATGTGTACGGTTGCTCCTTGTTGGGCAAACAGCAAGGCGATGGCTTTACCTATGCCGCTGCCGCCGCCGGTAATGACGGCTATCTTATTTGCTAAGCTGAACATGCTTTATCTTAAGTTTATAATGAAACGCCTCTCTTCCAGGGAATGAAGTCGTCCTGACCCAATTGCACTGCCTTCGGCCTGATGTTGCCGCTGGCCACCTCCACCACGTAATCCAGCAATCGGTGCGTTGCTTGTTCTATAGTTTCTTCGCCCTCTATGATGGTACCACAGTTAAAATCGATGATATCGGGCATGCGATTATGTAATTTGGTATTGGTTGATAGCTTTACTACAGGCGCAATCGGGTTCCCGGTTGGCGTACCTAAACCTGTTGTAAATAGCACAATGTTTGTGCCCGAACCCACTACTGCCGTGGTGCTTTCCACGTCGCTTCCTGGGGTGCACAAAAGGTTGAGGCCTGGTTTGGTCACTTTTTCCGGGTAATCCAGCACGGCCGCCACGGGAGAGGTGCCGCCTTTTTTTGCCGCCCCGGCAGATTTGATGGCATCGGTGATCAGCCCGTCGCGGATGTTGCCGGGCGATGGGTTGGCGTAAAAGCCCGAGCCGTCTGCCTCGGCCCTGGCGGCATAAGTGGTCATCAGGCTCATGAATTTCTGTGCCGTTGGTTCGTCTATACAGCGGTCACTAAGTTCCTGCTCGACGCCGCAAAGCTCGGGGAACTCGGCCAGTACCACGCTGCCCCCAAGGGTTACCAGTATATCCGACAGATAGCCCAGCACCGGGTTAGCCGAGATCCCGGAAAACCCATCCGAGCCGCCACATTCCAAACCGATATTCAGTTTATTTAAGGCTGCAGGTTCGCGCTGTTGTTTATTCACTTCTATTAGCCCGGCAAAAGTTTGTTTCAAAGCTTCGTGTAGTAAACGGCTTTCGGTGCCCAGCTTTTGCTGCTCTAAAATCACTAAGGGCTTTGAGAAATTGGGGTCGCGTTTTTTTATCTCATCCTGCAAAATGCTGGCCTGTGCATGCTGGCAGCCCAGGCTCAATACGGTCGCGCCCGCCACGTTGGGATGCGTAATATAGCCCGCCAATAATCCGCAAAGCGCATCAGAATCTGTACGTGTGCCGCCGCAGCCCATATCGTGGTTCAGGAATTTGATACCATCTACGTTAGCGAATACTTTCCTCGATGATTCGCCTTGGGCCGTCATCTTTAAATCCGCCTGTAAAATCTCCTGAACTGATTTGCCCGTTTGCAGCATATCTATCAATTGGTCCACCTCGTCTTCGTAGCCGCGGGGCTTAGCGAAGCCCAGTTTTTCCAGCATGGCATCCTTCAATACATTGATGTTGCGGTTCTCGCAAAACACCAGCGGTATTACCAGCCAGTAATTGGCCGTGCCCACGCTGCCATCGGTACGATGGTAGCCCATAAAGGTCCTATCCGCGTAAGCGCTTACATCGGGCTGGTGCCATTGCGTTTTGCGGCTGCCCAGCTTAAAACCGTCGGCGGCGTGCAGGATATTTTCGGTAGTAATTGCTCCGCCCTGCGGTATGTGCTGACTGGCCTTGCCTACCAATACGCCATACATGTGTATCTCGTCGCCCGGCTGCAATGCCTCAAGGGTAAATTTGTGCTTACCGGCTACATCATTGGCCAATACCAGGCTGGTATTTCCGTGCTGTATAGACGTGCCTTTTGGCAAATCGGTAAGGGCCACCAATACGTTATCGGCAGGGTGTATCTGCAGGAAGGTAAGTTTCTCTTTTGTTACCATGGTAGTATTATTGGTTTGCTGCTATCGGATGGGGCTTATATTATCGGCACGTAAAATTAACCACCCGCTCTTTGTTTAAAATGGATAATATCCAAAAAAAGATGGACGATATCGCTATCCGATAAGCTGAGTGTTTTATAATTATTTATATTAAATTTAACATGGCTGGCTGACCCGAACCTATGAGAAGACTTACGCACAAAATAGGCCATTCCGAAAATACGCCAATCCGCATGCCTTACCCTTCCCGTTGCAAGGAATGAAATCGCCACAAGCCGCATTATCGCACGCTAACATAAGTAGCTTACAAAGGAAAGGCATGCATCTTAACAATGCTTAACCTTTATATGCCAACTATTAAGCGATATTGGGATAGTTATTAAGCTAAAACCTCATCTGCATTTTACCGGACAAGTTAAAACAAATCCCCGGTGTTTCCCATTTACTATCAGGCTACATATTAGCTACCCGGCATTTTTATGAACAACACACGCGTCGCTATAATTGGAGGGGGCCCAAGCGGGCTATTTATGTTTAAACGATTGGTTGATACCAGCGGTACCGGCATCAACATAACCATATTCGAGCGCAAAAAACAGCTTGGCGCGGGCATGCCTTACAGCCTCGAGGGCGCGAACGACGAGCATATCACTAATGTATCGGGCAATGAGATACCTGATTTGGTAACTCCCGTTGCCGATTGGATTGCCGCGGCACCGAAGGATTTGCTGGATCATTATCAAATCACCCCGCAAAGCTATAACGACTACAAAGTGCTGCCGCGCCTGCTTTTCGGGCAATACTTGTCGGCCCAGTACGATTTGTTGATGCAACAGGCCCTGAAGCTTAGCATAAACGTAGATGTTTATTTTGATAGCACGGTTACCGATATTATCGACAAACCGGACGAAAAGCAAGTTGCAGTAGAAGTGAATGGCAATCGCCTGCAACATTTCGATACTGTAATTATCTGCACAGGGCACAATTGGCCAAAAAAATACGAAGACAAGGTGCCGGGTTATTTTGATTCGCCGTATCCCCCTGCGAAGCTATGCATCAAAACAAACCATGCGGTTGCCATCAAGGGCTCGTCGCTTACTGCGGTGGATGCGATACGCACACTGGCACGTGGAAATGGGAAATTCTCGATTGAAAAAGACGGCACGCGTGTTTATCATCTGGGTGCCGATAGCCCTGACTTTAAAATCATCCTGCATTCACGCAACGGACTGCTGCCTGCAGTACGGTTTCATTTAGATAACCCGCACCTGGAGAATGATTCCATATTGAGTGAGGAAGAAGTAGATGAACACATCAAACACAATGATGGCTTTCTGTCGCTGGATTATATTTTCGAGAAGGACTTCAAAGAACCTATCCGCGAAAAGCAACCTGATTTTTATGCCCACATCAAGGATATGAGCATGGAGGAGTTTGTTACAGAGATGATGGAAAAGCGAGAGGAACAAGATGCCTTTGAGTTGCTGAAAGCTGAATATGTAGAAGCAGAACGTTCCATAAAAGCAAACAAATCTGTTTACTGGAAGGAAATGCTGGGCGTATTAAGCTTCGCGATGAATTACCCCGCAAAGCATTTATCTGCCGAGGATATGCAACGGCTGCAAAAAGTATTACAGCCGCTCATCTCTGTGGTGATCGCTTATATTCCGCAAAGCTCCTGCGAGGAACTGATGGCTATGCACGATGCTGGGATATTGGAAATTGTTTCAGTTGGAGAAGATAGCGAGGTAAAACCCGGACAACCGGTTGGTGCGATATATGAGTACACAGATGATACCGGTAAAAAAAACGCCGATCATTTTGAAACCTTTATAGATTCTGTAGGGCAGCCACACTTAGCCTATGACGACCTGCCTTATCCAAGCCTCATCAAAAACAAATCGGTAACACCTGCCACGCTGAAGTTCAGGGATGCGGAAAAGGGTAAGCAGGCAATAGAAAAAGACGCGAGGAAAGTTAAAACAGATGGTAAAGGCAATTATTATTTGATCGTACCGGGCATTGCCGTAAACGATAACTTCCAGGTAATAGATGAACGTGGCGCACACAACGACCGTATTTATATGATGGCCGTGCCGTATATTGGCGGCTACAATCCCGATTACTCGGGACTTGATTTTTGCGAAGCAGCATCAGGGCTAGTTATGGAAGCCTTGCTTAAAATCAAAGTATGAGCGCACAAACATCAACCGAAATGAAACTATACATGCTGCTACTTGGCTCTAAAGCGCCCGGCAGACATGTGGAGCAGCACGACTTTTTCTTTGGGATAGCCGCATCGTTAAAAGAACTGGTGCCCGATATCAAAACCTTCTGGAAAAACACCGGCAGCACCCTGCATGTAGATGGCTGGCGCGAAGTGGGCCATGTGGACGGCTACCGCATTAAGGTTATTTTGAAGGAAGAAGCAAACGTGCTTACCGAACACCGCCTGTTCTTCATTAACCTGGGCGGTTACCAATCTGGAAAACTGGAAGAGCAGCATTATACCATCTTAACCGTACAAACCGAACGCGCAGCCGCCATACAGCAATCCAAGAAAACGGTATTCTTCCGCAACAATACCATCGCCGGCATGAAGGGGGCTAACTCCCATATTGATGATAAGTACGGGATCGATGTGGATGATATCTATAATATCGAGGATATGCTATCATCCGAATTAAAAGAGAAATACCACATCGAGATAACACCCGCCGAGGGGTTGCCCGAGGATGAAGTACATTTAGGGTATTTTAGATTAGAGAAATTATGACCCGCCCAGCCAAACCGGCCGATGCTCCTGCCATCTCCCAACTCATACAATTGGCTATGGGTATGCCACTTGCAGGCAAATTCGCAAATAGTAACGACCCGCTAATTATCGATGCGCTTTTCACGCGCTTCGCTGGGTTAAAGGCCAACCAATACAGCTACGAGAACATTTTGCTCTATGAAGAAAACAACGCCATTTGTGGGGCAATAGTGGCTTATGATGGCGGCAAGCTTGACGAATTGCGCACCCCGTTTTTAACCTATACCCGCGCCGAACTCGGCTTCAGCGGCACACCCGAGGATGAAACCCAACCAGGCGAATATTATATTGATTGCCTGGCGGTGTTCCCGCAGTACCAGGGCAAGGGCATTGCTAAAAGCTTGATAAAAGCATTGTTTGAGCGCGCCGCTTCGTTAGGGCACCGTACCGTGGGCCTGCTGGTAAGCAAGGGAAACGAGAAAGCGCAAAAGCTCTATACGGGACTGGGCTTCGAGGTTGTGGGCGAGAAAGGACTGCTTGGGGGCAGGCATTATCATTTGCAAAAGCAATTAATATAGAAATTAATAACCCCGTCATGCTATCCTTAGGTCTCCCCCGAATGGCAAGACGGGCTATCAACGATTATCTATTTAACTGCCAATACTTGGTACGTAGCACCTTTCTTTGATATGAAGGTAAGCAGATAGCTGCCGCCATCGGGTTTAGACGTACCTACACCCGCAATTTTTACCGGCCAGTTACTGCGCAATTGACATTGCCCGCCTACTACCGATGTAACGGTGGCAGCTGTTAATTTATGCGCCTTCCAACTGATGCCCACCTCAAAGTTGCCGCGTGCCTTAAGGCCTTTCACGGTACCGCTCTCCCAGGTATCGGGCAGGGCGGGCAGCAGGTAAACATCGCCGGTTTGGCTTTGCAGCAGCATTTCGGCAATGCCCGCTGTGGCCCCAAAGTTGCCGTCTATCTGGAACGGCGGGTGCGCATCGAACAAATTGGCATAGGTGCCGCCGCCCTGAGCGTAGTCGGTTCCTTCTTCTCCGGTGAGGTGCAGCAGGTCGCGCACTAACTTGTAGGCGTGATTGCCATCCTGCAAGCGCGCCCAGAAGTTTATTTTCCAGGCCTTGCTCCATCCGGTGCCATCGTCGCCGCGCAATTCGAGCGTCTTGCGGGCAGCGGCCGCCAAATCCGGCGTGGTAAGCGGCGATATCTGCTCGCCCGGGAAAAGCCCGAACAGGTGGGATACATGACGGTGGTGCGGGTCGGTTTCGTCCCAATCTTTATACCACTCTACCAAATTGCCTTTTTTGCCCACATGGAAAGGCAGCAATTTAGCTTGCCGCGCAATAACGGTATCGCGCAACGCCTTGTCCAAATTCAATTTTTTTGATGCGGCAATATAATGCGCAAACAAATCGCGGATAATCGACATATCCATGGTGCTACCCAAAGCAACGGTGCCCACGTTGCCGTTCTCGTCCTTAAAAGCATTCTCGGGCGATCCGCTCGGCGCGGTAACCCAGTAGCCATCCTTATCTTTTACCAGCCAACCCAGGGTAAAATCTATCGCGCCCTTCATCAGGGGGTAGGCTTTATTGCGCAAAAAGGCTTCGTCTTTAGTGAACAGGTAGTGGTCCCAAAGGTGGCGGCACAACCAATCGCCGCCCATGGCCCAGTTGGCCCACATCGGGTCGCCAAAGCCATCGCCCACGGGGTTAGACAATGCCCATATATCGCTATTGTGGTGCACCACCCAGCCGTTCAAATTATAAAACTCCTTGGCGGTTTTCTTGCCGGTAACCGCCAAATCGGCGGTAAGGTGCAGCAGGGGCTGGTGCAGCTCGCTCAGGTTGGTTATCTCGGCAGGCCAGTAGTTCATCTGCGCGTTGATATTGGTGGTGTAGTTAGAGCTCCACGGCGGGCGCAGCTCGTTGTTCCATATGCCCTGCAAGTTGGCTGCCGTGCCGCCAGGTCGCGAGCTTGAGATAAGCAGGTACCGCCCGAACTGGAAGTACAGCGTTTCCAGCCCCACGTCTATATCGCCTTTGGTGTAGGCCAGCAAGCGTTGGTCGGTAGGCAGGGTAACGGTATCGGGGCGGCTGCCGGTTAGTTTCAGCGACAGGCGGTTGAAATAATGGTGATAATCGTTCAAATGCGCGGCCAGCAATGCGGCGTACGGCTTCAGGGCAGCGGCTGCGAGGTATTTTTTGCTGATGGCCAGCTCATCCTTACCCTGGGTAACGGGGCTTTTATCGAAGCCATTGTAGCTGGTTGCTGCCGATATGTATATGATAACCTCTGTGGCATGGTTGATGCGGATACCCGAAGTATCCGCGGCGATTGTGCCGCCTTTGTTTACCACTTTGGTAAGCCAGGCGTAGCGCACGCCCTTGGTAAGCGAATCATCGTATCGCAGCGGATCGCGGTGCAGGTTGATGTAGTTGGGGTCTACATGGGTAGGCGCTTTGCCCGCGATGAGCAGGGTATTGGGCGATACGACGGTCTTGGTATTCTTCAACTGCGTAGCGGTCAGCACTTTCAGGCTAAGCTGCCCGGGCTTATTGGCTGTGAGCCTGATTACCATTACCTGGGCAGGCGCCGAAGAAAACACTTCGCGTTTATAGGTAACACCATTGGCCGTAAACTTTGTGGTGGCGATAGCATTGCTGATGTCCAGGTCGCGGCAGTAGGTGCCAACCGTGCCCGTGATTTGTTTGATACGGATGTCGCCAAGCGGCAGGTAGCTTTCCGAGTAATGGCCCTGCATCTTCTTACTCAGCTCGATGGCCTTTCTATAATCGCCCGCGAAGATAGCCTCGCGCACCTGTGGCAGGTAGGCCGGTGAACCGGGGTTTACGGGACCAGATACCGGCCCGCCCGACCACAATCTACTTTCGTTAAGTTGGATAAGCTCATCCTCCGGCTTGCCGAATATCATGGCACCCAGGCGACCGTTGCCAACGGGCAGCGCCTGTGTCCAGCGTTTAGCGGGCTGGTTGTACCAAAGTTTGAGGGGTTGCTGGCACAGGCCGGCAATCGGCGCCGCAAGCAGCATCAAGGCAAATAGCTTCTTCATAGTTGGGTTATCGGTTATGACAATCGATTGTAATTAACCTTCTAAATAACACTTGTTTTGGCTGGAATCAAAACATTGGCAGGGATTTATTTTACGCAAACGTTGCCGTAGTGGTATTGCAGTTGTTCCCAAAAGTCCGGGATTTGGCTTCAAAAGAATTAACCCATTATCTTTTCGCAGCCCCTCTTATATAAATCTCGATTGGCTTCGTCGATACCATCACGATTAACATATCCGGGAATGCTGCTTTAAAGTAAGGCATTTCGCTGGCTTTAATTAGGATTACTTTTGTAACCTGTTGCCGATGGTTTAGCCACATGTGGGGCGGGATATAATAAGTTTACCTGCACCCGGCAGATAACACAAACAAATACCAATACTAACGTGATCAACTTATTCATCATCTTTCATAATTTCCTCCTATCATGCTGCACCACTGTCCTTTCCATAAATTTCATGTAAAATTCATCGGATAACTTGTATATTACGATACAAATCCTTTGGTTTGCTTTTGACAGGACGGGACAAACCGGGGAATAAAAGCCACATGCCGTATTGTCATACCGGGGATGACTAATTGCCCTGCTTAAATAAAAAAACAGGGTTTACCGGCAAGGCACTAAACTAATCCGTCAAAAACGCATCTCAACAATAGGTTTTTGCCGTATTTATATAAAAATCAAGCGGTTCTAAAGTTAAGAAAACAAAAGGCGCAATTATCTTATTCCGTTTAAGCAGGGTGTTTATCACCAGATTGTCTGTTTACGATTAAGATAAAAAACTGGCAACATTGTTGATAAAACTAAAAACTATCGCCTTGATTACTTAAAACAATTTTATAGATTAGGACGATCATAATCAGAAAGGTATATATGGAAGCTAAATTTTCGCCGCGTGTAAAGGATGTGATACAGTACAGCAGGGAGGAGGCGTTGCGCCTTGGCCATGATTATATAGGTACAGAGCACCTTTTGCTGGGCCTCATCCGTGATGGCGATGGCGTGGCAATCAAACTATTGAAAGGGCTCACTGTTGATACCGCCAAACTGCGCCGCGCCGTGGAAGATGCTGTGAAAGGCACCATAGGCACCAACGTGCATATAGGCAGTATCCCGCTGACCAAACAAGCCGAAAAAGTATTAAAGATCACTTACCTCGAAGCGAAGATTTTCAAGAGCGACGTTATAGGCACCGAGCACCTGCTGCTCTCTATCCTGCGCGATGAAGACAACATAGCTTCGCAGATATTGACGCAGTTCAGCGTTAATTACGAAGTGTTCAAAAGCGAGGTGGAATCGCACAAGAACGACGTTACGGACGAGATGCCAGGCTCATCTACCGGCGGCGACGACGATTTTAAAGAGGACGACAGCTTTACCCAGCCTAAAAAGGTATCAGATATCAAATCTAAAACCCCGGTACTGGATAACTTTGGCCGCGACCTTACCAAAGCTGCCGAAGAAGGCAAGCTAGACCCAATCGTAGGCCGCGAAAAAGAAATCGAACGCGTATCGCAGATACTATCCCGTCGTAAAAAGAACAACCCTATCCTTATAGGCGAACCGGGCGTAGGTAAAAGCGCCATTGCCGAAGGTTTGGCCTTACGCATCGTACAGCGCAAGGTATCGCGCGTGCTGTTCAATAAACGCGTGGTTACTTTGGATCTTGCCTCTTTAGTGGCAGGCACCAAATACCGTGGACAGTTCGAAGAACGTATGAAAGCGGTGATGAACGAGCTGGAAAAATCTCCGGATGTTATCCTGTTCATCGATGAGATACACACCATTGTTGGTGCGGGCGGCGCAAGCGGCTCGTTGGATGCCTCTAACATGTTCAAACCGGCTTTGGCCCGTGGCGAGATACAATGCATCGGCGCAACCACGCTTGATGAGTATCGCCAGTACATTGAAAAAGATGGGGCTTTGGACCGTCGTTTCCAAAAGGTGATGGTAGAACCTGCCACGCCTGCCGAAACGGTTGAGATACTAAACCGCATTAAAGAAAAATACGAAGAGCACCACGGCGTAACTTATACTGATGAGGCCATCAATGCTTGCGTTACCTTAACCACCCGCTACATTACCGACAGGTTTTTACCGGACAAGGCTATAGATGCATTGGACGAATCGGGTTCGCGCGTGCACTTAACCAATATCCATGTACCGCAACAGATACTGGATATTGAGCAGAAGATTGAGCAGATAAAAATCGAAAAGAATAAGGTTGTACGCAGCCAGAAATACGAAGAAGCAGCCAAGCTGCGCGATACCGAGAAGCATCTTTTAGAGGAGCTTGACCAGGCTAAAGCTGTTTGGGAAGCCGAAACGAAATCTAAACGCTACACCGTATCTGAAGATAACGTGGCAGAAGTTGTTGCCATGATGACCGGTATCCCCGTACAGCGCGTGGGCCAGGCCGACAGCCTGAAACTGCTGAACATGGGCGAAACGATTGCTAACAAAATCATCGGCCAGGACGACGCTATCAAAAAACTTACCCGCGCTATACAACGTACCCGTGCAGGTTTAAAAGATCCTAAAAAGCCTATCGGCTCGTTCATATTCCTGGGCCCAACCGGTGTTGGTAAAACCGAGCTTGCCAAAGAGCTTGCCCGTTTTATGTTCGATACCGAGGACGCCCTGATACAGATAGACATGAGCGAGTACATGGAGAAATTCGCCGTATCGCGCTTAGTGGGTGCGCCTCCGGGCTACGTAGGTTACGAAGAAGGCGGCCAGCTGACCGAAAAGGTACGTCGCAAACCATACGCCGTTGTGTTATTGGATGAGATAGAGAAAGCACACCCGGATGTATTCAATATCCTGCTGCAGGTATTGGATGAAGGCCAGCTGACTGATTCATTAGGCCGCAAGGTTGATTTCAGGAACACCATCATCATCATGACCTCAAACATTGGCGCACGCCAACTGAAAGATTTTGGCCAGGGTGTTGGTTTCACCACCGCTGCAAAAACTACGCAGGCAGATTCGCACTCTCGTGGTGTAATAGAAAACGCTTTGAAACGCGCTTTCGCTCCTGAGTTCCTTAACCGTATAGATGATGTTATCGTGTTCAACTCATTGGGTAAAGACGAGATATTCAAAATTATCGATATCGAGCTTGCAGCCCTGTTTGGCCGTGTGAACAGCCTTGGTTATAAAATAGAACTGACTTTGGCCGCCAAAGAATTCATTGCCGAGAAAGGCTACGATTCGCAATTCGGTGCCCGTCCGTTGAAACGCGCTATCCAGAAATACCTGGAGGACCCGATTGCCGAAGAGATACTAAAAGGTGAACTTACTGAAGGCGATACCATGGAAGTGGATTACGACAAAGATGCTGAGCAGGTGAAAGTGGTAGCCAAAAACAAAGCCGCCGGCGAAGACAAAACGCCCGAAGAAGAGCAACAGCAATAAGCGAAGCTTTTGAGATATTGCAAGCCCCCGGAGAAATTCGGGGGCTTTTTTTGTGGAGGTGATACGCGCTTATCACTTATCCACCACCGGCTCATAATCTACCGGCAGCAGTTGGGCAATACGGTATCGCCCCCAATCGCCTTCAAATAATACGTAGGCCGGGTTAGAGATGATGCCATTCTGATCGAAAAAAGCATAGTTGGCTTTTATAGTTAAAATAGTGGAATCCGAGCTCTTATATTTAATGTATAAACAATCGTCGAAGCCAATAGCATAAATACCGGACAAATCTGTAGGATGCAAAAAAGTTGAGGCGACAATGGGTACCTTCACCAGCGTTTGTATAAACTTGTTATTCAAACCATTTGCAGCCGGATTTGGCTTCCTTATCAACCGGTAAATTACAAACCCTTCCTGTGCCGTACTGTCTACAATTAACGAGCGCAAAAAGTGCATGGAGGAGCCAAGATAAGTTTCACGCCGTCTTTTTTTCCAGCGGCGTTTTTGGGTCGGCGAGCCCTGCATTTCCTCAAACGTAGATGAACCTTCAAAATACAACACGCCTGATTGTTCATTCTTTTCAAACTTGTTCAGCAGATACTTTATCCGGTAACCCAGGTACTTGTTTTCAATCACCAAAAAATCGTAGGATGAACCTGTTAATATGCGCTTGCGTTTATCATAGTCAAGCGAGAGGGCATCGAAGTCGACTATTTTACAATCCTGGGCGGCGGCGGATGTACCTAAAAAATCATCCTTAAATTTCTGAAGGTTATTCTCCCAATCGTTGTCTATTACTACCTTAACTTCTTTCAACTGGGTAGTTTTTGCCAAAAGCTTGATATCCGGCAGGCTGATAGCTTCGTTGGCCGCCCGTACTGTTTCACGGTAAGTATCAAAACCAACCACCGAAACCACGAACTCGTATTGGCCGGGTTTCACGTTACGCAAGCTAAAACTGCCATCTTCGGCGGTTTTATCGCCCACGGTAGCATTGCTTAAAAATACGCTGGCATTGGCAATGGGTTTGTTATCAGCAGCGTTTATAATCTTGCCTGTAATGGTTACCTGTGCCAGGCATGCAAAGGGAGCAAACAGAAAAAGTAAAAAGCAATATCTCATATGGTTTAGCACTCAGACGGTAAACGGAACTACATCCGATTTGAACACTTAGAAACAGAAAAGGTAATCAGCTACCCAAAGGCGGCTTCTTAAAACCGTTAATTACTTCCTGTAAACTTCATCAAAATTTTCATCGGGTATGATAGCTCTATCGGCCCGTCTTCCGTTTTTTTAACCTCTGCCGTCGCCGAGATATTTTTGGTGATTTGGCTTTCGGTAACCCAGCCGGTAACCTTATCTATTTTCATCCGGGCATCATAACTACCGGTTGGTTGCATTAGTCGTATAAAATAGCCCCCCGATTTTTTAAAGAGCGGTTCTTTATCAGACGTAATAACAGCAGCGCCGCTTACGTCGTAATATTTATCGGTAATGGCGTTCAGCGTGTAGGTGGTTTTTGTAGTTATCGAAATAGCCGCCGCCTCTATGCCGTTTGTGGTTGTCCAGCTACTCTTTACCGCAAGTGGCTCTTTTGGGAATATAACAAAGGTTTCCTGCAAGTTCCCCTTAATACTTTTCTCACCGAATGATTGCCTCATCTGCGTCATCATCTGTGCTACCTGGGCTTCACTCAGCTGTGGAAAGTCTTTTGCAATACCGGCAAACAAACTGTCGATATTTCTAACCTCCAAAATTTTTCCGCGTTTGCTCATCACAATAAGGAAGGGCTTGTTAAGCATGCTACGTACAAATTTCGATACCAGGTCCTCAGATTTAAGGTCGCTGCTGAATTCAATTACCTTACCACCAATCTCCATGTGCATGCCGAGCTTTTTATACATAACTTCCATTTCATATAAAGTATCCTTTATAGCGATTACTTTATGGGCAGTAGTACCGCTAATAGTGGTCTTCACCACTTGGTGCACGCCATTTATCAGCTGGTCTATGTCCATATCCGCATTCATGGTAAGATTATAAGTGCTGTCTTTTTGGAGGTTAAGTTCGAGTTTGGCCGTTTGCGCGTAGCTGTTTATGCCGATAAACAGCAGTAATAAGGTTAGGATTTTTTTCATATTTCTATTTGCAGTCAGTTAAAGATGCAGATAGTTTTTAGGAATAGCAAATGGAAAAGGCCAAAGTCAGGCGTTCAATCCTTGCGGCAACATTCTCAAAAAAGGCATCGCCTTACTGTAATCCAACGCCTCATACTCAAGGCCCAGCAACCTGATGTTCTTATAATAGGTAGCATGCTCGTCGTAATAATGTTTTTCCGATTGCAGGTACCAGGCATTTTCACCGAGTTTCTCCGCCAGGAACCATTTTTCCAACAGCCGTGCGGTACGGCCGTTACCATCATAAAAAGGGTGTATCTTCACAAAAAGCAAATGGATAAGAGATGCGAAATAAAAAGCTTCGGCCATGCTTAGTTCAACGACAACCAGCAACGCTATATCCTTATAAAACTTTTCCAACTCACTTTCTACTTCGGCGGGTAAACAGGCAACATATTCTATCTTACCATCAGTGGTTATCACGAACATGTTATCTGTACGTACTTTACCCCGCTGCTCATTTTGGAGGATGTGCCTGGTAAGCAAAACATGAGCCTGCCTCAGGGCCTCAGCGTTTAGGTTGTTGGCTTGCGCGAACAGGTATGCGTCGTACAGATCATCTATCTTCTGCGTGTAATCGGGCAGGAACTTTGCCCCGGATATTTTGTGTTTCACGAACGAATCAAGGTCTATCCGCTCACCCTCTATCTTAGACGAAAACACGGCAGAAACAGAAGTATAAAAACTGAAAGTATCAGCCGACAGGGCGCTATCTTCCAGTTGATCAAATTCCGTCGATATATTGGCAGGGAAACTATCGCAGTATTCCTGCAATAAGTTGGTAGGCAATATTTCGAGGTCAAGTCTGCTCATTCCTGTCGCTAATGGTACAATGTTAACTAAATAACATTTGATTAATGTATTTGCGTTATTCAAATTTAATAGACGAAATTTATCGGGTCATTCCACTAAATTTCCCACCTCCGCACCCCATTTCAGGCAGAATTTCGACAACTTATTATGCATGCATAAAAACCATACCAAATACCGTTTTAAACTTTGGTATAAGTTGTTAAAAATTATATTTTATTAATATGTATATTTAGCAAATTTTATTTCGATATAGAAATTAATAAAGTACAATATACTTTTTAAAAATATTTTTTTATTCTGTTGTTATTCGCGGGAGCTATATCTAACTTACAGAGACAGTTTAGAACCTAATTATCCGTCAACAAATTTACTGTTTACGTCAATCGTAAAATACAAAAAATGAGTTCATCATCAGATATTACCGCGGCTATAGAATTGAACAAGTATAGCAAAACCTTTACGCAGGACCCAACCCAGCCGGCTGCACAGGCTATGCTATACGGCATTGGCTTAACGGACGATGATATGCGTAAGGCACAAGTCGGCGTGGCCAGCATGGGTTATGATGGTAACACCTGCAACATGCACCTTAACGATCTGGCCAAACTGGTTAAACAGGGTATATGGAACGAGGATATGGTGGGCCTGATTTTCCATACCATTGGTGTAAGCGATGGTATGAGCAACGGTACCGAAGGCATGCGCTACTCTTTAGTGAGCCGCGACATTATTGCCGATTCTATTGAAGCTGTTACCGGCGCGCAGTATTATGATGGCATTATTACCCTGCCGGGTTGCGATAAAAACATGCCGGGCTCCATTATGGCTATGGGCCGTTTAAACCGCCCCTCAATTATGGTGTACGGTGGTACTATTAAACCCGGCCACTGGAAAGGCGAAGACCTTAACATCGTATCGGCATTTGAGGCCCTGGGCAAAAAAATGGCCGGCACTATTACACCTGAGGATTTTTTGGGCGTGATTAAAAATGCGTGTCCGAGTGCGGGTGCCTGTGGCGGTGTTTACACGGCCAATACCATGGCTGCCGCCATCGAGGCGTTGGGAATGAGTTTACCATATTCCTCATCAAACCCAGCCTTAAGCGAAGAGAAAAAAGCCGAATGCCTGGCAGCAGGCGCGGCCATCAAGATATTATTAGAAAAGGACATCAAGCCATCAGACATCATGACCCGCGAAGCATTCGAGAATGCTATGGTGGTTATCATGGTATTGGGCGGCAGCACCAACGCCGTTTTGCACATGATAGCCATGGGCAAAAGCGTAGGCGTAAAAATAACACAGGACGATTTCCAAACCGTAAGTAACCGCATACCGGTACTGGCTGATATGAAGCCAAGCGGTAAATACATGATGGAAGACTTACATAATGTTGGTGGTGTTCCGGCTGTGATGAAATATTGCCTGTCGCAAGGCTGGTTGCATGGCGATTGCCTTACTGTTACCGGCAAAACGATTGCGGAAAACTTAGAATCGGTGCCCGAAATGAGCTTCGATACGCAAAAAATCATCTTCCCGGTAGAGAACCCGATAAAAGCAACCGGTCACCTGCAAATACTTTACGGCAATATTGCCGAAGGTGGTAGCGTTGCCAAGATAAGCGGCAAAGAAGGCACTCATTTTGAAGGCCCCGCCCGCGTGTTCGATGGTGAATTTGAACTGATAGCAGGCATCCAAAGTGGCCGTGTACAAAAAGGCGATGTGGTGGTTATCCGCAACGTTGGTCCTAAAGGCGCACCCGGCATGCCCGAGATGCTGAAACCAACCTCGGCCATTTTCGGCGCAGGTTTGGGTAGTTCGGTAGCCTTGATTACAGATGGCCGTTTCAGCGGCGGCACGCACGGTTTTGTGGTGGGTCACATCACCCCGGAAGCATACGATGGTGGCGCAATTGCCCTCATTAAAGACGACGACAAGATTATCATTGATGCTACTACCAATAAAATCAACGTAATCCTGTCCGACGAAGAAATGGCAGCTCGCAAGGCAGCCTGGAAGCAACCGGCACTTAAGGTGACCAAAGGTTTATTATACCGCTATGCAAAAACCGTTACATCGGCTGCAGAAGGTTGTGTTACGGATGAGATGCCTTAAAAGGATTAAGGACGAAGAGATAAAAGACAAAAGAATAAACAAGCCACCTAAATCGGTGGAATCAAAATAATCAGTGTAATCGGTGTCAATATGGAAGTACAAACAATCACACAAGAAATCGGTGAAATCACGGCAGAATCTGTGAAATCCCAGGCAATTGAAGTTTCGGGGTCGGTAGCTTTATTAGAGGCTTTGATTGTGGAAGGTGTGGAAACCATTTTTGGTTACCCCGGCGGTGCTATCATGCCAATTTATGATGCGCTATACGATTATAAGGACAAATTAGATCATATCCTTGTGCGTCACGAGCAGGGCGGCATACATGCCGGTCAGGGTTATGCACGTACCTCGGGCAAAGTGGGTGTGGTATTCGCCACCAGTGGCCCCGGCGCCACCAACCTGGTTACCGGTTTGGCCGATGCACAGATAGACAGCACACCATTGGTTTGTATCACCGGTCAGGTTTTCGCGCACCTTTTAGGTACCGATGCCTTCCAGGAAACGGATGTGATCAACATCACCACCCCGGTTACCAAATGGAATTACCAGGTTACCGATGCTACCGAAATACCGGAAGTTATCGCGAAGGCATTCTACATTGCCAAAAGCGGTCGCCCGGGCCCGGTTTTGATAGATATCACCAAGAACGCGCAAATACAAAAATTCAGCTACGAGGGTTACGTAAAATGTAACCATATCCGTAGCTACCGGCCAAAACCTATTGTTCGCCCGCAGTATATACAAGAGGCCGCCGAGCTGATCAATTCGGCAAAAAAACCATTCATCATATGGGGACAAGGTGTAATATTAGGCAGTGCCGAGCAGGAATTTAAAGCCTTTGTAGAGAAAAGCGGTATACCGGCGGCTTGGACCGTATTAGGCGCAGGCGCTATCCCTACCGACCATCCTTTGAACGTTGGCATGCTGGGCATGCACGGCAACTACGGGCCGAATGTACTGACTAACGATTGCGACGTGCTCATCGCCATCGGCATGCGTTTCGACGACCGCGTAACAGGTCGCCTTGATAAATACGCTAAACAGGCAAAGGTTGTCCATCTGGATATTGACCCTGCTGAGATCGACAAGAACGTAAAATCAACCGTACCCGTTTGGGGCGATTGTAAAGAAACCCTGCCAATGCTAACTGCTTTGGTTGAAGGAAAACAGCACACCGAATGGCTGAACACCTTCAATGAATATACTGCGAAAGAAGTGGAAGCGGTAATCCATAAAGAATTGAACCCCGAAAGCGGCGAAATGACCATGGGCGAGGTTATCAAACAACTGAACGAGATTACCAAAGGCGATGCCGTTATCGTAACCGACGTAGGCCAGCACCAGATGGTGGCCTGCCGCTATGCCAAGCTCAATAAAACCCGCAGCAACGTTACCAGCGGCGGTTTGGGTACAATGGGCTTTGCCCTTCCGGCTGCCATAGGCGCTAAATTTGGTGCGCAGGAGCGCGATGTTGTCGCCATTATCGGCGATGGCGGTTTTCAGATGACCTTGCAGGAACTGGGTACCATTATGCAAAGCAAAGTTGATGTGAAAATCATCATCCTTAATAACCGTTTCCTGGGCATGGTTCGCCAGTGGCAGGAACTGTTTAACGAGCGTCGCTACTCTTTCGTAGATATCCAAAGCCCTGATTTTGTGATGGTGGCAAAAGGCTACGGTATTGATGGAAAATCAATTTCGGAACGCGAGGATTTGATCCCTGCATTAAACGAAATGATGAGCCACAAAGGCGCATTCCTGTTAGAAGTAATGGTTACCAAAGAGAACAACGTTTTCCCGATGGTGCCTCAAGGATGCAGCGTAAGCGAAATAAGATTAAAATAATAGCCCCTAACCTCCGCCGGCTGGCAGAGGAATAAACAAAGCGACATGGAAATTGCAGAAAACGAAAAGCAGGAATTCAATATAACGGTATATACCGAAAATCAGATAGGGTTACTTAACCGTATTGCTATTATATTTACCCGCCGAAAAATAAACATCGATAGCTTAAACACCTCGCCATCAGAGATAGAGAGCATCCACCGTTTCAACATCGTAATTACCGAATCTGAGGATGTAGTGCGCAAGCTTACCCGTCAGATTGAGAAACAGGTAGAGGTGCTAAAGGTGTACTACCATACCAATGAGGATGTGGTTTGGCAGGAAATGGCGCTGTACAAAATGAGCACCGACGTTATTGCCGAAAAGGTTAGCGTAGAGCGTTTATTGCGCGAGAACGGCGCCCGTGCGGTAGTTATCCGTAAGGATTATACCGTGTTCGAAACAACCGGCCACCGCGAGGAAACCGATAACCTGATCAAAATCCTTCAGCCATATGGGTTGATAGAATTTGTACGTAGCGCCCGTGTTGCCATCATCAAAAAAAGCGACGGCTTCAACAGCAAGCTCCGCGAATTTGAAAGGCTTGAACCAGGAGAAGACGTAGTAGAGAACGAATATTTGAATAAGGGGCAGAAAGTGTTTACGATGTAGTAAGCCGTCTGAACTCGAATTAAACGCATTTGCCGAATAGACAGAATGCTAAGCAATTCAATAAATTCTTAAAATTCGACAAATTCGAGTTCAGACAAAAGAATCGGTGAAATCATCTAAATCGGTGAAATCACAAATAATAGAAATCAGTCATAAATCAAAATACAATACAATCGGTGAAATCATCTAAATCGGTGAAATCACAAAAAATCAAAAATCAAAACAATGGCAAAACTAAATTTCGGCGGTAGTGAAGAAAATGTAGTAACCCGCGAGGAGTTCCCTTTATCAAAAGCTCAGGACGTATTAAAAGACGAAGTTGTAGCAGTAATTGGCTACGGTGTTCAAGGTCCGGGCCAGGCGCTCAATCAAAAAGACAACGGTATCAACGTAATTGTTGGCCAGCGTAAAAATTCAAAAACATGGGATAAAGCTATCGCTGACGGTTTTGTACCCGGCGAAACCCTTTTTGAAATTGAAGAAGCCCTTGAAAGAGGAACCGTTATTTGCTATTTATTAAGCGATGCCGCACAGATAGCTTTATGGCCAACCGTTAAAAAACACTTAACTCCGGGCAAAGCGTTATACTTTTCTCATGGTTTCGGTATTACTTTTAACGAGCAAACCGGCATCATCCCTCCTGCTGATGTGGATGTATTTTTGGTTGCTCCAAAAGGTTCGGGCACATCATTACGCCGCATGTTCCTGCAGGGCCGTGGCTTAAACTCAAGCTACGCTATTTTCCAGGATGCTACAGGCAGAGCTTTTGAGCGTGTTATCGCTTTAGGTATTGCTGTAGGCAGCGGTTACCTGTTCGAAACCGACTTCCGTAAAGAAGTGTTCAGTGATCTTACCGGCGAGCGTGGTACGCTGATGGGTTGTATCCAGGGTATCTTTGCAGCACAGTACGAAGTATTGCGTGCTAACGGCCACTCACCTTCGGAGTCTTTCAACGAAACTGTTGAAGAGTTAACCCAATCGTTAATGCCATTGGTTGCTGAAAACGGTATGGACTGGATGTACGCCAACTGCTCAACCACTGCACAACGCGGTGCGTTGGATTGGTGGAAGAAATTCCGTGATGCTACTAAACCGGTGTTCGAAGACCTTTACAAAAGTGTTGCAACAGGCGTTGAATCGCAAAAATCAATCGATAGCAACAGCAAAGAAGATTACCGCGAAAAACTTGATGCTGAATTAGCAGAATTACGCGAAA
The DNA here is from genome assembly GCF_056406215.1 of Mucilaginibacter sp. P1_D10. Classification (NCBI taxonomy): domain Bacteria; kingdom Pseudomonadati; phylum Bacteroidota; class Sphingobacteriia; order Sphingobacteriales; family Sphingobacteriaceae; genus Mucilaginibacter; species Mucilaginibacter sp. P1_D10. The sequence goes on along the minus strand of NZ_JBFUAP010000001.1, from coordinate 314,207 downwards.
GCGAATTATGGCAGGCCGGCAAAACTGTACGCAGCTTACGTCCTGAGAACCAGGCTGTAGAAGCATAATACTCCAGTGGCAGTAGCAGTTGCAGTGGCAGTTAACACCACTGCAACTGCTACTGCCACTTAATACTTAAAAATATGGGACAGACATTATTCGACAAAATTTGGGATGCGCACGTCGTCAGTAGCAACGAGGGTTTCCCGGATATTTTATACATCGATACACATTTCATACACGAGGTAACCAGTCCGCAGGCATTTGATGGTTTGCGCACGAGAGGCTTACCGGTTTTCAGGCCAAAACAAACCGTTGCCACGGCCGATCACAACGTCCCCACATGGGACCAGCACCTCCCCATTAAAGAAGAACTTTCCCGCTACCAGGTTGACATGCTCACCAAAAACTGTGCAGAGTTCGGCATCGAGCTTTACGGTTTAGGGCATCCTTTCCAGGGTATCGTACACGTTATAGGGCCCGAGCTGGGCATCACCCGTCCCGGTGGTACCTACGTTTGTGGCGACAGCCACACCTCTACGCACGGCGCATTTGGTGCCATTGCTTTCGGTATAGGCACCTCGCAGGTAGAGCAGGTAATGGCTACCCAGTGTTTGCTGCAATCTCGCCCAAAAAGGATGAAGATTGAAGTGAACGGCAAGCTGCAAAACGGTGTTGGCGCTAAGGATATTATCCTGTACATCATCGCACAAATTTCGGCAGCGGGCGGTACCGGTTACGCGGTAGAATATGCCGGTGATACCATCCGCAGTTTAAGCATGGAAGGCCGCATGACCATCTGTAACATGAGCATCGAAATGGGTGCCCGTTGCGGTTTGATCGCGCCCGACGAAACTACTATTAATTATGTAAAAGGCCGCGAATTTGCCCCAAAAGGCGAAGCGTGGGACGAGGCAGTAGCTTACTGGCAAACTTTGTATTCTGATGAAGATGCAGATTTCGACAGTGTATTAAGCTTTAAAGCCGAAGATATTGAGCCGATGATCACCTACGGAACCAACCCGGGGATGGGCATAGGCGTTACACAGCACGTACCCGAAACTGCCTCCTTTGAGCAGAAAGAACAGGGTTCGTACAAAAAAGCCCTCGATTACATGGGGCTGCACGATGATGAGCAATTGCTGGGCAAACCTATCGATTATGTATTTATCGGCAGCTGCACTAACTCGCGCATTGAAGACCTGCGCCAGGTGGCCGAATTTGTAAAAGGCAAACACAAAGCCGATAACGTTACCGTATGGGTAGTGCCCGGCAGTAAACAAGTACAGGAACAAGCCATCCGCGAAGGATTGGACAAAATATTTGATGCAGCAGGTTTCCCGCTGCGCGAACCGGGCTGCAGCGCCTGCCTGGGCATGAACGAGGATAAGATCCCCGCAGGCAAATACTGCGTATCCACCTCCAACCGTAACTTCGAAGGCAGGCAGGGGCCAAACTCCCGCACCTTTTTAGCAAGCCCCTTAACAGCGGCAGCGAGTGCAATAACGGGGGTGGTGACGGATATCCGTTCATTCTTAAAAGAGGAGGAATTAGTATGAGTACCAAAATATTCAAACATATACAAACCAGCGTAGTGCCGCTGCCTATCGAGAACATCGATACGGACCAGATCATACCTGCAAGGTTTTTAAAAGCCACAACCCGCGAGGGCTTTGGTAATAACCTGTTCCGCGATTGGCGTTACGATAACGAAGGCAACCCTAAGGTTGATTTCGTGCTGAATGAACCTATCTACAGTGGTAAAATATTAGTGGCAGGTAAAAACTTTGGTTGCGGAAGCAGCCGCGAGCACGCCGCATGGGCCATTGCCGATTACGGTTTTGATGCCGTAGTAAGCAGCTTTTTTGCCGATATATTTAAAGGCAATGCCCTAAATAATGGCCTGCTGCCGGTGCAAGTAAGCGACGATTTTCTGGCGAAAATATTTTCTTCCGTTTTTGCCGATCCACATGCGGTGATAGAAATTGACCTGGTAGACCAGTTCATTAAAATTGTAGCCACCGGCGAGCAGGAAAGCTTTGAGGTAAACCCTTACAAAAAAGCCTGCATGACCAACGGTTACGATGATATCGACTACATCCTCAGTAAAAAAGAACTAATAGCGGAATTTGAGGGAAGGTAAAAGGGAAAAGGTCAAAGGCTAAAGGTAGCCAGCATCCAGTAATGAACTATTGAACCCGTGAACTAATGAACCAACAGAAGGAGATAAAACGCGAAGGCAAAGGCACCGCCAAACTATTCGATGAGCGTAGTTTAGAGGTTGACTATGCTACCCTGCCTCCCCTGCTGCAACCGGGCTGGAAAGTGCTGGATGTAGGCTGCGGTACAGGCGCTATCTCTAAAGGCATTGCGTTGGCAGTTGGTTCAACGGGCCATGTAACGGGTATAGATAACACGCCCTATTTTATTGAAAGCGGCAAGGAAACCTATGCAGCTATCGATAACCTGGAGCTGATCCATACCAACTTGTTTGATTACGAACCGGCGGAGAACTTCGACCTGGTAACATCGGCACGAACCCTGCAATGGTTAAGCACCCCGCAGGAAGCGGTTGTAAAGTTAAAATCGATGCTGAAGCCGGGTGGGATATTATCCATTTTGGATTATAACCACGAGGCATTGGAATGGCAGCCCGAGCCACCCGCAAGCATGCGCAAGTTCTATGCTACTTTTTTAAGGTGGCGCGGCGATGCCGGGATGAACAACCACATTGCTGAGGACCTGCCGGAGTATTTTGCCGAAGCAGGTTTAAGCGATATAGAAGTGCTGGAGGCAAACGAATCATACAAAAAAGGCGATGCCAATTTTGCGCATAAGGTAGGCATCTGGTCGTCGGTAGCGCAGATGACGCAGATGGTAGATGAAGGTTACATCAGCAATGAAGACCGCCTGCAAGCCATAGAAGAATACAATAACTGGATAGAAACCGACGCGGAACTGATGGTGATGAAGCTAAAAGAAGTACGCGGAGTAAATAAATAAAACACCACGTCATTGCGAGCGAAGCGCGGCAACCCTCGGCAAGTAGAGCCCTAAGCAAGGCCGACCTGCCTGCCGAGGATTGCTTCGTTCCTCGCAATGACGGGTAGAGATAAATGACGGATAGAAAATAGATATGGGAATCCAAAAACACATATTAGTAATACCCGGTGATGGCATCGGCCCCGAGGTTACCACCTGGGGAAAAGCTGTTTTAGAGAAAATTGCAGCCAATTTCGGTCACGAGTTTACTTTCGACGAGGCCCTGATGGGCCACGCAGGTATCGAGGCTACAGGCAATCCGCTGCCTGATGAAACCCTGGAGAAAGCAAAAGCAAGCGATGCTATTCTGTTTGGTGCCATCGGCCACATCAAATACGATAACGACCCATCCGCAAAAGTGCGCCCGGAGCAGGGTTTATTAAAGATCCGTAAGGAACTGGGCCTGTACGCCAACCTGCGTCCTATCATGCTTTTTGATGAGCTGCTGGATGCATCGAGCCTGAAACCGGAAATATTAAAAGGAACAGATATCCTGTTCTTCCGCGAGCTGACTGGCGACGTTTACTTCGGCGAAAAGAAACGCAGCGAAGACCGCAATACCGCATCCGACCTGATGATCTACAGTCGTTATGAAGTGGAGCGTATCGCCATAAAAGCTTACGAAGCAGCTATGGTGCGCGGTAAAAAACTATGCTCGGTAGATAAGGCAAACGTGCTGGAATCATCCCGCCTGTGGCGCGAAGTGGTGCAGGACATTGCCAAACAATACCCCGAGGTGGAAACCGAACACATGTTTATTGATAACGCCGCCATGCAACTGGTAAAAAACCCTAAAAAGTTTGATGTAGTATTAACCGCCAACCTTTTCGGCGATATCCTAACCGACGAGGCCTCGCAAATTGCAGGTTCAATGGGGATGCTGGCATCGGCTTCTATTGGTGATGGCACCGGCTTTTTCGAACCTATCCACGGTTCGGCACATGACATTGCCGGGCAGGACAAAGCAAACCCGCTGGCCTCTATCCTATCGGTAGCCTTGATGCTGGAAATCAGCTTCGGCCTGAAGGATGAAGCAAAAGCGATAACGGATGCCATAGACAAAACATTGAAACAAGGTTACCGCACCGGCGACATCGCCGATGCCAACACCGATAAAGCAAAAATATTAGGCACTAAAGCAATGGGCGAAAAGGTGTTGGAATACTTATAAGTGAGCCCCCCAGCCCCCTGAAGGGGGAGCTTTTGAAAAGCAAGACGAAAAAATCGGTGAAATCATCCTAATCGGTGAAATCAAAAAAATAAAAGCAATGAAATGGAACGCTGAATTATACGACGATAAACACGCCTTCGTATTTCAATACGGAGAGAATGTGTTGGAATTATTGGGCATTCAACCTGATGAGCGTATCCTTGATCTGGGCTGCGGTACCGGCTATTTAACCAGCCAGATACAGCAAAAAGGCGCGAAGGTAACGGGCATAGATGCTTCGCCGGATATGATAGCCAAAGCAAAGGCTACCTACCCGGAAGTTGAGTTTTTTGTGAAAGATGGTACCGATTTTCATTTCGATGAAAAATTTGATGCGGTGTTCTCTAATGCAACCCTGCACTGGATAAAAAACGCCGATGCGGCCATTAAATGTGTTTACGATGCCCTTAAACCGGGCGGCCGTTTTGTAGCCGAAATGGGCGGCAAGGGTAATGTACAGCAACTGATAGCGGCAACCCGCCAGGTTTTGCGCAAGCATGGCTACAACCGTCAGGCCGAAACCGAAGTATGGTACTTCCCATCGCTTGGCGATTATACAAGCAGATTGGAAGCTGCGGGTTTCCGCGTGGCTTTCGCATCACATTTCGACCGAAAAACGCCCTTGCAGGATGGCGACGAAGGTGTGGCCAAATGGATTACCATGTTTGCCCCGCTCTATTTGCTAGGCATCCCGCAAAGCGAAAAACAGGAACTATTAAAAGAAATTACCGCGCTGCTGGAGCCCGTTTATAACGAAAACGGACAGTGGTATGCCGATTATAAAAGATTAAGATTTATCGCCGTTAAAGAATAGGTATGAGACGTGAGACCTGCTTGTCGGCAGGCAGGTTTGAGATATGAGATTTAGCTCAAGCCCCCGTTTTAAATAATAAAAATGAATAACCCGATTTTAGATATCAGATAGCCACCCCAAAAGGTCTCAAATCTCATATCTCAAATCTCAAATCTAAGAGAACTATGTTACACGATCCCAACCGCGTTTATGTTTTTGATACCACGCTTCGCGATGGCGAGCAGGTACCGGGCTGCCAGCTGACAACCCCCGAAAAGATCGAGATAGCCCGCGAACTGGAAGCACTGGGCGTGGATATTATCGAAGCTGGTTTCCCCGTATCCAGTCCGGGCGACTTTATGAGCGTTGTAGAAATTTCTAAAGCTGTAAAAGAGCCTACCGTTTGCGCACTTACCCGCGCCAACAAAATGGATATAGATGTAGCTGTAGAATCGCTTAAATATGCTAAACACCCGCGTATCCATACCGGTATCGGCTCGTCGGATATGCACATCAAGCATAAATTCAACAGCACCCGCGAAGAGATTTTAGAACGCGCTGTTGAAGCCGTTAAATACGCCAAGAAGTCGGTTGAGGATATCGAATTCTACGCCGAGGATGCCGGCCGCGCCGATGTGGTTTACCTGGCCCAAATGGTTGAGGCTGTGATTGCGGCCGGTGCAACGGTGGTGAACATCCCCGATACCAATGGCTATTGCCTGCCGGATCAGTACGGCGCCAAGATCAAATTCCTGAAGGAAAACGTAAAGAATATCGATAACGCAATCATATCCGTACACTGCCATAACGACCTTGGCCTGGCAACCGCCAACTCCATTGCCGGGTTGCAGAACGGTGCCCGCCAAATTGAAGGCACTATCAACGGTATTGGCGAACGCGCGGGAAATACGGCCATAGAGGAAGTGGTGATGATATTGAAAACGCATGCTGTACTTGGCTTGCATACCAACATCGACTCGAAAAAATTCTTCGAACTGAGCCAGATGATCCGCACGCAGATGCGCATGCCGGTGCAGCCGAATAAAGCCATCGTTGGTGCAAATGCATTCGCACACAGCTCGGGCATACACCAGGACGGCTTCCTGAAGATGCGCGAAAACTATGAAATTATCCGCCCCGAAGATGTTGGCTTCCCGAGCGCAACTATCGTACTGACTGCACGCAGTGGCCGCCACGCCCTTAAATTCCACCTGGAAAGGCTTGGCCATAAGCTGGATAAAGACGAGCTTTACGACGCATATAAACGCTTTTTAACGCTTGCCGATGCCAAGCTGGACATCAACGATGATGACCTGCAACAACTGATGGCTTATAAGCTGGTAAAGAACTAAGAGAAATGGACACAGAAACGGAAAATCATTTGGATTTTGAAGCGGCATACGAACGGTTAAAAGGCGTTGTAAGGCACACCCCCCTGGAGCATAACGAGCGCCTCTCCGAAAAATACGAATGCGAGATATATTTAAAACGGGAAGACCTGCAGATAGTACGCTCTTATAAACTAAGGGGCGCGTACAACATGATCAGCAGGTTGAATACCGAGCAACTGAGCCGCGGCGTGGTTTGCGCCAGTGCGGGCAATCATGCGCAGGGCGTAGCTTTTTCATGCAAAAAGCTGGGCACCAAAGGCGTAATTTTTATGCCCGAGATTACCCCGAAGCAAAAAGTTAAGCAAACAGAAATGTTCGGCAATGGCAACGTGGAGCTGATTTTAGTAGGCGATACATTCGACGATTGCCTGCGCGAAGCTTTGATTTATACCGAGGCCCACGGCATGACGTTCATCCCTCCTTTCGATAATGAACAAATTATTGAAGGCCAGGGAACCGTTGGCGTAGAAATATTTGAGGACCTGCCCGAAGTGGAAGCTGTAATTATGCCCGTTGGTGGCGGCGGTTTAGCAGCTGGCGCAGGTACCTATCTGCGTGAACAGAACCCCGACATATTACTGATAGGTGTTGAGCCGGAAGGTGCCCCATCCATGTGGACGGCTATTGAAAAAGGCGAACCTGTTACCCTAAAAACCATCGACCGCTTTGTAGATGGCGCAGCTGTAAAACGCGTTGGCGAAAAAACCTTCTTGCTTTGCAGGGATGTACTGGACGACATGCTTACCGTGCCGGAGGGGAAGGTTTGCACCACCATACTGAAACTATACAACGAAGATGCCATCGTAGTGGAGCCGGCAGGCGCATTATCCGTAACCGCGCTGGATGCCGTTAAAGACCAGATAAAAGGCAAGAATGTAGTATGCGTAATTAGCGGAGGCAATAACGACATCGAGCGCATGCAGGAGATCAAAGAAAAATCTCTGCTGTACGAAGGTTTGAAACATTACTTCATCGTGCGTTTCCCACAAAGGCCCGGAGCATTGAAGCTTTTCGTAACCAACGTACTCGGCCCCGGCGATGACATCACCCGTTTCGAGTTCATCAAAAAAACATCTAAAGAAAACGGCCCCGCACTGGTAGGCATAGAACTTAAGAACGCCGAGGACTACCCGGCGCTGCTGGCTCGTATGGAAGAGCACCGTTTCGAGGTGATAGAAATCAACAAGGATGCTACGCTATTTGAGTATCTGGTGTAAGAGTTGGCTTTATGGCGACAAAAACAATCATTAGGTTCTCTTTATCACTAAGTATTGTGTTTGCCTGCATATTATATGTTTTTCTGCACGCCCTCCTCACAGGGCTCAGCCCATTTTTAGCTGTAGTGTTCGGCTTTATCTTGCTGCTTTTGCTGATTGTCAGCTTATTGGTTATAGTGAAAGCGGGCTCGCCTAAAACAAAAAGGATTTTAGTGTTGGCTTTTGTTATATGTGTGGCACTTGCAATTATCTTTTTTGTGATTAAAAGTCGCATCGGCAGTAATGAACTAAACAGAGTGCCACGAAAATACATTTCTTATTTACCTATTAATATTTAAGAACTTACAGGCTTTATTGTAGAGACGCGATACTTCGCGTCTTTTTTTTGCCTGATGATTTCCCTCGCCCCCGCTTATTCGGAGGAGCGCGTGGGCAAACGAAGCGTTTCACTTTGGGCTGAAAAAGTATTTCACTGTAAACCAAAACACGGACAAGACCCTTCCAGAAAAAATCAGGCCCGTTAGGTGGCTATAAATAGTAAGGAAAAGGTGCAGGCAAGCACCTAACGCAATTTCAAAGTAAATTTATGCTTAGCGCTTTGCAGCAATGCCACAGCTTGTATATTTGTTATGGCTTACCGCCAATTACCACTCAAAACATTTATTTACCATGATTGAAACTAAAGCTTATGCGGCCCAGGACGAGAAAACGCCTTTGGCCCCCTGGACCTTCGAGCGACGCGACGTTGGCCCGCACGATGTGCAGTTCGACATCCTTTTTTGTGGCGTTTGCCACTCGGACCTGCACCAGATAACAAACGATTGGTTCCCCGGCATATTCCCAATGGTACCCGGCCACGAGATAGTAGGCCGCGTAGTTAAAGTGGGCGACCACGTAAAAAACTTCAAAGTAGGCGACCTGGCTGCAACCGGCTGTATGGTTGATAGCTGCCAGGTGTGCGAAAACTGCAAACAAGATCTGGAGCAGTATTGCCTGGAAGGCAGCACCCAAACCTACAACAGCATGGAACGCGATGGCTCGATGCCAACCTATGGAGGCTACTCAAACACCATAGTAGTGCGCGAGGAATTCGTACTGCAGCTGAAAGAAGGGGTTGACCTGGCGGCCGTTGCGCCATTGCTTTGCGCAGGTATTACCACTTATTCGCCCCTAAAACATTGGGGGGTTGGCAAGGGCCACAAACTGGCCGTATTGGGCCTTGGCGGCCTGGGCCACATGGGCGTTAAATTCGGCGTCGCCTTTGGTGCCGAGGTTACCGTACTGAGTACTTCGGCCAATAAAGAAGAAGATGCCAAAAGACTGGGCGCGCACCATTTCGTAGTAACTAAAGACCCCGAACAGATAAAAGCGGCCATGGGCACTTTTGATTTTATACTGGATACCGTATCTGCACCGCACGATTTTAATATGTACCTGTCGCTATTGCGCACCAACGGCACCATGATATGCGTTGGCGTGCCCAACGAACCGGCTTCGGTTGCCGCGTTCAGCCTGTTGGGCGGCCGTAAAAGCCTGGCCGGATCGGGCATTGGTGGCATTAAAGAAACCCAGGAAATGCTGGACTATTGCGCCGAGAACAACATCGTATCAGACATCGAACTCATCGATATCAAAGATATCCACACCGCTTTTGAGCGTATGGAAAAAGGCGATGTGCGTTATAGGTTCGTAATAGATATGGCGACGCTGTAGTAACTTAAGAAACTCACCACCACGTCATTGCGAGGAACGAAGCAATCCCCGACAGGCAGAGCAGATATGCAAAGCGGCTCTGCTTACCGGTGGTTGCCGCGCTTCAGCAATGACGATGTGGAAATGCGACGGCGTAAAATTAACAACAGTCATCAGCAAAACTGGTGGCTGTTGTATTTTGGTGATATTCCGTCCCAAACCTACATATCTATAAAACAATGATTATGAAAAAAGCGGACATATATCACATCTACGACCATTTTAATAACCGCGACATCAACGACGTGTTCAAATCTTCCATCCGGAGGTAGCGTGGTTGCTGCAATCGAATTTAAATCCCCATTATAACAAAAATCGCCCCGAAGCTTGCAAGCCCGGGGCGATTTTTTTTATGCGGTAATGAATACTATTAATAAAATTGCGCATTGGTTTGCACCCGGCCAACCAACTTTTTAACATCCGTTGCCGATACAAGCCCCTGCAACGAGATGGTGTATAGCGCATTGCTGTTGAGGGTTACGTTTTCTATAGTGGCCAAAACGGTGGCGGTACCTGTTTGGCGTATTTCGAAAGTGTATTTGGCGGTACCGTTTATGGGTAAAAATTTGCTGTAGCCTTTAAAGCTCTTGTTGGCAACCAATACATCGCCGCTTTTTATGGCAAGATCTGCAGCCGGTGCATCGGGGCTAAGGTTTATGAACCTTATGCCAGCTTTAGAGCCATCGGGCCGGGCAATGGTATCGCTAAGCAGCAACAACTGCTCGTGGCCAACAGTGTTGGTTAAAAACAACGAGTAGTATTTGTTTTTACCCAGGGTAAGGGTATCAGATTTATAGCTGGTTTGGGTGCCGCCGACGGTAAAAGTAGCGGTGCGGTGCCCGGCGTAGGCCGCAATATAATCTATACCACTGCCGTAACCAAATGCATAGGCGTTTCCTTTATTTGCATCCAGATAAAAATCCAGCGCGGGCGCATCCGGCGAAGCGTTGATAACCGTTAGCGCTGCCGTATCAGGCGTAACAGTATTACTGTTTTTTAAGCACGAACTGAGCGTTACGGCCAGCAAACACATTGTCCCAACTATGCCTGCCCACCTCCTTGAATTGTGTTGAACGTTTTTCATTATATCATTATTTAGTAAAGTGTAATAACCCCATTACGCGGCTACTATAAAAAACGCTACTAATACTTAGATATTTTTTGAAGCAGACCCTTGCAGTTTATAATTACTGGCTGATCATCAACAATTTATCAATCGAAAAAAAATGCGCCCGGCTTAATTGGGTAACTTGGCAAGAATACTCTTCAGGTTTTCTACCGTGATGGGCTTTGCAATAAAGCCGCTTACTTCCTTGTATTTTTTTGCCCGGGCGTAATCGTCGGCGTCAATGGAAGAGCTTACGATGAAAATGCTAGTCTTTTTGGCCAGGTTGGGCACCAGCTTTACGTATTCCTCCAAAAACTGCCACCCGTTCAGTTGGGGCATATTAATATCCAGAAGAATAAGCTCGGGCAGTATCTCGCCTTTTTGGGCGTTAGCCCTAAAAAAATCAAGGGCCGAAGCGCCGTTATCGAAAAAAATACTTTGCTCTGCAATTTCTGCACGTGCGATGATCCGCTTAACGGTGAAGGTGTATATTTCATCGTCATCAATTATACAAGCTATCTTTACCTTACTATCCATTTAGTTATTGAAAATACGAGGCCGGCGGTGGTACGGTTTTCTAAAAAAAGCATCTATCTGCTATTATTGCCATATGTGCCTGCGATAAATATAGCTATATAAAATGCTGTCCAAAGCAGTGTGGTTGTAATTTAATTACGGTTTTAAGTGTTTTAAAGTATAGGTGCAAGCAAATTAATTGATACGCAATTCACGATGAATTTTATAGGTTTGGTGCGTTCGGCGAAAGTATCAACAAAAAAACTCCGGCAACAAGGGCCGGAGTTTTCTTTTAAAAGCGTTTGATGCGTTTACTGCGGTTCGGTATAGCCGCCGTTGGGTTGCGCTGCGGTTATCACTTGTTCCGTTTTCTCTTCGGCAAAACGTTTGGCCTTTTCTGCCCAAACAGATGCCTCATCGGTAATATCATCAAGCACAGAACGCCCGCTGGCATCTTTCTTTGTCAGGTAATTAATGCCATAACCAATGGCTGCGCCAACCGCTATAAATTTTAATAAGCCCATGTTTTGATATTTTAAAGGTAAATGTATATACCAGATGGTACAAGGATAGTGCCAACACGATTAAAGGATTGATGGATTATTAATCCACGGTCTTTAATCCTGTACAATCCTTTAATCCTTAAATCGTGTTAAATCTTGTACAATAGTGTTTAATCGCTCAATCGGGTTATCAGTTTCTTTGGCGCGCGGTCTTTCCAGGCCTGTATCAGAAGGCCCTCCAGCTCCTCCGGGGCGGCTTTGGGCATGCACACCAGCATATAATCGTAGTTGTAGTAATGTTCGGTTATAAAGTAAACCTCCAGGTTGGCCACCATCCATTTATCACGTTCCATGGTGTGCAGTACCAGGGTTTCGCCGTCCTCGCGTATGCGGGCAAATATCTTTTTATTCACATAAAATGCGGGCGTGTCAAAACACATTTTTTCGGTAACGCCGGGTAAAGGCAATAGAACATTGCGCAAAAATTGCAGGTAAATAAATACACCAGTATCCATACCATGCAAGTTAATTATAATAACCGTGCCTTAAAAACTACGGACGTCTATTGTTTTTTTGGTCATTTTACCGGCACTGTTAAAACCTAATTACCAATTTAAAGTTGTGTAGGCTGTTAAAGCATAAAACAGGCCCCCTATGGAAAATTTTACGATGCTGCAGTTTTTCGAATGGTACTACCCAGGCGATGGTGGCTTATATGAACACCTTAAAAACGATGCGGAAAGATTAAAAAACATCGGCATAGATGCTGTATGGCTGCCTCCGGCTTATAAAGGCGAGGCTGGCGGATACTCGGTAGGTTATGACGTTTATGATATTTACGACCTGGGCGAATTCGACCAAAAAGGCACTGTGCGCACCAAATACGGCACCAAACAACAATTGATAGAGGCCGTGCAAACCGCCAGAAGCAAAGGGCTGCAGGTGTATGTAGATGTAGTACTGAACCACATGGGCGGGGCCGACGAAAAGGAAAAGGTTACCGTGCGCAAGGTAAACCCCAATAACCGAAACGAGTTTACCAGCGAGCCTTACGAGATTGAAGCCTTTACCAAATTCACCTTCCCCGGCAGGCATGGCCAGCATTCGCAATTCGTTTGGGATTGGCAATGCTTCAGCGGGATAGATTATGATGCCGGGAATAACGAGTCAGCCATCTTCAGCATACAGAACCAGTATGGCGATGCCTGGGAGGACGTGGTGGGCGATGAGAACGGCAACTTCGATTTTTTGATGCTGGATGATATAGACACCCGTAACCCCGCCGTGCGCGATGAGTTGAAGCGCTGGGGCAAGTGGCTTCATGATACCCTGCAATTCGATGGCATGCGATTAGATGCCCTTAAGCATATATCTTACGAGTTTTACAACGATTGGCTGGATACCTTACGCGCCGAAACTGGCCGCGAACTATTCACCGTGGGCGAATACTGGAGCTACGAAGTTGGCCTGCTGCAAGAGTATATTACCGCTACGGAGGGGCGGATGTCGCTTTTTGATGCGCCATTACACCAGAACCTGCACGATGCCTCGGCTGGCGGCAAGGATTACGACCTGAGCAAGATATTCGAAAATACGCTGGTGGCGGTAAACCCCTCGCGGGCAGTTACGCTGGTAGAGAACCACGATACCCAGCCTCTGCAATCGCTGGCTTTGCCGGTTGAACAATGGTTTAAGCCCCTGGCCTACGCGCTTATTTTACTGCGCGAACATGGCTACCCCTGTGTTTTTTACGCCGATTTGTATGGCACAAAATACTCCGACAAGGGTGAGGACGATCAAGACCATGATGTGGAATTACCGGCCCTTGCCGAAATGGAGCCACTTTTAAGGGCGCGCAAGCATATCGCTTATGGTGCCCAGCGCGAGTACTTCGATAACCCTAACTGCATCGGCTGGACGCGCGAAGGCGATGGCGAGCACGAAAACTCGGGCTGCGCGGTACTGATCTCCAATGGCGATGAAGCCGGTAAACGCATGGAAATGGGCCAGGCCCACGCCGGGAAAGTATTTGTAGATTACCTGAACAAGCACGACGCCAAAGTTACCGTAGGCGAAGACGGCTGGGGGGAGTTTTTCGTCCGGGCCGGCTCGGTTTCGGTATGGGCGGTTAAGAAATAATTGCTATTTTTAGGGGCAAGTCTGGTTATCTCACCCGGGCTTGCCTTATCATGAAACAGATACCTCTGCCAAACATCTTTGCCGCATCATCATTTCCCGGCAACAGCTGCACCGCGCAGCTAAACACATCAAATTTAGATCTATTGTTCCGGGCAAAAATGGCAGGCATCTATGGCGTTACCGAAATGCCGGCGGGGGAAACGATGCTTCTATCGGCTTGGTTGTCCTATCAAAAATCGGGTATCCAGTCTATGTTTTTGGCAGCAGGAAATTGATTGCATAACGGCGCATTTTTAAGTGGGAGAAAAGAAACTAAAAAAGCATAAAAACCGACCTAAAAATCGTCTATTGTGATAAAAACACGGAGATTTTCGCAAGTTTTTTTGACGAAATTGACACCTTTTGCACCGAACGGACAAAATTAACGATATGAAGAAACTCTACCTAAGCTTATTTTTCCTGGCATTTTTCTCGCGGATTTTCGCAGCGCCGGCAATTTTTGTGAACCAGGTTGCCTTCGATAGCAATGGCCCCAAAGTGGGCGTGGTGCAGTTTGATAGTAAGCTCACCAAGGCTTTCAGTTTTAATCTGGTGAACATCGCTACCGGCAGGGTGGCCTACACGGGCATGCTTAGCGACCCTGAAACCATCACCGACTGGGCACCCGGCAAGCTCTTTTTTCAAGCAGATTTCTCGGCATTCAAAACGACTGGCAAATACAGGTTACGCATTAAATATGAGGGACTTATATATACATCTTACCCCTTCGAAATAGGTGAGAACGCCTTGGCCCGCAGAACATTATCGTCCATCATCCACTACTATAACAAGCAGCGGGCAACTACGCCCGGCGAACTGGCAGCCGATGCCAAAATGCAACTCTTCGGCAGCAACCAAAAGGTTGATATGCGCGGCGGCTGGTGCGACGCCTCCGGCGACGTAAGCAAATATTTCTCGCACCTGGCGTATGCCAATTTCTTTTCGCCACAGCAAACGCCGCTGGTTACCTGGAGTATGGCAAGCGCCGCAGAGGCCATACCCAACCTCCTCAAAAAATGGAAGCTAAAAGATTCACTTGATAATGAGGCACTTTACGGTGCCGATTACATGATGCGGGCGCTGAGCAAAGAGGGGTACTTTTACATGATTGTGTTCAGCTATTTTAATAAGGACCCTAACGCGCGCCGCGTGGTGGGGCTGCTGGCCAACAGCGTTACCACCAACCAATACCAATGCGCTTTCCGCGAAGGCGGCGGCATGGCTATAGCCGCGCTCGCCCGCATATCGCAATGGAAAAAGAACGGGGATTTTACTTCGGGGCAATATCTCGACGGTGCCAAACGCGCCTTTGCCCACCTGCTGGTAAACAACACCAAATACGACGACGATGGCAAGGAGAACATCATCGACGACTATTGCGCCCTCATGGCCGCCACCGAATTATGGATGGCTACGGATGAGGACCAATACCGCGACGAAGCCCGCAAGCGCGCGGCCAACCTGAATAACCGCATGACCATCGACGGCTACTTCATCTCCAACGATGCCAACCGGCCCTACTTCCATGCATCTGATGCGGGCCTCCCCGTGGTTGCCCTGTCGCGTTACCTGGATAAGGAAAAAGAAGAGGCCTACCGCGCCCCGGCCCTCAAAACCATCAAACAGGCACTTGATTATAACCTGTCGGTAACCAACAAAATAAGTAATCCTTTTGGGTATGCCCGGCAGAGCTTTTTGTATAAAGGCAAGGTGAAGGATGGCTTTTTTATCCCCCACGAAAACGAAACCGGCTGGTGGTGGCAGGGCGAGAATGCACGCCTGGGCTCGCTGGCTACGGCGGCAATTGTGGGCGGCAGGTTAGCCTACCCGGCAGAAGGAAATTGGGGAATAAAATCAACGCTTGCAGATTTTGCGGAACGTCAATTATCGTGGATAATGGGCTGCAACCCGTATGGCATGTGTTTTATTTATGGTTACGGAAAAGCCAATGTGCCGTATATGGCCTCCAATTATGGCCACGGAAGCGAGCGTGGGGGTATCTCTAACGGTATTACCGGGCACGATGGCAGTCCCGATGGATCCGGCATTGACTTTAAACAACAGGCCGGGGGCAATGAATGGCGCTGGACTGAACAATGGATACCGCATGCGGCCTGGTTTTTGCAGGCTGTTGCAGCAATGGCACAATCAGAGGGCATAAACAAGTAATAATTGTAACGATTGAATATTTTTTTTAGATATTTGAAAAAAAACAACGGTAAAAGCCCCTCTTTTAACTGGAACCTAAAACTATTATAATATGATAACATCATTAGTAACCGGCGGTGCCGGCTTTATAGGCTCGCATGTAGCGAAACATTGTCTTAACCTGGGGCATAAAGTAATCGTACTCGACGATTTGAGCGGCGGTTTTGAAGACCACGTACCCGCAGGTGTTGAATTTATAGTTGGTTCGATAAATGATTATGAATTACTGGAGAAACTTTTCGAAGAGCACAGGTTCGATTACGTTTACCATCTGGCTGCATACGCCGCAGAAGGACTTTCGCACTTTATCCGCCGGTTCAATTACAATAACAATCTCATCGGTTCGGTAAACCTTATCAACCTTTCGATATTATATAAGGTGAAATGCTTTGTGTTTACCTCATCCATAGCGGTGTATGGCGCAGGCCAGCTGCCTATGCGCGAAGCCCTGGTGCCACAGCCCGAAGACCCTTATGGCGTTGCAAAATACGCGGTGGAGATGGATCTGAAAGCCGCCCACCACATGTTCGGCTTAAACTATATTATCTTCCGTCCGCATAACGTATATGGCGAAAACCAGAACATCGGCGATAAGTATCGCAACGTAATCGGCATTTTCATGAACCAGATTATGCAGGAAAAGCCGATGACCATTTTTGGCGATGGCGAGCAAACCCGCGCCTTCAGTTATATCGACGATGTTGCGCCGCATATTGCCAACAGCCCCAATGTTCCGGCTGCCTACAACGAGGTATTCAACGTAGGGGCCGATAAGCCTTACACCGTGAACGAATTGGTGCAGGTAGTGGCAGATGAACTTGGCGTAGAACCCAAGGTAACCCACCTGGAGGCCCGTAAAGAAGTGATGCACGCGCACAGCGACCACTCTAAAGCAGCCGGCGTTTTCGGCAAGAGCGCCAATGTGAGCTTAAAAGAGGGTATCAGCAAAATGGCGGCATGGGCCAAGGTAGTAGGCTCCCGTGCAAGTGCTGAGTTCGAGAATATAGAGATTGAAGAAAACCTGCCGCAGGGCTGGAACAAAAAAGCAGTAAAAGCCTAAAAGGTTATCGGTTTTTCGGTAAACATTTATATTTTTGTGCCAAATAAAAACAACAGCGCTATGCAATCAATGGAAAATGCCAACAACGAGAGCCACTACAAATTTTTAATTCTTACCATTGCCGTAGGTTTATTAGGTTGCTTTTTACGCTTCGCCGATTTCCCGCACGCTACGTTAGTATCTAACATCATCCTGTTGTTCGGTTCTATCATCGCGTTACGCGCTGTTTTCAAAATATTAGACTAAGTTTTTAATAAGGATATATGGAAGCACTGCCTGTTTGGCGGTGCTTTTTTGTTGTTACGAGAAGCGGCGTGAGAGATTGCGCGGGTGCGCGACGTGGCAATCCTCGGTAAGCAAGGCGGATTTTCAAGGCGGCTCTTCCTGCCAGTGATTGCCGCGCTTCGCTCGCAATGACGTGATGGTTGTGTGTGGAGGCTTACCCCAATCTCCCTACTACCTTAAACTTCTCAAACACCGTCTCAGTATGCGGGGCATCGGCCAGTTCTTCTGTTAAATCTTGCCCGGCCCAGTGCTCATAATGTTTGCCATTGCGCCAAAGGCGACTCTCGGTAACATCGTAAATAATACCTTTTAATGCCACCCATATCTGGGGCTTATCCTGCCCGTTGCGCAAAGCAAGTTGAGATTTGGTATAAACAGGCAATTCGCTCATGCGGTTTTTCGGGATTTGAAGTGTTCAAAAAAGGCAACATTCATCAGCAACAGGGCCATGCTGTAAAAATGGTCCTCAAAGGGGATAGTGCCCACGCGCAGGTTCATATTCTGCGCATTGTTATATAGCACCACCGGCCAGGCAGTCAATACGCCGTTTACGATATAGAAGGGGATGAGTGATACCACGAATGCCATGTAAAACCTGCCTAACCAATCTGCCTTGATGAAATACACCAGGGCCACCAGCAAAACAATCAGCAAGCCAAAGGTAACGGCTGTGTATAAACGGGTATAATTATAAGCCAACAGCGATACCGATACGCCAATCAATAGGTTGGATATCATCCGCGTCAGCACAAATGGCGGTGCCCATTTTACGTAATAATTGAGGCAGGCGTAAATAAACAGGCAGGCAAAGGGCACCGTCAGGAAAAACAATATTTCCTCCAGAGGTAAGCCTATAAATTTGATACCTGTGATGTAGGCATCATTGAAACTCCACACGCCATAAACAGTAAACAGCACATCCCAAAACAAAAACACCAGCCCGGTGATGGCCATGCCCGGCCAAAGATACTTCCAGCTTTTGGCGAAAGCCACCCGCTTATCGAAGGAAAGGGCCACAGGGAATACCACGGTGAGCAGATTGATGATGAGGTAGGTATATTTCACGTTATAGCGCAGCTAAATGTTGGTGAAGGCGTTTCTGCTCGTCGCCCGTACAGCGTTTAGATTCGAGCATGAACTTGATGATGGTTTTCACCAATGCTTTATCGGCCGCAGCGTAGTATTTTGCGTCTAGCTGTTTAACCATCTCTAACCTATCGGCACCCAGATTTTTGGTATAACCCAAAAACTTGGGTACGTTATGTTCTATAGAGAAGCGCATAAAGCGTATCTCTATATTGTGCGGGTCGGCCGTCACTGCACTTTTAAAGGTCTTTTCGCAATCGTTGAGGTATTTGAATTTGCTATATGGGTTCCATGCGTGCTTGGCTTTAAGGGCCTCCAAAGTGCCCATATAGGCATTGATGAGCGCCGACCGCTCCTTTATTTCGCCCAGGCTTTTGTATAGCGAATCGGTTGTTTTCTTGCTTTCGAGGGCCGTTACTAGCAGTTTGCGTATCGCAGGCAGGTCAGGCGTGGGATCTATGGCCTTTTTCCCCAGGCCGAACGACATCAGCATACCAGCCAGCATTACGGATAGCAGGTATTTAGTAGAGTTATGTTTAAGCGTGGCTGGCATTATATCACTTTCATTTTTTGGTGGAGCCGGGCCTTTAGGTAAAGGCTCAGCTTGCGTGCATTAGAAATGCGAACCCGCTTATGCATGATTATGCCGGCTGGCGTGCTGCGTATCTTCTTGAACAATTGCAGGTAATACACATAAGCCACATACACGCCCAGGCGCGCTGCTTTGGGCAAAAGTTTTATACCGGCCAGGGCATCATCGAAATCCTTTTTGATATCGGCTTCTATGTCAATTTTATCTTGCGCAGTAAAGTTGCCGAAATCTACCCCGGGGAAATAGGTGCGGCCCCGTTCTTCGTAATCGGCTTTGATATCCCTCAGGAAATTTATCTTCTGGAAAGCCGAGCCCAGGCTGCGTGCCTTGGGGATGAGCAGGTTGTACAGCCCGCCATCATTGGCGCAGAACACGCGCAGGCACATCAGCCCAACAACTTCGGCCGAGCCGTATATGTACACTTTATAGCCGCCCTCGTCGTACGCGGTTTTATCAAGGTCCATTTTCATGGAGGTGAGGAAGGCATCTATCAGTTCGCGTTCGATGCCATACTGATTCACCACCTGCTGGAACGATTGCAGCACCGGGTTGGTGCTGATGCCCGCATTGATGGCCTTGAAAGTTTCGATACGAAAATCGTCGATGAGCTGGCGCTGGTCGTGTCCGTAAAAGGTATCTACTATTTCATCGGCATAGCGCACGAAACCGTAGATAGCGTAAACCGGATAGCGTAAATGCTTTTCGAAGGCCTTTATGCCGAGGCTGAACGAGGTGCTGTACTTCTCGGTAATCAGCTTGCTGCATTCAAAACACGTTTCGTCGAATAAGTTCATTTACCTGGTATCTTGCCCAAAAGTACAAATTCATTGCGGCATTGTTTTTTGGTGGATGCATTGTTTACTTTTGATTTGGATGAAAAGTAAGCATATTGTCGTTATTGGGGCGGGTTTTGCAGGATTGGCTTCGGCATGCGTGCTGGCAAAGGAGGGTTACCGGGTAACGGTACTGGAGAAGAACAGCCAGGCAGGCGGCCGCGCCCGTGTTTGGGAAAAGGACGGTTTTAAATTCGATATGGGCCCAAGCTGGTACTGGATGCCCGATGTGTTCGAAGATTTCTTCGCGCTTTTTGGTAAAAATCCGACAGATTTCTATGAATTGAAACGCCTCGACCCAGGCTACCGCATTTATTATGGCAAGGATGACGTGCTGGATGTGCCCGCCGATATGGGCGAACTGGAAGCCTTGTTTGAAAACATAGAACCCGGCAGCAGCAAAGGGCTGAAACTCTTTTTAAAACAGGCCGCCTACAAATACAAGGTTGGCATGGGGGAGTATGTTTTTCGTCCCTCGCATTCCATTACCGAGTTTATCGACTGGAACCTCATCCGTAAGAGCTTCAGCATGCAATTGCTCACCAGCATGAGTAGCCATGTGCGCAAGCATTTTAAAAACCCGAAGCTTATTAAGCTGCTGGAGTTCCCCGTACTGTTTTTGGGGGCGCGGCCGAAAGATACCCCCGCGATGTACAGCATGATGAATTATGCCGACCTGGCCTTAGGTACCTGGTACCCCATGGGCGGCATGAACGAGATTGTAAAGGCTATGGTAAGCATTGCCGAAAGCTATGGTGTGGAGATTAAACTGGATACGGCAGTAACCAAAATAGAAGTTGTTGATAAACGGGTAAGCAACATCCAAACCACCCAGGGCGATTTTACAGCAGACTTTGTGATAACCGGTGCCGACTATGAGCACGCCGACCAGCACCTCTTAGACAAGTCCCACCGTAACTACACCGAAAAATATTGGGATACCCGCACCATGTCGCCATCCAGCCTGTTATTTTATATCGGTACGAATAGAATAATACCCGGCATACAGCATCATAATTTATTTTTTGATGAGGATTTTGAGCAGCATGCCAACGAGATTTACAGCGACCCGCAATGGCCAAGCAAGCCGCTGTTCTATGTGTGCTGCACCTCTAAAACCGACCCTGATGCGGCGCCCGACGGCTGCGAGAACCTTTTCTTCCTGATGCCCCTTGCGCCGGGACTGGAAGATAGCGATGCCTTGCGCGAGAAATATTTTAACATCATGGTGGATAGGTTTGAGCAAGTGACTGGCCAACCGCTTCGCGATGCCATCATCCTGAAACGGAGCTACGCCATGGAAGATTTTAAAGCCGATTACCATTCCTTTAAAGGCAATGCTTACGGGCTGGCCAATACTTTAGCACAAACCGCCTTTTTTAAACCGGCCATGCGGGCAAAGCATATCAAGAATATGCTATACACCGGGCAGCTTACCGTCCCTGGCCCGGGCGTGCCGCCGGCGTTAATTTCCGGGCAGATAGCGGCGAAGGAGGCGATGAGGATGATGGAAGACCGAGTGTAAACCCATAACGGGATTAATCAACAAAAGACATCTTGCTGATGGGTGTTCCACTTTGGATGTGGAACACTTGTTTTTTAATTCGCGCTAATTATCAAATAGTTACGTTTTTTTATGGAGCACTTTGGGACACCCCTACCCGTTAGATAAACTACACAATTATCTTATTATTAATAACTTATATAAATAGAAGCAAGAGCCAGCGGAACACCTTTTTTGCTAAAAATCTACCCCACAATCTTCCGCTTCAGCATTTTGGCGGCCTGGGTGTAGCCACCTTCAGAACCGTCTACAAAATGGATATGATCGTCTTTTAAATCGCGCACGTAGCACGACATTACCGAGGCACGGCTGATGTGCAGTCCGTAGACGAGCTTACCATCCGCCTCCAGCTTATCCAACACATTTTGCAAGGCCAGGCGCTGTTTGGCCGTACCCGATATTACGGTGTTTATCTTTCCATCAATCACCAGCGTATCGGCCATTTCTACCAGGCTTTGCAGGTAGTGCTTGCCCTTATCGGTATGGAAATAGATGTAGCCAAACAGGCCTACCCCCCACTCCCAAAGTAATCGCAACCATTTTACTTTACCCATGGTAGCCCGCATCTCGGTACTTAACTTAGAAAACGTACTATTGAACTGCAGCTTAGCTACAGATATGGGCTGCCGTTTGTTCGGCGGGCCGTATATCTTATCCATGGCTTCCATCACCTCTTTAAATACGTCAGATTGCTTGTGCCCGCCATGTGCAACCACCAGCAGGCTTATTACTTCTTCTTTATTTTCGGGCGGGGCTATGCGGTCCCAGCGGCATTGCATGCCGGTAAGGTCGGGTTCTTCAGTTTCGGTTTTTACGCCCGAGAGCATGTAATCATCGCCTTTAATAATCTGCTCGGCGTAGTTGATGCCGTTGCCCAGCACCACGGGGATATGGAATACATCAGAGCTGCTATATTTAGCAATATGCAGCTGTCGGCCATCGGCGTATATCTTGGCTACGGGTAGCGCGCCCGTGCGCAATTCCAGCCCGAAATTCTGCTGCGTGCTCACCTTATAGGCGGCAAGGGCCTGCATTACCTTATCTATAATATCGGGCGGCACCAGAACGGTGGCACCATCGCCGCCGAAAAAGAAAGGCACCGTAACATGCATGCTAAAGGCAATATTAAGCACCGATACGATACTGCCCGTGGCGATAAGGTTAACGTTTTCGTGCGCGCCGCTCATCACCGCGCGGGTAGAGTTTTTGATATCCGTAATTACGATGTGCCAGTCATCGGGCACATCCGCAAACAATGCCTCGTTCGTCAGCAAATCGCCAAGCGGCATGCGGTTTACGGGCAGCAGGGTATAAAACTGGCTGTTGTTTGCAGGCATAACGATTTCCTTTATCAATGTATAGGCTAAAACCACATGTGGTGTGCGGTTGGCAATTGTTGCCTAAGTTACATAGCAAATGCGGTTTTCTTTTTAAAATGAGATAAAATAAGCCGGAAAAATTGAATATTTGAAGTATGCCCGGCTTCAATGTATACACCATCTTCTTCCTTTTTGCGGCTATGCAGGGGCTGTTTGTTGCTGCAGCCTGCGTGTTCCGTAGAAACGCCCACCGTTCGGGCAAGGTGCTGGCGTTTATCCCCTTTCTGTTTTCGCTGATATTGTTTGAGTACACCCTTTACTGGACGCATTACGATACTTATTTCCCCTACCTTATGGGCTGGTCAAACTGTATCATCTTCCTGTTCGGGCCGGTATTTTACCTGTATTTTGCTTCTGTTTTTAACCTGCGGGGCAGAGCAAATTGGCTGCATTTTATGCCTTTTGTTATTTCGGCACTGTACCTATCGCCACTTTTATTTGCATCTGCCAGTTGGAGACACGATTTGCTGCTGCAAAAAGTTAGGCTGGGCTTGCCTTATCTACGGTGGTATCCCTGGGCAAGTATAGCGCACATACTGGCGTACCTGTTCCTCATTTATAAAAGCTTTTACGCCATTAGCCTGCCCGCTGCCGAAACGGGCAAATGGTTTAAATGGCTGGCCGGTTTCTTCGCCGCGTTTATAGTTGCTTATAGCTCGTATTTTATATTAGTGCAGTTCCCGTTTTTTAACCCCGCGTGGGATTATGCCATATCGTTTTGCATGGCGCTGTTCATCTATTTTTTGGCCTGGATAGGTTACATGCAGCCCAAAGTATTTTCGGGCTTTAAGCTGTTCGAAAACACAACCGCCGCAGCAGCTTTACCCGGCGAAATAAAATATAAAAACTCACCCCTATCTGCCCTGACAGGTACCGAAATTATACAGAAGCTGAACGGCGTAATGGCCTCGCAAAAGCTATTCCTGCAAAACGATATCAGTTTAGACCGGCTCGCCGCATCGTGCGGTTTCAGCAAGCATTACATCTCGCAGGCTATTAACGAAAACCTGCGGATGAATTTTTTCGAATACATTAACCATCTGCGTATTGAGGAAGCAAAGGCATTGTTGCTGCTCCCAAAAGAAGAACTGAATGTTATCGACGTGGCCTACCGTGTGGGGTATAATAACAAGGTATCTTTTAACAAAGCTTTTAAAAACATTACGGGGCAAACCCCTACCGGTTACCGCGCAAGTTCAGTTAAATAAATTCCTGCATTTGGTAAACCTTTACCGGATTTTACCCTTTCCCATACGTGCCTGCCTATTTTCGGCTTAAATACAAACGCCCCTACAGGGCGAATATCAAACTTAAAATAAAACGGCATTATGAAATCTATTTACGCCCTTATCCTTATTTTCATTTCGTTCGCATCGTTGGCGCAAACAAACAAAACAACTACCGCGCAATACGCCGATTCGCTTTTTACAAAAAACAACTGGCAGGGCGCTATAAATGCCTACGAGACCATTTTAAAAACCGATACAGGCAACGTGCAGGTATGGTATAACATTGCCCAGGCCTACCAGCAGGTAAAGCAATACAGCAAGGCAATTGATGCCTACAATAAAAGCCTCAGCAATAAAAACATAGCCATGCCACGCGGCATCATCAGAAGTAGCCAGGCAAAAATATATGCGCTCACCAAAGACTCAACTAAGGCGCTTAATTTGCTTACTACCATGATTGGCAACGGCTACTCCAACTCGCCCGATATGGAAAAAGCACCGGAATATGCTTTCCTGAGGCAATCGCCGCGCTTTAAGGCGCTTGTAAAAAAGGCTACCCTTAATTCCTACCCCTGCATTAACAACCCGCAAAACCATGAGTTTGATTTTTGGATAGGTGAATGGAATGTATACCAAACTAATACCAATTACCAGGTAGGCAAAGAGAAAGTAGAACAGGCAGCAGGGGATTGCATGATAATTGAAAACTGGGTAGATGTTACCCAGCCCAATGATGGAAAAAGTATGAACTTTATTAACCCAAAAACACAGAAATGGGAACAGGTGTGGATGGGATCTGGCGGGGTGTACCTTAATTATTATAACGGGGTTTACAAAGACGGCGCAATGCGTTTCGAATCGGAATCGACGGATAAAACGGGCAATAAAACCCTATTCCATTTTACCTTTTTTAATCAGG
Source organism: Mucilaginibacter sp. P1_D10 (assembly GCF_056406215.1). Lineage (NCBI taxonomy): Bacteria > Pseudomonadati > Bacteroidota > Sphingobacteriia > Sphingobacteriales > Sphingobacteriaceae > Mucilaginibacter > Mucilaginibacter sp. P1_D10. Next base: position 289,342 of record NZ_JBFUAP010000001.1, on the reverse strand, counting down.
GGCCTGCCCAATTGCGGCAATTATTAGAACAATCTTTAGATGGCGGCACCAACTGGACCATTGTTTACGACCTAACCTATAAGAGGGTAGTAAAAAAGGCCTGATAGATGTTGACATGTTTCATTATTAGACCATAACACCTGTACACAAAAACATCATCGAATTAATCGATGATGTTTTTCCAGCTTAACACATTGTATTTGCTACGCTGCTGGCTTTCGGTGCCTCCGTATATCAAGGTTTTGTTTACTTCCTCCGGCGAAACAAGGTCGGCAAAACGATCCAACTCTTTAAATAAAGCCGAGGTAACCGTTTGCGTTGCTTTAACTTCGTATATATCAAAGCCATTGCTGTTTTTCATTAGCATATCTACTTCGTGCCCGCTGCTGTCCTGCCAAAAAAAACATTCCTGGTGCAGGTATTGATGATGGTTCTTTTTCTGGTATTCGGCCAGCACCATGTTCTCGAAGATGTTGCCTTTAAGTCTGTTCCCGGCCAGCTCATCCGCAGACCGCACCCCTAAAAGATGGCATAGCAGCCCGGTATCATAAAAATACAGCTTAGGGGTTTTAACCAGGCGTTTGTTAAAATTTTGATGATAAGGCTGCAGTCGGAAAATGATATAACTGCTTTCTAAGATGGATAACCATGCCTTTGCCGTCGGCTGGGTGATATCGCATTCATTTGCCAGTGCGCTTATGTTGAGCAATTGGCCCGCACGGCCTGCGCAAAGGCTTAAAAAGGTGCGGAACTGCCGCATATCCCGTATGTTCAACAACTCGGTAACATCTTTTTCTAAATAGGTTTGGATGTAGTTGGCGTAAAAAACAACCGGATTGATATCGCGGTCGAAAATAGCGGGATAAAAACCCTTAAACGCAGCCGAGAGATAGTCACCTTCAAGCAGTCCATTCGAATTCAGTTCTTTAAAATCGAGCGGGAGTAGCTTAAAAAGGGCCACCCTGCCTGCCAGGGTTTGGGTAATGCTGGTTAGCAGGTGGAAGTTTTGCGAGCCCGATAATATGAACTGCCCCATTTGGCCGGATTCATCTACCCGTGCCTGTATGTAGGAGAATAAGGAAGGCACGCGCTGCACCTCGTCGAATATTACCTGGCTGCTGTATTGGTTCAAAAAACCAACGGGGTCTTCCGATGCAAATGCGCGTGTATCGGGGTTTTCTAACGAAAGGTATTTATAATCGCTGAATAGCTCCTTCAACAACGTGGTTTTGCCCGATTGCCTGGGGCCGGTAATAGCAAGCACCGGGAATTTGGATTGCTGCTCTTTTATCACAGGGGCCAATTCCCGCTGAATAAACTTATTCATAATCAGCTGTTTTTCAACTCAAATATAAGTGTTATTTTGAAATTACACGACTTCCATTTTGAAATTACATGAATTCTATTTTGAAATTGCACGACTTCTATTTTGAAATTACATTGAATTTTAAAGAGAGACGTCTTTACTGAGGTATGGCGGCTAATACGGGTACATGGTTTGCCCCGTAGATAAGCCAGCCATTTAATAGCAGATACGCCACCAGCAAAACCTGCGCGCAAAGAAAATCGAATTTTTTGGCCTGAGCCAGCTTCTCCAGCTTTACCAGCCGCAACGAGTAGGATGTGCAGATGATAACCGTTAGGATAAACCCGAGCGTTACGCCGTGCAGGCTATCTACCAATGTAAACGTAGTAGATTCGGGCAGGGTAGAATCGATGATGTACTTATTACCGATAACCGCAAATAAGGCACCTACACTTAGGCCAAAACGCGAATCGATACTGTCGGTATGGATGTAAAAACACATGTACGAGATAAGGAAAGCCACGTACATACCCAGGAACATCTTCCAGAAGAGGCCCATTGCGTCGCGGTCAATCTGCAGCCTCACCCTAAAGTTGCTGTACTCGGTATGTGGTTTTGCCAGGCTCTCGTCGCCAAATCCGGTTTCGTATTTTTTTACACCCGTTTTTACGTCCAGGCTATCCACCCGCCATCCCCGCAGGGTGAAACGCGGGTCGAAATGTTTACCCAAAGTATCGGCCCTAAACACCAGCGAGTGTGAATCAAACTGCGAATTTTCGATAGAGAAACGCAACTTCTGCTTATCGAAGGGGAAATTATCTATCGCCCAGGAATCCTTCATTACGCATTGCAACTTCATCAGCAGGTACACGCGCCCGCCGGTGCTATCTATAGTAGAGAACGAAGTGGTGTATGATTTTGCCTGCGGTATCTCCAGGTTATGCAAAAAATCGAAGTCCTTGTTTTTGTATTTGAGCCAAAGCCACAGGTTTACGCTGTACTCTTTATCCTTAAAATTGATATCGTGTATGCTGGTGATATACACGCCCGCCACAACGGTATCGGGTTTAGGTTTTTGAGCGTAGGCCGATGCGACCAAAATGAGCAGGGTTATGAAAGTTGTGAATAGGTTTTTGCCGTGTAGTTTTGCCATGAACATTTGTATTGGGGACCGGCTAAAAATAAGGATTTTTATCGGAAGATAATTACGACCTGCCAAGCGGGCCACATTCGTTAAAGCGCTAATACAATCCTAAATACCAATCACAATTAACCCTCGATTAATTTTATTGCACTTCAAATCTACTCCTGTGCAAAATTAAACCGTAGACCTTTTTTATGCCCCGCGATATTCCTAACAGGAATATGGAGTTTAAGCACCCGAAGAGGCACTATTAATTCAGGAGCGGCTTTGAAGCCGGGCAGCCTGCGTGCTGCGGCGCAACAAAACACAATCGGGGCATTGGTTTTGCATACTCCCTGCCGAATGATATTCTACATAAAAAATATGGTATGCATGAGCTGCCAGATGGTGGTAAAGTACGAACTGGAAAAACTGGGCTTGAACCTGCACGTGGTTGAACCCGGAAAAGTAGAAGTATTCGAACCCGTTTCTACTGAGCAAATCCTAATATTTAAACTGGCGCTTATCCGCGCAGGGTTGGAACTGATGGATAACAAAAAGAATATACTGGTAGAAAAAATAGTGTGCGCCATAACAGAAATGATGGATTACGCCCATGATGAGTTTAAAACAAATTTCTCTTTTCACCTGAGTAAAAAGTTAAACCACGATTATACTTACCTGGCCAATATATTTTCTGAAGCAAAGGGCACCACGATAGAACAGTTTATCATCCTCAAAAAAATACAGCGTGTGAAACAACTCATCTGCTATAACGAACTCAACATGACAGAAATATCATGGAAGATGCATTACAGCAGTGTTGCCCACCTATCTACCCAGTTTAAGAAGATCACCGGTATAACCCCCTCCCACTTTAAACACATGGGTTGCAACAGCAGCATAAACCCGGAAATGTGTGAATTATAGAACTTATTAAAAAAGTTGTGTAACAGCCCGGCCCCATACCGGGTGTAGGTTTGTAACGTCCGAAGTTTTGTCTAAAAAACCCGTGGCACTCATTCCTACTAAAAACGTTACATGAACAAAAAACCTACTTTCCCCGCCGGCGGCAATTTGATGCTTCCGCGCAAAAACTCCTCCGGCATATTCAAAGCAATCTGTATGCTGGCCTTAGCAGCTGCTTTTTTTACAGCCTGCAAAAAAGACGATTACAAAGGCGAAATAACCGGCGATTGCCCTGTGGTAGTTAGCACCGACCCGGCTGACAAAGCCGTAGATGTTGCCCTGGCCAAAGCAATTACGGTAACCTTCAATACGGCTATGGCGCCATCAACCATAACAGACAAAACCTTTATTATTAAACAGGGTGCCACGGTAATAGCCGGCACGGTTGCCGCCACTGCGGATGCTAAAGTTTACACTTTTACGCCTGCACAGCCCCTTTTACCTTTCACCGTCTATAATGGCACGGTTACTACCGGTGTTACCGATACGCTGCGTACCGCAATGGTTGCCGATTATGTATGGAGCTTTACCACCATCCCGCAGGTAACACTATCACTTAACCCGGCCGTTGGCGGTACAACTACTGGTGCAGGTGCATTTGCGCAGGGCTCTACGGTAACGGTTGCCGCTACACCTGCCACAGGTTACGCATTCACCAACTTTACCGATAACGGCACCGTAGTTTCCACAAGTTCCAGCTACCAATTCGTTGTGGCAGGCAACAGGACTTTGGTAGCCAACTTCGTACTAATCCCACCTGCGCAATTTGCGGTGGTATTATCATCCTTACCGGTAGCAGGCGGCACAACCAATGGCTCGGGCGCGTTCAACGCCGGCAGCACGGTAACTGTGAGTGCCAATCCTAACAACGGCTACACCTTTGTAAACTGGACGGATAACGGCAACGTAGCCTCCACAAGCTCCAGCTACCAGTTTGTTTTAACGGCTAACCGTACACTTATCGCACACTTCCAGGCAATACCGGCATCGCAATTCGCGCTGGTATTAAACTCCAGCCCGGCAGCTGGCGGTTCAACCACCGGTTCGGGCGCATATAACTCGGGGACCAACGTATCGGTAACCGCAACCGCCAATGCAGGTTACAGCTTTACCTCATGGAGCGGCGACGCATCGGGGTCAAACAACCCGTTAACCGTTACCATGAACGCCAATAAAAATATCACGGCGAATTTTGCACCTCTTGTGGTAAGCATACCGCCGGCATTAGGCGGCGCGGCACAGTTTGGCGCGTTCGGCGGCAACGCAGGTGTTACCAACCAGGGCTTAAACACGGTTATTAACAACGGAGGAATAGGCTCTACCGCGGCATCCAGCCTGATAACAGGCTTACACGATGGCTTAACCGGCGATGTTTATACCGAAACACCGCTTAACGTGGGCGATGTGAAAGGCGGCATATTTACTGCGCCACCAGCCCCGGGTACAGCAACTTCTTTTGCAGTTGCCACACAGGCACTACTGGATGCAACGGTTGCTTACAACAACATCTCCCCAGCCTCTAAACCAGGCGGCATAGATCCGGGTGCAGGCGAACTGGGCGGTTTAACCTTAGCGCCGGGCATTTACAAATCTGCCAGCGGCACTTTTAAGATCACCAATGGCAACCTTGTGCTTGACGCCAAAGGCGACCCTAACGCTACCTGGATATTCCAGACAGCAGCCGGGCTCACCGTAGGTATTGCAGGCCCGGCAGGTGCCCGCAGCGTTACCCTCATCAACGGCGGCCAGGCCAAAAACGTGTTCTGGTACGTAGGCAGCTCGGCCACCATTAACGGCGCGGGCGGCGGCATCATGACGGGCACCATCATCGCATCGGCAGGTGTTACTTTTTCTACGGCAGGTAATGCGGTACAAACGGTGCTGAACGGGCGGGCAATATCATTGGTAGCCTCGGTTACACTGGTAAACACCACTATCAACGTTCCGCAATAACATTCAATTTGATCAACAGGTACAAGCCCCTTCGGGGGCATTACCAAACCGTATTAAATAACACATTTTAAAAAGACATCCAATGTTACCCATAAATAAAATCATCCCAAAAGCCATCATTTGTTTACTGATGGTAATAATGGCCGGTACAACGGCTAAAGCACAAACCACGCAGCCTACCTGGTGGTTTGGCCTATCCGGCGCGGCCAACTTTAACATCTATAACGGCACTACCCAGCATTTAACCAATTCGCTCACCACCCCTACCGCCTTCCATAAAGGCAATGGCGTGCGGCCCTACGGCTCCATACTGATGGAGTACCGTCCTAAAAGCGTTTTAGGCTTGATGCTGAACGTGGCTTATGATGGGCGCGGCGGCAAATTTAAAGATGTAGTTGCCCCTTGTAACTGTCCGGCTACTTTAGGCACCAGCGCAAGCTACGTGGCTATCGAGCCCAGCATCCGCTTAGGCGGCCCTTCGGGTTTATACTTTTTTGCAGGCCCGCGTGTTGCGTTTAACCTAAACAGCGATTTTGCTTACACCCAACTTAAGCAACCCAATACCAATGGCCAGTTTAGCGCCATGCGTAAATCGCTCGTTTCTGGCCAGGTAGGACTCGGTTATGATATCATGACCTCATCGGCAGCAAGCCTCACTAAAGTGAGTATCTCTCCTTTTGTTTCCTTCCATCCTTACTTCGGGCAAGATCCGCGCAGCATCGAAAGCTGGAACATCAGCACCGTACGTGCGGGCATAGCGCTTAAATTCGGCAAGGCAACAAAAATTATCCCTGAGGCCACCACAACACCTGCCGCGATACACGATTTTGTGTTGAACGTGCGGGCACCATTGGCCGCACCGTTGAAACGGAGGGTAAGCGAAACACTGCCTTTACGTGCATCGGTGTTCTTCGATGAAGGCTCTACGCAGCTTTCGCCACGTTATGTTACTTTAACAAATGGGCAGGCAGCAGGCTTTAAAGAAAGCCAGTTGCAGGATGAATCTGCAGATATGGCGGGCCGCTCGGCAAGGCAGTTAAATGTTTACCATAACCTGCTGAACATTATAGGCGACAGGCTGCGTGCCAACCCCGACGCTACCATCACCCTTACCGGTGCAGCAAGCGAAGGCCCTACGGCAGGCAAAGTACTGGCAGAAAACGTAAAACAATACTTAGTTACCGCATTCGGCATCGACGGCGCAAGGATTACCACCGTGGGCCGCACCAAACCGCTTATCCCATCGGAGCAACCGGGCGGCACCAAAGAACTGGTACTACTGCGAGCAGGCGACCGCAGGGTAGATATTACCAGCGCATCGCCGCAACTGCTGATGGAAGTTGGCGGGAGCATGATGAGGCCTGTGCAGATCAATACCACGCAGATAAACCCTTTGGATAGCCAGGTGGTGCTGAACATCGATAGCGCAAGTCAATTGCTGAAATCTTGGTCGGTTGATGTTACAGACGATAAGGGTACCGCGCAACATTATGGGCCGTACACCCGCGACCAGGAGAGCATCCCTGCCGCAAGTATATTAGGCAGCAATGCATCGGGCGATTATAAATTGGTGATGACCGGCGAAACGCGCAAAGGCTTGCCGATACGCAAGGAAAGCACCCTGCACCTGGTGCGCCAGGATGAAGCGCCAACCGTTGGCCTTCGTTACAGCATTTTGTACGACTTCGATAAATCGGACGCGACCAATGCCTATGACAAATTCCTAACGGATGTAGTAGCGACATCGATAGCAGATGGTTCTACCGTAATTATACACGGGCATACCGATATTATTGGCGACGATGTGCATAACATGCAATTATCAAAAGACCGCGCAAACGACGTGCAGCGCATACTGGAAGCGGCCTTGATTAAAGCAGGCAAAAACAATGTAAAATTCAACACATTGGGCTTCGGCGAGGATACCGGCAACGCACCATTCGATAACAACATGCCCGAAGAACGCTTTTACAACCGCACCGTTATCATTGATATCGTACCGGTAAAATAAGCGGCAATAAATTTTACTATATACTAAAAAAAGGCCGGCCCTCAGGTAAAACTGAAGGTCGGCCTTTTCTTTGAATAGAAATTATCGGGACAAACGCCGAAGGGATAAATCGGCTCGTCAATAAAAAAATGCATTTGGTACTTACCGGCGTGCAGGTGGGCAATATAGCCGTTTTAGGAGTTTGCGCCTGATTATCTTAGGAGTATAATTACGCAGCACATCTTTAAAACCTTGAAAATGAGAACAAACCTATACACAATCACCATCTGCCTGCTGCTAATGGCTACTTGCTTCGCAAAAGCAGCTTCTCCATCCGCAGCGGATGGGGCTACGGCCAAAATCCTGAAAGCATCAAAGGCGCTTACGCTTGCCGAACAGGAAAGCGACCTACCGCTATTCCTGAGTTTTTATAAGGCCGATGCCATCAGCATGCCCGAGTATCAGCCCACGCTCACCGGTATCAGTGAAATAAGCGCTTACTACAAGGATATATTCAGCAGGCAAAAAGCCAAAACCATCCAACGGAATATAGAAGAAGTAATAAAGCTTGGGGATACTTTCATGGAGATCGGCACTTTTAAAAAGAGCTATACCGATGCTGCTTCTGCCGCCGTTACCCTCACCGGGAAATATTACAACGTTTGGAGGTTATTGCCGAGCGGCACCCCAAAGCTTAAAGGCGAATGCTATGGCTATTTTAGTCCGCAGGCCAAACCGGATGTTTTTGTGGTAAAAATGGATGGACAGCAGCAGGCAACCGCATTCTCTATAGATAAACAAGTGCCGCTGGATCTGAAAGCCTATAACGCCCTGATAGCAGATGATGTGCGCCGCCGCGACGGGGCAGGCCGCGCAGAGATATTTACAGACGATGCCCGTGTAATGCCCCATGCCGATTCTACCCGGGCGGGGATGGCCAGGATAAAGCCCTATCTGATTGCTTACAATAGCGGCAAGGTCACCATAGATTCTATAACCGTAGCAACCTATCACCAGGAAGGTTTTGGCAAATACATACTGGAGTACACCAAATTCAGCGTTGATTTTTCTTTGCCGCAGAGCAAGGGCCATATGAGCGGAAAAGGAATCCGCATATGGATACGCCAGCCCGATCATTCACTGCGATTATTCCGCGAGATAGGTACGCATGATCATATCCTGTTATAAACGATTTCGCTTCGGCTTACGACACCTTTTTCAGGCTGCGCTGCAATTGTTCGAACAAATCGTCGCTGCTGGCTTTCTGGGGTTTTAGTTTTTTCACTGTCGGCCGTTTGCCTTTCGCCTTCAATTTGATAATCTTCAGCAATTCGTCGGAGTATTGGTTCTTGAATTCGGATACGTCGAACTTACCGGCATATTGGTTGATAAGCGTTATGCCCATATCCAGTTCTTTTTTGGCCACGGTGGCTTTATCAGGCACGGTAACTTCATCAGCCGGCCGTATCTCTTGCGCAAAGCGGATGCGCGTAACCACCAACACATCCCCCACCGGATGCACTATGCAAAGGCTTTCGCTGCTGCGGAGCACAAATCTGGCCAGGCCGGCCTTTTTGGTTTCCTGCAGGGCTTTTACCAGCAGCGCGTAGGCCTTGTTATTTTTACCCTCAGGTTCTACGTAGTACGATGTTTCGTAATACATGGGGTTCACCTCGGCAATATCTACAAAGTTTTCTATGGCTATCTCGCGGCTCTTTTCGGGTGCGGCATCGGCAAAGTCCTGCTCGTCCAATATCACGTAATCATCGTCGAGCTTGTAGCCTTTTACTATTTTATCGTAAGGCACTTCTTTTTTGGTGTGTTCGTTTACCCGCTGAAAACGGATGCGGGCATGGTCGCGCGAATCGAGCATATCTAAATCGAGGCTGCTGGTTTGCGTTGCCGAATACAATTTTATGGGGATATTAACCAGCCCAAACCCAATCGACCCTTTCCATATTGCTCTCATGTTCCTTATATTTAATCGTTTAACAACAACCCCACGCCGCCCAAACAGTTTTACCCGAATATACTTTTCGCTTTTTTAAGCATTTTTTCCAGGTCGATACCCTTGCCCAGTACGCCTTTGAACAAATCTCCTGTTTCTTTAAGCCTGTCGGCTGCATTTAATATCGTGAAGTGTTTCATGGTTAAGCCGGGTTTCACTTCGTCCCAAAGCAGCGGCATAGAAACCGTTGCGCCGGGTTTCGGCCGCAGGGAATACGGACCTGCGATTGTAGCACCCGGCCGGTTCTGTAAAAAATCGAGGTACATTTTACCATTGCGTGCGGCTACCTTGCGTTCCAGGCTGGTATAATCGGGTATTTGTTTGTGCACGATGTTGACGACGATGCGCGCAAACATCTGCGATTGCTCATAAGTGTATTTAGCAGCTAGCGGAATATAAATATGCATGCCCGTTGAGCCCGAAGTTTTGCAATACGAAGGCACGTCGATAGCGTCCAGCACTTTCTTCACTTCCAAAGCGGCCTCAATTACCTGGTCGAAGGTGTTTTTGTCCGGATCGAGGTCTATCACGCAATAATCGGGGTTATCCGGAGACTGTACCCGACTGAACCATGGGTTCATCTCAATACATCCCAGGGAGGCCATCCAAAGCAGGTAGGCTTCATCAGAGCCCACCAGGTATTCTTTATGTTCACCCTCGCCGTTGGTATAGGGGAAAGTTTTGGTTACCCAGTCGGGCGCTTTGCCTTTTACGTCTTTTTGATAGAAACTCGGGCCATGTATGCCATTCGGGAAGCGATTGAGCGACATGGGCCTATCCTTCAGGTAAGGCAAAATATATTCCGCCACCTGGTAGTAGTAATTGAACATATCGCGCTTAGTGATGCCGTCTTCGGGCCAGTACACTTTGCTCAGATGCGTGAACTTCAGATCGTGCCCGCAAATCTTGCGCACCTGTGTTTCGTCTTTGGGGTTCAGCAGTGTTTTACGCATCTTATCGCCGGGTGGTGTTATGGCTTTGGCGTGGCTGCTTTCAGGTTTTTTTTCATCCATCTCGTCGACAATTGTTTCAGTATCTGCGGGCGTTTCTAAAACGACATCCTTGGCGGGCTTATCCGTGCGCATACCTTTGAAAGAAGCCTGCCGGAAAACACCGTCGCCGGTAACTTCTGCAAAGGCCACTTCGCAAACCAGCTCAGGTTTTAACCAGGTGGGTTTAGCCCCCATACGCTGTGGCCTAAAACGCGATGGCTTATCTACATCAGGCTCCTGCTCAAAAGCGCTTGTTTTGGTAATAAGCGGCTTAAACTGCTCCATCATCTCTTTCTGCAACTTATCCGAAAAGCCGGTACCCACCTTGCCTACGTACTGCAGTTTACCCTTGCTGTACACGCCCAATACCAGCGCGCTGAAGGATTTCGCCGTGCCCTCGTTTTTGGTGAACCCGGCAATAATAGCTTCCTGCCGCCTGCTTACTTTTATCTTCAGCCATTCTTTAGAACGGAGGTCGGACGTGTAGGCGCTATCTGCCTTTTTTGCGATGATACCCTCCAGCCCCATCCGGCCAGCCGCGTCAAAAAAAGCTATCCCACCTGTATCGAATACCTGGCTTTCGCGGATGCTGTCGTTATCTGTTGGCAAAACGTCCTTTAAAATCGCCTGGCGTTGGGCAAGCGGCAAATCCATCAGGTTTTTACCATCGTACCATAGTATATCGAAAACGTAGTACGCCAGGTTTCCATCCGCCTCGCTGCGCCAATTCTGCAGCGCGCCGAAATCGGATATGCCCTTATTGTTCAGCACTACTATTTCGCCATCTATAACCGCATCCATCTTCCAGGTTTGGAGTTGTTTGTTGATTGGGTAATATTTGTCGAATAAAAGGTTGTTGCGCGATAGTAACTCCGCTTCGCCCTTATTGATAGTGGCCAGGGCGCGGTAGCCATCCCACTTTACCTCATACAGCCAGCCGGGTTCGTCGAATGGTTCGTCTACCAAAGTGGCTTTCATCGGTTTGATGTTTTTAGGGATGCTGCCTTTTGGCGCTTTTTTTAGCAGCGCAGCAACGTTTATCTTTTCCGCGGGCCGGGCCTCGACGGTTTCTTCTAGTTCTTTGTCCACTTCATGCGTAGCCTTTTTCTTTGCGCCGTTCTTTGGTTTTTCCAGCGCTTCCTCGTGGCCGTGCTGCCATACGGTGTCGCTGGTTTTCTCCATCTTTTCGATGGTTTTGCCCGATATTATCGATTTATCTTTTTTCGTGATATCAGTTGCCGAAGCAAATTCGTCTTTATGTTTGATGAGCAGCCAGCCGTTTTCGCCCATGCCGTGTGTTTTCACCAAAGCATACTCGCCCTGTAGCTTTTCGCCATGCAATTTTATCTTGAGCGACCCCGATTCAAGTTGTTTAAGAAGATGTTTTTCCTGTGCTTTTTTGCCTTTGATTTCTTCTATCGGCTCATAGGCGCCCTCGTCCCAAACGATTACCGTACCGCCGCCGTACTCACCTTTGGGGATGAGGCCCTCGAAGCTGCGGTAATCGAAGGGGTGGTCTTCTACCATCATGGCCAGCCGTTTGTTTTTGGGGTCGGTGGAGGGGCCCTTGGGTACGGCCCAGCTCTTGAGCACGCCATCCATCTCCAACCTGAAATCGTAATGCAGCCGCGTAGCATCGTGCTTCTGTATCACGAAGACCAGGTGCTCTTTATCCTTGCTGCGCCCCGCCTTAGGTTCGCGGGTTTTGCTGAAATCGCGTTTTTTTGCATATTTCTCCAGTGCCATAGCAATCGGGGTTGATATGGTGTAACAAGCGGCGCGGGTAAATGGTTTGGACTGAGGATGTGTTGCAAAAAAGGCCTCACGGTATTCCGTAAGGCCTTTTTGTTTTGGTGGAGAATATCGGAGTCGAACCGATGACCTCTTGCATGCCATGCAAGCGCTCTAGCCAGCTGAGCTAATCCCCCTTGTGTTTCCCATTGGGGCTGCAAATATATTATATCTGCCAGTAAAAAAAAATTCAAATCTCAATTATTTATTAAACGGCAATTCATGGCCCCGGTCATAGTGTGGCTGCATCAAAATAATTTTTAGCTTTAATGTAGTGTTTCGGTTTTTCTACATACTAATTGGGTATAACAATCGAATTTTTTTTTAAGTATCATGCAAACTATACCGGGCGATAAATTCATTACCGACATCAACAGTAATATTGGCATCATTCATAAGATATGCAATATCTACTTTACTGATGCCGACGACCGGAAGGATGCCTACCAGGAAATATTGTACCAGTTATGGCGCTCGTACGCAGGGTTTAAGGGCGACGCCAAATTCTCTACCTGGATGTATAAGGTGGCGCTGAATACCGCAATCACTTATCACCGTAAAACCAACCGGCAGCATAGCACAAACATGTCGGCAGAGGATTTGGAAAAATTTGCCGGCAGCAATGAGCTGCAGCAGGTAAATGAGCAAATGGCTTTACTGTACGCTGCCATTAATCCGCTTGATGCTACCGATAAGGCGATAACCTTGTTGTATCTGGAGGATAACAGCTACGACGAAATTGCCGTCATAACCGGGCTCAGCAAAACCAATGTAAGCGTGCGGCTGGTGCGGATAAAAATAAAACTCAGGGAAAAACTAAAAAACATTATTTAACTAAAACACATATCAATCATGGAACCATTAGACGAGGTAAAAAACCTCTGGAAACAAAATACAGCACAGGCAACCGATGCAACTTTATTATTGAAAGAAGATGTTGCAGAAGTTATTAAAACAAGAATGCAAAAAGAGCAGAAGGGCATTGCCGAGTACTTTTGGCTGTCGCTAACGTTCCACATCATTATTTACGCCTTTGGCAGTTACCTCCTGATAAAGTATTGGGGCGATACACAAATTGCATTGTTAACCGCTATTGGTGTATTCCTGTACATCCCCTTAACCATTATTTTGATGAGGAAGTTTAAAGCCCTGTACAAACCAGCAACTACTGCCGACGATAATATCAAGGCGTATGTTGGCAAACAGTGTAAAACCTTAAGCGAATTCTTCAAATTCAAAAAAAGGTTCGACCTGGCCTCCGTACCGCTCACCTCCGTTATTTTAACCGGGATATTGTTTAAGCTATATGTACCGGGTGGCACCGGAGCGCATTTGCCGGCAGCATTGGCAAGCGGTTTAGCAATGATGCTGGCTTACGGACTGGGCGCATGGGCCGAAAATAAAAAGCACTTTACCATCCCGCTAAAACGCCTCCGCTTCCTGCTGGAGGATATGGAGAAAAATAGCTAAGTAGCTGCCTGGCTTGCATGTTCATCATGCCTTTAAAATGCCTGTACCGATGCAATACTTAATAATTGTAGTGCTTACGTTAGTGGCTGCCTGCTGTGCTGCGAATTTATAATCAGGCGGAAATTCCTCCGTCCCCCCTTCGGATTAAAAACAACAAGCTTTCGTAAACAGTAACGGGTATCTGTGTCTAACTTATATACGAAGGGTTTATATTACTATGTTTCGAACTTATTTCTAACTTTTTATTTCTCAGGTTCAACAACAGGTTAGTCGTTTTTTTAAGTCTATATTTAACAAAACTTTTCAAATGAATTCAGTAAAAGCAAAAGCGGTAAAACTTTTTGGAGGAGCGATATTACTTCTTTCATTTATAGTTCAAAATTTCTTGTACGATTCTTGGAATCAAAAATCCGAGGATTATTATAATTCTAATAAAGACTTTTCGGATATGAGCAGGTCGTCTTTATTGTATCTAAATCTATACTTCAACACCAAATTAGATGACGACAGCGTTGAACAGGTAGTAAAATACCAATATATTAATGCAGCTGCGCAAAAAGCGGCGCTTGGTCAAGTTGTAAATATCTTAGCGAGAGATACAGATAAAGTAACGAAAATAAATTTAACCAATTCATTGCTACAAAAAGCAAAATCAGTAAATGACTTCGATTCGTTTTTGAATTTTAACAAATATGCATCTGAAATTGATAAGTACTCTTTACAAGACAATATAGCATTTGTAAATAAGGTAACCCAAAAACGAGAAATGTATAGGTGGATTTTTTTAAGCGCTTATATTTTAGGAACAGGTCTTCTTTTATTCGGATTAAAATACGAATAAGTCCAATCTACCAAATATCACTTACAACAAAAATTATCTTCTCCATTTGTGAACAGACGATGAACTGCGATTATTGCTAACCGCAGATGCAATGTTCAAGCATACAAATGCCAGGAAATTTAAACTTTGCCCATATAAGTTCAAGAGTAGTATGCCCTCTTTCAATCACATACTTAGTGTATCGAAATTAAAAATATAAAAAAAATTACAAACAATAACTATTTGATAATAAGATAATTATATAGTGTGTAAAAAATACATTATGTAAATAAATATCAAAAAACACTTGCTTCTTAGTGTTTTTTAAGCCTAATTTTGGGGCAACCAATTATAAACTTTCAACCTTAATGAATACAAATAATAACCGGGTGCCCCAATTAGGGTATCTCAACCTGGCTAATGACCCCGCTGTTTTATACCAGCTCAACCCAGCGCAATTAATTGAGGCTGCCATCAAACGCAACGAAGGTATTTTAAGCGATTCGGGCGCACTTGCCATTGATACCGGCGCGTTCACGGGCCGGTCGCCAAAAGACCGTTTTATTGTTGACGACCACCTCAGCCATGATAACGTGTGGTGGGGAGCGGTCAATTTTAAATTCGACGGCGCGAGGTTCAATTCCCTCTTTAATAAAATGACCCGGTACCTGGCTCAAAAAGAAATATTTGTACGCGACAGCTGCGCCTGCGCCAACGAAGACTACCATATAGATATCCGTGTGGTAACCGAGACCGCTTACCAGAATTTATTTGTGCACCACCTTTTCATTAGGCCGGAGGTTGTCAACCCCGAAGGTCGGCCCGAATGGACCATTATCGCCGCGCCCGGTTTTACTGCCGACCCTGAGATTGACGGCACCCGCCAAAAGAATTTCACCATCATCAGCCTCAGCAAAAAAACCATCCTGATAGGTGGTACAGGTTACACCGGAGAAATAAAGAAAGCCATTTTTACTGTGCTTAACTTTACCCTCGCTCATGATAAACAGGTACTGCCCATGCACTGCGCCGCAAATACGGGCGTTAATGGCGATACTGCTATTTTCTTCGGCTTGTCGGGTACGGGCAAAACCACCCTCTCGGCCGACCCTGAACGCCACCTGATCGGCGACGATGAGCACGGCTGGAGCGACCATTCCATTTTTAATTTCGAGGGTGGTTGCTACGCCAAATGCTCGGGCTTAACTGCCGAAAAAGAGCCTCAGATCTTCCGGGCCATTACATACGGGGCCTTGCTGGAAAATGTGAACTTTACACCCGGTACCCGAACGGTCAATTTTGACAATATCGACAAAACCGAAAACACCCGCGTAGCTTATCCCCTATCAAATGTGAATAATGCGGTTATCCCGTCGGTAGGCGCATCACCAAAAAATATTTTCTTTTTAACTGCAGATGCTTTCGGCATCCTGCCGCCTATCTCTAAACTGACTGCGGAGCAGGCTATGTATCATTTTATCTCGGGCTATACCGCTAAAGTGGCCGGCACTGAAACCGGCATTACCGAACCAAAGCTTACGTTTTCGGCTTGTTTTGGCGAGGCCTTCCTCCCCCTGCACCCGGTGGCCTACGCCAACCTGCTGGGCAAAAAAATAAACGACAACCAGGTGAATGTATGGCTGGTAAACACCGGGTGGACAGGCGGCGCCTACGGCACAGGCCAGCGCATTAAGCTCTCCTACACCCGCGCCATGATCAGTGCCGCTATAAATGGCGAGCTTGACGATGTGAACTATCACAGGCACCCGGTATTTAAAACCATGATGCCTGCCACCTGCCCCAACGTACCTGATGATGTGCTCGATCCGAAAAATACCTGGCAGAGCGAAAACGAATACGAAGAAAGCGCCAACAAGCTGGCGGAGGCCTTTAATAACAACTTCCGCAAATACCTTAACGATGATACTGTGCACCTGTTAGCAGCAGGCCCGGTTACCGTACAGGCGGTTTAAAAGATCCATCAACCATACACTAAAACACATTTATGCCAAAGGTTACTACTTTAGGTCAGTTTATTATTGAAAAACAAGCCGATTTCCCTTATGCCAAAGGGGAGCTATCACGCTTACTGAGAGATATTGCCATAGCCGCCAAAATTGTGAACAGGGAAGTGAACAAGGCCGGTCTAATGGATATTTTGGGGCAAGCAGGCAGTACCAATATCCAGGGCGAAAGCCAGCAGAAACTGGACATTTTTGCCAATGAACAATTCATCTCGGCACTTACCAGTGGCGGCGAATGCTGTATCGTCGCATCCGAGGAAAATGAGGATATCATTATTATCGACCCGAAAGACAGGAAGGCCGGCAAATACGTGGTAGCAATCGATCCGCTCGACGGCTCGTCGAACATTGACGTTAACGTACCCGTGGGTACCATTTTTTCTATTTACCGGCGAAAAGATTTTGATACCGCGCCGGGGCTTGCCGATGTACTGCAAAAAGGCACCGAACAGGTTGCAGCGGGTTATATTATCTACGGATCATCTACCATGCTGGTTTACACCACTGGCAGGGGTGTAAACGGTTTCACGCTCGATCCATCCATCGGCGAGTTCTGCCTCTCCCACCCCGGGGTGCGGGTCCCCGAGGATGGCACCATCTACTCCATCAACGAAGGCTATTACATGCATTTCCCTAAAGGGGTTAAACAGTATATTAAATATTGCCAGGAGGAGGACCGGTCTACAAAGCGCCCCTATACCTCGCGCTATATTGGTTCCATGGTGGCCGATATTCACCGCAACCTTATCAAAGGCGGTATTTTCATCTACCCACATACCGCCGCCACGCCATCGGGCAAACTACGGTTGGTGTACGAGTGCAACCCCATGGCCTTTATTATTGAACAGGCAGGCGGCAGGGCTACCAATGGCACTACACGTATCCTAAGCATGGAAGTTGAGGAACTACACCAGCGCACCCCGGTTTTTATCGGCTCAAAAAACATGGTGATCCATGCCGAAGAATTTATGCGCGAAGCTATCGAACTCTCTTTTGCTTATGATGAAAGCCAGGGCTATCCCTTCGCGGCAGATTAGATCGGTTTCTGCCGGGGAGGTTGTCGCTTTCAATTGCATGCACAACAATTAAGTGCCTATATTTGAAACGGGCACCGCCCGGCAATTATTAACCCGCTCATGCCCGTCATGAAAAAAAAAACCATTATGCTCATCTGCCTGTTCGCCGCTTTTGCCACTGAGGGACAAAGCCCTGCTACGCCCTTCGACAAAGCGCCCGAATGGAGCAAAAGCGCCATCTGGTATCAGATATTCCCCGAGCGTTTCCGCAACGGCGATAGCAAAAATAACCCCAGGCCGCAGGATATTAGCATCCCCCCCATGGGTCAAATTGCCCCCGAGGGTTGGACCGTAAACCAATGGACCGAAGACTGGTACGGCCAACAAGGCTGGGAACTGAACCGGGGCTTTAACGATAATATGTACTACCGCCGATACGGTGGCGATCTGCAAGGTGTTTTAAATAAGCTCGACTACCTGCAAAACCTCGGCGTTACCGCCCTGTTCATGAACCCGCTGAACGATGCCCCATCGGCGCATAAGTACGATGCCCGCAACTATCACCATATCGACGTAAACTTCGGGCCCGACCCGGAGGGCGACATCAAGCTCATCGCTACTGAAAACCCTGCCGATCCCGCCACCTGGAAATGGACCGCCGCCGACAAGCTGTTCCTGAAATTGGTGCGCGAGGTGCACCGCCGCGGCATGCGCATTATTATGGATTACTCCTGGAACCACACCGGCGTTATGTTTTGGGCCTGGCAAGATGTACTGAAGAATCAGGCGCACTCGGCTTATAAAGATTGGTACGAGATAAGCTCCTTTGACGATAGCAACACCCCGCAAAACGAGTTTGCATACACCGGCTGGGTGGGCGTTGCCAGCCTGCCCGAGATACGCAAGGTGGATGTTAGCACCCACCGCCAAAACGGTCAGCCTTATGAAGGCAACATAAACGAGGGCGCCAAAAAACACATCTTCGCCGTAACGCAACGCTGGTTGGCGCCTAATGGCAAGGCTACTGACGGTATCGACGGCTTCCGCCTGGATGTTGCCGACCAGATAGGCCTCGGCTTCTGGCGGGATTTCCGCAGGGAAGTGCGAAGCATAAAACCTGATGCTTATTTGGTGGGCGAGATTTGGTGGGATACCTGGCCCGATAAACTGATGGACCCGACACCCTACACCCAGGGCGACGTGTTCGATGCTGTGATGTTTTACCAGGCCTACCGCCCTGCACGGTACTTTTTTGCCAAAACAGATTTCCCGCTGGATGCGGCGCAGTTCAGGAACGAGCTAGAGCACGAGTGGAACCGCCTGCCCGAGGATAAGCGCTACGCCATGATGAACGTATCGAGCACGCATGACACCCCCCGCCTGCTTACCGATTTTTACAATACCAATAAATACAAATTCCAGGCAAACCCTCGCGATAACCCCAATTACCACACCGGCAAACCCGACGAGGAAACCTATAAACGCCTGCGCCTGTACCTGGTACACTTGTTTACAAGTATCGGTGCGCCCCAAATTTGGAACGGCGAGGAAATGGGCATGTGGGGTGCCGATGACCCCGACCCGCGCAAACCCCTCTGGTGGCCCGATTACCAATTCGCCGACGAAACCCGCAACAATATTCAGCCAGGCGACAAACAATACGATAAGGTAGGCTTTAACCAGCAGCAATTCGATTGGTATAAAAAGCTCATCGCCATACGCAAGGATAACCCTGTGCTGATAAATGGAAAGATAGAGTTTATAATGGCGGAGGGCCATACCCTTATCTATAGAAGGTACGACAACCAAAACGAGGTGCTGGTATTCTTCAACCTGGAAGAAGGGGCGCTCAATCTCCCGCTGCCTGAGGGTACAGTATATAACACCTTGTTATATGATACCGCCATCAGTGGGGTGTTGCATTTGGAGCCGCTGGAGGCAGCTATCTTGGTAAAGCGGAAACAATAGGCTTGATAAGCACATTTGGCGGATTAGTTTTGTCCCCTTTTTATTTGATAGGAATGTTGGACAAACACTGCGAAATTGATCCCTCTTCAGGTCAGTTAAGAATTTTATTCCCCCAAAAAATAAAGCTGCCGGAATATAAGCTATACCCGGCAGCTCTGATAACCTTACTGGTTTAGTTTAAATGATTCCCAGCCACCAATAGTGGCGCGGTTGCAGGTCATGGCCTGTGTGCCATTCTCTGATGAGATGTATTTACCGTTATTTCCGCGAAGGGAAATTGTGCCATCGGCATTGTTCAGCCAATCAAACTGCTCCCAGGGGCCCACCGATGTGCGGTTACAGGTGATAGCCTGTGTGCCGTTTTCTGATGATACATATTTGCCCTGGCTTTGCAATGCCACTTTGCCGCTGCCCGCACTTACTACCGTAAAATGCTCCCAGCCACCGGCGGCAGCGCGGTTACAATTCATGGCTTGCGTACCATTCTCGCAGCTTACATACAAATTATTGCTGGAGCCTTTAAACGTTACCGACTGCCCTATGGGCACGGTACCTCCCCCGCCAACCACAGGCTGGGTTGGCCTTGTAGCAGTAAGCGCAATTTGGCCCTTGAGCATTTTACCCCCATCGCCGGTAAGGCGCAGGTAATAATCGGCAGAGCATACGGTGCCGTCTTCATCAAGCGATAAAAAGTTGGAACCGGCCGGTACAAATGATGAGTTTTCTGAAGTTTTAGCGATTTGGTTCCCTTCGTTATATTCATCAAACATCGAGATGTAAAGGCCTTGCGCACCGCCGCCTATCAAGTTGTAAAATTGCCTCCACATCAAATCGCCGTGCGCACGCTGGCGTAATTGCAGGTCGCCCGGTAATACGCACGGTTGGTAATCAATGCCGTTTGCATTGCAATAAGCCTGGTCGCCAACCTGGGTGTTGGTGTAAAAGCTGTTGGCATCGGCAATACTGCCTATTTTGCCTATCATCCAGGGCGATATCATGTTCAGCGCGTTGTAGGTAGCCAAAAAGCCGGGCCTTACTTCGCTGGCATTAGTATCGCGCCAGTAGGCAGGTACGCCACCTATTACATAACAACCCTGGCTTTTAAACCAGTTAATTACATCTAAACATACCGCCGCCGACCATGGGTGGCCTACATCGTTAAACCCAAAACCCCAAATGCACACAACAGGTTTGCCGTTTTGCTTTGCATAGGCAGAAGACGATGTGTAGGCCGCCATCTTGCTTGTCCAGTCGGTTTTAATTTCCGATTGCATGTTTGTCCAGTAGCCAACATCGTACATAATGTAAAATTTACGGCCGG
Organism: Mucilaginibacter sp. P1_D10; assembly: GCF_056406215.1. Classification (NCBI taxonomy): domain Bacteria; kingdom Pseudomonadati; phylum Bacteroidota; class Sphingobacteriia; order Sphingobacteriales; family Sphingobacteriaceae; genus Mucilaginibacter; species Mucilaginibacter sp. P1_D10. Next base: position 268,591 of record NZ_JBFUAP010000001.1, on the reverse strand, counting down.
TAGCTTCGGCAGCGGTTCTTACTTTTGCGGTTATGGCATCGCGCACAGGGCCTTCGCCGCCTGTTGGGTTAAAACGCTGCAGGGCGGCACAATCAATACCGTTTTGCTGCATCCATAAAAACTGGGTATTTACGGTTTGGTCAGTAAAAGAGGAGAATAGTTTTGCCGGCTGCCCGTTATTAAGGTTTGCAAAAGCCGTTTGATAGGTGCTGGTGTATTCGCGTACATCCGGCCACGATTTTATGCGGATGCTGGTTGAGTTTGGCGCCTGGTTATTCGGGTCGGCCCAATGCCACCAAATGTTTATCGGCGAGCCGTCGCCAATGGCAGCAAACCAGCCCTGGTAGCCAACGGTTACTTTACCAACCACATCGCCGGCCGGCGATGACATGATACTCAGCTTTGGTTTGGGTTTCGAATCGGTGACGTTTAACGCTTCACTTACTAATTCTTTTTTCTGGCAGGCGCTTATAACGCTAATGGCAAGCACACAGAAGATGGTGTAAATGTTTTTGATTTTCATAATTAAATGGGTTGGTGGTTGGTAAAAGACTGGTTAAATAAAGTGTGCGTGCCGGGGCCAGGGCGGCTTTAATGCATATTTTTTCATATATAAATATTGGTTTATAATACCGGCACCCGGGGAAGGCACCTGGTAATTATTGGTTAGCGAGCAAATAAAGAGTTGCCTATTAAAAAATACTTAACAAAAGATTAATGATTGTTCTAATGGTTAAGCAACTGACCGCCTTTGGTTTATCAATAAGTATTTGCCGAGTGAACAAACGCAAGACGAAAGAATTGGCATGCAGGCGATGCTGTTGCCATCACGCACGGATAACCCGTACTGATAAATGGAAAGATAGAGTTTATAGCTTCGAAAGGCCATACCCTCATCTACAGAAGGTACGACGACAACAACGAGGTGCTGGTATTCTTCAACCTGGAAGAGGGGGCAATTGGTTATACTTTGCAACCTGGTACGGCGTACCACAATGTTTTAAATGATGAAACCATCAGTGGCGTATTGCGCCTTGAACCATTGGAAGTTGCCATTTTGGTGAGGCAGAAGAAATAAATACAAATTCGGCTATACGTAAGGCGAATATCACAATCAACTATACTCCGCAATGGAATATAAATTGCAACAAATTCGCTAAAACTCCGTATGAGTGGGTATCAGGTTAATCGAATAAAAGTTCGAGGGATTGGCATTATTACCTGCCGAAACCTGTAGTACTATTTTACCGCTGTAATATTTATTTTTACTTAAACATCCGGTGGGGCAGTTAAAAAATCATTTGCAACAAAATCACTAATGCGATAAAATGAAGCGAATATTTCTTTTTATTTCGTGTTTATGCCTGCTTAACCCCGGTTTATCTTATTCGCAAACCCGCGACCTTAAATTCAAGCAACTTTCTACAAACCAAGGGCTTTCGCAAAGCCATGTAAGCGCCATTTTGAAAGACAGCAGGGGTTTTATGTGGTTTGGCACAGAAGACGGTTTGGATAAGTATGATGGTTATAAGTTTACCCATTACAAACACAACCAAAATAACAAAACCACCATTATTGATAATTATGTTTTAGCGCTAACGGAAGATAGTGCCGGTAATTTGTGGATAGGCACGGAAAGCGGGCTCGACAGGTTCGACCGTGCAACCAATACATTTATCCATTACCCAAACAACAATTTAGCACTTTCGGTTAAGTCTGTTTTTTTGGATGCGCAAAAAAGGATATGGCTGGGGACCAGTATGGGGCTGTATTTATTTAATGCGGCAAACGGTACGTTTAAGAAATTTACGCACACCAGTGAAAGCACACACCGGCTAGCCGACGATTTTATATACCAGGTTACCCAGGATAATAATGGCCTGCTTTGGATAGCAACGGATAATGGCTTGTATCAATTTAACCCGCAAAATGGCAAGTTTATCCGCTTCGCACACGATCCGGCAAATAAAAACAGTATAGGCGCCAGTTGGGTAAAAGCTGTTTATAAAGATAGCAAAGGGAATATTTGGGCCGGCACGCATGGTGCCGGGCTGGCGTTATATAACTCAAAAAACAATTCGTTTACAAATTTTAAGCACAACCCTAATAACCCCAACAGTATCAGCCATAATGATATTCTTTCGATGCTGGAAAGCAACGACGGCAAATTGTGGGTTGGGACCGAGAACGGTGGGCTTAATGTATTTGACTACCGCGCCAATAAGTTTAATGCCTACACATTTGACGCGAACGACCCATCCAGCCTTAGCAGCAACTCGGTTTATTGCCTGTATAAAGATGATGTCGGAAATACGTGGATAGGTACGTATTCGGGCGGCGTAAATTTTTCACCCCGGTTTGGCAATAAGTTCAACACCTACAGCCAAATCCCCAACAATCCCAATAGTTTATCAAATAACAACGTGCTATCCATATCGGGAGAGGGCAACAGCGACAATATTTGGATAGGCACCGATGGCGGCGGCCTTAATTTATTCAACAGGAAAACAAAAACCTTTGTGCATTACCGCCAAAATAGTAACAGCGCCCGCTCTATAAGCAACGATTACATAATGGCCATTGTGCAAATAGATGAAAACCTGATGGCACTGGGGTACCACATTGGCGGGTTCGACCTGTTCGATAAAAGAACGGGCATTTTTAAGCATCACATGCCGCAGGCAAACAACCCGAACAGCCTCTCCCTGTCGGATGTTAACAATTTGTATAAAACCCGCGATGGCAATATATGGATAGGAACCTGGAAAGGGGGGCTTAATCATTACAATGTTAAAACTGGTGTTTTTACACACTACCGCAATAAACCCGGAGATAGCACCAGCATTGCAAGCGATATCAGCAATATTATATTTGAGGATAAGCAAGGCAATATATGGGTGGGTACCGATAGCGGGCTGGAAATGCTGAATATTAAAAGCGGCCGCTTTACACATTATAAACATGATGAAGGAAATAAGCACAGCCTATCAACCAATACTATAGAAGCTATTGCCGAGGCAGGCAACGGAGATATGTGGGTAGGCACCAATGGCGGCGGTTTAAACTATTTAAACAGGCGCACCCAAACATTTACCGCATACACCGAAAACGATGGCTTACCCAACAATACGATTTATAACATTTTAAAAGACCGTAAAGGTAATTTATGGCTAAGCACCAACAAGGGGCTCTGCCGGTTCGACCCTAAAACAAAAGCAACCAGGAACTACGGTGTTTCTGACGGGTTACAGGGAGATGAGTTTAAAGGGCATTCCAGTTTTCAAACTGAGGATGGTGAAATGTTTTTTGGCGGTGTAAACGGTTTCAGCACCTTTTATCCCGATAGTTTAAAAGACAATAGCTTTATTCCACCGGTATATGTTACTAATTTTGAGATATTTAACAAACCGGTTGTTGCCGGCGGCGAAAAATCGCCACTGCAGAAAGATATCAGCGAAACAAGCACTCTAAACTTATCCTACAAACATTCGGTATTTACGTTTGAGTTTGCAGCCCTTAATTATACCTTCCCCGAAAAGAACCAATACGCTTATAAGCTGGAGAATTTTGATAAAGACTGGAATTATGTTGGCAGTAAACGCACAGCCACCTACACCAACCTCGACCCGGGGAATTACATATTTAGGGTTAAAGCCTCAAATAACGACGGTAAATGGAACGACAAAGGCACAGCTATCAGGATCTACATAAAACCTCCTTTTTGGCTTACCTGGTGGTTTAAATTAGCCGCGGGTTTACTATTTGCTTTTAGTGGGCCTGCGTTTTATTTTATTCGTACACGCGCTATTCAGAAACAGAAAACCGAACTGGAGCGCCAGGTGAAAGAGCGTACAGAGCAATTAGCGCGTGCAATAGAGGTTGAAAAAAAATTGGCCCTGGAGGCAGAAGAAGCCAATAAGGCTAAAAGTATATTTTTGGCTACAATGAGCCATGAGATACGTACACCGATGAACGGGGTGATAGGCATGGCGGCCTTACTTGGCGAAACCCCTTTGGATGACGAGCAGCGGGCCTTTGCCGAATCTATACAAACCTGCGGCGAAGACCTGCTGGCGGTGATCAACGATATTTTAGATTTTTCTAAAATAGAATCGGGCAATATGGAGCTGGAAGAAAAGGATTTTAGCCTGCGTACCTGTATTGAAGAAGTTTTTGATGTATTTACAGTAAAAGCGGCGCACTTAAAGCTGGATTTGGTTTACCAGATAGATTACAATGTGCCTGCCCAAATAATTGGCGACAGTTTAAGGCTTAGGCAGGTACTCATCAATTTAATAAGCAACGCTATTAAGTTTACAAAAAAGGGAGAAATTTTTGTGAACGTGCGCTTACTTAGCATCTCGCATGATAATCAAATTGAACTGGGTTTTGATATAAAGGATACCGGCATTGGTATCCCTGCTGATAAGCTGCACCGCTTGTTCAAAGCATTTTCACAGGTAGATTCGTCAACAACACGGCAGTACGGCGGCACGGGTCTTGGCCTGGTTATAAGCGAACAATTGGTAAGGTTAATGGGCGGCCAAATTAGCGTAGAAAGCGAAATTGGCAAAGGAAGTACGTTCCGGTTTGCTATCCGCTCGCAAAAAAGCATGCTGCCCGAGCCAACCCATGAAAATTATGACATGAACGGTTTTGCCAACTTTAAAATTTTGGCTGTTGATGATAATGATACCAATTGCCGCATTTTAAAAGGCCAGTTAGAACAATGGAAATTAAACCCGGTGATTGCAAAATCGGGCGAACAGGCACTTAAAGCATTAACTGAGGCGAACGATTTTAAACTGGTAATTACCGATATGCAAATGCCCTCGATGGACGGCATACAACTGGCAACCATAATCCGCAGCGAATACCCCGAATTACCAATAATGCTGTTAAGTTCGGTAAACTATATTTTGCATAAAGATCATCCCACACTTTTCTGCTCCATATTAACCAAGCCGGCAAAGCAGCATATTTTATTTAAACACATCGTAAAGGAACTTAGCAGGCAGGTAAATTCAACTGTGAGCGATCATCAGCAGCCAGATACGCCTAAACGGGCGTTACCGGAGAACTTTTCGGAAATGTATCCCTTAAATATTTTGGTAGCCGAAGATAACCAGATGAACCAGAAATTGATTATGAAAGTTTTGAGCAAACTGGGGTATGAGGTCGACCTGGCTGCAGACGGCCTGGAAGCCCTGGATTTTGTGAATAAAAAAACATACGATGTTATTTTAATGGATATACAAATGCCAAAAATGGATGGCCTGGAGGCCACGCAAATAATAAAAAAACGTTTCCCAAACCGGCCGGCTATCATAGCTATGACAGCCAACGCGCTGCCAGCCGACCTGAAGATTTGTATGGATGCAGGTATGGACGATTATATAAGCAAGCCCTTTAAATTGGATGATCTGGTTCAAAAACTGCAAAAATGGGCAGTTGCGGTTTAGCGGAAGTAATTGCATTATGCGACGCGACTTCTCCCCTTCTACATGATAAACACATTCTGTCTGAACCGCTGATTTTAATGATTACGTTGATGTCGCTGATTAATCGTCTGCCCCTTTGGATTCTTTTATGAAATAAAATTATAGCCAAGCGCTTAATTAAAGTGATATTTTGCAGTATAATAAGTAATGTTGTAAATAAAACATTATATCCTAATCCTTTAGACGCAAAAAGCGCATTAAACTAATTATCCGAGGTTGAACACCATCGTATTTATCGATACTGAAATTAATCCAGAAACCCAGAAGGTTTTGGATATTGGCGGCATAAGGGATAATGGTAGCCATTTCCACAAGGCGTCGCTACCTGCATTCGCCGATTTTATCGCCGGAGCCGATTTTATCTGCGGGCATAATATCTTCAATCATGATATAAAATATATTGGGGAGGCGCTTAAAGGTGCCGGAATCCATCCTAATAATATTATCGATACCTTATTCCTTTCACCTCTTCTGTTTCCCACAAAGCCGTACCATGCGCTGCTTAAAGATGATAAACTTCAATCCGAGGATTTGAGCAATCCCCTTAACGATGCCATAAAAGCCCGTGATTTGTTTTTTGATGAAGTTGCGACATTCAGGCAAACAGACGATATACTTAGGCAAATATTTTTCTTACTCCTGAACCCCGATAGACGGTTTAGTGCTTTCTTCAAATTCCTCGATTTTGCAAGCATCAACACAAATGTTGAAGCGCTTATCCGATCCAAATATTACGATGATATCTGCGATGATTCAGATTTGGGACAAATAATAATTTCAACCCCCGTAGAACTTGCCTACTGCTTATCCCTTATAAATGCGGGCGACCGCTACTCCATCACACCGCCATGGGTATTAAAAAATCATCCCCACGTAGAAAATGTGATGTTCTTATTAAGGAGCAAGCCATGCCTCAAGGGTTGTTATTATTGCGACAGAGCCTTAGACCCGCACCTTGCGCTGAAAAGGTTCTTCGGCTTTAATGCTTACAGAACTTACGGCGATGAACCTTTACAAGAAAATGCCGTTAGGGCGGCTATCCAAAACAAATCATTCCTGGCGGTATTCCCAACAGGTGGGGGCAAATCCATCACGTTCCAGATACCGGCATTAATAAGCGGCGAATGCACAAGAGGGCTGACCGTTGTGATATCACCCCTGCAATCCTTAATGAAAGACCAGGTTGACAACCTCGAAAAGGCTGGCATTACCGATGCGGTTACCATCAATGGCTTGCTTGACCCTATAGAACGGGCAAAATCCTTTGAGCGGGTTGAGGATGGCTCTGCATGTATCCTGTATATTTCGCCCGAGTCCTTGCGTTCAAAAACTATCGAACGTTTGTTATTAGGACGGCAAATCGCCCGGTTCGTTATCGACGAAGCGCATTGTTTTTCTTCGTGGGGGCAAAACTTCAGGGTAGATTACCTGTACATTGCCGATTTTATTAAAGCACTGCAGGACAAGAAAAACCTTGCCGAGGATATCCCTGTGTCCTGTTTCACAGCTACCGCTAAGCCCGAAGTTATAGAAGATATCCGCAGGTATTTTAGTCAAAAGCTGGGTTTGCAGTTGGAGTTGTTCACCTCAACAGCATCCCGCACAAACCTGCATTATAAAGTGCTGGCCAAAAACAGCGACGACGAAAAATACCAGGCCACACGCGATTTGATATCCGAAAAAAATTGCCCGGCCATTATTTACGTCTCCAGAACGGGTCGTGCTGAAATACTCGCAAAAAGGCTTACACAAGATGGCCTGCCGGCAAGCTTTTTCCACGGCAAGCTGGATGCAAAAGTAAAAATTGCTAACCAGAATGCTTTCCTTGCCGGCGAGGTAAAAATAATGGTGGCTACCTCAGCCTTCGGGATGGGGGTTGATAAGAAGGATGTAGGCGTGGTGATACATTACGATATTTCAGATTCCCTTGAAAATTATGTTCAGGAAGCTGGCCGCGCCGGTCGCGACGAAAAAATAGAAGCCGATTGTTACGTATTGTTTAGTGAAGAGGACCTTAATAAACACTTCATAATGCTTAACCAAACCAAATTATCTATTAAAGAGATACAACAGGTTTGGAAAGCCATAAAAGAGATTACCAAATTCCGTACAACCGTTTCTAACAGTGCTTTGGAAATTGCACGGAAAGCTGGCTGGGACGATACCGTTGCCGAGATAGAAACCCGCGTAAYTACCGCAATTGCAGCGCTGGAAGAGGCAGGCTATTTAAAACGCGGGCAAAACTCGCCAAGGATATTTGCCAATAGCATCCTCACTAAAAACGCGCAACAGGCAGTAGATAAAATAAACGCTTCGGCACGCTTTACCGAAAAGCAAAAACAGCAGGCCATAAGGATAATCAAAAAGCTTTTTTCGGCCAGAAGCCGCAAAAAGGTAAGCGAGGATACGGCCGAATCAAGGGTGGATTATATCAGCGACCATTTAGGGATAGTAAGAGAGGAGGTAATTAACATTATTACTCTGCTTCGTGAAGAAAATATACTGGCCGACACTAAAGATTTGGCCGCGTTTATCAAATTTAACGACATCAAAAATAAGTCGTTGGCCATTGTGGAAGCGTTTGGCAAGATAGAAAAGTGCCTGTTACCCCTGTTAAGTGAACAGGAGCAAACGCTCAACTTAAAAGAGCTAAATGAAGATTTTGAACGGCAGGATTGCGCCGATGCAACACCCGATAAAATCAAGACCATCGTCAACTTTTGGGCTATTAAAAACTGGATACGCAAAAAATTCCATCAATCATCCAAAAACAACTTCAGCGTTATTGCGGTGCTGCCGCAGGAGGTTTTAACCACCAAACTGGAGAAGCGGCACGAACTGGCGCGGTTTATGGTAAACTTCCTGTATCGTAAAAACAACGGCTTAGCAGCCATAGAAAATAATGCCGATGAAAAAAGGATTGAATTTTCGGTACACGAATTAAAGGATGCTTACCTGCAAAGCAGTGAGCTTTTTAAGCAGGAAGTTAGTATCGATGACATAGAGGATACGCTGTTTTATCTCTCGCGGATTGAAGCGATAAAAATTGAAGGCGGCTTTTTGGTTGCTTACAATCGTTTAACTATTGAGCGGTTGGAGAGCGACAATAAGAGGCGCTATAAAGTAGAGGATTATCAAAAGCTGGGCGATTTTTACCGTAACAAGATTGAGCAGATACATATCATTGGTGAGTACGCCAAAAAAATGATAGAAAATTATCGGGATGCCCTGCAATTTGTAGACGATTATTTCCACTTGAATTACTCTTCATTCCTCAATAAGTATTTTAAGGGTGCCAGGCGAAACGAAATCCGCATAAACCTTACGCCCACAAAATTCGCGGAGTTGTTTGGACAGCTATCGCCCACACAACTGGCTATTACAAATAATACTGATGCTAAATACATTGTAGTCGCGGCCGGGCCAGGTAGCGGCAAAACAAAAGTATTGGTGCACAAGCTGGCCTCACTGATGCTGATGGAAGATGTAAAGCACGAGCAATTGCTGATGCTGACTTTCTCGAGGGCGGCGGTAACCGAGTTCAAAAAACGGTTGCTGCATCTAATTAAGAATGCAGCCAACTTTATCGAAATAAAAACCTTCCACTCCTATTGTTTCGACTTATTGGGTAGAGTGGGGAGCCTTGAAAAATCTGACCAGATTTTAAAGAAAACAGTATCCAAAATAACGAATAAAGAAGTTGAACCCAGCCGGATGACAAAAACCGTTTTGGTAATTGATGAGGCCCAGGATATAGATGAGGATGAGTATAACCTGATATTGGCTTTGATGAACCAAAACGACGACATGCGTGTAATTGCCGTTGGCGACGACGACCAAAACATCTACGCGTTTAGGGGCGCAAACTCAAAATATCTGGAACAGATTACGGAGATGGAGGGTGCCGTTAAATATGAACTTGTTGAAAATTATCGCAGCAAACACAACCTGGTCAATTTTGCCAATCAGTTTGCAACCGGCATAACGCGGCGCTTAAAAACCACACCTATTATTGCCAGGCAACGGGATGCGGGTAAAATAAAGATAGTGCGGCATCTGTATAATAATCTTATTACGCCGCTGGTAAACGACGTGATAACTACTCCCCTCATCGGCACTACCTGCATCTTAACCAAAACCAACGAAGAAGCGTTGCAGATTACGGGCCTGTTGCTGAAAGAAAAAATGCGGGCAAGGCTCATACAAACAAACGATGGTTTTAGCCTGTACAACATGGCCGAGTTACGGTTTTTCCTGGAAAAGTTAGACTTGGGCTACCAGATGTTTGTTATTCCTGATGAAGCATGGGCAAACGCAAAGCGGGAATTGAACATAATATTTAAAACAAGCCAAAACCTGGAAATTTGCGAAACGCTCATCCGGGATTTTGAAACTATAAACACAAAGTTCAAGTATAAATCGGACCTGGAGGTGTTTATACGCGAATCGAAATTAGAAGATTTTTACCCACCCGGAAACGACACGATATTTGTATCAACCATACACAAAGCAAAGGGAAAAGAATTTGACAACGTTTTCCTGATGCTGGAAAATTTTGTGGCCGTTACCGATGAGGAAAAAAGGCAGTTATACGTAGCCATCACCCGCGCCAAACAAAACCTTATTATCCATCTGAATGCCGATACCTTTGAAAACATTAATGCAGATAACACCGTAAGGGTTCAGGATAAAGAATTGCATGCCCCACCTGCGTGGTTAGCAATTCACCTAACGCATAAGAATGTTCAGCTCGATTTCTTTTTCAAAGTGCAAGGCCCTGTTTCCGGTTTAAAAGCCGGCGGTGAATTGATTATCAACGGTGATGAGTGTACTAACCAAATGGGCCAACCGGTTTTAAAATTCTCTAAACTGTTTTTGGGCGAGTTGGATAAGATAACTGCTAACGGTTACAAATTAAAAAGCGCCAAGGTGAACTTTATAGTTTATTGGCAAAAAGAAAACGTGCCGCAGGAAATCATGATTGTTTTGCCTACACTTTATTTTGCGAGATACTAATAAGGCGGCCCACTACACTAAAATCACGGTCATCCCAAAACCCCACAAATCAAGGTTCAGACAAACCATCAACTAAATCCTAAAATCAAATATATCAGCGGTCCAAATTCTTGTAAAAAAGTAAAGCCCCTGATGGGCAGGGGCCTTTACTAACCAATTATAAACCTAAATTATGAGAAGACTATTTTATGTATCAACCGACTATGTCGTTGTTGATGGTGTAAAAGTAACACTTAGTTTTGAATTACAAAGAATTTATTTGTAATTTTTTTGTCATCCTTATATCAATGTACTTTTTTCGTTATTGTATTATCAAAGATAACGCAAATTACTTGAAATATTTTCAATTTTTTATGAATTTTTGCTGACGGAATGTTAAAAATACTTTAACACCTTTGTCAATATCCTAAAAAAATGGCCGTTACAACACATAAGCCCGAATTAACCACTACCACCCTCTGGGTAATGACAATTACCACCGGGCTTGTTGTGGCCAACCTGTATTATAACCAACCCTTGTTAGAAGATATGGCCCAAACCTTCGGCGTGAGCAACGGTAAAGTGGGTCAGCTATCCATGCTTACCCAGCTGGGCTATGCTGCGGGTATCTTTTTCGTGATCCCGCTTGCGGATATGGTGAAGCGTAAACGTTTGATGCTTATCGAATTTGCTTTCATCGTTTCGGCCCTGCTGCTAACTGCCTTTGCACCTAACATACATATACTATTATTATCGGGGTTTTTGTTAGGTGCCGCATCCGTTATGGGTATGCTGCTGGTGCCCATGGCCGCGCATTTGGCCAGTCCCGAGGAAAGGGGCAAAAAAATCGGCTTCATCATGAGCGGTTTGTTGATAGGCATTTTGCTGTCGCGCACGCTTAGCGGTTTCGTGGGCGCTCATTCCGGCTGGCGCAGCATGTATTTTATAGCTGCGGGCATCATGATAATGATGTGGCTGCTTATTTACCTGATGCTGCCCGAGATTGAACCCGACTACAAAGGCAACTACCGCCAGTTGATGCAGTCGCTGGTAGATCTGGTGAAGAACGAACCCAAGCTGCGCCTGGCTGCCCTGCGCGGCGCGCTTTGTTTCGCCGCCTTCAGCGCATTTTGGACCACCCTGGTATTTATGCTCAAACAAAACTTTAACCAGGGAAGCGATGTGGCCGGTGCCTTCGGGCTCGTGGGCGCTTTCGGTGCCATCGCCGCCGGGATGATGGGCCGCCTGAGCGATAAGATGGATGCCTATAAATTATCAACCATTACTTTGGCACTGGTATTATTTTCGTTCGTCATCTTCTGGTTTTCGGCATACAGCATCGCGGGCTTAGTTATCGGCGTTATTATTATGGATATGGGCGTACAGGCTACGCACATCTCTAACCAGGCTATCATTTTCTCGCTTAACCCTGCGGCGCGTAACCGCATCAATACCGTGTACATGGTGGCCTATTTTATAGGCGGTGCCACAGGTACCTTCCTGGCTACACGTGTTTGGGGCGTTTACGGTTGGCCGGGCGTGTGCGTTATCGGCATCATCTTATCAGCCATTGCTATCGTTATACACCTGGCAACGCGCAAAACCATGCAGCGGAGCGTCTGAAAACGGACACCGTACACTTTTACCGAACACTCGCTGACCACCAATTACCACACCCTGCACTAATTTTTTGTACAGCATCCGTAGGGCATCCCCTTAAAACAGCTTAAAAAGGCCCATTTTCTACTTTTTTTGTACTTAACGTAAAAAAAGATGCTGCCTGCAGCCATTTTTTTTTGGCGCTGCGGGTTTTTTGGCACAGAGTTGGAATAAGTATAATCAAACGGAGACATCATGGAAATCGAAAAGAAACCAGAAGCGCCGGCAGAACAAAAGGAATGGGAGAACCCGGTAGCCCCGGAAAAACCAGCCGACCACAGAGAAGAAGAACAACTGGAAAGGCAAATGAGGGAAGCGAAGCGCAGGCACGACAACCTTGAAGAAAACCAGGACGAAGCAACAGACAACGAAACAAAAAACTAATAATTTTAAAATATTGACTATGAAAACTTCAACGAAAAACACATCGGTAAGCAAATTGGTAACCCGGTTCGACAAGGAATTGAAAGTGATCTTAATGAGTGATTTAAAAGCTATCAAAGCCGTAAGAGACCAAATGATGGCCATAAACGCCAACCGTTTAAGCATAGCCTAAGTAAAACTAATCTTGCAAACACCTTATAAAGCATCTACCTATGAAAACCTACAAAAAACCAGCCACCAGCAAACTTTTTGCACGATTTGATAACGAATTGAAAAACTTATTAATGGAAGACCTGAAGGCTTTAAAGGAGAGAGCCCTATTTACCACCCGCAACAACCAGACTGCACAACAAACTTTGTCGGCCGCCTGATCTACATATATTCTTTATCTATCTAAAACAGTCCTTTGAGAAAAAGTGAGGCTCGGCAGCAATGCGGAGCCTTACTTTTTTGAGGCATATTTAACGATAAGCGCAGCCGTTTTGGCGGATGCGCCGGGCGTGCCCATCCGCTCGTCAAGCAGGTCGTAGTTGGCCAGCATCTGTTGGCGGTAATCATCCAGCCCTACCAGTTTATCCAATTCGTTGGAGATGCTGTGAGATTCGCAGTCCTGCTGTATCAGTTCCTTTACTACCGCCTTATCCATAATGAGGTTTACCAGCGATATGAATTTGATTTTTATCAGCATTTTGGCAATACCAATGGTAACCGCATTGCCTTTGTAAACCACCACTTGCGGCACATTGAGTAGAGCGGTTTCTAAAGTGGCGGTACCCGAGGCCACGATAGCGGCTTCGGCATTGGCCAGCAAATCGTAAGTAGCATTGAACACCACCGGGATATGCATACCCCCGATGTATTGGCGGTAATAATCGGCATCGAAAGTGGGTGCGCCCGCAATCACAAATTGGAAGTTGGTAAAGCGTTCGGCAACTTTGGCCATATCGGGCAGCAGGCGGCTAATTTCTTGCTTGCGGCTACCGGGCAGCAAGGCAACGATCTTTTTGCCCGAAAGCAGCATATTATTTTTTAGGAAATCGGGGTTGGGCGTAAAGGCGGCCACGGCATCCAGCAGGGGGTTGCCCACATAATCGATATCCATACCCCAGCTTTTGTAAAACTCCACCTCGAAAGGCAGTATGCAAAACAGGTGGTCTACCGCTTTTTTTATCTTGAGTACGCGTTTCTGGTTCCAGGCCCATACTTTGGGCGAAATATAGTAACAAACCAACAGTCCCTTCTTTTTGGCGAACTCCGCTATCTTGAGGTTAAAGCCGGGGAAATCTATCAGTACTAAAACATCCGGCCGATAAGCCAGGATATCCTTTTTGCAGAGACTCATGTTTTTGAGGATGGTGCGCAGGTTGGCCACCACTTCTACAAAGCCCATAAAGGCCATATCCTCGTAGTGTTTTACCAGGGTGCCGCCCTCTGCCTGCATTAGGTCGCCGCCAAAATAACGAAATTCAGCTTTGGGATCTTCCACCTTCAGTGCCTTCATCAAATTTGCGCCATGCAAATCGCCCGAGGCTTCGCCCGCAACCAGGTAATATTTCATGCTGCAATGATAATAAGTAATATATTGTTTATCGACGATTGAATCGTTAATTTAGTTTTCACGATGATTGATTTAGCAACAATTAATAACCGAAAAGTTTTTCATCAAAGCTACAGTACTGAACTTCCCTGGAGTAAAAATTTCCCTACAGAAAACTGGCTGGCTTTTGTCATTGTAGCCAACAAAAAAAACACAGAATTATTCGAGATATCCAATAAAGTTATTAGTAATAATGCATGCTACGTTTGTTGTACCGGCAATCAGGGTGAATTGATGCACGACATCGTGGATGAAGATATTGCCTACCGAGAAGTCGACATCGATTACGAATATGATTATTTACCGCCTTTCGATATCATAACCACATGGCACAATACTATAGAAGAAGGTTTGTGGTTTGCTATCTATGCTGCTTGGAACGGCCCTATTGAAATTGATAAGATAGTATGTTTAGATGCAAGTGAAAGTGGTAATGAACCAGATATTCGCGAGCTGCTTTTAAAATTCAACTAGGGTTACATTCCCGATTAAATCATCGGGTGTGTATCTTAAACAAAAAAACCAGCAGCATAAAAGCAAAGGTAAACATCATCACGCCTTTACCGGTATCTTCCATATTATTCCTGAAGCAATAGCGCAGCAGCACTAAGTTCAGGCCTACGGCAATAAGGTAAGGTACCGCAGGTTTATCCATAATAAAGGCATCGTTGTGCAGTATATACTCAAACAGCACCCAACTCAATACAGGCAAAATGCTTCCCAGCACAAGGCCCGTGCCTACACTATTCTTATCAAACATTAAAATTCCAGGTGTTTAAAACGGGGATGGCGTGATGCGCCGTCATATCAAACTGAACGGGCACTACCGAGGCATAGTTATGCTCCAGCGCCCAAACGTCGGTGTCCTGGCCCTGGTCGTTATTTTGGAAAACACCGGTGAGCCAGTAGTAAGGGCGTTTATAGGGGTCCATTCGCTGGTCGAATTCCTCGGCCCATTTGGCGTTGGCCTGGCGGCATATCTTAATGCCTTTTATATCATGCGTGTTCGGGAAGTTCACGTTGAGCAGTGTGCCAACGGGCAGGCCGTTTTGCAAAACCTGCAGGGCAATCTCTTTGATGAATTTTTCACAATGCGCAAAATTGGCCTGCAGGGAGTAATCGTCCAGCGAAAAACCGATAGACGGGATACTTTCTATAGCGCCCTCTACCGCCGCCGACATCGTACCGGAGTACAACACATTGATAGAATTGTTCAACCCGTGGTTGATGCCCGATACGCACAAATCAGGCTTTTGGCCCTTGAAAACTTTGGTAACGGCCAGCTTTACGCAATCTACAGGGGTGCCGCTGCAACTATATATTTCGATGCCTTCGTAAAGGTCCACCTTATCTAAACGGAGCGGCTTGCCAATGGTGATAGCATGCCCCATACCCGATTGCGGACTATCCGGCGCCACCACCACCACGCGGCCCAGTTCTTTCATCACATGCATCAGGCTTTTGATGCCGGGGGCGGTTACGCCATCGTCGTTTACAACAAGTATGGTGGGTTTAGTGGGTTTTGTCATCGACAGCAAAAATAACCATTTGTGTAGCAGGAGGACGAATTAAAATCGCTTAAGTTATCAGCGTGCGTACTAAACCACCCTATTCACCCCCGGTACCCTCACCACCAGCAATCCCAGCAAAAAGCTACCGATAACCGCCAGCGGCGCTACTACCAAAAGTTTCAAGGCCGGCTCCATAACCCAACTATGCAATGCCACTGAGAGGCCTATCAGTATCAACGGATGGAAGATGTAAACTGCAAATGTGCTGCGGGAGAGCAGGCTTAAAAACTTAGATGGCCCGTTCCATTTTGTTTTGCCGATGCATAGCAGGGCGACAACGATGCTGAAGCCTACCAGTTGCTCCCATGCGGCATACCATAAGCTTTGCCAATGACCACCAACGTTATAATATTCTACCGGGAAACCCAATAATTGCCGCGTTACGAAAAACAATGGAAACCCGATGAACACCAAACATAAGGCAATGGTCCGCATGGTTTTGCCGGTTTTATAATCGGCCTTGCCTATCCATTTGCTGCGCGATGCGATGAGACCCAATATAAACATGGCGATATATTGCGGAAAATGCCCCGGCTGGAAACCCAGCGGCTTCAGCACCCACCCTACCGGGAAAACAATGCGCACGAAATAAGTTATCACGCCAAGGGTGGTGGCAAAGAGCAGTATTTTTACTGCGGATGGAAAAGTTTTTAAAACATGCCTGTCATCCATAAACGTTCGGAACAAAGCGTAGGCGAGGGTAAATATCAACAGGGCAGCCACAAACCACAGCACGCCGAAGTTAATCCAGCCATCAAACCCGCCGAGGAATTGCGCATAGGTTATCTGCGGATGCGTGCCGGTATAGTTGTACACCAAAAAACTAAGGAAGGGCGATAACACGAAGGAGTAAAATACCAATGGCAGGCCCAACCTTAGCAGTCTGTCGGCAAGGAATTTGGCCGGCCCTTTTTTATCGTACGATGAGGGGATAAACAATGCCGACAGGAAAAAGAAGAAACCCATAAAAAAAGCCTGGTTAACGGCAACGAAAGCCGTCATGGGTACAATTGCCCCTAGCAGGGTTGTTTTCTGGCTGTAATACCAACCACCCGGCGCGCCGTAAGTGATAAAGGCATGGTGCATTATTACCAGCACCGTCAGTACCACTTTGAGGTGGTCGATATAAAGTATTTTACTTTTGCTTTGCTCGGGCGTTATTGCAGATTCAGGCATTGGGATTTCGTTTGGGTGCTGTAAAATACAAACTTTAATCTATTTTCACCTTAATGCTGTTAACCCACAATGCAGCCCTATCGGCATTACGCTGGAAATTATCCAAGAGATAAGCCTTATCGGCCTTCACCATGCCTTTGAATACCTGCTTCCCATTGGCTATTACAATAATGGGCTTTTTCAGGTCTGCCATCTTTGGGCTTATCTTCAGTTCCGCTTCGGTAACGCCCGATGTTTGCAGGGTGAAAACATTATTACTGTAACTGGCTTTAACAGCGGCGCTTTTCAGCGAACTATAAAAGTGACGAGTAAGCCATGTCTTCTCGCGTTCAAAGAAATATTTTTCGATAATCTCAAACGGCTGGTGCCATGATGCAGAATTCAAAGTAGTATCGGCCACAATCTTTATCCAGTCTATAGAATTATAGGGACTATCTTGCATGGTTTCCCAGTAGAGGTTTGTCTGATAAGGGTTACGCACCAGGCGCTTCATGAATTTATCCGCAAAAGGTTCGTCTATACTGAGGTGCTTATCGTAATGCTCGTAACCTGCGTATTCCTTATAAAAGATTTGCTTGCTAAACCGCTTTATAGAATCTACAATTTGCCTGGTAACTGCTATTCGCCGCAATTGGTCCTTATCAGAATGCACTTCGTAAAGGGGCAGGTTTTGAATATTACGGATGTAATAATCATGCGCGAAAAGATTATAAAACATGGTGTTATATGCAACCACACCGGCAAATTGGTCGGGCTTGTAAATGCCGAGACCAATAGCACCGTCTGCACCATCTGAATGGCCAAAACTATATACTCTGTTATCATCAATGTTCAACACCCGCTTCAGCTCGATAAGCATCCGTGCCAAAATATCATAAGACCTGTTCCATCGATAAGCTTCTCCATAATGTTGGGTCTGCCCTCCCCACGTAAACCCCTTTACTTTGTCGCCTATCGGCTGTATGATGATATAGCCCTGAGTCTTTAGTGGGTCTACCAAAATGTCTTCGTCGGTATTGCCTAGGGTATCAATATCTGTAAAATGGCTGATACCGACCGCGCCATGCAGTACCAATACGCAGGCATTGGGCTTGTTGTTATTGTAGGCCGGCGGGATAAACACCCGCAGGGGAATAACACCGATGCGTTCATCATTGTAATAAAAGAGGTAATTGATGCCTTTGGTCTTTATTTCGGGATAACGCTGCCAGCGAGAGAGCAGCTTTGCGGCAGAGTCAGCATCGATTTTCGGGTCGGCTTTAATCCGGTTAAGTTCAAGGGATAAATCGTTAGACGAGGGCAAGGCAGTCAGTTTGGACTGAGCCGAAACCAAAAAAGGAAAAATAAGGAAAAGGAATAGGTAGCTATGCTTCATAAGGTGTTAATAGTTTAGTTAATCGACACCTGTTTGTGCCAAACGTTGCTTCCGCCCGGAAATAAAAAAAGCCCCGCTATGCAGGGCAATATTTAACTAATTTCTAACCTCCAGCCACTAACCACTAAAGACTCTTTATCCAGTCTACCAGCTGCTCGCGGGTTTTGCCTGTTTTTTTCTGGATGCGGCCAAGCGTTTCATCGTCTTTGCCTTCTTCGTGGGCCAGGTCGTCGTCGGTCAGGTCGCCGTAGACTTGTTTTATCTTTCCTTTCAGCTCGTTCCAGCCGCCCTTTATTTCTAACTTATCCATGGTATGTTTCTCCTTATTTAGATGTGTAAGGAGAACAGGTGAAGAGGGATTTGGTTTGCCTGTTTACATCACATTAATGTTCAATAGTTAACCCGCTATATTAATACAGTATCCAAAATGTCGGGAGAATGTCGGCAATAAATACGGCGGCATTTATTGTATATTGGTTGTGTTAATAATAACATTGCCTCAGAATTTTACATAACCATGCAACAACCAAGCTTAGGCAAAAAGATTGCGAAACTTAGAAAAGCCAAAGGGTTAACACAGGAAGAACTTGTCGGAAAATGTAATTTAAGCATACGTACACTGCAACGGATAGAAGCAGGGGAAGTAACGCCAAGGAGTTATACGATAAAGCTGATCTTCGCAGCTCTGGGTCAGGAAGTTTACAATTCAACGCCGGGAATGGCCGATTGGTTAGGTAAAACAACGGATACTATTCGCGATTATATCCGGAAACTCTATAGTTACATAATTGATTTATTTAACCTAAAAACAAATGCAATGAAAAAATTAACCATTTTATCCTTCGTCTTTTTTGCATGCTGCACTTTTATTTTTTCGGCATGCCTCAGTTCAAAAAGAGCAATTACAGATCAAAAAGCTTTAATAGGCACCTGGCAAATTATGCAGAATGGTGTTGTTGACACTAACTACGCCGGGCAGCCCGGCCAGATCAGATATCAGACTATTACGGGCGACAGATTTTTAGTTACCGATATACAATACTCAAAAAAGCAGGTCAACGCAGCCTTCTCAGGGTCGTACAAGCTAGACACCCAAAATAAGACTTACTCTATATTGATAGAAGCTATTGGCGGACCCGGGTACGCCCAGTATATGAATGGTAAAATAGGCACCTTTAAATACCGGCTTACCGATTCGCTATTTTATATAAAAGGGAATGGCTACGACGAGGTTTGGAAAAGAGTGCAATAGAGAATAGCCCGGGGGGTAATTAGTTTTTTATTTGTAGCCGGAAATTACAGCACCGATTCATCCCCGGGCTCCCAAAGCTCGATGATGTTGCCTTCAGGGTCGAGGATATGCACGAATTTGCCGTAGTCGTACTCGGCAATCTCGTCTACGATGGTTACGTTCTCGCTTTTCAGTTCCTCCACCAATGCAGCCAGATCCGCCACGCGGTAATTAATCATAAAAGGCTTTTCGGAAGGGTTGAAGTATTTGGTATCGGCAGGGAAAGCGCACCAACTGGTAGATCCTTTTTTAGAGGCATCGTCCTCGTGCAGCCATTCGAAGGTGGTTCCGTATTGGCCAACGGGCAATCCCAGATTTTTGGTGTACCAATCATTCATGGCTTTAGGGTCGGCACTTTTAAAAAACACGCCGCCGATGCCGGTTACTTTTTTCATAGATGTAGGTTATTTAGCTGTGTGAATCCAATTGCAATTTATGTTTTATTCCTGACCTTATATAGATGCCGGTGCCAAAATTTCTTCTTTAACAATCCTTTCAAACTCTTCAAAACACTCCGTATGCGGAAAATGCGCAGCATCCGGGAAAGTATAGAAACGCTTTTTGGGTGCACTTAGCTTTTCGAAGTAATCTTTAGCCCCATCATAATAAGTATGATGGTCATGCTTCCCATGGAAAAAATAAACGGGTATTTGGTATTCGGTTACCTCCTCGTTGATATTGGTATTGATGATTGTATCCCATAGCTGGTTAAAGCTAAGCGAGGAGCCTTTCATGTAGTTTAGCTTGTCTTTAAAAGTATATTCTTTGCAGGTTAGCAGTTTCCAGATCGCCAATAAAAAAATGTTCTTTTGCTTCATGCTGCCGCGATATTTTGCCACCTGCCATCGTTGAAAGTTAAAATACCTGAACCAGGCTTTCGCGCCGGCATCCCGGGTGGGTACCGTCCATTTTTCCAATTTTCGGAGCACGCCCCTGTCCTTACGGATCGTGGCTTGCTGTTTTACAAAATCATAAGATTCCTGCTCTGATAAATACTGGTTAGTGACCTGCCCCACGCTCAGGTATGCATGGAACAAAGCCTGCTGCCGGTGCACCAGATACGAACCCAGGAACGTACCCCATGACTGCCCGAGTACATAAATTTTATCCTGCCCGAATTTTTGGATAAGATACCGGCTTACGGTTTCGGCATCCGCTACCATCTGCTCCAGCGCTATGGATTCTGTATCTTCCAGCGTTTTGTATGACCTCCCCGCTCCGCGTTGCTCCCAATAGCAAATGGTGAAAAGCTTTTCCAAGGGCCTTAGTACCTCCGCTGTAAAACAAAAATCCGGCGTTCCCGGCCCGCCATGCAGGTACAGTAACACCGGATTATCGTGGCTCTCGCCACGGATTAAAATATATTGTTGATTGCCGTTGATGATGGGGGTATCGGTCATAAAGCTTAGGGAAACACTTTATAAACATCTTTTCGTGGCAGGATTCGAACTAACTCAACAACCTCGTTTTGGAAGTAAAAACAAATACGATGATCTTTAAGGCGCATTCGATAAGCATTTACCGCTTTTTTGCCACCTTTTAACGATTTAACATTGGGAATATCCGACAATTTTTCTGCGCTGACAATTACCGCGATTGCATCCGCAAGGCTTTCCTTCAGCGTATCCGACAGCTTTTTACTGTCTTTTGTAAAAGTTGCCCGGATCTCTAATTGCATTATTTAGATTTCAGCGACGAAATAAAATCCAATTTTTCCTGCTCTTTCAAAAGCGGCGACTTTCGTCCCTCTTCCATTGCCGCTAAATAATATTTGTCATCTTCGGCAGGCTCCGATAATTCTATTTTGAGCGTTTTTGCTAACTCTGCAATCAGAGGCAAATGCTTTTTTTGAACGTTTTTCAACACAAGTTCCATAATCAAATTTAAGATTTTCCTGTTTAAGAAAAAAGTCCGTGGCAAATATGTTTGTCACGGACTTTTTCGTAGCAAATACTTTTGCCTCCTTCTTACAACGCTCCCGCCTTTATTTCCTCCACAACAGCCGGATCCAACAAGGTGGATGTATCGCCTAAATTGCCGGTATCGCCCTCGGCTATCTTCCGCAATATCCTGCGCATAATTTTGCCCGAACGTGTTTTTGGCAGGCCGGTTACAAACTGGATTTTATCGGGTTTGGCTATGGCACCGATGATGCGGGCCACGGTCATTACGATATCCTTACGGGTGAGGTCCTGGTCCCCATGCTGATTGGGGCATACCACAAAGGCGTAAACGCCCTGCCCTTTTATATCGTGCGGGTAGCCCACCACGGCACTTTCTACCACTGTGGCGTGCATATTAATAGCGTTCTCTACCTCGGCGGTACCAATACGATGGCCCGATACGTTCAGCACGTCATCAACTCGGCCGGTAATGCGGTAGTAACCATCCTCATCGCGCAGGCAGCCGTCGCCGGTAAAATAGAGGTTTTCGTAAGTGGCAAAATAGGTGGTGCGGCAGCGCTCGTGGTCGCCATAGGTGGTGCGCAACATGCCCGGCCACGGGAATTTGATGCAAAGGTTGCCGCTTACGCCGTTGCCATGTATCTCCTTGCCGTTTTCATCTACCAATACAGGCTGTACGCCGGGCAATGGTAAAGTTGCATAGCCCGGCTTGGTTTTGGTAACGCCGGCAATTGGCGATATCATAAAGCCCCCGGTTTCGGTTTGCCACCAGGTATCTACAATAGGGCATTTACCCTGGCCTATCTTTTCATCAAACCAGTGCCATGCTTCCTCGTTTATAGGTTCGCCTACCGAGCCCAGTTTTTTCAGCGAGCTGAAATCGCGACCCTTTACCACGTCATCGCCAAAGCTCATCAGCGAGCGGATGGCGGTTGGGGCAGTATATAATATATTTACTTTGAATTTCTCTACGATATCCCAAAGGCGGCCAGCATCCGGCCAGGTCGGTACGCCCTCGAACATCACCGAAGTTGCCCCTTGCGTAAGCGGACCGTAGGCGATATAAGAGTGACCGGTTATCCAGCCGATATCTGCCGTACAAAAATAAACCTCGCCCGGCTGGTACTGGAATGCATTGCTAAAGGTATAACCTGTATAAACCATGTAGCCCCCACAGGTATGCACAACGCCCTTCGGCTTGCCGGTAGAACCCGATGTGTACAGGATAAACAGCATATCCTCGGCATCCATTTCTTCGGCAGGGCAATCTGGGTTGCCCTGGGTCTCTACTTTTTTAACTTCATCTTCCCACCATACATCGCGGCCCTTTATCATAGATACAGGCGTGCGGCTGCGGGTTAAAACAATTACTTTTTTGATAGACGGGCACTGCACCAAAGCATCATCAATGATAGATTTCAATGGTACTTCCTTAGTCCCACGAAAACCGCCATCGGCCGTGATCACAATATTGCATTCGGCATCCTTTATCCTGTCGGCTATAGATTGCGCCGAAAAGCCCCCAAACACCACGGAGTGGATAGCGCCTATTCTCGCACAGGCCAAAACGGCAATAGCCAGTTCGGGCACCATAGGCATGTATATACAAATGCGGTCGCCTTTTTTAGCGCCGTTGTTTTTAAGCACGTTGGCAAACTGGCAAACTTTATCGTGCAGTTGCTTATAAGTAATTATGCGGTGGTCTTCGGTTGGGTCGTTAGGTTCCCAGATGATGGCGGTGGTGTCGCCGTTCTTTTCCAGGTGGCGGTCCAGGCAGTTCTCGGTAATGTTCAACTTGGCCCCTTCAAACCATTTTATTTTTGGTTCTTTAAAGTTCCATTCCAAAACCTTATCCCACTTCTTTTTCCATAAAAAATTATTGGCGATGCCTTCCCAAAACTGTTCAGGCTGTTCAACACTCAGACTATAGGCCTGCTGGTATTCTTCAAACGACTTAACTTGCATAGCGATGTATAATGGTGGCGTAAATTAGTAATTTTTGTGTTAAGCGGGTAATAAATTTATAGCTTTTTAAAATATTTTAAAAAGTAGAGTCAACGCGTATTAATCGATTTAGCAAATTGGCAATTTAAACACGGAGGGCGCAAAGACTTGCGACGCGGTGAGACGCAAAGTGCGTGAAGCTTTTATAGTTTGCCGGCCGGTTTCCTGCAAAGTCGCAAAGTTCTCTTTATCAACTTTCAGAGCTCTGTGAATCTCTATGCCTTCTCCGCAAACTCGGTGGTAAAATAAAAGAACAATGCGTATATTACACCATTGCATCCACACCAAATCAATGAACCTAAATCTTAAGTACTTTAAATTACTGATGGCGTTTATCTCCTTATGCTTCATGTCGTGCAAACAGCCGGTAACAAAAACATTTTACTATGAGAATGAGAAGTTTACCGAGGTACTGAACGACAACGTAAAGCAAATATTTACCGGCGACCCGAAAGCAGATTTCGACAAAGTGGAATTTGATGGAAAAGGTAACATGCAAAAGCTTACCCGGCGTTACGTGCAAAGTAGGACCTGGGAAGATGACAGCTATACGCACATAACCGAATACATAAGCAGGTATTCCTTCGGATACGGTATCGATGGCCAGAAGATGACCGTGTTCAAGCTAAAAACCTCCTACCCCTTCGGGAAAAATCTTAAACCCGAAAAGTATGCCGATACCTTAAAATTCGATATCGATAACGGCCACCTTGTTTTCCGGAGCATAAGCCCGGTGCCCTGGGTGGTGGCAACGACCCACCGGTACCTGTACGATAAGGAAGGCAGGGTGGTAAAATCTATCCTCGAGTTTACAGGCGAGCACTGGCAACTGAACGAGAACGAATATAAATATGACCAAATGGGCCGGGTTATAGAAGATATCGAAACTGTAAATCATTTCCCCTGGTCGAGAACCAACACTAAATATACCCTGCACGATTTACACCACAACTGGCTTCAACGAGTCAGCTATAGGCAATTTCTGGGCCGCACAAAGCAAAAACCAGACACTATTACCACAACGCGCATTATAACGTATTATTGATTAAATGAAGATGAACAAATACCTATGCATAATCATTATCCTATTTATAACAGCCTGTAGGGAACAGCCCAAGCCTATATCTAAACCAGAGGTTGTCACCATCTTCGACGCTAATTTTGAGATTCTGAATGGGAAGGTAAAACAGCTTACCGAAATTGCTCCTGCTCCTTATTCGGGTAACGAAACTACTGTCACCGGTTTTGACCTGCACGGCAACGCTACTCAGACAATTAACAAAAGCTCTCTGGAAGACGATTGGAAATATGCTTATAAATACGATAAGAATGGCAAGAAAACTCAATTGACAGCGTATGGGAGTGGGCCGCATCCGGAATTTAAACAACGGCTTTATAAATACGATACTACAGTCCACATTATTGAAATGAGTTTCCCTATTAAGCAACTGCGGGATGATTCTGACACCGAACTAGCGCGACGGATATTCCGTTATCAATACAACATGGCAGGAGACATGGTACAAATGGAGGGCTATGGAGAGAAAAAACATCAATTTACCAAAAGGTATTGTTATAACCCTCAGCATTTTTTGATTTTGATAGCAACTAAAGATGTTGGCGGCCAGTTTGGCGGCCAAATAAGTTACAAATATTTATCGGTAGATAAGCAAGGTAACTGGCTTAAAAGGATAGCCATACCCTCGTATTACGATGCTGGGAAAGCTGATACCATAACCCGCAGAATCACGTATTACTAAAAAGCAGATTAAATGAAACCAATCCTATCTTACCTCTTCCTTGTATACTTTGGGATATGTGTTACCTGCCTGTCTTTTAAAAGCATCCCTCTCCCCTCCACAACCATATTTTTCTATAACGGCAACTACGATGAGCAGGTAGAAGTAATGCGTGGCGCGGTGAAAAGCATATCCATTGGCGATTCTTTATCGGCAGCCGACTACTACCATGTAGATTTCGATAGAAAGGGGAACATGGTTCGCTCATTCGAAAAGGACAAGTTTTATGGGGATATTTACCATATTTCGGCCCGCTACAAGGTATTGCACAATAAAAAGGGCATAAAAACAGCCATGACAGCCAGCTACAATATTAGCCCTGCCGGGATTTGTGATTGCTTCGGCCGCTCTGCAAAATGGAGATTCGACCAATCCGGGCAGATTATAGAATTTGTGCCTAAACGCCGTAGCGGCTATACCGAATATGAATACAACGCCCTGGGCCGAGTGTTGTATCAAAAAACATGGGGAAAGCTTGATGTACCGGAAATAAGCAAGTATAGGTATGACGAGAATAACCGCCTTGTTGAATTACAAAATTACGAACCCGAATGGGAAAGCGGCGACTACGAGGGCGGCGGGCGCGTAAAAGAATTGCACGAACGGGTGGCCTTTGACTACCCGGCGTTTGACACACACCTTAACTGGACAAAGAAACAAATGCGCTTCTTGTCAACCCGCCCTAATGGGGAAAGCTATACCGAAAGAACTCGTACTATAACCCGCAAAATCACCTATTATTAACCCTACTCCCCACCCCATAAATCTTTTTGAAATATTTTTAAAATCCCTATTGCCTATTTGCTTTAAAAACCTGATATTTGCAAACTCTTTTTAGGAGAAGAGCGAGAATTAAAAAAATATTTGTCATGTCAAGAATTTGTGATCTAACAGGAAAAGGCTACATGAACGGTAACAGCGTATCAAACTCGAACGCTAAAACCAAACGTAAGTTCTATCCAAACTTACAGTTGAAAAAGTTTTACATCCCTGAAGAAGATAAATGGATTACTTTAAAAGTATCTACTTCTGCTGTTAAAACTATCAGCAAACTCGGTATTACTGCTTGTATCAACAAGTTCGTAAAAAAAGGTTCTATTTAATAAAGCATAGTTTGGGCGAAAAGTGCTGAGTAATATCAACGCCTAACGCTCAAAACTCAAAACAATACACACGATGGCTAAGAAAGGCAACAGGGTTCAGGTAATTTTAGAATGCACAGAGCATAAAACCAGCGGCATGCCGGGTATGTCTCGCTACATTACCACCAAAAACAAAAAGAACACAACCGAGCGTTTGGAAATGAAAAAATTCAACCCGGTTTTACGTAAAGTAACCGTTCACAAAGAAATTAAATAATAATTGGCTGATAAGTCATGGGTGTAGTTTTTAAATCACTCATTCGCTAAATCAATCATTCAAAATTAAAAAGACATGGCAAAGAAAGTAGTTGCAACGCTGAAAGTAGCAGGTAAAGGCAAAGAATATTCAAAAGTTATTACAATGGTTAAGTCGCCACGCACTGGTGCTTACTCATTCAAAGAGCAAATTGTACCTAACGATGGCGTTAAGGATGCAATTGCCGGTAAATAATACCCGGTAAAACTTTTGCTAAAATATTAAAAGCCGTCTTGTATCTTACGAGAGGGCTTTTTTATTGATGTGCAAATTTCAGATGTGCAAATGTGCAGATGATTTAAAATGCCTAAATTGGCCTTTATTGATTTTTGCATCTGCACATTTGAAATTTGCACATCTGAAATCCGCACATCTGCACATCTACATATGGGATTATTTGATTTTTTTAAGAAAAAGGAAAGCACGCAGCAAGAGCAGCAGGCGCTTGATACCGGGCTGGAAAAAACCAAGGACAATTTCTTCTCAAAATTAACCAAGGTTGTTGCCGGTAAATCAACCGTTGACGATGATGTGCTGGACGATTTAGAGGAAGTACTGGTAACATCAGACGTTGGCGTAAGCACCACCCTCAAAATTATCGACCGAATACAGGCCCGTGTTGCCCGCGATAAATATGTTGGCACCAATGAGCTGAACGGCATTCTGAAGGATGAAATACAAAAGCTTCTTGCCGAAAACAACAGCAACGATTTCCAGAATTTTGAATACGGCAACCATAAGCCTTATGTAATAATGGTGGTTGGCGTAAATGGCGTAGGCAAAACCACCACCATCGGTAAGCTGGCCCATAAGCTGAAACAAGCCGGCAACCAGGTAGTGCTTGGCGCTGCCGATACCTTCCGCGCGGCCGCTGTGGACCAGATAAAGCTTTGGGGCGAGCGCGTAGGCGTAAAGGTTGTAGCACAAGCCATGGGCAGCGACCCTGCGTCGGTAGCTTTCGACACCCTGCGTTCGGCAGTATCCAACGGCGACGATGTAGCAATTATTGATACCGCTGGTCGTTTACATAATAAGGTAGGGCTGATGAACGAGCTCACCAAGATCAAGAACGTAATGCAAAAGGTTATCCCCGGTGCCCCGCACGAAATATTGCTGGTACTGGATGCATCAACCGGCCAAAACGCCATTGAGCAATGCAAACAGTTTACGGAAGCAACGGCAGTAAATGCATTGGCTTTAACTAAGCTGGATGGTACAGCAAAAGGTGGTGTAGTGATAGGGATATCGGATCAGTTTAAGATACCTGTAAAATATATAGGTGTAGGCGAAGGGGTTGAGCATCTGCAGTTGTTTGATAGGACGTCCTTCGTCAATAGTTTATTTAAAAGTTAACACCGATTTCACCGATTTTTTTGATTTCACTGATTAGGGATGGCAGAGTTTGAGAAAGATATACTGACTGAAAAAATAATCGGGTGCTGCTTTGAAGTCCATAAGCATTTAGGGCCTGGGTTTGCAGAGAAAGTTTATTCAAAAGCTCTTCAATATCAATTAGAATTAGAGGGCTTGTCGTTTATAGCAGAAAAAGAATTTAACCTTTACTTTAAGGAAAAATGTGTTGGCAATTTCCGGTGCGACTTTTTTATTGAAGGCAGAGTAATTGTAGAAATAAAATCGTTTGGCGGTATTTACACACCCGTAATATTTCAAAAACAAATTCTGTCTTATCTTAAAGCTGCAAAAATTAAAACCGGCTTACTTATCAACTTTGGTAACGTAAGCTGCACAGTAAAACGATATTCCGTTTAATGATTCATCGATAAAAAATCATTTTTTCGGTGAAATCAAAAAAATCACTGAAATCGGTGAAAAAGAAATAATAATGAGAACTAAAGAAATCAGTCAGCCAAAGAAGTTATTGAAACCCCGTGTAAACGTGGTTACCCTTGGCTGTTCAAAAAATATTTACGATAGCGAAGTGCTGATGGGCCAGCTGAAAGGCAACGCCTGGGATGTTGTACACGAAGCCGAAAAGCTGCGTAACAACGATATCATCGTTATCAACACCTGTGGATTTATCGATAATGCCAAGCAGGAATCTATCGATACTATCCTGCAGTACAGCGAACTGAAAGAACAAGGTAAAGTAGGCAAAGTGATTGTTACCGGTTGCCTTAGCGAACGGTACAAACCCGAACTGGAAGCCGAAATTACTAACGTTGATGCTTACTTCGGCACCAACGATTTGCAGAATATCCTCACTAACATTGGTGCTGATTATCGCCACGAGCTGATTGGCGAGCGCCTGTTGACCACCCCTTCGCACTTTGCATACTTTAAAATTGCAGAAGGCTGTAACCGGCCCTGCTCGTTCTGCGCCATCCCTTTGATGCGCGGAAAGCACGTAAGTACGCCGATAGACCAGCTGGTAAAGAACGCCGAGAGCCTGGTAAAAAACGGCACCAAAGAGTTGATACTGATTGCGCAAGACCTTACTTACTACGGTCTCGATATCTATGGTAAACGCAACCTCGACGAACTGCTGCGCCGCTTAAGCGATGTAAATGGCGTGGAATGGATCCGCATGCAATACGCTTACCCGGCAGGCTTCCCGATGGAAGTTTTAGATGTAATGAACGAGCGCGATAATATCTGCAAATACCTTGATATGCCTTTGCAGCACATTACCGATAACATGCTGAAATCGATGCGCCGCGGATTAACCAAACAGAAAACCATTGATGTGGTGAACGAGATACGCGACCGCGTACCTAATATTGCCATGCGCACCACCCTTATCACCGGTTACCCCGGCGAAACTGAATACGATTTTGAAGAAATGCAGCAATGGGTTGCCGATACCAAGTTCGATCGCCTGGGTTGCTTCACTTACTCGCACGAAGAAAAAACACATGCCCACTCTTTGGTTGATGATGTGCCTGAAGAAGTAAAACAAGAGCGTGCGGATGCCATCATGGAAATCCAACAGGGTATAAGCTTCGACAAAAACCAGGAAAAAATAGGCAATACCTATAAAGTACTGATTGATAAGAAAGACGGCGGCTACTTTGTAGGCCGTACCGAATACGATTCGCCCGAGGTAGATAACGAGGTGTTAATAGATGCCAGTATTGATTACGCAGCCGTTGGCAGCTTTGTTAACGTAAAAATCAACACCGCCGAGGACTTTGACCTTTATGGACAAATTGTAAAATAAGCCCATTTTTGCAGCACGGTGTTTGAATTAGGATTTTAAAATCTAAATTCGACATCCAGATAAGCGATATCGGATTTGCAACCCAAATCTAAAATCGTAAATCTAAAATCGTAAATCCAATGGACGCTGCCTGTATTGACTATAAAGAAACGGGATACTTTTCCCAAACCGTTATCGACTACCTGGACGATGTGCCGGAGTTAAGGTCCTTTTATAGTCACCGCCCCACGCTTAAAGGCTTTGCCGAATTATTCGAGCATAAAAAAGTTATTGCCGACCGGCAATTGTTGGTAGAGGTTTTAACCGAGCAGTATTTTGGCAAGTCCGGAAGTCCGAAAGACGGTAAGTCCGAAAGTAAGAATTTTCCTGAGTTAGAAGCTGCCGAGTTCGTCCGCAAGAAAATTGAGTCACTGGCTTCGCCCAATACTTACACCATTACCACCGGGCATCAGCTCAATATATTTACCGGTCCGCTTTATTTCATTTATAAGATAGTAACCGCCATTAAGCTTTGCCGCGAACTGAAAGAAGCACATCCGGATAAAGATTTCGTTCCTGTTTACTGGATGGCTTCTGAGGATCATGATTTTGCCGAAATCAACTATACCAACATCGGCGGCAAAAAAGTGCATTGGTGGTACGAGGCTTCGGGCGCAACGGGCCGCATCAATCCCGATACCATGCGCCAGGCGCTTAACCAGTACAAGGGTGTGCTCGGCATCGACGGGCACTCCAACGAGTTGGGCGAAATGGTAGAAACCGCCTACACCGCCTTCGATAAACTGGCCGATGCTACCCGCTATTTGGTGAACGCCCTGTTTGGCCGGTACGGACTGGTTATTATAGATGCCGACGACCATCGCCTTAAGCAATCCTTCGCCCCTATTATCGAGCGCGATATCATCCAGCAAAACAGCTTTAAAAATATCAGCGCCGTTAACGAAAAACTACAGGCCCTTGGCGTTCATATACAGGTAAATCCGCGCGAAATCAACTTCTTTTACCTGAAGGAGCAGCTTCGCGAAAGGCTTGTATTTGAAGATGGCCTGTACAAAGTAAATAACACCGGGATCAGCTTTACCGAAGCTGAACTAAAACAGGAAATAGCCGTCGCACCCGAGCGTTTTAGTCCCAACGTGGTAATGCGCCCGCTTTACCAGGAATGCATCCTGCCAAACATCGCCTATATCGGCGGTGGTGCCGAGGTGGTTTACTGGCTGGAACTGAAATCTAATTTCGACCATTACGGGGTAGATTTCCCTATCCTTATCCTCCGCAATTCGGCCCTGGTTATCCCGAAGGAAACTGCCGCAAAAATAAAGAGTATGGAGCTTGCGCCCGCCGAACTATTCAAAAGCACCGACGAGATAAAAAACGGCTGGGTAAAAAAACACAGCAACCACGACCTTACCCTTACCGAAGAATGGCGCGAGATAGAGCGCACCTTCGAAAAGATAAAACTACGCTCGCATAAAATAGACCCTACCCTCGCCCCTTCCGCCGCCGCCGTACAGGCCCGGCTGAAACATGCGATGGATAGCTTCCAGAAGAAACTGGTAAAAGCCGAAAAGCGCAATTACCAAACCCGCCTGGAGCAAATAGAACACATCAAAACCGACCTTTTCCCCAAAAACAGCCTGCAGGAACGGCAGGAGAACTTCGGCCTCAGCTACGTAAAATGGGGCCAGTTATTTATAGATGAGCTCATCCGGAATTTTGAGCCGCTGGACTTTAAGTTTACGGTATTGACGGAGTAATAGCATGGAAGGAGTAACCTACATAGATGGATTTTCAACTCACGCCGACGACACTTTTAAGCATCTAAAAGATACAGTCTGCTGGGATGAACGCATGAGCAACCGTAAAACGGCCAGTTACGGCGTAGCTTACAATTACTCGCAAATCAGCTATCCTTTTTATCCTTTATTGCCCGAATTAGTACAACTCTGCACTGGCATTGAAGCACAGCTTGGCTTTATGCCGAACAATTGCCTTATCAATTATTACCCCAACGGAAAATCGAAGATGGGCTTTCATTCCGATCAAACGGACATACTGGAGTCGGGTACAGGAGTAGTAATTATTTCTTTGGGACAAGCCCGCATTTTACGGTTTAGGGAAATAAACGATAAAACACAAACCATAGATTTTGAACTATCGTCGGGCTCACTGCTTTATATGACCCAGGATGTTCAGGCAAAGTGGGAACACGCTATCCCGGAAGCCGCTACCGAGGGAGAAAGAATGAGCTTAACATTTAGAAAAATCAAGTAAAAAAGCTATCTTAAGGTTATAATTTTCAACCCATGACCTTTAACTCCACCATTCTGATCATCCCGGGCCTTGGGAATTCCGGTCCGCAACATTGGCAATCGTACTGGGAAAACACTTATGGTTTCACTCGGGTACAGCAACAAGATTGGGAGACCCCAGATTGTAACGACTGGATAGAAACGCTTAATCAGGCAATTAATGCTTTTGATCCAGCCAATGTAATATTGGTTGGCCACAGCCTCGCCTGCTGTACCATAGCTTATTGGGCACAAAAATTCGGCACAAAAATAAAAGGTGCATTATTAGTTTCCCCAAGCGATACCGAAGCCGAAAGCTATCCTGCAGGCACTACCGGCTTTACCCCGATGCCTTTAAATAAATTGCCGTTCCCAACCATAACCGTAGCCAGCACCAACGACTTCTACGTAACACCCGCCCGCGCAAAACAATTCGCCGATGCATGGGGAAGTACGTTTATCACCATTGGCGATGCGGGGCATATAAATACCAGCTCGGGCCATAGCCAGTGGACGGAAGGATTGGCTTATCTACAAGATTTAGACAACGCGGCGAATGCCATCGTTTAGTACGGTTCGGAATCAATCATTATCGCCAATAAAACTCACCAATAATGGAAGAAGATTTAGCCCCGCATCCAACCGCGCGTATGTCTACCATACCTGACAGGAGTTTTTGGGTATATTGGGCCTTATGCCTGGTTTTTTACATTTATAACCACTTCGCATCCCGGCCGTATGCCGACAAAGTTGGTAATGCAATGGTAGGCGCAGGTATGGTGACATGCGTTTTTTGTACGCTGTTCTTGTTCCTTATCGGGCAATTTATAACGGGTGCGCGTGCTGCCAGGATATTCAACAAGTTCTGCTACGTATTTCAGGTAGTTACGTTGTTGAGTATTATATATGGCGTGTTTTTCTAGCCGGAAAAATTAAACATTCCCGCTTAAAAGTCCCTTTAATGCGAAATGCCGGCTTGTACCGGCATTTCAATTTTATGGAAGGTATTTTAGTCCGTTATTTCCGCGGTGAATTTGCCTTCGGTGATAATTTTTGTGTGAGGAGTGCCCGGGCCAACTATAAATTCCTTAAGTGTACCCTGAAAAGTGCCTGAAACTTTGTTCCCGGATACACTGGTAATGGTAACACTAAACATAGTTGAGGCGCTGGCATCGCCACCAAGCTGGTAAAGGTCGTCCGATTTTGTGGTGTATGCCAAAAAAGCGTCCCCATCAAAAACTGTCGTAGCAGAAAATGTTTTACCCGCTACTAAGTCGCCATATATGGTTAATGCAACGCTGTTCCCGGCGGCATCCGTACCTTCAATGTTCGTGAAGGCTGCGCTGTTTGCCGTACCCTTAAAGCCAAGGATATTGTTGTTGAAAGCTGTAGCGGTACCATCAACCTTAGCCGAGATACTTAAGGCTGGTTGGTTGTTTGAGTCCTTTTTGCAGGAGCCAAATGCAAGTACGGCAAAAGCGGTGGTAAAAAGTAAAATTGATTTAATTGAGTTTGTGATTTTAAAGTGTTTAGGCATGATTTTCAATATCATTGATCTGACCAATTTCAGTTCTTTTCAAAGATAAGTAAACGAAGTGTTATCTTTAACTGACAGTGTAAAAAATTAATCAAAACACTATCTATTACCGCACCATGCTACTTCACCGCCCCATACTTCTTCAACAACCTCATCACTGCATCGTGCGGCAGTGCGTAAGAGGTATTGCCATTGGAATCATGCGTCCGGTATGGGCCCACCGTACATCTTGTACTGTGGGCCCATAATCTGTAGGTGCTGTTCAAAAACCCGCCGTAAGTTTGATGTAATGTAATATAAGCATATAGTTCGATAGCTGTAACAATATCCAATATATAGCATTTTTGCTTTGTAAAAGCCATGGTATTCTCTATTTTTGTTGCACTAAATCTTATGCATATCACTACCCAACACTACGTATGAAAAAACTGTTACTACCTATTTTTGCTATTGTGGCAATAAGCGCCACGTTTTGTTTATTTACCGGATGCGGCAAAGGCGGCAGCACACCCGAGCCAACGCCACCGGTTGCTGCAAAAATAACTTCATTGTCCCCAGCCTCCGGCACGCCTGGCACTATCGTTACCCTAACCGGCACGGGCTTTAGCACCACCGCAGCCAACAATAAGGTTTTATTTAACGGCAAGGAAGCGGCAATTACTGCTGCAACCTCAACAGAGCTTACCGTAACCGTACCCGCCGATGCAGGTACCGGTGCAGTAACTGTCTCCGTAAATGGAGCCACAGTAGCTGCCGGGCCGGTATTCACCTACATCGAACCGGCGAAAATAACATCCATTGATAAAACCGAGGGGGCATACAATAGCATTATAATAATAACAGGCACCGGTTTTGGCAATGGTCCCGACCAAAATAAGGTTTACTTTAACGGAAAAGAAGCGACAGTTACCGCAGCTACGGCAACGCAACTAACTGTAAAAGTACCGCTCGGCGCAGGCACGGGAATTATAACACTTTCAGTAAATGGTGCACCAAGTATTACCGGCCCGGCATTCGCTTATAAACTCTCTTACGTCATTTCACAATTTGTTGGCGGTAACGGGGCTGTAACCGGCTTTGTAAACGGCGATGGTCCCTCCGCCCGGTTCAGCGGCATTCAAGCACTTGCCTTTGACGCGTCTGACAATCTTTTCATGGTAGATAATGGTAACCACATGATAAGAAAGGCTACACCATCTGGTATAGTGAGCAGCTATGTGGGCAGCAATGATTTTTATGGAGCAGCTTACAAGGGCTCACTTAATTCGCACTACTTGGATTATCCAGTTAGCTTAGCCTTAGACCCAACCGGGAACGTTTACATTGGAGAATCTTTTTTCTACATTGAAAAAGTTACAGCTGCCGGTGCATACTCAACTATAAACTTACCCTACTTAGGCACGCCTCCTAATATGGGTGCTGCTTCAAGTTTATGTTCAGATGCCGAAGGCAACATTTTTGCCACCGACTACCAAAACAACGTTATTTTAAAAATTTCCCCTGCAGGTGCGGTGAGTGTTTTTGCAGGATCACCAACAGGTGCTGCAGGACATGCAAATGGAACAG
Source organism: Mucilaginibacter sp. P1_D10 (assembly GCF_056406215.1). NCBI lineage: Bacteria > Pseudomonadati > Bacteroidota > Sphingobacteriia > Sphingobacteriales > Sphingobacteriaceae > Mucilaginibacter > Mucilaginibacter sp. P1_D10. The sequence continues at coordinate 233,365 of NZ_JBFUAP010000001.1, read as the reverse complement.
GCAGCGCAGCCCTATTTGACAGCCCTGAAGCAATCACTATAGATAAAAACGGCAACCTATATGTTACTGATAACGTAAATCAGAAAATCAGAAAGATAACCCCTGCCGGCGTTGTTTCTGACTATGCATCATTAGCGTTTTATGCAATAAACTCAATAGCGGTTGATACAGATGGCAATGTGTATGTCGGCAATGCCTCGTATCTTGGCCGTAGCGCTGTTATGAAAATATCTCCCGACATGCAACAAACAAAGATATTGGATATTTATTCAGATATTACTGGTATCGCCGTGAACAAAAACAACGAATTATTTTTTTCAGGCAACAATAACGTGTTCAAAGTGGCCTACCAATAAACTGCTTGCTTCCATGCTCGTATCCGAACCCAAACTTCGTCAATTCACCCAAAACATCTTCCTGGCTATGAGCTGCAGCGAGGCACACGCTGCATTGGCTGCCGATGTACTGCTGAAATCTGACCTGCGGGGTATCGATTCGCACGGCGTGGCACGGCTTAGCGGCTATATACGCCTCTGGGAGAAGCAGCGCATCAACCCTACACCCAACATCCGCATTATCCACGAAACGGCCACCACGGCCACTATTGATGGCGACGCCGGGCTGGGGCTGGTAGTTGCCCCATTTGCCATGAAGGTGGCTATAGAAAAAGCGAAAACTTATGGTTCGGGTTGGGTATCGGTACGCAATTCCAACCATTTTGGTATTGCGGGTTACCATGCGCTAATGGCCGTCGAACAGGATATGATAGGCTTCGCCATGACAAACGCCAGTCCGCTGGTTGCCCCTACCTTCTCCGGCGAGCGGCTGCTAGGCACCAACCCCATGTGCTACGCCTTCCCGGCAGGTAAATACCCGCCTGTAATTGTTGATATGGCCACATCTGCTGCCGCTAACGGCAAGCTGGAAATTGCCCAACGCAGCGGCAAGCAAGTACCCGAAGGCTGGATACAGGACCAGCAAGGCAACCCCACTACCGACCCGCACGCCCTCAAAACAGGCGGCGCGTTACTCCCCCTCGGCAGCGACCGCGAGCACGGTAGCCATAAAGGTTTTGGATTGAGCGCTACAGTAGACATCTTATCCGGCGTGTTATCGGGCGCAGGGTTCGGGCCATGGGTGCCGCCATTCGTATCGTTTTTAGAGCCGCCGGTAAACCCGCCCGGACAGGGCATAGGTCATTTTTTGGGTGCTATGCGGATCGATGGTTTCCGCCCTGCGGATGCGTTCAAGACCGATATGGATATCTGGATTGAGCGCTTTAAAAATGCTGCAACAATCGACCCCAACGAAAAGGTCATCATCCCCGGCGAACCCGAACTGGAAGCCGAAAAGGATAGAATGCAAAACGGCATCCCGCTGGTGGATGCCGTTGCCAAAGATTTAAATGAGTTGGCGGTGAAGATGGGCGTGAGGCCGCTTGGTGAATAACGCTGTTTACTTCGCTTTTATCACCACCGTTGCCGTTGCCAAACCTGCCGATGTAGCCGTAAGTGTTATCGTACCTCCCTGCTCCTTGCTTTGTATTATCGCCAATGCCAGCCCGTGGAAAGCTTTGCGGTAATTGGCTTTAAACGGATCGTGGCTTACCGGGTCGCCATTGTCTACGCTGGCTATGGTGCCCACACCTGTTATTTTAAAGTTTACCAGGTTATCGGCATTGGGCACCAGGTTGCCGTCTTTATCTAAAACCCTTACGGTAACGAAAGATAAATCCTTGCCATCGGCTTTAATATTGCTCCTATCCGCAACCAGCTCAATTTTAGCGGGGGCACCTGCGGTACGTATCTCTTTGGTTAAAACAACCTTGCCATTCTTGCGCGATACTGCCTTCAGCGTGCCCGGCTCGTATTTCAGCCGCCACATTACATGCAAGTCGTCGCCGGTTTTCTTTTTAATGCCTACAGATTTACCGTTGAGGTAAAGCTCCACCTCGTCGGCATTGTTGTAATAGGCCCAAACGTCTACGGTTTTGCCGGCTTCCCAGTTCCAATGCGGGAAGATGTGCAGTACGGGTTTGTTTGTCCACTCGCTTTGGTACATATAGTAAACATCCTTCGGGAAACCAGCCAAATCTATCACCCCGAAGTAAGAGCTGCGCGATGGCCAGCTATACGGCGTTGGTTCGCCCAAGTAATCGAAACCCGTCCACACGAACATGCCCGATAGCATTTCGTATTTTTTGATCACCTTCCAGGTAGCTTCATGGGTAGAGCCCCATGGTGGTCGCACGTTATCAAAAGCAGAAACATTATTGCCCTCGCGTTCAAACGGCTTATCCCCTTGTGGGGGCCATATCCGGATACTATCTGACGGCATATCGTAATACCCGCGTGTTTCCAGCCCCGAAGTGGTTTCGGTAGCTATGAACTTCTTACCGGGGTACCGTTTATGGAAACCTGCGTACTCGTTTTCGTGGTAGTTATAACCAATCAGATCCAACGCGCCCGAAGCAATGATGTTGCTGGTCACACTCGGGTCGTTATTGGCAGAGGTAATAGGCCTGGTCTTATCCAGCGAGCGCACTATAGCCGCCAACTCGCGGGCTATTACCCGGCCAACGGTATCGGTTTTGCTGTACTGCTCGCCAATTTCGTTACCAATGCTCCAGATGAATACCGAAGGGTGGTTACGGTCGCGCAGTATCTGATCCTCCAGGTCGCGTTTATGCCACTCGTCCCAGTACAGGTGGTAATCGTACTTGGTTTTCTGCATCTTCCACATATCGAAGGCTTCATCCATCACGATGAAACCCATCTTGTCGCAAAGGTCGAGCAGTTCGGGCGCGGGTGGGTTGTGCGAGGTACGGATACCGTTTACGCCCATGCCTTTCAGTATCTGTAATTGCCTTTCGAGAGCGCGGGTGTTGATAGCCGAGCCGAGGCTACCCAAATCATGGTGATCGCAAACGCCCAATATTTTCATGGGTTTGCCGTTCAGGATAAATCCTTTATCGGCATCGAATACGAAGGTTCGGATGCCTAGCGGGGTGGTGTAAGTGTCGACAACTTTTTTATCAATGAGCACTTCGGTTACCACTTTGTATAAATAAGGCGACTCGACCGACCATAAGCGCGGTGCATGCACTGCAAGTGTGTTTTCAAAAGAAGCAACCGAATCAGCCGATTGCGATGCGGACGGAATCGTCCCCGCTATGGCTACCAGTTTGTTATCCGCATCGAAAATCTTATTCCGTACTGTATATAATTTTGCTTGGTTCGAACTGTTCCGAACTGTTGTTTTTACCACTACACCTGCCGACTTAATACCAAGCCTTGGTGTTGTTACATAAGTCCCCCAATGATCAATTGCCACCGGGTTAGTGGTCACCAGCCAAACATTGCGGTAGATCCCACTGCCAGAGTACCAGCGCGAGTTGGGCTGTTCGGAGTTATTCACCTTTACGGCTATTACATTCACGCCACCGTAGTTAAGGTATTTGGTCAACTCGTATCGGAAAGAAATATATCCATTGGGCCTGAAACCAAGGTGGTGGCCGTTCACCCAAACATCGCTGTGATGATACACGCCGTCGAAATCGATATAAACCAGTTTACCTTTTGATGCCAGTGGAACAGTAAAAGTTTTGCGGTACCAGCCAATGCCGCCGGGCAGTGCGCCGCCCTCGGGCGTTGCCGGGTTATCTTTATTGAAAGTGCCTTCTATGCTCCAATCGTGCGGCAGGTTCAAAACGCGCCAATCTTTATCGGGGGCCGAGGCTTTATCGGCGTCCTTCACGTCGCCTAAATGGAATTTCCATCCTTTATCAAAATCGGCTACGGTACGGGCAGATTGTGCCTGCGCATTACCCATGGCGGCAACAAAAAATAAAAGCAGGGCAAGGCCCTTTTGGCAAATTTTCATGAAAGCGGCGTTTATATATTGAGTGTCAAATATACAATTATACCGCAGGCTGAAAAGCAAACAGGCCTTTATAATTTTTGCGGTATGCGATCAGTAAGAAAACGTTAAGCCCCAATACCGTGATACCCAAAGGCAGTAGTTGCTGCCCCAGGAAAACCTCGAACAAAAACATGTTCAGCGTAATTGGGAACAGTGCGATGAGGAACAAGGCGGTGAAACGATTAATGAGCAAACTTATACCGCAAAGCATCTCCAATATCTTTAAACAGGGAAAAAAGTATTCCGCACGGGAAAGCGTCATGAGGTAACTATCGGCTTTCCTATCCAGCAGTGGGAAATGCACAATGCTATCCATTATCTGCACGAATTGATTGATGCCGAAAATAAGGAAAATAAGGCCGAGCACGATGCGTGCAATAAGTATCGCTATCTTCATGACGCTGGATTTTAAGTGGTTATCCAAATATAATGAAAGGGAATGAATTTGATGAACACGAATTTTTTCAAATTGAGACGAATTACACGAATGCCATGCAAGTGGCTTGATTATAAATGGCAACCTATCGGAGATCTGACAACCTGTCTCCTCCTTTTAATTCGTGAAATTCGTCTCAATTAGTGGCATTCGTGTTCACTCAATTCGAAATAATTAGTGTTCACTCAATCTTAGCCACTAATTGCGAAAGGCACCCCTCACAGGTGCCTCGTCGCGTTTTTGAATATAGAAACAGATCAGTAAAAAGCTGTAGATTAAAACGGTGGCGGGCCGCCCATGCCTGGTCCACCCGGACCGCCGGGGCCACCCGGTCCACCCGGACCAGATGGCCTTGCGCCTGCGAATTTCTGCAGCCTGAGCGTAAAGGTGAGTAGGAAGTAACGACCCAGTTTATTGGCATTGGTTTGCGTAATATAGCTGCCGCTGCTGGTAGTGGTGTAGCCGGTGTTCTGGTTAAATACATCGTTCACCGCAAAGCGCAGGGTACCTACGTTGCCTTTTAAGAAGCGGCGTTCCACATAAGTATTCAGGATGTTGGGATTTGTTGAGCCCGTGTATCCATAGTATATCTGCTTGCTAAAATCGTAGCTCAGTGTCCAGTCTTTAAAGAAGTAGTTCTTACCGTTCAGCCCCAAAGTAAGCGTGCTGAATTTGGTATTCACGTTGGCCGCACTTAGGGTATTAGTGGTACGGTTAACGGCGTAAGTAGTATTCGCTTCCGCATCAATAATATCCGTAATGTTTACCCTAAACCTTACCCCTTGTGACAGTACCAGGTTTTTGGCGATGTTCTTTTCCAGCGATAAACCATCGGTACCGAAACCGCCTATGTACGATATATTGTTGTTGTAGTTGGCATTACCCTGAAAAAACAGGTTGTACTTACGTTTTGCCCAAGGCTTGGCAAACACGTAGAAGGCATTGGCGGCGTAGTAACCATCGGCATTTTGGTAGGTGGTTAAAATAGAGCCTGCCAGGTTAGGGTCTGATGCGTTTACCGGGTAGTTGATGGTGGTAGATACGATTTTGTTGTTGCTCTGCGTAAAGCTCAGGTTACTGAAAAACACATTGCCCGATGCAAAATCGAACTTGTTGTACCGTATCGAAAGCACGTTATTGAACTCCGGCTTCAGATCGGGGTTACCCAATACGGGGTACGATGCCGTAGAATAATCGGTAACGGGCTGCAACTGCGAATAAGTGGGCTGCTGGCTGGTGCCGTTATAGTTAATACTGAGCGATTGGCTCCGCGAGAAATTGTAGATGAACCTGGCAGTTGGTGCCACGTTGAACTGCTCCTTACGGTTTACGGCAAAGCCCGGCGAGCTGCCTTCCAGTACCGATGGCTGCGCTACCACACCCAGCGTATAGTTGTACTTTTTATCGATGAAGCGGAAGTTAAGCCCGAAACGGTTGGTGGTAAAATTGTATTCGTAATTATTGGTAAGCAGCGCATAGTTGTTGCGCACGCCGGCATCGGTAAGGGTATCGGTGTTCCTGTCGGCAGTGGTGTTTTGGTATTTATAGCCGTAGGTAAACTCCAGGTACGATTTTTTGGCCAAAGGCTCCAGGTAAGATACGTTTACGCCTACGCTATCGGTACGGCTCGCGGTATTGATCAACTGGTTGGCCGGTGCGTTTTGCCTGGTGCCCGGCGTATAAACGTAAATAGGATTTTGGTACTGATCAATATTGTATGAACCCGCGCCCACGTTCAAGCTAAAGTTACGCCCCTTTTTGGCAAAACGGTGGTTGTACAGCACATTGCCGCCGAAGTTTGGCGCGGTAGAGTGCAGGTATGAGCTGAAGGTATAATCGGAAATGATCTGCGTAGCGTTCATCAACTGGTTAGCCGCGTTTTGATCGGTAGTGACGGCTGCAAAGGCAAAGCTGGGCGTTATCTTCAGGTAATTAACCGTATCGGGTTTGTACTCTATATTGAAGTTGAAGCGGTGGTTAAGGGTGCTGGTTTCCTGTATGCTGCTTTGGTTGTTGGTGCTGGGGTTGTCTATCGAGATATTGTTCTGTATGGTGGTGCTGGTGGTATTCACGGTATTGTTGGCAAAACTGTAGCTGCCATATACGGTTGTTTTTTTGCTCCAGCTATCGCGATAGTTGAAACCAATGCTGCGAGCAGTAGTGATACCGTTGCCGCTGTTGGCATTGCCACCCGGGCCGCCTCGCGGACCTCCACCTCCTCCGCCTCCCGGAGGGCCACCGAAACTGAACAGGTTGGTGTTGGTATTATTCAGGTTGCCCAAAACGGCCAGTTGCCTGTCGCCATCAAACCTGAAGAGGTTGCCCTGCGCCACATAACGGCCGTTTTCAGTGCCGTTGGGCAGCATATCCTGCCCGCCGCCAACACTGGCCTGGCCAAAGTAGCCATAGTTTTTACTGGGCTTGATGTTGATGTTCAATATCTTATCGGGCTCGCCGGTTTTCACACCTGTAATGTTGGCCTGGTCGCCGTAGTCATCAACTACTTGTATGCTTTGTATGATATCTGCGGGCAGGTTGCGCGTGGCGGTTTTCACGTCGCCCCCAAAAAAATCTTTGCCGTTTACGCGTATCTTGGTAACACTTTTGCCCTGTGCGGTTACGTTGCCGTCTTTATCCACATCCAGGCCGGGCATTTTCTTTATCATATCCTCCACCGGCGCACCATCGCGTACTTTGTAGGCGGCGGCGTTGTATTCAACCGTATCTTCTTTAAGCTTTACGGCGTTCACATCGGTAACGGTTACTACGCCCAGCATCCTCGTGTCTGATTTAAGCACGATGGGCAGCAGCGTAAAGGGGGTTGTTTTATCATCGAGCGTAAAGCGGCGTTTTATAGGCTGATACCCCATAGACAGTACTACCAGGCTAAACTCCTTCACGGTTACGTTATGGAAAATAAAAGCGCCGTTGGCGTCGGTTATAATAGCGCTGCTATCTGTAGCGGTTATCATTTTCAGGGTGGTACCGGGCAGCGTTACGCCGGCGGTATCCTTCACCACGCCTTTTACATCCCGGCCTGCCTGGGCAAATACCTTTACATTGAGCAGTAAGGCAAGGGCTACGAATAAGTATTTAAGTTTCATATATTTTTTGATGATGCACAAAACAATAGCTTTGGGTGCAGCTAAAAAAACGGGATAGACCGATATGGGTAATATGTAGACGGATACTACATTTTACCCGATGAAAAGCAGGTAATCGTTCAAGGGAGAAAAAACTGGCTTTCGGCGGTTGCAATCGGGCCTCCATCGGTAAAAGCGCCCTCCCCGTAGATTTTGGTTGGGGATATGGCCTGCGGATATGTAATATTGTAACATCCTGTTTACAAACCTGTTAATTAAATGATATTTCAACGTTTTAAAAACTCATTCGGCAGCATACTTATCCAGGCGCTGATATGGATAGTGCTGGGTAATGTGCTGCTATTTTACCAGCCCTTTCTGCGCGATATAGAGGTGCCCTACCAGTTTTGGATAAAACAAACCTTTGTATTTGCCCTGCTTATTGGCGCGTACTATTTAAATGCGTACGTGCTGGTGCCTGCCTTTTTGCTTAAAAAACGTAACGGTATTTACTTTTTGCTGCTTACGGCCATTATTATAGCCATTGTGTTTTTAACCGGCTTTGCCGACAGGTTCTTCAACATCCGCGAATTGCTGGAAGAAGCTTTTCATAAGCGTGGCCCTATTAAACGGGGTTTTGGCAAGCACGGCTACTTCGATACGTTCACCATCACCATTACTTCGCTTGTGCTGGGTATCAGTACCAGCGTGGCTACTGTGCAAAGCTGGCAAAAGAACAGGGCCCTGCAAAAAGAGATGGAGGCCGATAAAATAAGCTCCGAACTATCCTTTTTAAAGGCGCAGATAAACCCGCACTTCTTCTTCAATACGCTGAATAACATCTACGCGCTTACTTTGGTGAACGTAGAAACCTCGCGCACGGCGCTGCACCAGCTGTCGCGCATGATGCGCTACGTATTGTACGATACCCAGAACAGCACCGCCCTGCTGAGCCAGGAGATTGCCTTCATCAAAGACTATATCAGCCTGATGCAATTGCGCCTTACCGATAAGGTTACGGTGAACTACGCATCGCCCATTCCGCTGAAGGAATACCCCGTAGCGCCTATGCTGTTTTTGCCCTTCGTGGAGAATGCCTTTAAGCATGGCGTAAGCGATACCCTGCCCAGCACCATAGAAGTGCGCGTTACGCAGGACGAAAACCAGGTAAAGCTGCACGTGCAGAACACTAACTACAAAAAGCAAGGTGCCGATCTGGAAGATAATAAAGGCATCGGCCTGGCTAACACCATCCGCCGGCTGGATTTGCTGTACCCCGGTAAGCATATACTGGAGGTGGATAACAATTTGGAAACGAATGTTTATACCGTTAACTTAACGCTTTCATTATAAACCCGCCATGACCATAAACTGCATTGCTGTTGACGATGAGCCGCTGGCCCTTGGGTTGGTATGCGCCTTTATTGAGCAAACCCCCTTCCTCACCCTGGTGGGCAAATACGGCAGCGCGGTAGAGGCTTTGGGCGGATTGCAGCAACATAAGGTAGACCTGATTTTTTTGGATATACAGATGCCCAACCTCAACGGCATCGAACTGGCGCGCGTGCTGGATGCCCGCGGACCAAGCAAGCCCCGTATCATCTTCACCACGGCCTACAACCAGTTTGCGCTGGAAGGCTACCGCGTAGATGCGCTGGATTACCTGCTGAAACCCTTTAATTACGAAGAGTTCCTCCATGCCGCAAACAAGGCTTTGGCCTATGCCGAGTTGCTTCATAAATCCAACAACCCCGCAACCACAGTTGCAGTGGCAGCAGCAGAAGTAGCGCCGCCCATTACAGAACGGGTGGAAGACGATTACCTCTTTGTAAAGGTAGAATACCAGCTGGTGCGCATAGCCCTCAGCGATATCCTGTACCTCGAAAGCCTGAAAGATTACGTAAAGATTTTCCTGAAGAACTCGGATAAGGCCATCCTCACCCTCAGCAGCCTGAAGGCCCTGGAAGAAAAACTACCCGCCAAGCGCTTTATGCGCGTGCACCGCTCCTACATCGTATCGCTGGATAAAATCAATTCCATCACCCGCAACGCCATGCAGATAGGCAAAATCAACATCACCGTTGGCGACCAGTATAAGGATGCTTTTGGAGCGTTTTTGAGCAGGTGGGTGTAGGGGGTGACGCTTGTGATGCCGTGATGACACTGATTATTGACTGATGTTTGCCGATTTATAGATATTTAAGTGAAATAACTGTTTCTTTATATCGTTCTAAAGCCTCGCTGTTTTTATGATTATTGATAAGCACAATGCAAGTTTCGATTTCCTTATAAACGTTTTTCCAAATATCTATAGAGTTTTTTAACCCATTAATTTTAGTAACTATAACAGGGGCTATCTGATAGTATTGGTTAATTTGATCAATCCCCGTTCCTAAATTCCTAACGTAGCCGTCACGGAAATTTCTCAGTATTTGCAATTCTTCGCAATTATCATTTAACCCTTTCGCTTTAATACAGGCTGTAGTTATAAAACATCCACTGTCGGAATTTTCACTGGAACTGCTACTTGATGAATCGTCATCGCCGCCACGGTCTATTTTATCTCCGTCATTATTCCAAAGGAATGAATCCCAAGTATCTGGGTCTACCGTGTAATGTATATGGTCCTTATCCTCGCGTTTCGCTTGCTGATAAGCTTGATCTGCTAAATCTTGGGTATATCCTGTCCCTTTATGAACACCGTCTGTATATTCATGATAGTCAGCGATAATATCATTTTTAAAAGAGTGCGTTTTTTTATGTTCGTTCATCTTAGTTTTATTATGGTGTTTGTAATTACTTATGAATCAATTTAATGAATATATCCTTATTCGCTACAGTTGAATTATAAACGAAGTCGCTCTCTGGAGCGACTTCGTTACAACTGCCTCGCCTCAATTAAGCCTGAGAATCAGGGTCAGAATATTCAGGTTCTACAGGATTTGCGTCGGTGCCGCCACCATCGTCGTCGTCATCTCCACCAACGCGGAAGTTTTTGAGAGTAAAATCCTTGATTTGGCTCTCGATTTTGATTTTTTTTTCATTTCCATTTTGCAACCAGTTGTTTTAGTTTACCATTTAAAAGGAACACCTCGTTGCCGTTTAATCCTTTTAAATAGCAGATTTAATTTTAATTTGTACTTTGTTTGGCAGCGCTGCCTGAACTAGGTCCTGATTTTTAAAATCAATGTAAATTTAATTTAATACTATATTATAAACGAATTAAATAGCTTATTTCCAGTTATTTATATAATTTTCGGAAATTTTCAAAAATTGCTCTATGGATAAAATATTAAAAACGCTTGATAGGAAAAAGCTTTTAAAATTTGGCAGTAGACTAATCGATTATGTGCTTTTAGAAATTGAAAGCACTAATCAAAAACTGCTATCAAGAATTAGTGGAGAAAAGGAACCCACAATTAGTGGTATTGTAAACGAAAACGGAACTGCGAGCGATAGAACAATTCGACGTTGTATATTGAAAATAATGGCCCATTATAAAGTGGAGTATAGTCAAATTGAGGATATATTTATTGGAGGAGAAAACACTTTAACAACTGAAAAAAAAACCGAGCGCACCCAATTTATCGCGGATGTAGAAATCAATCATTGTGAGTTTATTTCAGGATATTGGCTGTCAAGATTCGATTATATAAAAAATCAGGATACAGGAGAGCTTGGCCATCAGTACGATGTTGAACAACTTGAGATTTCAGGAGAAGATGATTTAGAAGGGTTAAATTTATCGGGGATTTCGGCTCACGGGAAAGTATTTTTTCATCGGTTAAAAGTTCAGGTAGTTGGAGATTATTTAGTTGGCACTTGGGCCAACTTTAAGGATTCAAAAAATATAGGAACATTTTTGCTATACATAGATATGAATTTCTGTGTGATGACTGGTCTTCATTTAGGCAATTCTAACGGCAAAACTATCCAATCTGGAAAATGGGATTGGATAAAACTTGAAGTTGATAAGCAATTAGATGACAACTTATTTAAAACTCGAACGATGGACAAAGTTGAACGTTTGGATGCGAATTTCAACCAATGGCTAAAAAACAGAGTTCCTGTTGCATTAGAAGAAGTGCTTGAAAGAAAATCTTAAGATTAGCTCCGCTTAAATTCTAACAAAATTGTTCCTCCCGCGCGCCGAGTGTCTAGGCTCGGCTAAGGCGCATAACGTTGGTAAACGTCCAGGTTTACCTTAGCCCAAACGCTAAACCCGCAGGCGCGGACGCGGACACTTGCCGAGGCGGGTTAAACTGGAAACTTTAGTTTCTTGCTACGTTTCATTTCCCACTTTCTGATTTCTATATAAAAAACAGTTATATTTGAATAAAGGGGAACACCATATGGTTATCGAACGGGACAACAACATCATTACTATTAAACTTGATGCTTCGCTTATCGGCATAGAAACCGTACAGAAATTTGCGGACTATTTTCGTGCAGTGGAATCCAATGCAAAAAATGGTGGAACACAGGAAGAGGCCGACGAACTGGCACGCGAATCGCAAAAAGGTTGGTGGAAAGAAAACCGCGACCGTTTCATAAAATGATTATTACCGTTGATGCGAATATCCTCTTCAGCGCATTAATAACCCCTAAAGGTAAATTAGCGGAAATACTTACTTATCCCGCTGCCGCGAGATTAGCGCAGCCTATCTCGTGGTTGCCTTTGTGCAAGCTTCCAGCTTGCGTCAGCTGAAAGCTGACCTTGTGCACACCACGGGCTGAAAGCCCGCGGTAGCGTATTCTTTCAAATATATAATTCAACTTAAAACGATGAACAAAAAGTTATGTCGGGCGAGTTTATTTCATGTAAGCTATTTAGCACTATTCCTTACATTAATCTTAGGTGCTTGTAAAAAGGCCAGGAATTATCCCGACGCCTACGTTTTATTAAAGAATAACAAACCCTTCATCAAATTGAAGGGAAAGAGAAATATCATGACGCATAACCTCCTCTCCATCTTTGAAAATGAAACATACGAGGATAGCGTCCTGATTCCTGTTCCATCTATAAGTGATAAGAGGATCCCGGGGCGGGAGATTGTATTTGATAATGGCAATAATAAATATTCGTACGATGGCTATGTACTCATAACGGGCAACAAATTGAAAGTCAACTTGCACGATACCGACACAGTTGATAATAGCAGAAAGCAGTATTCGTATGTATGGAATGGAGATTACACGCTCCACTATGACTCAATAAAACAGGTGCGATGAAGTAGTTTTTACCTTTTGCCTCTCCAAGTTTCTAAACTTTGCCAGGCGGAGGTGTTCCAAAGCGTTCCACAAAAAACACAAAACACTGATAATCAATAGGAATTTAAAAAACAGTGTTCCACATTCAAAGTGGAACACCTCGGGAACCTACTTCAAAAACCCATCCAGAAAACCCAATATCGTTTTCGTCTGCGTCATCAGGCTAACATGGCCCTGCGCAGGCACGATGGCCAGTTGCGATTTGGGCATCGGCGCCATATCGGCAACTACGCCACCGCCTAATAGCTGGTAGGTTTTCATCAACTCCACTTTATCCAGGCCATCATTATCGCCCGAGATGAGTAACACAGGTGAGGTAATTTTCGCGATGTTGCTGTCGCCCACGTCGAAGGATTCCCCGGCGAAAACGATCATTTGCTCTATAAACTTCCGCCATTTTGTTTTGTCGGGCGCTACGGCATCGTATCCTGTGTGCAATGGGGTGTTATCAAAAAATTCAGGCTTAAACCCATCGAACGCCTTGTTTATTACCGGCAACCAGCCGCTGGTTTTATAGGTAGAAGAAATGATAACCAGTTTATTTACCCGTTTAGGATAATTTACAGCAAACTGGTAAGCTATAGACCCCCCCATACTGTATCCCGCAACATCGGCACTGTCAACCTTTAAATAATCCATCACACCAGCCACATCGCTTGCCAGGGTAGCGATGTCTAATTTCCTGTCATAATAAGGAGAGTGCCCATGCCCCTGCATTTCGAGGGCAATTACCTTCCTTGTTTTGGATAGTTCGGGTATCAGCTCCGCCCAGTTCATCTCAATGGTATAAAAAGCACCATGCAGCAAAACGATAGGCTTGCCCTGGCCATACACTTCGTAATAAACCTTTATGCCATTAACCGGCGCATAACCGCTGGCGGCAGGCTTCAACTTTTGCCCTGCGGCCTGAAATATTGTAAAAAACAGCATAGCGATTACAAATACCGGCTTGAGGGCTGCAGTTGCTTTAGATACCTTTTTCATAGTGTGTGAGTTAATTTATGTTGATGATGTCCACAATGCAAACATAGGGGGCTTTTATACATTGCGCGCTGTGCAAAAACGACATATAAGGGGTGCAACGCGACAAAACAAATGCAATTTATTGAAAAAAATCGGAAAAATTTTCGCGCCCCGCACACCCGCATAATCGTATATTGCAGGTATGAAAAAAGCTCTCGCCATACTGCTGGCAGGCGCTATGCTGATAGCCGCCTGCTCCACTCCAAAGAAAACACAAAATTTATCATTGGCCAATGGCGGCAAGGTATGGAGCTCGCTGTGGCAGCAACGCTCGGCAGAGTATAAGGCACTGTGTTTCCAGGCGTATAATTTGGCCCGGCTGCGCCTCAATGAGGCCATCCGCACCGCTGGCAACAAACCTTTTGCCGTGGTTACGGATGTAGACGAAACCCTGCTGGATAACAGCCCCTACGATGCCATGCGGGCCGACTCGAACCTGGAATACAGCAAAGAGACCTGGAAGGCCTGGACCGCCAAAGCCATTGCCGATACCGTGCCCGGCGCACCGGCTTTCTTCAAATATGCAGCATCCAAAGGCGTGGCGGTGTTCTACATCACCAACCGCGGCGAGGATGAGAAAGCCGCCACCATCAAAAACCTGCAACTGTACGGCCTCCCCAATACCGACGACGAGCACGTGCTAATGAAGCAAGGCAAGCTATCGAGCAAAGAGGGCCGCCGCCAAAGCGTGCTGTCCACCTATAACATCGTGCTGCTCTGCGGCGATAACCTACCCGATTTTGATGCCCTGTACGATAATACCGAGGATAAACCTCAAACCGAGCAAACCCGCGCCGCCGTTACCGACCGGCTGAAGCGCGAATTCGGCAACCGATATATCATTATACCTAACCCCTCTTACGGCGATTGGGAAGGTGTGCTGTTTGATAATAAAAGGCTGAACAATTCGCAGCGCGATTCTACCATGCGGGCCAAGCTGAAGGTGACCAAGCCTTAACACATCTGTATTAAGTTTTTGTTAAAAAGGGCGCATCCAACAATACAATACGTAATTTTGGGCATACCGCTCCGCTCATGAAACAAAAACTGATTATTTGTATTGCCGCAACTATCGCCTTTGCATGTTCCGCTTCGGCGCAAACACCGGGTAAAATAGCCCGAACCGGGCAAGTACTGCTGCCCAACGGTTGGAAGTTGAGTCCCGCCGGGCGCTCGCTGCAACTGGGCGATTTACCGCTGAATATGCAATTGTCCGCCTCGGGCAAATACCTCGCGGTAACTAACAACGGCCAAAGCACGCAATCGCTGCAATTGATCGATCCGCGCAGCGAGAAACTGCGGGATGAGCAAGTGCTGGGCAAATCCTGGTACGGCATCGCGTTCAGCCGCGACGAGAAAAAGCTTTACGCCTCGGGTGGTAACGATAACATAATCCTCACGTTTTCGATCAACAACAACAAACTCGGCACGCCCGATACCATAAAGCTAGGTGTTCCATGGCCAAAAAATAAGATATGCCCCACCGGGATTGCGGTAAATAAATCAAATACCCGTCTATACACGGTTACCAAAGAAGATAGTACGCTGTACGTAATCAACCCTACACAAGGCAATATCATCAGTAAAGTAAAGCTTAGTGCCGAGGCCTATAGTTGCATCCTGTCGCCCGATGAGAAGACGCTTTACATATCCCTTTGGGGCGGCGATAGGCTAGCTTTTTATGATACCAATAGTCAAAAACTCAGCAGTATCGCCGCCGGCAGCCACCCCAACGAGTTGCTGCTGAACAAAAAAGGCAGCCTGCTGTTCGTAGCCAATGCCAACGATAACTCGGTATCCATCATCAATACAGCTACTCATAAAACTATCGAAACGGTATCTACTGCTTTATATCCTACCAAACTAACCGGCTCTACAACCAACGGCTTCGCGCTATCGGCCAACGAAAAAACACTTTACATTGCCAACGCCGATAATAACTGCCTTGCGGTATTCGATGTATCTAACCCCGGCAGCAGCCAAAGCCGCGGCTTTATCCCTGTAGGCTGGTACCCTACGAATGTAAAAATGCTGGGTAATAAAATATTGGTGAGCAATGGCAAGGGCTTTATCTCCATGGCGAACCCCAATGGGCCGCAACCGATCAAAAAAGTGGATAACAGTGGCTATCAAAGAGGAGCTACAAATACCAAAGAACAATACATCGGCGGTCTGTTTAAAGGCACGCTATCATTTATCGATGTGCCGAACGAGCTTAAGCTGAAGGCGTATACCAAACAAGTTTATGCCAACACGCCCTTTACCGATAAGATAGCCGCTACCCCAAAAGGCCAGGCCGGCAACCCTATCCCCCGCAAACCGGGCGATAAATCACCGATAAAATATGTGTTTTACATCATCAAAGAAAACCGCACTTACGACCAGGTGCTGGGCGATATGCCCGCAGGCAACGGCGATACCTCGCTTTGCATCTTCGGGCAAAAAATAACGCCCAACCTGCATGCCATAGCCAGCCAGTATGCCCTGATGGACAATTTTTATGTGGATGCCGAGGTAAGCGCCGATGGGCATAACTGGAGCACAGCTGCCTATGGTACCGATTTTGTGGAGAAAACCTGGCCCACCAGCTACGGCGGTCGCGGCGGCAATTACGATTTTGAAGGCTCCCGCAAAGCCGCCTATCCGCGCGATGGCTTTATATGGGATTACTGCAAACGCGCCGGCGTAAGCTACCGCACCTATGGCGAATTTGCCGAGGGTGGCGATAAACCGAAGGCCAACCTCAAATCTCTGGAGGGCCATTTCTGCCTGAAGTATCCGGATTTCGACCTGAGCATAAAAGATGTTAACCGCGAAGCTATATGGGAGCATGATTTCGATTCGTTGCTTACGATTAATAAGGTACCACAATTTAATAGCGTAAGATTTGGCAACGACCATACCAGCGGGCAGCGCAAAGGCGCCTACAGCCCTTTTGCTGCTGTTGCCGATAACGACCAGGCCGTGGGCCGCTTTATAGAACATCTTTCGCAAAGCGCTATCTGGAAAGAATCGGTAGTGTTTATCCTCGAAGATGATGCCCAAAACGGCCCCGATCATGTAGATGCGCATCGTTCACCGGTGTTTGTAGTAAGCCCTTATGTAAAGCGCAACGCAGTAATACACAACATGTATTCAACTTCGGGCGTGCTGCGCACTATCGAGCTTATTTTGGGCCTGCCGCCCATGAGCCAGTATGATGCCGCCGCTATGCCGTTATACGAGTGCTTTACCTCCACGCCCGATTTAAGGCCATACACCACCCAAACTGCGCTGGTAGATATTGAACAGCGCAATGTGGCCGTAAACCAAAGCAGCATACGCTCAGAATCATTTAACCTGGCCGAAGAAGATGCCGCGCCTGATCTGGACCTAAACGAGGTTATCTGGAAATTCGTAAAAGGCGAAACCGCTACCATGCCCGCGCCAAAACGCAGCGCCTTCGTAATTTTGCAGAAGAAAAAGAAACTGGATGATGATTGATTTGTTGATATATTTACCTTAGAAATATCGCAGCACATGACTATCCTCGAAAACGAATTCCTTAAGGTATCTATAGATACCCGGGGCGCGCAGCTCAGCACTTTCCGCAACAAAGCAACCGGCGTTGAACACCTTTGGCAGGCCGACCCTGCCATATGGCCCTGGCACGCGCCCAACCTGTTCCCAATCGTTGGGCAGCTATTAAACGACGAATTACTGGTAGATGGCGAGAAATACCCGATGAAAAGACACGGTTTCGCCCGCCAGTCGGAATTTATCAAGCTGGAGAGTAGCGACGTATCGGCGGCATTCTCGCTACCCAATTGCGAAAAAACGTTGGCGGTGTACCCCTACAAGTTCGATTTCCAGGTGTTGTACACTTTGATAGAAAACGCCTTGAGGATAACCTACAAGCTAATCAACCGCGATAAAAAACCGGTTTACTTTTCGGTAGGCGGGCACCCGGCGTTCAACGTGCCGTTCGGCCCGGGCGAAAACTATGAGGATTATTACGTGGAGTTCGAGTCTTTAGAAGAACCGGCTACGCACCTGCTTTCGCCCGAGGGCTTGTTCAACGGCCAAACAGAACCTGTAGCCATTCGCGAAAAAAAGCTATACCTTACCCGCGAATTATTTGCTAAAGATGCTTTGGTTTTCAAGAACCTCAAATCGCGCATGGTTACTATCAAAAGTAACACCCACGAGCATAGTCTTTCGGTAGAATACCCGCACTTCAATTATCTGGGTCTGTGGGCGAAGCCCGGTGCCGATTTTCTGTGTATAGAGCCATGGCTGGGTTGCGCCGATTCGGCAGGCGAACCGAAAGACATAAAAGCGAAAGAAGCTATACAAAAAGTAGCCGTGGGGCACGTTTTTGAGGCCTCTTTTTACATTAGTATTTAGGCTAAAGATTTTTTTTTACTTTAGTAAAACATTAGCTTCACTTTTGTGCTTATCATAAAAACACTCAACAATTAATATTATGAAAAAGAAAATTTATTTAATCGCCGTTACCATGCTGCTTATGGTAGCGTCATTCAATTCGAACGCTGCAACTTTTACTGATGACAAAAAAGCCTTTAAGGAAGCTGCCGCAAGGATGACAGACGACCAGAAGCACGCCCGTATAGAGGAAATTAAGGCACGCGTACAGGAAATTAAAGCGATGGATAAATCGAACCTGAACAAAGCCGATAAAAAAGAATTGAAAGCCGAACTGAAAAGCCTTAAGCACGAAGCACAGGCCATGGGCGGCGGTGGCGTTTACCTTTCTATAGGTGCTATCATCATCATTATCCTGGTATTGATCCTGATCCTGTAATTACAGGCCTAAAATATTAAGCATACGAAAAATGCCCCTCAGTGAGGGGCATTTTTTATTGATACACTTTCTTCAACTCTTCCTTAGCTTTTGTAAACCATTGGCGGTTGCTTTTCTTTTCTACCGCGCTTAGATGGGGCTGCTCGTCAAGCATATCGGTAAATATCTGTTCGGCATCTTCTATCCTGTCCTGCCGCATCAAAAACAGGCCATATTGGTAACGTTGCTCAAAATAAGAGTAGCGGCCTTTCATGCCTTTAAATTCGGCTTCGGCGGCATCTACCTGCCCAACTTGCTCCAATGCCATGGCGTAAACGATATGTGCTTTTGAACGGGCGAACTGCGGTATCTTATAAATTTGGCGGGCTATGGGTAATACTTCGGCATAACGGGCCTGGGCGTAATAAGCCAGCATTAGTTGCGCCAAAGCGTGTTCATTCTCGGCGAAGGCCCCGGTTAGGCTGGCTTTGTACAGGTCGATGGCCTTATCGGTAAGGCCGGCATCCAGGTAGGCATCGGCCAGTTTGATGCGGTTGGCGAAGGTATCGGTAAATTTCAGCTCGTCTTCCAGCTTTTTTAGCTTGCTGCCGGGGTTGATGATGCCTTTTACATCTATGGCCGCAGTATTGATGCGGCGGTTGCCCCAAACTTCGGTATAAAGGTATATCAGGCTGCCGATATAGGGCAGGAACACGATTATCCACATCCATTTTTGTTGCGTGCCGCGCTTAAAACTATGGAACAGGCAAAAGCCCTGCAACGCAAACGATACGTAATAGTAATTTAAGTTTAGTAATGAGGGCAACATGGTAACGCGATTAGGTTACCGAAAATAAAAAAAATGCCGCATTCGGCGGCACATTTTTATTATTCTTTTACGAGGTCGCTCAGCACGGGGTGGTTGAGGGTGGATAGCTCGGTATGACCGCCCTTCAATTCATCGAACACCACTACCTCGTTAACGCCTTTCTTTAACCAAACAGCGGGTACGTACAGGGTTTGTTGAGGGCCTATCTGCCAGTATTTACCCAAATTATGCCCGTTCAGGAACACGAATCCCTTGCCGAAGCCATGCATATCCAGATAGGTATCACCAATACCACGCAGCGAGAAAGTTCCCCTGTAAAGGGCTGGTTGCACCACATCCTCGCCTGCCGGTGCCGGTGCATATTTTAGCCCCGCAAGTGTAGTAAACGGAAACTTATACATTTTCCAGCCCAGCAGTTCCTTTCCATTCAAGGTTACTTTATCGGTAATGCCCTGCCGGTTGTCGGTTAAATACGGACCGTAATTGATACGGCCGTTGTTCTCTACCAAAATATCCAGTACCGCATTTGCGGTAGGGCTATTCAATTGCATGGAATCCTGCTTAAGCCGCCTGTCTAAAACGCTGATGCGCTTGCCATTCAAGTAAACCGTGGCAAAATCGCGCATCTCTTTTATCTTCAACAAACCGCTTGCAGCGTCTTTCAAAGTTGTGCGGTACAATACAAAGCCATAGCCCTGGTCTATATCTTCAAAGCTCAGCGGCCGTTCAGATTCTATAGGCACGCCCAAATTACCGAACAGATTTGCTTTGCCGGTTAGTTTGATTACCTCCAGGGCAAATGTCATGCGTTTTTTACCGGGCACATCGGGCAGGGTTTCCCCGGGGGGAAGGTGTTTGGCAATCACCTCGCGGAATTTGTAATATTTCGCCGTAGGGTTGCCTGCTTCGTCCAGCGGTGCATCATAATCATAGCTGGAGGTTTGTGGCGAATAAGCATCAGTACGGCTCATGTTGGCCCCGTTCATAAAATCGCGTGTGGTACCGCCGTGGAACATGTACAGGTTGATGGATATGCCCGCGCCAAGTACTTCATCCAGTTTTTTGGCATCGGCATCAGCGTTGCTGCCGCTATGAGGCTTCCCCCAGCTATCGAACCAGCCCGGGTACCACTCGGCAATATAATATGGCCCCTTGCCGTCGTGATGTTTATTGATGAGTTCTTTTACTTTCTTAGGATCGTCTTCGCCGTTAACCGCAGGTAAAAAACCGGGCAGATAACCCGCAGGCATTTGCGAGGGACCATCGCAAGTAAACAAAACGCCATCGAAACCAGCCTCGCGGAATATCCTTTCGTTTTGGGCCAGGTACTGCTTATCGTTGCTGTACGAGCCGTATTCATTCTCTATTTGCACCATAATGATGTTGCCGCCATGGGTAACCAACAAAGGCGATAGCTGCTTACCCAGCTGTAGCACATAGTTGCGGTAGGCATCCATAAATTTAGGGTCCAGGCTGCGCACCTTCAGGGTTTTATCCTTCAGCAGCCACCAGGGATAGCCGCCAAACTCCCATTCGGCGCAGGCGTAAGGGCTTGGGCGCATTACCACCCACATGCCTTCTTCTTTGGCTATCTGTGCAAATTGCGCTATGTTTTTGTTACCACTAAAATCGTACTGGCCCTGCACCATCTCGTGCGCGTTCCAAAACACGTACATACCAATGGTATTAAGCCCCATGGCTTTTGCCAGCCTGATGCGCTCGCGCCACATATCCTCGGGGATTCGGGTATAATGCATCTCGCCGGAGATTATCTGCATTGGTTTACCATCCAGCATAAAGGTGCTGTCGCCAAGGGCGAAGATATGGGTATCTGTCTGGGCCTGGCTTAACAATGCGCCGTTCAGCAACAGCGCGCAGCAAATCAATATCTTCTTCAACATTCTCTATTCACAAATTAAAATAAACCCAGTTGGCCTGTATCGTCTATATCGATATCATCGGGGTTGGTTATCTCGAAATCTATTTTCTTGGGTTGCACCGATTTTTCTGGTTTCACCGATTGCACCGATTCAGATGATTTCACCGATTCCGAAGTTGATTCATTCGGCTTCGCTGGTTCGTCTGATTTAACGGGGGTTGGGGCCGATTGTTGCTCTTCTGGCGCATCATCTGTCGGGTTGCCGCCATTTTCCGGGGTATTATCCGGATCCTCCGGGCCATCGGGTTCGGCATTGCCTGCCTCTTCGGTATCGTCCTCATCGTCGCTAATAATCGGCACTATTGATTTTACCTGGTGAATAGATACACGGTTACCCATCGCTTTCATGCCCTTTACGTCTATTAACTCAGTCAGGTTCAGGTCTGCGGTTTCGGGCACCAATGCCTTACCTTTCAGCAATTCTACTTTAACCATCGGCTGCTTGGCGCCTGTGATGAGGATAAGCTTAGAGCCCGGCTCGTCGCTGATTACGCTGGTTTGCTTGCCTATTACTGTATTCTCGAAGGTGAAGCGTTTCACCAGGTAGTTCTTCGATTTACCATCGTAATGCACTACCGAGAAAACCTTTGCAGGATCGTACTTTTCGATGATGATCATCTTATCGTCGAAGTGGTTGTTCAAATCGAAACTGGTGAGCTCGTAGCTGCCGTTGGCGAAGATATTCAAGATGCGGTCGTCGCCGTCGAATTCGCCAAGGTATTTGCCGCGGCCATCAGCATTAAGGCGCTTCAATATCTCGTCGTACCAAATCTTGCGCCCGGCCAGGGTAGATACGCCCTTGCTCTTGAGGATAACTTTCTTGACAGGGTACTTGGTTACCATGTTACCCATGGAGCCGCGACCCTTGATAGTCAGCAGCGCAAAATCCTCATCGAAGTTCAGCTTCTTGAGCTTGGCGTGGGGTTTCAGCTGCACGTTTACTATCTCGGCCTCGCCGTTGGGGTTGGCGGTAAAATACAGCACTTTGCTGCCCTTGGTGCCCTTGGTCAAATCGTATTCCTTATCGCGGGTGATGCCCGTTACCGAGAACCGCTTGATATAGCTTACGCCACTTTGCCCGTCTTTATAAATCATGTTGTAAACGGTGCGCTCATCGTTTTTCTTGAACACCGCCACATGCAATATATCCTTGCCTACGAATACCTTATCCTGCACACGGTTCACCACGAACTTACCA
Organism: Mucilaginibacter sp. P1_D10; assembly: GCF_056406215.1. Taxonomy (NCBI): domain Bacteria; kingdom Pseudomonadati; phylum Bacteroidota; class Sphingobacteriia; order Sphingobacteriales; family Sphingobacteriaceae; genus Mucilaginibacter; species Mucilaginibacter sp. P1_D10. The sequence goes on along the minus strand of NZ_JBFUAP010000001.1, from coordinate 210,882 downwards.
TCCTCGCGAAACACGATAATGTCGTCTATATCCGAGCATTCGCCAACTAATTCTACATTATCGTCTTTTTTAAGGGCCGAGCCAATGAAGCCATCTACGCGGTTTACGAATAGTTTGATATTGGCCAGGGCCACCTGTGCGGCTTCTACCTTATCAAATGTGCGCAGCTCCGTTTTGCGTTCGCGGCCTTTGCCGTATTTGTCGCGCAGTTTCTCGAACCAGGCGATGGTATAATCGGTAAGGTGCTTGAGGTGGTGTTTCACCTGTTTTATTTCGGCTTCGAGATTTTTGATCTGCTCGTCGGTCTTCTTAAAATCGAAGCGGGTGATGCTGCTCATCGGCTTATCAATCAGCTTCTTATAATCCTCTGGCAATATCTCCCGGTAAAACAATGGGAAGAAAGGTGTAAACAAACGGGTCAGCGTTTCTACAACCAGTTCGAAGGTTGACGAGCCCTCGTAATCCGGGTGCTTGTACATCCCCTCCTGTATGAATATCTTAAGCAGCGAACTGAAGAATATCTTCTCCATCAGTTCTTTCAGCCTGATATCCAGCTCCATCTTCAGCAACTCGCGGGTGTAGTTGGTGCTCTCTACCAGCATATCGTTCACGCTCATGAAGCGTGGCTTATCATCCTGTATTACGCAGGTATTGGGCGATACAGACACCTCGCAATCGGTAAAGGCGTAAAGCGCATCTATAGTAACATCGGGCGATATACCCGGTGCCAGGTGCACAATGATTTCCACATTTTGCGAAGTGTGGTCGTCTATTTTCTTTATTTTGATTTTGCCTTTATCGTTAGCAGCTATAATACTTTCGATAAGGCTGACGGTAGTGGTAGAAAACGGCACCTCGGTAATTACCAGGGTTTTCTTGTCCCGTTCTTCAATTTTCGCGCGTACGCGCACCCTTCCGCCGCGTTGCCCTTCGTTATAGGCAGAAGCATCGGCCATACCGCCGGTAGGGAAATCGGGCAGTAGGTTTGGGCGGATGCCTTTTAGCGATGCGATGGACGCATCAAGCAATTCGATAAAGTTATGGGGCAATACCTTGGTGGCCAAACCAACGGCAATACCCTCCGCCCCTTGTGCCAGCAGTAGCGGGAACTTTACGGGCAATGTTATCGGTTCGCGGTTACGGCCATCATAACTGGCCTGCCATACGGTGGTATCGGGATTGAAAACTACATCCAGTGCAAATTTGCTCAACCGCGCCTCGATGTAACGCGGGGCTGCAGCCGAATCGCCCGTTACCGGACGGCCCCAGTTACCCTGGGTATCAATCAGTAGTTCCTTTTGGCCTATCTGTACCATGGCATCGCCGATGGAGGCATCGCCATGCGGGTGGTACTTCATGGTGTTGCCGATAACGTTGGCACCTTTGTTGAAACGCCCGTCGTCCATCTCTTTAAGGGAGTGCAGTATGCGGCGCTGTACAGGTTTCAGACCATCGTTGATGTGCGGCACGGCGCGGTCGAGGATTACATAAGATGCATAATCGAGGAACCAATTTTCGTAGAGCCCGTCGAGGGTGGTGATGTTATGAAGTTTGTCTTCGTTATTTTCAGGAGTTTCTGACATTTTTTTAACACAGAGATACTAAGAAGGCACAGAGTGCACTAAGTTTTTATAATTCGACGAATACCGTCTTTTAACAACAAGACGTTAAAGTTTATTAACAGCCCGAGCTTGCAACCCGATACCTTTAAATAAGTTAAAACCTGGGCCACATGCACCTCGTTTAAGGCTTCAATAGCTTTTAGTTCAACTACTAATTTATTTTCAACAAGCAAATCTAATCTATATCCGCATTCTAACTTAATTTCTTCGTAAATAAGCGGCAACGGCTTTTCTTTTTCAACGCGGATACCTTTCTTGGCTATTTCATAAAACAGGCACTCCTTGTAAGCAGATTCTAATAAACCCGGACCAAGTGTTTTGTGGACATTAATTGCTGCACCTATAACCTCAGTAGCCAGATAGTTTTCAAATTGCATACTCTGTTAACTCTGTGCCTACTTTGCGCACTCCGTGTTTAAATAGTTTAAAACACTAAGATAAATCATACAAAGAAATTCAGGTAATGTTATTTATAAACATTTCACAGCATGCATTCTGAATATGTCCTGCTAATTATTTTGCTGAAGCTAACTTCTGTAGGAAGCCTTTAACCTTCTCTGTATCATAATTAGCCATGCCCTCATGCCTGAACACTATGGCACCTTCCTTATCAAATATCAAAGTGGTGGGCAGGTTGCCGCCATAAACGCTTTCGGGCACATCGCTCATTACCTCGTATAGCGGCAAATGATAATCGTACTTCGTCATAAACTGCGCTGCTTCTTTCAGCTTGCTATCGGCGTCTACCGCTATGAAAACGATGTTGGTATCAGCCTTTAGTTTTTGGTGCAGACTATTGAGAGAGGGCATTTCGGCGCGGCATGGCGGGCACCAGGTGGCCCAGAAGTTGAGCAGCACAACCTTTCCTTTTAATTGCTTTAAGCTGATGTTTTTGCCCGATGCATCGCGGAAGGCAATATCGATAGTGCTTTGTTTGGGCACCGGGGCGGCTGCGCTTACATCGACCCTGAAAAGCCCCACGCTCATTAAGCTGCGCATCAGCAAGGCCTTAGCCGATGGCACGAAAACCAACACCGCCAGTGCAACGATTATTATCCCATTGATGAGGTTAGCTTTTGTAAGGAATTTATTTCCGGTTGGATTATCGGACATTTCGGCTGGATTATTTATTGCTGACACAGGTTAAAGGTAGGTGGAAAGTTCAGATATCCAAAAAAAGCCGTATCCGGCGATAAAAAACAAATACTACCAAAGGCACCAGCGCGAGTGAAAAAATAAGTAACATGCCAAAAATCGCACCGCCGATGGTGTAATTGTTAGTAACATATTTTTTACCGGTCGATACGTAATATTCTAACCATTCGCCACGCCAAACGGCCAGCACATAGTTATGCTGCCAATCTATATCTTTTACATATTCCTTTACCTCATCATCAACAAATTGTTCGCTTCTAATATATTCGGCATTGCCCAGGTTTGGTGAGGTGCCGTGTTTCAGTTTATTAAACTCTTCAATAGTTGGCAGCCGCTCGTTTATCACCTTAAAACTATCAATAGTTGCAATATAAGGGTTTATGCTATTTTTAATAAAATCTTTATCCCTTTGTATTTGAGCTGGCGCATCAATATATACATGTATGCCATAAGCTATAAGCATTACCGCCCAGCCTAACGAGAGCGATAGCCACACGACCTTTATAACCGGTTTAAGCATTGCCTAATTTATGTAAAAAGAAGCTGACTTATAATGGTAATCCGATTTAGTCCCGCGCCTTCTTCACAGCCTTATTCCTGATGAATATCACAGACATCAATGCCCCCATAAATCCAAGCCCGGCGGATATCCGCATAATTTTGGCATAGGCACTGATGAAGCCCTGGTGGTAAGCCTTTTCAATGCGTTTTTTATCAGCAGCGGCTACCGTGGCCGGTACTTTGGCGTTGCCGAGGTTTTTGGCAGCGGCTACTATTTCGGTCCGTTCCTGCCCTTTCAGGGGTATGGCTTTCAGTTCGGTTTGCAGTGCTGCTGAAAAGAACAGCACGGCCAGCGCGCCGAATATAGCGTTGGCAAAAACATTGGCAATGCGCGTGATGGCATTGTTTACGCCGGAAGCAGTGCCCGAGTGATGATCGCTTACCGAACCCATTACCGATGCCGTAAGCGGCGCCACCGTGAACGACATGCCCAGCCCGAACACCAACACGCCCGGCAAAAAACTGGTCCAGTACTCGGCAGGGCCGTTGGTTTGTTTTACGAACGACAGGATGAGCAGACCCGCGCCCGCCGTTGCCGGCCCCGCGATAAGCAATAAGCGCGGCCCGTGCTTATCTGCCAGCGCACCCGCAAAGCGGGCGAGCGTTATCATCATTAAGGTGAAAGGCAAAAACGTAAGGCCCGATTGCAACTGCGTATAGCCCTGCACCTGCACCATATTCAGCGACAAGAAAAGCATGCCTGCGCCCAAACCCGCGTAAAGGAAAAACGTAAGCAAATTTGCCCCACTGAACGTAAGGTTCCTGAACAGTTGCAAGGGCATCATAGGATGGCTGCTGTTTTTTTCGATAAGGATAAAAGCCGCCAGCAATACAATGCCCAAAGCCAGGGCGGCATCTACCTGCCAAGTGAAACCAGCGGCTGGGATCCGCAAAAACCCGAAAGTGAGCGCGGCCAGTCCAAGGGCTATGGTAATTGCCCCGGCAAAATCAAGCGGCTGCTTGTTATCCTCGTCGCGGCTTTCTCTTACCTTAAGTGCCAGGAACACGAGCGCGGCCAGCCCTATCGGGATATTGATGAAAAATATGTACCGCCATAAACCGGCATCGGCCAGGGCGCCGCCCAATACCGGCCCGCCCATGGTAACCACCGTAGTAACGGCCGACCATGTGCCGATGGCTTTCCCTCGTTCTTTCGGGTTGATGGAGGAGGATATGAGCGATAAACTACCAGGTATCATTAGCGCGCCGCCCACGCCTTGTACCATCCTGAACAGTATAAGCAACGTAACGCTAGGTGCCAGTCCGCAGGCCGCCGACCCGGCGATAAAGATGGCGATGCCTATCATGAAAATCTTCTTGCGGCCCAGCCTGTCGCCCAGTGAGCCGCCGATGAGGATAAGCGCCGCCAATACTAGCAGGTAAGCATTCAGTATCCAAAACAGGCTGGCACCGCTGGCACCAAGGCTTTGCTGCAAAGCGGGTAAAACTACGTTAAGGGCCGTCCCATCGATAAATGCCATAGCCGAAGCCAGGATGGCAGATGCCATAATCCATTTACCTTCGGTACTTTTTAACGCTACTGTAGCCATGAGATTGATTGGCTTTGGATATGTAGTACAAAGGTAGGGGATAAAGGTTTGGAACAAGCCGCATACGCTAATCCAAATGCACATCCCAAACCACCTGCAGGGTCGTGCGAGCAGATGAAGATGCCAATAATCCCATAAAAAAAGCCCGCGACAACAAGAGTTTCCTGTTATCGCGGGCTAATGATATGTTGCCTTTGTTTAGTTTATCCTGCGGATAAGGTTGTTGCCAAAATCGGCTACGTAAACGTTGCCGCCCGTACCTGCTGCAATGCCCGTAGGGCCATTGAACACGGCAACCGTACCCGCGCCGTCGGTAGACCCCGAACCACCCGACACGCCGGCCATAACGATAAGCTTTTTATCGGCACCAATTTTGACGATGCGCCTGTTGCCATCGCATATCCAGAAATTGCCCGAACCATCTATGCTCAGCGAATTTGGCGCACCTAACAAAGCCGAAATAGCAGTGCCACTTGTTGAGCCGCCGGCAAAGGTAGTTACCAGCATATCGGCATCAATTTTACGGATGTCGTTGTTGAGCGGCTCGGCTACATAAATGTTGCCAGTGGCATCCAGCGCTATGCCTGTTGGTTTGTTGAAGTTGGTTGCGGTGCCCGTACCGTTGGCGTAGCCGGTGGTACGGCTACCCGCTATGGTAGTAACCACGCCTGCTGCGGTAATTTTGCGGATAAGGTTATTGCCATAATCGGCCACGTAAACGTTGCCATTGGCATCAACCGCAACGCCGCGCGGCGTGTTGAATGTTGCTGCTGCGCCGGTACCATCGGCATAGCCGGCATCGCCACTGCCGGCAAGGGTAGTTACCGTACCCGTTGGCGTTACCTTACGGATGGCGTTGTTGCCACGGTCGGCCACGTAAACATTGCCTGCTGCATCAACCGCAAGGCCCGATGGCGAATAGAACTGCGCGGTTTCGGCATTGCCATCAACCAAACCCAGGTTGCCGTTACCCGCAAGGGTGGTAACCTTCCCATCGGTAGTTATTTTGCGGATGGCCGAATTATACGAATCGGCTACGTACACGTTGCCCGCCACATCGGTAGCTATGCCCATCGGATCCTGGAACAAGGCAGCCGTGCCCATACCATCCAGGAAACCGCCTGCGGTTGCGCCGGCAAAGGTGCTTACCTGCCCTGTGGTGGTGCTTTGGTCGCTGCCGGTGTTAAACTGTATTGCTGCTCCGTAAGCTGTTGCGTTCAAATAAGTGGCATAGGCCCGCAAATAGTAGGTAGTGTTTGGCGTAAGGCCGGTAATACTACTGGCATAGGTGCCGTAGTTAACCGTTTCAGACGTTTTAGTGTCGGCGATGGTGGGTTGTTGGTTGCTGCTGCTGTAGCAAACCCCATAAGCCGTAGCCGTGCCCGTGGATAAAAAACCGCCGCTTGTGGCACCGGTGCCGGCAGCATTCACAATTACGGGGCCGGTAATTACCGTGGGTGCAGTACCCGCATCGTCGCTGGTTTTGGTACAAGCGCTAAATACGGCAATGAAGATAATGGAAAAAATAGTGGGGAAGGTAAGTGTGCGTTTCATGGGTTGCAGTAATGTGCGTTTTAAGCGGTAAATAAAACACATTACGGTTGCTTGCCTGTTTATGTAACGGCTAAGCCCTGTTTTGTATCGATTAACAAGTCATCTGCCACAAACACAGCGCATAAATCTCTTTACAAAAACGACCGCACCTTTATCAATTCGCCTAACACCCTGAAACTTTTATCCACCGCATCATCATAAGGCATACCGAAACTAATGCGGATAAAGTTGGCGAAGCGCCCATCGGTACTGAATATCTGGCCCGGCGCAATGCTGATGTTGTGCTGCATGGCCGCCTTGTACAGTTCGAACGCATTGATGCTTTTATCCAATTCTATCCATAAGGCGTAGCCTCCCTGGGGCCTGCTTATTTTGGTATCGGGCGGGAAGTGGGCGGCTATGCCCTGCATGTACCGCAGGCATTGAGTATATAGCGCCCTTCGCAGGTTGCGCATGTGCAAATCGTATCTCCCCGCCTCAAAAAAGTGGGCTATAGCTGCCTGCGTTGGCGTAGCCGAACTGATGGTATGCATCATTTTGATGTTGATGATCTGCTCCTTGAACCTGCCGGGGATACACCAACCCACCCGGTAACCCGGTGCCAGCGATTTAGAAACCGATGAGCACAGCATCACCCAGCCTTCGGTATCAAAACTTTTGCAGGTATGCGGCCGTGTTTTGCCGAAGTATATCTCGCCATAAATATCATCCTCTATCAACGGCACTTGCCTTTGGGTAAGCAACTCAACCAGTTGCCGTTTACGCTCGTCGGGCATGCAGCTGCCTACAGGGTTACTAAAATTGGTGACGAAAAGGCAGGCCTTTATAGGCACTCTTTCCATGGCCTGCTCCAGGTAGGCTATATCTAAACCCGTATCCGGCGACACGGGTATCTCCAGCACTTTCAGATCGAGGCTGAGCATTACGTTGAATATACCGAAGTAGGTAGGGCTTTCAATGGCAACGGTGTCGCCCGGCTTGGTAACGGCCCGCAGGCAGAACACCAGGGCCTCCATGCAGCCCTGCGTAGTTACCACGTCATCGCCGGTGATGTTGCCGCCCCAGTTGAAGGCGTTTTTGGCTATTTGATTGCGCAGCGAAATGTTGCCTTGCAGGTGCTCGTAATTGCTGTTGCCGCTTGGGCTTTTCCGGATAGCCTCTATCATCGATTTATTGAGTTTTGCCAACGGGATAAGTTCCATAGCCGGTGAGGCGCGCGACAGCTTCAGCACGCTTTCCTCAGGCATGTTCTGGTACACGGTGGCTATCATTTCGGCAACGGTGGTTTGACCGGTGCTTTTAAGCGGAGGCTTCACAGCAGGCGATTTGCTGAACCGCGATGGCGAAAACTTAACGTAATAACCCGATTTGGGCCGCGCTTCGATGATGCCCATGTTCTCCAGTTCCACATAAGCTTTATACGCTGTACTGATGCTGATGCCCTGCTCACGGCTGAGCACGCGTACCGATAGCAGCTTATCGCCGGGTTTCAACAAGCCCTGTTTTACCTGTCGCTCAAAACGGGCGGCAATCTGCTCGTATAAAAAATCTTCGTCGGCGATAATGGCGGCGGTTTTCATGCAAAAATCTGTTATGCTCAAAATTAACAAATCTGCATCTGTTTTACTAAATGCATATGCCTTTATTTTGTTGCATAATTATTTAAGCGATGGAACTGGAATTGATAAACTACCGGCCCGCGTACCAGCCCTACTTCGAAAAATTGAATAAGGCCTGGCTCGAGCAATATTTTACGGTAGAAGAACTGGACAAATGGGTGCTGGAAAATCCCGAAGAGGCCATCATCAACCGCGGAGGCGAAGTTTATTTTGCCGCTGTCGGCGAAACAATCGTAGGTACAGTGGCGCTGCGTGTTATTGAAGATGGCGTTTTTGAGATGACCAAGATGGCAGTAGATGGTGCGTATCGCGGCGTCGGCGCGGGGCAGTTCCTGTGTAAGTCGGCCATTGAAAAGGCGAGAGGACTCGGCGCGACGAAACTTATCCTGTATTCAAACCGGGTACTGGCGAACGCCATACACATTTACCGCAAGGCCAACTTTGTGGAGATACCTGTGGTGCCCGGCACCTATCAACGATCGGACATAATGATGGAAATCAATTTCAAAGATTAAATTTAGCAAGCAAAAGCCATGACAATAAACATATTAAGCCCTGAAGAAATACAGCAATTCCGCGCCGAAACAAACGGCACAGCCAAAGTGATACACTTTAATAATGCAGGCTCATCCCTGCCGCCGGATGTAGTTACCGATACCGTTATAGCCTACCTGCGGGAGGAGGCTACCTACGGCGGCTATGAAACCGAAGCTAAATATCAGTCGCATTTGGATAACACTTACGATCTAATTGCACGCCTCATCAACGCCCATCGCGATGAGGTAGCCATTGTGGAAAGCGCCAGCGTTGGCTGGGGGCTGGTGTTCAACGGCATCGATTTTAAACCGGGCGATGAGATCATCACCTCGGAGATGGAGTACGTTACCAACCTGATGGGCTTTTTGAATGCCAAAAAGAACCACGGCGTAGCGTTTAAAGTGGTGCCGAACGACGAGGAAGGAAATTTCTCGATGCAAGGCTTGGAGGATGCCATTACGCCCAAAACAAAATTGATTGCTATAACACAGGTAGCATCAACCGCAGGCGGGATGATACCCGTGGCCGAAATTGGAAAAGTTGCCCGTGCGCATGGGATATTATATCTGGTAGACGCCTGCCAAAGCGCCGGCCAACTGCCTGTAGACGTAGAGGAAATCGGCTGCGATATGTTATCGGTAACGGGGCGTAAATACCTGCGCGCACCGCGCGGAACAGGCTTTTTGTATGTGCGCAAAACCGTGCAGGACCAGCTGAAACAAATATTGATAGATAGCCATAGCGCCGATTGGGTAAGCGAAACCGAATTTAAGGCACGCAATGATGCCAAGCGGTTCGAACTCTACGAAAAAAACCGCGCACTCACCCTCGGCTTAGGCAAAGCGATCGAATACGCGCTGAATATCGGCATCGACCGGATTTGGCAACGCATACAATACCTGGCCGATACCGTGCGCAGTAGCTTACGGGAAATAGAAGGCGTTACCGTGCACGATTTTGGGCCGCAGCAATGCGGGATAGTTACTTTTTCTGTAGCAGGCTTAGGTGGCGCAGCCGTAAAAAGCAAATTGAAAGAGCAGGGTATCAATGTATCCTTAGCCAAGGCTATCTCCACCCTTATTTACATGAACAAGAACCATTTGGAGGGCATCGTGCGGGCATCCGTACATTATTACAATACCGAAGAGGAAATTGAAGCATTGTGCGTGGCGCTTAAGAGCATCAAATAGTTCGCACTCAGGTAAGGTTCAGCGTGAACCTCACCTTGTTTAACCCTTCCGCTAAATTCCTTTTATAAAAGCGGATAGCCGGTTCGTTAAAATCGGGTGTTTGCCATTGTATGTTGATGCAGCCGCGTGCAATGGCAATCTCCCTTAGCAGATTGATGATGTGCTCGCCTATTTTTTGCCCTCTCGCTTCTTCTACCAGGAAAAGGCAATCGAGGTACATAAATTCGGCGGCATCCCAGGTAGAATAATCAAAGGTGTAGGTGGCGTAGCCAATAAGCTCGCTGCCTTGCTCCACTACCAAGCCACTCAGGCGTTTGCTCAGGAAGAGGGCGTCGGTCAGCCCTTCGGCTTTTCCCTCCGGCTTAAAAGCAGCCTTTTCATATTCGGCATGGGCGGCTATCAAAGGCATCAGTTGGGGGATGTCGGCAGGTTCTGCTTCACGTATTTTGTACTCCATGGTTATTTTATCAGTTCCTGTTTCAGGTTATCTATAAACTCCAGTATGTGTTTTTTGTGGCTGTCCTCGTGCCTGATGGCGGCATAATGGGTGCGGATAAGTCCCTTGCTGCCGATGCGCACCAGGGTAAAAGCATCGGATGTGGCAAAGGGCTTCAGCGCCCAAATGGGCATGGTCATGATACCCATGCCGGCTTTCACCATTTCCAGGGCAACCTCGGTTAGCGGGATAGCCATGATTTCGCTAGGCTGCACTTTCGCTTCCTTTAAAAAATGCTGGTGCACCGTCACCGTTTCTAACGGATAGGAATGGATGATCAATACTTCTTTAGCAAAGTCTTCCGCAGTAAGGTGTTTTTTTGTACTTAAAGCATGCCCGGCCGGCACAACCGCCATCACTTCATCTTTAAACAGTTCTATATACCGGATGCTCTTATCGTTGAGCGGGTCGGAAGTGATGCCAACATCCAGCTCGTTGTCCAGTAATTTTTGTAGTGGCCTGTGCGTGGCCTCCATCACAATCTTTACGTTGAGCTTTGGGTAGAGCAGTTTCATCTTCACCATAAAAGCGGGCAGCCAATGGTAGCTGGTGTAGCATTCTGTACTAATGCGGATATCGCCTGTATGGCCCATACGCAGGTCATTCAGTTTGGCGTTGGCTTGTTCTAGCTCATCCAAAACCCGGGTGGCGGTATCGTATAAAATCTTACCCTCATCGGTCAGTATCCATTGGTTTTTGGTGCGGTAAAATATTTTCACCCCGATGCGTTCCTCAATATCCTTTAGCTGGTGGCTCACCGCCGATTGCGTAAGGAATAATTTAGGTAAGGATTTGCTGATGCCCTTTTCATCGGCAATGGTTTTGATCAATTTAAGATGCCTCACGTCCATACGATAAAGTTACCTATTTGCGGGGCTTATTATACATGCAGATTGCTCATGTGCACTTGCGCGAATCCTCATACAAATGCATCGCCCTACTACCCTACTTTTGGATCATCAAAACACATAAGACATGACAGCAATCGATCACTACCAAAACAAATTAGCTTACGAAATGGACCCATCCGACTTGTTCGATGCACTGGAGGCCGGGCAGCAAGTCGTCGTAATTGATGCCCGTAAAAACTTTGCCTACGAGCGCGAACGCATCCCCGGTGCCACCAATCTGCCGCACCGGGAGATGAATGCCGATACCACCGCAGGGTTCGATAGGACCAAATTATACATTACCTACTGCGACGGCATCGGCTGTAATGCATCCACACGAGGTGCTTTGAACTTGGCAAAGCTGGGCTTCAATGTAAGGGAACTCATAGGCGGCATAGAGTGGTGGAAATTCGACGGTTACGAAACAGAAGGTACGCAGGCAAGCGCAGGCCTGGCCATTAAATGCGCTTGCTGAAAAATCAGGAATGATTTGACCCGGCGTTAACTTAACGGTTTTTTAACATCCGCTTTAAATAACTATTTTTGAGGCCCGATGTTAAAAAGCCTTTTTAGTTTTTGCCGATTCCTGATTTTTTGGATAGTATTCGCCTTTATTACCCGGGCGGTGTTCGAGGTATATTTCCACGAGAAATTTGAGGGCAGCACAACCTGGGATATTATCCAGACTTTCATTTACGGCCTCCGCATGGATGCTTCTATGGCCGGGTATATCGCGCTAATCCCCTTATTGGTGTTCGGGTTTAACTGGTTTACCAAATATCATATTAAACCAATTTGGTTGCGCGGGTACGTTTACTTCATGTTGTTTTTGACCTGCTTTATCACTATCCTCAACTTCAACATTTTCCGCGAGTGGGGTACCAAGGTAAACTTTAGGGTATTTGCCAATGTGTACAATTCTCCGTCGGAGGCCATGGCATCTACCGGCTCCTCGCCCATCGGCATCAGTTTGTCCATTGGCGCGGTGCTGCTTACTGTGGGCATCTTGTTATCGCATTTTATCATCGATTATAATTTCAGGAAGCCTAAGGTTTCGATATGGGCGCGGCCTTTCATCTTCCTGCTGCTGTTTGGGATAAACTTTGTTGTAGTACGCAGTGGCCTGCAATTGGTGCCCATCAGCCAAAGCACGGTTTACTTTTCCGACAGACCCATCCTTAACCAGGGTGCATTGAATACAGAGTGGAACCTGCTGCAAAACACTTTCGAGAGCGTAAAAACGCAGGATAATCCCTATCTGTTTATGCCCGCTGCCCGTGCTACGGCATTGGTAGATAGTATGTACGCGGTGAAAAAGGACACCACTATCAATATCCTGACTACAGAACGACCCAACGTGGTTATCATCCAGCTGGAGAGCTTTACCGCAGATGTGATCGAATCCCTTGGCGGCGAAAAAGGCGACGCGCCAAACTTTGAAGACTTCATCAAAAACGGCGTGTTGTTCGATAGTATTTACGCCGCAAGCGACCGTACCGACAAGGGCATCGTGGCCATTTTAAGCGCCTTCCCTTCGCAGGCTTCGCGTACCATGGTTATAGATAATTCTAAGCAGGAACACCTGCCGGCTATCAGCAACTCACTGATCAATCATGGCTATCACACCTCCTATTTTTACGGGGGCGATGCCAATTTCATGAATTTTAAAGCCTACCTGTTGAGCCATAATATTGATGGGATGGTTGATAAATTCAGCTTCTCCGAAAAGGAAATGAACTCCAAATGGGGCGCACACGACGATATTGTACTGAAACGAAACATAAAATACCTGAACGAGCAGAAAGAACCATTCTTTAGCTATATACAAACCCTCAGCAACCACGAGCCATTCGAGGTGCCCACCAAACCGCACTTCCCCGGCGAGGACCTGCCCAACAAATTCCGCAGCACGGCTTATTATACCGATGCCAGCCTGAAGGCATATTTCGACGATGCCAGGAAACAGCCCTGGTACAAAAACACCCTGTTCATATTGGTTGCCGACCATGGTCATCGCTTGCCCCTAAACCACTCTGAACCCTACGACCCGCGCAAATACCGCATCCCCTTACTATTTTTTGGTGATGCTATAAAACCCGAATACCGAGGCAAGCATATCACCAAACTGGGTAACCAGGTTGATATAGCAACTACCCTGCTAACGCAAATGGGCCTGCCGCACAAGGAGTTCAAATGGTCTAAAAACCTGCTTAATCCCTACAGCAAGGAGTTCGCATTCTTCGATTGGGATAACGGCATGGGCTTTATGACGCCCGGCCAGGCTGTATCTTACGACAACGCAGGTCAGCGGGTAAACTACGTCAAAACCCCCTCGGCACCAAAAGCGGAGACGGATGGGACGCTGCTTTTAGGGAAGGCTTTTTTGCAGGAAGTTTTTACGGAGTATATGAAGTTTTAAAAAGTTCTCTTTTTGTGAACTTTCTGGTTATATTTGTCTAAGGAATGAAAGTCCACCTTATCAAAAAACAAACGTTAGAAAATTTCGCGGCCCAGCATCCGAGAAGTAGAACTTCTTTGGAGGATTGGCTTGAGAAACTAAAATTTGCCGATTGGGAAGAGCCGGGCGATATAAAATACACATTCAACACCGCTGATATTTTTGGCAAAAGCAGTAACCGGGTTGTATTTGATATTGCAGGAAACAATTATCGTATGATATGCAAGTTTGTCTTTGGTGCAAAGCAAGTACATCTTTTTATATGCTGGTTAGGAACACATGCCGAATACGATAAGGTTTGTAAACAATGTGAACAGTACACTATTAATCTTTACTAAATGGAAGCGGCAATAAAATACACTATCATTAAAAACGAGAGCCAGTACAACGATTATTGCAATCAACTGGAAGTACTATTGACGCAGGAGGAAGTCGAAACGCTCCAGGATGAAGTGGATTTGTTAACATTATTGATAGAAAAGTACGATGAAGCGCATAACTCATTTGCGGAAACCGACCCAATTAAATTGCTACGCTCATTAATGGACGACCACCATTTAAAACCTCAGGATATGGTTATGATATTAGGCATTAGTAAGGGTTACGTATCGGATATCCTGCATTATAAAAAAGGACTCTCAAAAGAAGTTATCCGAAAATTGGCAGATTATTTTAAAGTGAGGCAGGAAGCTTTTAACCGCCCCTATAAACTAATATCCCCCGTTAACGCTCGTTTGCGTAATGCCAGCGTGATGAATACTACCAAAAAGCTAGCAGTCGCCAAAAGTTAAGCTAAAGATCTGACAACTTTTTAAAAGTTGTCAAATCTAAGGACGGCCTATTTCAACGCCGCCAACCTTGCATAAGTTTCCAGCATGGCCGATTGATCAATTAGGCTTTTTATCTTTTCCTTGCCCAACAGGTTTTGCTTGTCGCGTTCGTTATTCCAAACATGCTCGGCATCGGCGATGATGAAGCTTAGCCGCACTTTATTTTTCTCTACCTTGTATAGTTCGATATAACCCCGTATTAGCACCGCGTTGAACCAATAGTTGCCGGGCAGTTTACCGTTGCGGAAGAAAACCTTCTCGGCACCGTTGGCCACATTCACTGCATCGGCCAGGTATTTTTTGTCGTGGGTGATGTTATACAGTATAACGCCCGATTGCAGCATAGAGCCGGCGTTGTAGGTATAAAGCGCAGAATCAATTTTGAGCGAAGGCAACCTGATGTTATCATAATAAACACCCTTTGGCGATAGCAGATTCTTCTTTGTCCAGTTGTAAACGGAGATAGCGGTATCTAAATAAGCCTTGTCTTTGGTGGCCTGGTAAAGGCGCAGGGCTACCAACACTCCCGGACCGTTGGAGCAAGTGTTCTTTCCTTTTAAATTCCCTTCCTCCCAGTAAAAGCCGCCACCTGCAACCTGGTCGTGCCCGGTGAGCAGGAAACGGTAAATCAGCTTAGAGGTTTCCAAATATTCCTTTTTATGGGTTCGGGCATAGGCGTCCATCAATGCGATGGCTATCCATTCGTTATCGTCGTAAAAGCGGGGGTCTATCTTTTCCTTTACCACCATGGCCTGGTATGCCGGTGCGGGGCTGCGGTCGGAATAGTATTGATCAATCGCTTTCATCACCGGGGCAATGTATTGTTTGCCCGGTTCCAGTACCTCCATCTCATTAGCTGCCTGCAGCAAAGCGGTTAAGGGCCACAGGAAGGAATGGTTGCCTTTGTTGGCCTCCGCATTACTAGTTTCGAGGTACAGGTTTGCGCCTTTGTCATAAAAAGTTTGATAGATATTTTCATGGATAAGTCTGATTCGCTCTTTGTAATTTGGCCTTTGTGCGACAGCACTAAAGGCCATGGCACAGCCAAGTACCATTAATAATGATATTTTTTTCATAGGTGTGTTTCTAATTATTAAGCCAGTAACTGGGGCTTGGTTGTATAAGTTTCCCAAAGCAGTTCACCAAACAAGGTGTTGGCCCAGGCAAACCATTTACGGGTGAATTTCTTTGCGTCGTCTTTATGGAACGATTCGTGCATAAAGCCGGTGCCGCCGTGCGTTTTGCGCAATTGCTCTATAGCCGCTTTTATCTCGGCATCATCGCGGCTGGTTAAAGCCAGTACGGTGATGCTTATCGGCCATATCATATCCTTGCCGGCATGCGGCCCCCCTATGCCTTCGCCTGCTGCCCCTTTGAAAAAGAAAGGGTTATTTAGCGACCAGAGCATTTTGCGGGTATTGATGTAAACAGGGTCGGTGTTATCTATCGCGTTTAAATAAGGCATTGCCAATAAGCTTGGCACGTTGGCATCATCCATCAGGTTGAAGCTGCCGAAACCGTTCACCTCGTAAGCATAAACTTTCCCGTATTGCGGAGTGTCGATAACGGCGTGTTTTCGCAGGGCACTATATACTTCGACTGACAAAGTCAGCAATTCGGTAGCTAAAGCACCGTCCTTCAATATCGCCCCCACCATTTCCGAGGCTTGCTTTAAGCTGGTAACCGCGAAAAAGTTTGAAGGTATAAGATATGAATAAACCGTCGCATCATCGCTTGGGCGGAAGGAAGAGCAGATAAGTCCAACCGGTTTTACCGGGTAGCCGTAACCGTTCATGGGCACGCCATCGGTAGCCCAGGAGGTATTGCGCTGGAACGAGTACGGCCCATCGCTATCCTTACGTTGCTGCTCTTTAAAGGTTTTCAGCGTGCTTTGAATGGCCAGTTTCCAGTTGGCGTCGAATGGCGAGGTATCGCCGGTAAGTTTCCAGTATTTATAAGCCAGGCGTATCGGGTAGCAAAGCGAATCAATCTCCCACTTACGTTCGTGCAGGCCGGGTTTCATTTTGGTTACGTCGTCTTTCCATTCGCCTACTTTATTAGGATCGTCGTAAAAAGCGTTGGCGTATGGATCGCGCAGGATGCAGGTAGTTTGGCGGTTAATAACGCCCGCTACCAGGTTCTTCAATTCGGCATCTTTGTTGATAAATGCAATGTAGGGCCATACTTGTGCGCTGCTATCGCGCAGCCACATGGCATCAATATCGCCGGTTATTACGTAGGTATCAGGTCTGCCGTTAATGGTTTTATAGGTTACTGTGGAATCCAGCGTATTTGGGAAACAGTTCTCGAATAACCAGCCCAGTTCGGGGTTCTTCACTTTGGCCTTGAATTCCTTTATTGCAGCTTCTACCGCTTTGCTGGTAAATTTACGCTCATTCGCAGGTACACGCACTACGGGGTAAGCATCTGCCGCAAGGGATAGCTTGTTCATGAACACGCCTGCGCCCAACAAAGCCGTGCTGCCTAAAAATTGCCTTCTTTTCATATCTCAATAAAGTATTTGTAACGGTAATAAATCTTCCGGCAAATTAACTAAAAAGCCGGAAGATAAGGTCTGTGTTTGAAATAAGGAGCCTCTGCATCTCTCATCATAGCGACGGGTTTCAAACCCATCGCTATATGGGGGAATTCTCCTTTTCGCATCGCTATGGCATAGGGTTTTAAAATACCCCGGCAGCTTTCAGCCTTGCCGCGGCTTCTATCATAGTAAGTCCGCTTATTTGGGTAGTAAGGTCGATAGTGCCGGATGGTGCCGATTTCCAATCGGGGCTAACCGTCATGGCAGGCCTGCCAATGCCTTTGGTAAACAGCGTTTGCGCGTTGTATTTCAGGAATTTCACGTATGCATCCTTATTTGCCGGAGTAATATCCGGACTTTGTATCAACAGGGTTAAATACCGTACCAATATCCCCTTGAACAAACCGCCATCGCCCTGCCCTTCAGAACGGAGTAGACCGCCCGGCGAAATATCCGTATCTACGATGGTGGCACTGGCATTACGGGTTGCATCGGCCAGGTAGCTTGCATCCTTGGTAACGTTGTACAATTCCAATGCCGCGCCAATGTAAACACCCTGGTTATAAGTGAATTTATTCTTGCTTATCTGCCCATCGTGGTTGCCGTTGATGCCGTCCCAAATGATGCCCGTAGCGGGATCTACCAAGGTGGCTTTCATCCAGGTGTACAGGTCCTTGGCTAGGGCCAGGTCCGCAGCGTTATTTTTTAAGCGGTACAGGCGACAGGCAAATATAATGGCGGGCGCGTTTGCCGGGGTATTCTTATAATCGAGCTGCCCTTTGCGCCAGGCGATGCCGCCACCCTGGTTGGTATTTACGCCTGTTTTGATATCCGTCCACAATATGTTAGCGGCATCCAGGTAATCGTTATCGTTGGTTACCTCGTAGGCGCGCAGGCTTGCCAGGGCCAGCCATTCCATATCGTCGTAATACTCGTTYTGATATTTGTTGCCGTTGGCAATACGCGTACCGTTCAACAACGATTTCATGCGTTGCTTATAGATATCGTTACTGGTACGTTGATAGGCATCGGTAAAGGCATCAAGCGTGTGGGCCTGCGGCCAATAGTTGTAATTGGTATTACCGCCGTTATCCTGCTTAAAATAGTTGCCGTTGGCCGATAGGTAGTTGTTATAAGTAGCCGTTTGCAGCGAATCTGCCGTTTCGGCCCAGGTGTAGTTTACAACCACTGCCGCTTTGTTACCATACAGCGGGAAGGGCTTATCCTTCAGGCAGGAAGTGAGCATTAGCGGTATGATACCCGCCAGCACCACTTTGCCTATATGTTGAGTTATGTTCTTCATTTTTTTGATATTAAAAGGAACAACCATTAAATGATGCCTCTGTAAACTCTGCGCTTCCTTTGGGTACTCCGTGTTAAAAATTAAACACAGAGGTATCAGAGTAGGCACAGAGGGCACAAAGCTTTTTGGTTATTTCCGTGTTTCAATCCAATCTTTAATTAACCTTAACCGAATGCGTGTAATTAGCCACGCTGCCGCTGAAATCCACCTTGATATCTGCCGTTTTGTTGTCGGCAGCACCGGTAAACTTAAAGCAGTAGTCGTATTGCGAGCTGTTTACAGGCACCATGTAGTAGAACGACGGTGAAGTACCCGCATCCGGGCGGCTATTGTCTGAATTGGTGCTGCCATAGTATTGCGTGCTGGTTGCACCTGCGGCATCCTTAAAGGTAAACCTGAACTTATAACGCTCATCACGCCCCCACGATTCCTGGTGGAATACTACAGACGCGCCGTCTATTTCCCAAACGCCGGCGGCTTTGTATGGCAAATCGAACCAGATCTTATTATCGGCAGCAAACCAAAGGCCTACCGAAACTACTTCGGTAATTTTAAAGGATGCCACATTAAAATCAAGCTCTATACGCTGCACTTTGGCAGCGCCGGTTACCGTGGTATTGCCTGCCTCGGTAAGTTTTGTACCATCGTAAGAATACGTAGATGGCGTGCCGGTGTTACGGTCGGCAAAGTGGTAGGTACCGGCTTTAAGCGAAGTGAACGCCTCAAATTTTCCCGGTGCTGTCAATTTAAATTTGATAGCTTTAGTCAAGTCGTCCCTGCCTTCTGTAGCCGTACCTGTAAGGTAAAGCTCAGTTGGTATATCGGTAAAACCTGCAGGGCGTTGTATTTCTACAGTACGTATCTCGGCAGATTTTTGTACGTTGATACCTTTAGATGACATCACAGTCCAAATTACCTTGCCCGATTCCTGCGGCTTTACACCGGCAGCGGTGGCAATTTTGTTGAGGTCGCTAAAGGTGAGGCTCAATTTATTGTAAAGGCCGTTACCATCAGAAGGCACCGAGTAAAGGGGCTTTGAAAAATCGCCGCCCTCTTTATCGAATGCCACCTCATATAAAACCAAACCATTATCTTCTGCATGTGCCTGTGCCCATTCAAACGAAACCGAGCCCGAAGCGCCCGATGCAATTTTTACGAATTTGTTATTCTCAGGAGCAAACAGCGTGCTCACTGCCGATACGTTGGTGTGGTTAAGCGTTTTATCTTTTTTGCAGCCCGATACCACCAACACAGTAACTATAAAAGCCAGGAGGCTATAAAATATCTTCTTCATGTTCTTAAGCTTAAAGTTTTAATAATAAATGAATTACCAACCCGGGTTTTGCGTAAGGTTGGGGTTAACGTTACGCTCATCGCGCGGGATGGGCCATAAATATGCTTTGCTTTTATCAAAGCTGCGCAGGTTAGCGCGGATGTAGCCATTATCGATAGAAGCTGTACCGTATCTGGCACCATGCGCCCAACCATTCAGCACGGTTTCGGCGGTTTTCCATCTGCGTATATCGAATATCCTTAGGCCTTCCATCGCCAGTTCGGCGCGGCGTTCGTTGCGGACTACATCGCGCAGGGTAGTTTGCGCGCCGCCGGGGAAATTCAATGCGGCAGCATCGGTGAAGCCTGCACGGCTGCGGATAGGTTTAATGGTTTTATCCCATACGCCCGCGTCCAGTTGGCTCAGCTCGTTTTTGGCTTCGGCATACATCAGCAGCACATCTGCATAACGTATCATAATCAAATTCAAACCCGACTGGAAATTGGTTGCCGATGAAGGGTCGTAATACTTGCGAATGTAGTAGCCCGTAGGCGAGCTTACCGCGCCCGAGGCGTATTCATCCGTACCGCGGCCGGTGTTGGCATCAGGCGCAGGGTCCGAGCCTGGTTTAGTATAGATGGTTTTGGTGCTACCATCGGGCTTTTTCCATTGGTACAGGTTGTAAACCACGGTATTGGTTAAGCGCGGGTCGCGGTTTACGTAAGGGTTGTTCTCATCGTAACCGCTGCCTGCATCGCCTGGCTTTTTACCGTTGGCCATCAGGTAGCTATCAACCAGTTCCTGTGTTGGGGCGAGAGCATTGAGCCTTGCGCCTACCGATAGGGGGGCAAAATCAAAGAAGCTGTTATAGGTGCGGTTGGTTACGTTGGGTACGTATTCCAGATCCAGTATCACCTCGTTGTTATACTCATTCGCCGGAAGAAACAAGCCTTCGTAAGAGCTAAATAACCCGTACGTGCCATTGCTGTTGTTGCCAATGAGTTGCTCGCAGGTTGCAACCACATCTGCCCAGCGGCTATCATAAAGCTGCACCCTTGCCTTTAATGCTACGGCGGCGCCTTTGGTAATGCGGCCACGGTCGGCAGCGGGGTACGCGGTATTTACCGGCAATACGGTGGCTACCTCGTCCAGTTCTTTCAGGATGAAATCAATCACTTGCGCTTTTGGGTTACGGGCAATGGTTTTCGATTCATCGATAGTGATATCCTTATCTATCAAGGGCACATCGCCAAACCAGGTTTCTAACTGAAAAAAGTGGAACGCGCGAATAAACCTTGCCTCGCCTTTCATGCGGGCCTTCAGATTGGCATCAAGGGTGGTTACCCTATCTACATTTTCTAAAAAGATGTTGCAGGTTTTGATGCCTGCATAGTGGTAGTTCCACTCATCTTTCACGCGCCCCAACGAGGCATCGTAAGTACCGGCGGCCAATGATGCCACGCCGCTGTTATCGCCCCTGCCGTTGTAGGCATTATCAGATGCACCTTCATTGTAAAAGAACCAGTCGTTGCGGTACATTTGTGAGTAGGCGGTGTTTAAAACGCTGTTGGCTTTCTCGGCGGTGGTCCAGTAATTTATATCGGTAAATTTGTTTGCGGGTGCAAGGTCGAGTTTCTTACATGCCGATGTAAAAACAATCAGCATAATGAAGAACGCAGCCTTATTATAGTTTTTAATCTTTTTCATGATAGCAATATTTATAAGGTTACATCAATACCAAATCCGTAATAAATTGGCGTAGGGTATGCCCGACCACTATTTGCGCCGTTTGCCTGTACATTGCCGTTAAGCTCGGTAGTTTCGGGGTCGAGGAACTTCATGCCCGATACCGTAAGGATGTTTTGGCCGGTAAGGTATGCCCTCACCTTGCGCATGCCTATCTTTTTGGTAATGCCGGCAGGCAAGGTATAGCCAAATTGCACGTTCTTCACCCGCAAGTACGAGCCATCGAAAAGGTACATATCCGAACCACGGCGAAAGTTATTCTCGTTGCTTTGGCTGCCATTTGCGGCCAGGCGTGGGAAACGTGCATCAGGGTTTTGCGGAGTCCAGTAATCCAGCTGGTGTTGGTATATCACCTGCGAGTAGCCGAAGTGGAAGGGCTCTACCTGCTCGCCGCGTACGAACATGCTGCGCTTGCCTACACCCTGTGCAAATACATTCAAATCGAAACCTTTATAGGTTACGTTATAGGTAAAGCCGAACGTTAAGCGCGGGAAGCCGTTGCCTAAAACAAATTTGTCGTTATCATCAATAACGCCGTCGCCGTTTACGTCTACATAGCGGTTATCGCCGGGCACCACGTTAACACCGGCAAATTTCGGCCCGTTGTTCACATCGTCCAGGTTTTGGAAATAGCCATCGCGTTTGTACCCTACGTAAGACCCTATAGGCAACCCAACTTTGTTGATAATCTGCATCTCATCGTAGCTGCGCAACTGGTCGCCGCCTTCCAGGTAAAGCACCTTGTTTTTAGAGTCGGCTACGTTGAATGAAAACGAATGGTTGAAGCCGCCGGTTTTTAAACGGTAGCTGGCATTCACTTCCCATCCGTGGTTTTGCACCTTGCCTGCATTATAATCAGGCAAGCCCGCTCCGAAAGTGCCGGGCACTATTGGCGGCAATAAAATATCGCGCGTTATTTTGTTAAAATAATCTACCGAGAGGCTAAGCGAATTATTGAGGAAGGTCGCATCAATCCCCACGTTGAAAGTAGCTGCCCGTTCCCAGCGGATATCCGGGTTGGCAAAGGTGATAGAAGTACCGCTTACGCTGGAGTTGTTGAAGCCATATGCATCCTGGAAAGGCCCGTAGGTGCGTTGATACTGGTAATCGCTTACGTTTTGGTTACCCAAAATACCGTAAGATGCGCGCAGTTTCAGGTCGCCTACGTTGCGGCGGTAGCTATCCATAAAACCCTCTTCCGTTAAACGGTAACCGCCCGAAATGGATGGGAAGAACGCGTTGCGGTTTTGTTTGGCGAATTTGGAAGAAGCATCCAACCTGAAATCAACCTCGCCGTAGTATTTATTCTTGAACGAATACCCTGCACGGCCGAACAGCGAGTTTAAGCTGGTCTCAACCGTGTTGTTATTGGTACCCGTAGATGATGGGTCGATAATGGTTCCCGTTACCGGCGTACCCAGTTCCGGGTCGGTGTATTTTAGGTGGAGGAAATTGCTGGTGTTGTTGGTACTCTCGTTGGCCACGCCCACTAATACATCCACATTATGGTTTTTAGCGAAAGTTTTGGTGTACTGTGCCAAAAACTGGGTATTGATGAACAGGTTTTTGTTATTGTCATCGTCCGTATTCCTGTCGGCACCGTAAGTGCCTTTAGGCAAGTAGTTCACCTGTATCACGCGGCCAAACATGTGGTTAGATAACAACGTACCGCCAAAAACGCCCTTAATTTTCAGGTCCTTGGTAATGGTAAGCTCCGCGTTAAGGTTACCGAAGATATTGTCGTTATCGCGTTTGCGGTAGCCGCCTTTTTGTAAAATACCCAGCGGGTTAAACTCCTGCAAAACATCGTTGGTGAGGAAGTTGCCATCCGCATCCTGTATCTTATAATACGTAGGCGTACGGCCTGCGTCAACGATTAGAAATGATGTATTGAACGAGTGCTCTTTTATCTCGGTACGGGCATAGGCCAGTATGCTGGTCAGCTTCAATCTGCCGAACTCGGTGGTAAGATTCATGCGGTAGTTGTATCTACGAAGGCCATAATCGGGGCCAACCAGGTTGCTCCGCTGATCAGTAACACCGGCCGATACCATGTAGGTAGTATTGATTGCGCCGCCGCTCAGGGCCAGGTTGTGGCTTTGCTGCGTACCGTTTTTCAGGATAGCATCTAAAAACCACTCGTTATCGCCATTTTGCTGAAAGGCCCGTATTTGCGCCGGACTGTAAATTGGCTGCAAACCGGCATTAACCACCGTTTCGTTACGGAGGATGGCATTCTCGAAACCCTGCACCGGTTTATAGCCCACGTGCGGCATCTGCACGCCTGCCTGCCCGTTGTAGGTTAGCGTTGCGCCGGCATTCTTTTTGCCTTTTTTGGTGGTAACTAAAATTACGCCATTGGCAGATCGCGAACCATAGATGGCCGCGCTGCCCGCATCCTTCAATATCGATACACTTTCGATATCCTGGGGATTCAGCAGGTTGATATCGCCGCCTGTAATGCCATCTATTACTACCAGCGGGCTATTGTTGCCCAACGTGCTTACCCCACGGATGTTGATGGTTTGATAAGCACCCGGTTCTGAACTGGTTTGCTGTATAGTTAAGTTGGGCAGCGTACCCTGCAAAGCCTGCGTAAGGTTTACCGATGGCTTGCCTTCTATGGCTGCAGAAGATACCTGGTCTACTGCGCCTATAACGTTTAAACGTTTCTGCGTGCCGTAACCAATCACGATAACTTCGTTCAGCGATGTACGCTCAGGCAGCAACTGGATACTTAATGTAGTTTGTCCGTTAAGCGGAACTTCCTTTGCCGTAAAGCCAATAAAGCTGAAAACCAAGGTACCGTTAGCATCAGGCGCATCTAAGATAAAGTTGCCGTTGATATCGGTTACCGTGGCAATAGTAGTACCTTTTAAACGTACGCTTACGCCCGGCAGGGGCAGGTTAGCATCATCAGTTACCTTACCGCTTATCTTGGCGAATTGCCTTGCGGGCCTGGCTGCGGCAGCATCGGCCTCGGTGCGCTCGCTGATGACGATTACATCGTCGATAATTTTGTACGAGAGGTTAAATGGAGTTAAAACCTCATCAAGTACCTGTTTAATGGTTTTGTTATTTACATTAATGCTTACCCTGAAACTGGGCTTAAGCACATTATCTGCGTAAGCAAACTTCACTTGCTTATCGGCAGAAATTTTATCCAGCACATCGGTAAGCTTATCGTCTTTCAACTTAAGCGTTACCGGCTGCTCCAGGAATTTCTGGCCGAAAGAGTCGTTTGCGATGGCCGAGAGGCACATGAGGCAAACCACAAAACAGGCGAGCGAGGTAAATTTCATTAATATAAAAACATAACGAACTACTCCATTTGAAAATAGAGATATATTCATAAATTTGAAAAAATTAAAGTGTTTGAAATTCAAGTGTTTCGTTCTGAATTGGACCTCTAAACGCTGCACTTAATAATAACCCGGCATTTTAATCAACCCTGCTCAAATCCCTTTGGCCAGGGTTTTTTTATTTTTTATGTCATTGCTGTCTTCATTGCTTTTAGGGTGAATGATAATTGGTTGTATCTCTAGTTATTAATGATTCGATATTTAGCAGCCCTTGCCTTTAAAATGGTATGCCTGCCCTTCCTGCACTACTTTGCCCTTCACCAGCTTGGATATGATAACCATAATATTCTGCAAGGATACGTTGGTAAAATTGGCGGATATGGTACATTTTACCAGGTTGGCATCTGCAATCATTTTTACGTTGTAGCGGTGTTGCAAGGCGTTCAAAACTTCCTGCAAGGCCATGTTTTTAAACACCAGCCCGCCGTCTTTCCAATCGGTTAAAGCGGCAACATCAACCCCAGTGGTTTTTAGGGCAGTGTTATCTTTTTTATTAATGTACACCTCTTCGTCCGGCGTCAGGAAAACGGTTTGAGCAGGCTTGGTTTTATCCAAAGCCGTTATAACACCCACCTTACCGCTGGTCACATCTACCTTTACGAAAGCATCTTCCGGGTAAGCTTTTACATTGAAGCTGGTACCCAGCACCTGCGTGCGTATTGCACCCGTATGCACGATGAACGATTTTGCAGCATCGTGTGCAACCTCCAGGTATGCCTCGCCTTCCAGGGTAATCTCACGCAAATTGCCGCGAAATTCGCTGGGGTAACTTAGCTTGCTGCCGCCGTTTAGCCAAACTTTGGTACCATCGGCCAGGGTATAATTCGCTACCTGCCCGTTGGCTGCGGTAAGCTGTTTGATTTGTATAGGGTATAAATAGTTGAGCAAATTATCGTGATACAAGGCAAGCACGGCAGATGAAAGTACGAGCAGGGTAACAGATGCCGCAACTACCCACCTACGCGATGCAATGCGCCGCTGCGGCAGCGGCTGGTCAATAGCCGAGATAATGCGGCTATACACCCCCTCGCCGTCGAACTCCGAATCGTAATCCGCGGCCTTTTGCTGGTTTAGCTGCAAATCGTCAAAGTACTTTTCTACAAGTTTTTCCTGCTGCGAGCTATCGCCGGCCTGGTTACGTTTTTTCAAGAAGGTATGCTTTATTGGTGGTTTATATAGGTAAGATGCAATTGCGGCGGCTACCCCCTAAAGGATATGAAAATATTTTTTGGGGGAGGGATAAATAGTGCATCCGGTCTTAGCATTTTAGGTTAAGAAGGCATTATACTTGCCGTTATAATACGCTCAATACTGAAATGCAAATTATTACCCACAACAAAAACGGCATCCAAATAGCTGAATTAGTTTCGGAAGCCATTCTGATACAAACGCCCGAAGATGGCGCGCAACTCATAGCCGACCTTTACTACCAGGGCTTTGACCTGATCATTATACATGCTTACCAATTAGCCCCGTCCTTTTTTGAACTAAAAACAGGACTGGCAGGTGAGGTTTTGCAGAAGTGTTCCAATTGGCGTATTCGGTTTGCTATTATTGGGGATTTTAGTCAGCTTCCTGGTAATAGCATACACGATTTCATCTTCGAAAGTAATAAAGGCAAATCGGTTAATTTTTTAAGTTCTGTTGCCGAAGTGATTGAAAGAGCCTGACATGTTCGCCTATTGTTAAAGTGCCGCAAGGATTGTAATAATTTCACAACCGCCCAGAGATGAGCGCGTATCATTACATGCCCTTGGGATAAGCAATAGCATTTGGCTCAAAAAGCCCTTTTTTTGCCGCGATTGCCCTCAAACAAATGGATTCAATACTTTATTTTTGATAGTATCTTAGCTAATCGATTAGCAACATCAATACTAAAACCCGACACCATGAGAAAGGTAATATATGCCACCAACATCACTATAGATGGCTGCTGCGACCACACCAAAGGAATTGCTGATGACGAACTGCATGAATATTTTACGGAACTGCTGCGCGGTATGGGCCTGCTGGCCTACGGGCGGAAAACTTATGAATTGATGGTTCCTTTTTGGCCCGAGGTTGCAAAAAACCAATCGATGGGGAAAGTAAGCAACGAATTTGCCCGGGTGTTTGATTCCATCGATAAACTTGTCTTTTCTCAAACCCTGGAGAGTGTCGACGACAAGAACACAAAAATTAGCCGTGCCGACCCGGCGGAAGAGATATTAAAATTAAAGCAAGGCGAAGGCAAGCCAATAGGTCTGGGCGGCGTGACGCTTTCCTCGCACCTGATAGCGCTTGGTTTAGTTGATGAATACAACTTTGTTGTCCAACCTTTCATCGCCGGAGAAGGTACGCGGCTGTTGGCCGGAATTACCCTGCCGAAGACATTGGGTTTAAAACTTGTGGAATCGAAGGTTTTTAAATCGGGCTGCGTGGCGCTTCGGTATGTAAAACAATAGGGGAAATTAAGGCAGAAGCATTGTATGGGTAATCGAATGGCCCGCAAAACAAAATATTTCGGCCTTTAAAACAAAACAGGCCTTTTGAACTGCCGCTACCTTTGTTGCTGTTAAACAACATAAAAAAAATGGAACAGCAACAAACAGTACACAATTATAACGGCGCATTGCAAAAGCCCCTAAAGTCGGGCTTCGATGCACAATCCACCGCAGAAGAGGTGATGCAGGGCATCAGCCTAATTGGTAAAACGGCCATCGTAACCGGCGGCTATGCAGGCATAGGCCTCGAAACCGTTAAAGCTTTAACTGCGGCAGGGGCAAGCGTGATAGTCCCCGCCCGCGATATGGCCAAGGCATCCAAAAACCTGGAGGGCATGCAAAACGTCAGCATTCAGCAGATGGACCTGATAGACCCGGCTTCCATCGATGCATTCGCCCAAAAATTCATCGCCACAAACAATCCGCTGCATATCCTCATCAACAATGCCGGTATTATGTGGGTGCCGCTGCAGCGCGATCCAAGGGGCTACGAATCGCAGCTGGCCACCAATCACCTTGGACATTTCCAGCTTACGGCAAAGCTTTGGCCTGCTTTAAAACAAGCAAATGGCGCACGCGTTGTAACCTTATCCTCGTTCGGCCACCAGATGGCCCCGTTCGATTTTGAGGACCCTAACTTTAATCACCGCCATTACGAAACCCTGCAGGGCTATGGCCAATCTAAAACCGCTAATAACCTTTTCTCGGTAGAGCTTGATTACCGCGGCAGGCATGCCGGCGTGCGCGCTTTTGCCGTACACCCCGGTGCGGTAAACGGAACTGAACTGGGGCGTGTGGCCCCTATGCAACTATTCCAACAGATGGGCACGCACGATGCCGACGGCAATATCTATCCCGAGGTAGCCAAAACACTAAAAAACCCAAGCCAGGGTGCCGCTACCTCGCTTTGGTGCGCCACCAGCCCGCAATTGAATGGCATGGGCGGCGTTTATTGTGAGGATGCAGACGTAGCCGAAATAGATTCAGGCAATATAGAACACCGGTACGACAAGCCCGCCACCCTGCGCGGCGTGAAGCCTTACTCGGTAGATGCTGATAATGCACAACGCCTGTGGCATTTAACCGAGGAACTTACCGGGGTGGTATTTACCGCCGAATAGATACAGTTACCCATAATTCGCTACTTTTATATTGGCAATACCATGGCGCAGCAAACACAATACATCCATACCCATATCAAACGCGCTTGCCTTGAGCAGCAGTTTTTTAAAGCCGATGTACGGTTTGAAGACCATCTGCTGGTATGGATTATATCAGGCGAGACCCGGATAGTGCAGGCCGATCATACTTATACCATAGGCGCGGGCGAAACTTTGTTTTTCCCGCGCAATTTGCTGGCTACTGTACTTAATTACCCAAAGAATGGCTTGCCGCACCAGTCCGTTGCCATGCACCTCAGCAGCAGCCGGCTTAAGGATTTTTATAGCAGGAACGAGCCTAAGGCCCAACCAGCCAACACCCCTCCCCTTAGCTTTCAAACCTTTGCGCAGCACCCTTTGCTGAAAAGCTGCCTGGCATCGTTGATACCGTACTTCGAATTAAACGAGCCCCTGCCCGAGGCAATCGCAATGTTGAAAATAGAGGAAGCCTTGCATATTATACGTGCAATAAATCCCGGAATAGATCAGCAGCTGGCCAACTTTGCCGAACCCGGGAAAATAGGCATCGCCGGTTTTATGGAGCGCAATTACATGCACAATATGCCGATGGAGAAATTCGGCTACCTCACCGGGCGCAGCCTTACCACCTTTAAGCGGGATTTTAAGAAGGCATTCGATACCACGCCGCAAAAATGGCTCACCCAAAAACGACTGGAGCTTGCACATTACCAAATAAGGGCCAAAAACCGAAAACCCTCAGAGGTTTACCTGGAAACCGGTTTCGAGAACCTATCACATTTTAGCTACGCATTCAAAAAACACTTCGGCTATGCGCCTACCGATAGGTTTGGGTAGTATCTTTATTCGCCTGTAATCATCTGCCATGAAAATATTAAGCACAACACCTGTTAGCCATGTATCTGATATCAAAAACGCCATGGCCTACTATACCAGCATACTGGGCTTTACGGTAGATTTTGAGTATGGAGATTATGTGGGTTTAACCTATGGCGAGGCCTGCATCCATTTAAGCGGACCCAACCACGATGGTATTAAAAAGCCCGCAGGTAAGGCCTTGTTTTGCTTTTATTGCGACGACGTGAATGCTTATTACAATGAAGTTACCGCCAAAGGGGCTGTACTTGAATTCGATATTGGCGACCGAAGTTACGGCCTGCGCGATTTTGGCGTGAATGACCAAGACGGCAATACGCTGGTATTCGGCATGAATGTAGCGTAGGTGCCTGCCGCAAATCATTCACTATTATCATCAGATTTAAAGCACTTTGGTTAAAAGGGGCGCAGCCTTGATTTGATGTAAATTGGCTATATTTGTTTAAATGCAATCTTAGCCCGTGTAAAATGAAAAAAATTGCGATAAACGTACCACCGAATTTGGCTGATGCTTTTGAAAATGCAGATATAGAAAGCAAAAGGAAAGCAGAGATTTTTATTAATGCCTGGCTTACCGATTTTTTCAGCAAGCAATCGGCAAATGAAAGGCTGTTCGAAGTAATGAAGCGTGCGACCGCCGAAGCCAGCGCAAACGGGTTCAGCGAAACTGCGTCGCAGAAAATGCTTAAAGAGTCTTGATGGAATTTTTCGTTTTTGATACTAACGTACTTCTAAGTGCCATATTTAACGAAAACTCCATCCCCGGGCGTGCGTTAAAAGAAGCCCGAACAAAAGGCACCTTACTTGTCTCCGATGAAATCGTATCAGAATATCTCGACGTTTTTGCGAGAGACAAATTCAACGGATGGTTGTCGTTCGAAATCAGGATAGACTTCATCGAAAACATTGTAACCAACGCTTTACCTATACTGGTTTTGGAAAACGTGATTGCATGCCGCGACCCTAAAGACGATAAATATTTATCCCTGGCAAAAGCAGCCCAGGCAGATTGCATAGTGTCGGGCGATCAGGATTTGCTCGTACTGAATCCTTTTGAAAACATTCCAATACTTAACGCTGCAGATTTTCTGAAAGCGTTAGAGAAATAACACTCACCTCAACATCTCCATCAACAACAAAACGGCTATCGTAGGCAAATAATCCGTTAGTCCGCTACGGAGGTAGCGCAGGGCAATAGTCATTTGATTTTCTACGGTTTTTATAGATATGCCCAGGCGGGTGGCAATTTCTTTATTGCTCAGATATTCTTTACGGCTTAGAGTGAATATCTGCCGGCACTTCTCGGGCAGTTGGGCAACATTATCTTCCAGCACACGGCTGATATCGTGCTGTAGCAGGCGGCTATCGGCGCTGTACCTTTCGGCGAGAGCCTCAATGGCAGATACATCTAACGTGGCTCTTTGCGTGCGTATGTAAACCAGCACCCGGTTTTTTATGGCCACCTTTAAATACCATTCCAACGAGGCAATCTTCAATTCGCTGCGTTTGGCCCACAAATCAATAAACAGCTCCTGCACCAGGTCCTCGCACACATCTTTATCGCGGAACAGGTTGTAGGCCGCGTAGTAAAGCTTGGGCGAATATTTTTTGTACAGTATCTCAAATGCCTTACGGTCATCCAGCCTCAGCAGCTCTAACAGGTCTGCATCGGGCCACATTTGAAATTCCTGTTCTGGAAGCATAAATGGACAAAAAAAGGTTGATGAATTGGTAAGGCATAATTACAAGTTTATTTTTAAAAAGGAAAATTTTTGTTCTTAACCGGCACCGGGCCAATCAAAACATGAATTAAAAAAAACTTGCTAAGCCAAAAGGCCCGGGTATTCCCGAGCCTTTGCAGCATTATACCTAGCTTACGCTTCATTTAAAACAATATCAGTGCTATACCGAGTGTTATAAAAATATTGAAGGTTTGTGCTACCAAAAAGGCGTATAATGGCTTCTTGCTGTTCTCATTAAAGAGGTCCTTAAAATTGGTCTCTAACCCGATGCTGGTAAAGGCCAATGCAAACCATAAGCCTTGCAAATTTTTCAGGCTGTCTTTTACCAGGAGGTTGGTTGCCGGCGGCACGAGGAAGGAAAACAGCAGCGATGCGCCAATAAAACCCAATACGAATTTTGGGAAACGCTCCCAGATTACTCCCAGGGTTGGCTTGGTATCTTTATCTTTTGCCGAGGGATGTTTGGTGTAGGTCCAGTAAATAGAGATGGCGAAGGCGGCCAACCCCAACAAAACATTTTGAGAGAATTTAACGATGGTGCTCACCTTTAAGGCTACCTCGCCAACCAAACTGCCCGATGCCACTACTGCTCCTGTGGTATCGATGCTGCCACCCAGCCATGCCCCGGTAACGGGCTGCGAAAAGTTAAAATAATGCGCAATGATAGGCATAAATATCATCATGGGTATAGCGGTTATCAGCACCATAGAGATTACGTAGCTTAGCTTTTTCGAATCGCCTTTGATAGCACCAGCTGTTGCAATTGCTGCTGAAACGCCGCAGATGGATACCGCGCTGGAGATCATCATGGCAATCTCGTCATCTACCTTCAGCTTTTTACAAACCCAAAAAGCAAAATACCAAACTGAGGTAACCACCAGCAAAGCCTGGATCAATCCTAATGAGCCTGCTTTTAAAATATCGCCAAAAATTACGCTGGTACCCAGTATCACCAAACCAATTTTAACAAACAGTTCGGTTGATAACGAAGACTTGAGCCACTCTGGCAGTTTAATAAAGTTGCTGATGGCGAGCCCTATTACCAGGCTAAAAATAACCGCCTCCAGGTTTAGCGCTTTGGCTTTACTACTGCCGGCAAGTACCAGCGCAATAATAGTAAGCACATATACCAGCGGGAAACCCAGTGCATAATTGCGGATGGGCTTGCCGGTGATAAGCGCGCCTATACCGCCTATAATGAGCGTAAAAACGAATTGCTCCAGTATTTTCACGAGGTTACCGGCGCTTAGCACTTTACCAGATAGATCAGCGGCATCTTTCCAGGCGAAGGTGGGGACGGGGAGTAGGAAACCAGCCACGGCCAGTATAATAATTAAGGAACCTAAAATAACCACGGCCCAATCTTCGTGCAGGGTTAGTTTAGCTGGGGATGTTGACATGTTGTTTTGATATTTGGGTTTAAATTGATAATGTGATGTTAATTCGGGTAGCTATTTTGAGGTGGCTTTATCATCTCCTCTTTTATAAAATTTAACTTAGTTTTCTTGCGGTTGATTTTACCGCAAAGTGCGCAAAGAATTTGCTGCGTTTGAACGCAAAGAAACACAAAGCTCTGCAAAGTGTACAAGGTTGCACAATCAATTATATTACAGTTTTATTCTTTACGTTTTTACGTGAAAAACTCTCTACCGAGTAACTTTGTGTTTCTTTGCGGTTCCTTCTTTGCGCACTTTGCGGTTAATTTTTACCACAGAGTACAAGCCATCCCTACTATATAATTTAAAAGGATTTTATACTCGTTTGCCTGCCTTCTACAAGCGGATATTTCTTTGGGTCCTTGTCTAAAACTACGTAAATAGAATCTTTAAACTCGTTTATCCCAATTAAAATTAGGCGGTTTGGCGTTGGCCTGCTATAGTGCAAAACCTGCTTCTCGTTTTTGTAGTGGATGTTTTTATTTTGCAGGTAAAGGATATGTTTAACCGTATCGGCCTTGTAGTAAAAATACCGCCGTTCGCCCGACATACCGCCTACTTCCCATCGCGTTACACCCAAATCGCGTGGCTTGTTTTGCCTGGCCAATCTATCAGCGTTTTGCGAACTCGCCTCGTTTAATTTCCTGTTTTTACTTTGGGTTACCCTTAGCGGCGAGTAGCCTATCATCCGGTCGGCAATGGCTCCGCGATTGGTTTTATAACTTAAGGACGACCAGCCTTCGAAGGTCGCATCCTGCCAGCGGATAGAATCTTTTGGCGAATATGGGATCACTTTATTGTTAAGCCTGAACTCGCTTACCTGGTAATAACTCTTTGCGTCGGGCAATCCCGGTGTGCTGGGGATATTATAGTTATTTCCGTAAAAAAAGCCATAACCCCATAAAGCAACGGTTACCGGTACAAAGGCGATATTAAAAACAGCTTTTGTGGCTGTTTTAAGGCGGCGTTGCCAGGTTTGGTTTAATACGGGGTAGTAATGATAGGGCTGCAAATTGTCCCGCTCCTTTACGATGAGGTTCCATATTTTGGGCAGATCGTACCAGGAAATAAATACGCCTATAATGGCAAAATAAGCCGCCGGTACTGCTACACCTGCATCATAAGCGTGGTTGGCAATACAAATATTAAAGGTAACTACAGCAGCCAGTGCTGCGCCTAAAACCGCCGTTTTACGGTGCAGTAATAAAATGCCAGGGATAAATTCCGCGAAACCTAAAAACACCGTGTACCCAAATGACACCCCCACGTGCGACCAATACAGTTTCTTCTCAGCCATATCAATAAACGGCGTGTTCAGCATACCCACCGTCGGGTAAACCATTTGCATCGGGAAGATCTTTTTGCAGCCCCAGCCTATCATACCATAAGCCAGGCGGTAACGGGCAAGCACACGTATCCAATAGTATAGCTTATCATAAGAAAGCGTTTTCCTGTCGATAGCTGTCCAAATTCCTGCACCAACAACCGAGCCTGCAAAAAGCAGTATCAGGTTGATGTAGTTGAGAATACCGAACACCCCTTCTTCCGATTCGATGGTGATGATCTGTGGCGGCCAAAAGGCTACGATGGATTGAAAATCATTATAAGTGATCTTGCCCCACTTTAAGCTAAACAAGTGCTGGTAAAACGCCGAATACAGCGGGATACACAAAAACAGCATGTACAGGAAACCTATCCTGAAGGCTACTTTTTGGGTAAGCGTCCAGGCTTTTGGCCGGGTGGGCTCTACCACCTTTTCCGGTTGATGACTTACAGGCGCTTCCTGTACTTCATCGGGGTGAATAATTAATTCTGACATATCTTTTGATT
Source organism: Mucilaginibacter sp. P1_D10 (assembly GCF_056406215.1). NCBI lineage: Bacteria > Pseudomonadati > Bacteroidota > Sphingobacteriia > Sphingobacteriales > Sphingobacteriaceae > Mucilaginibacter > Mucilaginibacter sp. P1_D10. The sequence goes on along the minus strand of NZ_JBFUAP010000001.1, from coordinate 176,691 downwards.
TTATGTGATGATCGAATAGCTTAAATTTTTACGGCCCTGCGGCGGCCCTCCAGCATCATATATTTTTTGTTTATCCTGCCGAGTACCACGTGTATCGAGTCGCGGTTCTCGTTTATACCGTTTAGCACAATGGTCGAGTCATTTGGCCGGTTATAGGTGAGGAATAGCTTCTCGCCGCGCTCGTTAATGTTTTTATTTTGCAGAGCAAGCGTGTGTTTAACCGTATCTGCTTCATAATAAAAATAATGACGGCCACCATGTCCGGCCAGTTCATAATTGCGGTCGATATCTTTTTCGTGATACCCCTCCCCGCTCGAAAAATCAATTTTTACCGGGCGATTCACTTTTATGGTAAGGGTAGACCATTTTTCGAATACCACATCCTGCCAGCGGTTATGGTCGGTTTTAGAATATGGGATAGTATCCTTATTCAACACAAACTGTTTCACATCGTAATAACCGTAAGCCTTGCTTAAACCCGGTGTACGCGGAATTTTATAAGGATCGTTATGGAAATTATCAAAGGTTTTCCAGGCGAATACCAGTACAAAAAGCAGGAATGCGCTGCGTAATACCCTCCGCGTATCGCGCAGCTTTTTATCAGCAAAAACGGGCACCAGTTTATTGGCATAAGCGGGGATTTGCAGCACCAGCAAGTCGTACAGCCTTGGAATATCATACACAAACAGGAAAGCCGCAATCAAAACAATGTAAGTGCTCAGCACCTGTTCGCCCACGTCATAGAAGCCGTTAACCACGGCCACGTTACCAATAAAGCCGAATATCAGCCCAACTCCAAAGGTCACGGTTTTGCGGTTAAACAGCAGGAAGGCAGCCAGCACCTCTATAAACCCTAAAAATGATTCGTAATTGGGTGAGATTCCCAACGTTTGGAAATAGATTTTCCAGGCAAAAAAATCACCGTAATTGGTAAGCAGGTCGCTTAGCGATGGATAAGGCATTTGCAGCGGGAAAAGCTTGATAAACCCGTAGGTGATAAGCACTGCTGCCAACCTGTAGCGTACAATTACCCGCAACCAGTAATATAAAATACTATACTCTTTGCGTTTGCTGTCCAGCCTGGCCCAAACAATGGCACCCACCAATGCAATGGCCACACTTATTCCCCAGTTAACAAACCCACCCCAGCCAAACTTGGGAAGGTTTTCCTGCGAGATGAATTGCGGCTGGTATTTGGTAAGCTTTAGTAAATCGTAAAAATTAAGGTGCAGCCAGTTAATGCTGAATAGCCCGCGGTAAAACTTCCAGTCGAGGGGTACACTCAACAGCACCAGGAAGATGAAAAAGAACCGGAAGAGGCTTAGTTGCCAGCCCTTCCATTCTTTAAAAACCTGCGTTGGTTTAGCAATACTGCTTAAATGTGCGCCAAGCCGGTGCAGCCAATTCCCTACCGGGGATTGCGCTTTATTGGTTAGTGCTTCGCTCATAAATTTTAGTTTTTATTGTGATGATTAATAACCGGGGTTTTGTACCAATGCCGGGTTAGCCAATATTTCGGCACCGGGAATGGGAAAAATGTATTTGTTGGGATCGCTAAGGCTTAGCACGGCTGGTGCGCGACCTGTACGCACCAAATCAAACCAGCGTTGCGGCTCCAGGGCAAACTCCACCCTGCGCTCGTTTTCTACTGCCGGCAAAATATCGTCGGCAGTGGCCGCTGTACTGGCGGCAATACCCGATCGTACCCTTACGGCGTTCAAATCGGCTAAAGCACCTGTAAGATCGGGCGCTGCTTTTTTGGCCCGTGCTTCTGCGCGGATCAGGACCAATTCCGCTGTGCGGATCACATAACCAGCAGATACGTTTGTTGGCGAAATACCGCCGAAAATTGCCGTACCTGTTTTTGTTGCCAGTATTTTACGCCCGCCGCCAACGGCTGGGTCGTTAAGCAGGTTATACAGGGTTGCTTTGGGTTCCAGCGCGCGGTTATTACCGTTCCATAAAGAAAATGCGGGGTTAAGGTCGGTAGTGTTATAGGATAATTCCAAGACCGATTCGGTTGTACCGGCAGCTAAAGCAAAGGGTGTGTTTAGCTTATAGCCTGCATTTGCCAATACTAAACCCGCATCGTTTTCGGCCTCCTGGTATTTCTGCAGGTACAGGTTAAGGCGTGCACGCAATGCATACACTGTAAACTTAGTGGCACGGTTACGCACAACGGTAGCAGGCAACAGGGCTTCGGCCTTGTTCAGATCATCAAGCACCTGGGCGTAAACCTGTGCTTGCGTGCTTTTTGGCGTACCTACCTTATCGGCCACTACATTGGTTGGCGTTAAAAAAATGGGCACGTTACCAAACAAGCGGGCAAGGTCGAAGTACGATAGCGCCCTGATGAAGTAGCCTTCGCCCAAAAGCTGATCTTTAAGCGCCGGCGTTAGGTTAATATCAGTTACACCCGGTACCTTTTGGATAATGTGGTTTGCCCGGTTAATGGTATTATAATTATTGGCCCATAGGGTTAGCAGCAGCGGAATATCCGAGCGTAGGCTGTAGTTTACTACGTTAAGGTCGGTTTGCGCGTTATTAATAGAGCGTACGTCCCCGCCCGATTGCAGCACAACGTTTTGAAAAGTTGAGCTATAGTTTAAGCTGGCGAGGCCACGATAAGCGCCCCGCACGGCAGTTTGTGCCGATGCGGCATCAAATATGGTGTTTTCATCAGATACCTGGTTATATGAGGGCACCTCCAGGTATTTTTTGCAGGATTGCAGCGAGATCCCGGCTATTACAGTTATCAGTATTAATGTCTTTTTCATGTGCTTTGGTGTTAAAAAGTGAGGTTTACGCCAAATTGAACGCCCACCGGCTGCGGTGGCGTGGCAGTGTCTACTCCTTGCAGGTTGGCTACGCCACTGCCGGATGATTCAGGATCGGGCCCGGTGTAATGGGTGAACAGCAACAGATTGGTGCCCTGTGCATACACGCGCAGGCGCTCTATTTTAAATTTATTGGTTAATGCCTTTGGCAGCGTGTAACCTACCACCAGGTTTTTAAGGCGGATGAACGAGCCATCTTCGAGGTAGCGGCTGTTTTGCTCAATGTTGTAGTTGTTGCCAACGCTGGTTACGCGCGGCGTATTGGTGATTTGTCCGGGCGTGGTCCACCTGTTCAACTGACTTGCCAAAATTGACCGGGACGCATCGCGGGTACCACCTCCCTCTAAAATGTATTTGTTAAAGTTGAACACGCTGTTACCGTATTGGAAAGCGAAGAACGCGCTCAGATCAAAATCGCGGTAGGTGAAAGTATTGGTGATGCCGCCATAGAATTTAGGGAAAAGTGTACCCAGCAGCATCCTGTCGGCAGAAGTTACGGTAGTTCCTGTTGTACCATCCGCATGCTGGAATACGGCGTTACCGGTTTGCGGGTCTACGTACAATTGCTTGTACAACCAAAAGCTCTGTAGCGGTGCACCTTGCACATCGCGCAGGTATTCGCGGGCCTCAAAAGTGATGGGGCTGGCCAGTTTTTCGGCCTTGTTAATATTGCGGGAGAAGTTAAAATTGGTTGTCCATTCAAACTTGTCAACTTTAATATTGGTTGTATTAATGCCTATCTCAATACCTTTATTACTGATCTCGCCTGCATTGGCAAGGGTGCTTAAATACCCGGTTGATGTAGGTACCGGTAAATTAAGCAAAGCATTTTTAGTGTATTTGTAATAGCCTGTAAGATCTATCGATACACGGTTATTAAATAACCCCAGGTCGATACCGGCATTGTAAGTAGTGGTGGTTTCCCATTTCAGATCAGGGTTGGCTAATTGCGCCGGAGCGGTGCCGGCTTTAGAGCCGCCTGTCAGGTTATCCGGATATTGCGCCGCACCCGACCATAAGCCCTGTGCCGCATAATCATTTAAACCATTTTGGTTACCAGCCTGGCCAACACTTGCACGGAACTTAAGATCAGAGATGGTTTTGTTATCTTTCAGGAAAGGTTCTTCTTTTATCCTCCAGGCAGCTCCAACAGCCGGGAAATAACCCCAGCGATTGTTGGCACCAAACTTGGACGAGCCATCGGCCCTGATAGAACCTTCGAAGTAATACTTCTCGCTGATGTTATAGTTTACCCTACCAAAAAATGAAGCGATAGTCGACTTGGATTTATTTTCTGAGGAGGTGCGCACGGCCGCCGATGATATCTCCTTGTAGGAATTATTTGGAAAACCGTAACCGGTAGCGCCCGTAGCATCCAGCGTGGTGGTTTGAATGCTGTTACCGATTAATACATTCAGGCTTTGGTGCCCGCCAAGATCCTTGGTGTATGATAAAGTTTGTTCATTTTGAAAAATGGTGTAGTTGGTAATAACCGAGTTTTTGTAGCCGCCCGGGAAAGTAACACCTCCGGTAATAGTTTGGTCGTTGAAATACTCCCCCTCTTTGTAAAGGTCATAATCAAGGCCTACCGAAGTTTTAAACTTCAAGCCCGGCAGTAATTTCACCTCCAGGAACTGGTTACCAACGTAGCGGGTGCTGATGGTAGAAATATCGGTGATATCGGTATTGATCAGGTTTTCTACATTCTCGTAAAGCGAGCCGCGGGCAAGGGTGCCATCCGGGTTATAAATAGGCAGGTAAGTTGGCGAATGCAGCGCGGCCAATAAATGCCCTGCAGCCTGGCCCGCACCATCGCGCACTTGCTGGCGGATGGAATGATACACGCCGTTGCTTGAGCCAAAGGTGAGGTACTTACTCAGTTTTATATCGAAGTTGAGCTTTACACTGGCCCGTTTAAAATCAGCAGGGATCAAGATAGATTGCTGATCGGTGTACCCGGTGCCTATGTAATACCTGATCTTAGCGCTGCCGCCCGTAACGTTCAGATCATAGTTCTGCACTTTGGCCGTACGGAACTCTTCGCTCATTTTATTATAAGTCTGCTGCTCTTCCGGTAAACCGCGACCGGCAACGCCGTTGATCACCTCACTTGCAGGGCGGAAAGGCCTGTTGGCAAAATTTTGGTTTAGCGCAGGATTATCAATACCCGAGTTAATCCATTGCTCGTTTACCAGTTCGGCATGCTCGGGGCCGGTGGTGAGTTTCCATAAACGGCTTTTATCGGCCCACTGGAAACCATTGTAGGTGTTTAAATTAAATTTTGGTTTGTCTGAACCGTACTCGCCGCGTTTAGTGGTAACCAAAACAACCCCGTTTGACGCGCGCGAACCATATATCGCGATGGCGCTGGCATCCTTTAATACTTCTATACTTTCAATATCGGCAGGGTTGATATCTGCAAGCGGCGAAGTTTTCTTGCCGCCCAAATCGATGGTGGTAAGTGAATTGTTATTGGCTATGATACCGTCGATAACAAATAGCGGGTCGTTACTGGCGTTAATAGATGCAGTACCCCGTACCACGATGCGCACGCCTTCGCCCGGCATGCCCGACATAGTATTCACCTGCACACCGGGAGCTTTACCCTGTATCTGTGCATCAAAACCGGCAACGGGGGTGTTTTTGGTTTCCTGTGCGCTTATTTTACTTACCGAGCCAATGAGGCTTTTGCGTGTTTGCGTACCGTAGCCTACTACAACCACATCGTTTAATTGATTAAGGCTGGCTTTCAGCTTTATTTCTACAGGGCTGCCATCTACCACGAGTTCCTGTTTATCAAAACCGGTGAAAGTGATCACCAGCGTGTAAGGGAATTTTTGGCCGGTGATGAAACTAAAACGACCATTTGCATCTGCAGCAACCGCATGGGTAGTACCTTTTATAGTCACTACTGCGCCGGGCAGCGGCTCGGTGGTAACAGCATCTGTTACCCTCCCATTTAGTTTCGAGTTGATGATGGGCGTAGTTGGCGTTTGTGCCGATGCTATGAATGAACCAAGATTTAAGAGCGCAAAAAGGGAAAAAAGGAGTGTTATTCGCGAAGATTTGGCATGGATAAATATTTCCATATATTTAACATGGTTAAGTGAATGATAAATTTTATTTGCTTGGCTGAGAATGAAGGCTGGTGTGTGATTGCCGTTACGTAGCCGGCCTGTCATTTCGTATAACCGGCAAGGCTTCCTTGCCGGTTTGTTTTTTTATGTCGTGGTTAACACATTGCGTTTGGAGGTTGAACTTTGGGGGATTATTTGTGTGGTGGTTTAGCAAGCCTTATTGGGCTGCTTTAAGGTAACCACTATTTAATGTGGCTATTGATCAGCAACAACATATCAAACAAACACCTGCAAGGGCAGGCATCGCTTGATTTAAAGCAACCACCCCGGGAAGGGTAGCATTTGTATTTATTGTAATAGTTTTCATGTTGCGGGGGCAAACATAAATAATAATATTTAATCTACCAAATCCATAGACTAACTATTTTAAAAATAGAAAACGACGACTTTCTTAAGAAGCGAGTATTGGTTCAAGGTCCCAAAAAGCGTCGCAGGTATAATCGCCCTGTTCAATTGCTGTAAATGGCAAAGGCCTCCGAAATATCGAAGGCCTTTAGCATTTACTATGGATGTTGTTTTATTTATTGTTGCGCGGACGCCTTGGCCTCAAGCCTGTACCCGACACGGCATCGGTGGGCTGGCGTTCAACCCTTGCGTAATTTGAAGTAGTCGCAGGCCTCCTGCTGAAAGATGATGGTGCAGGCTTCTTCTTTACGTCTTCTTCGCGGGTAATTTTCACGGTCAGGAAACGGTCGCCTATCGGGCTGCCATCCAGTTCGTTTACAGCATTTTCTGCATCCTCTTCGGTAGCTACTTCTAAAAAGGCATAGCCCTTACATATCCTTGTTTTTTTATCTCTCACTATTTTGATGGTCACCACGCGGCAATACGGGTCGAACATCTGAACAAGTTCCATTTCGGTTATATCCAAAGAAAAACCACTAACGAATATTTTAACCATTTCTATTGTAATGTGTACTAAATCAGGCAAATAAAAGATAATTTACCGCGGGGCATTTGGCAAATATCAAATTCTGTAGATGTATTTGCCTGCAAAGTTAAACATTACAATTTGTATTACATTGCATCAAAAGACACTTAATGTGCATCCTATTTAAGCGAATTACCATAGCCTACGATGAGTACAGACAGGATGATGGTGGCAATGCCCGCCGTAACCGTGTACCGGGCCTTTTTACCCACGCCTTTCCACTCGTTCAGCAGCAGGCCCCAGGTATTGGCAATGAGGATGATGAAGGCCATATGCAGTATCCAGGAGCTGGCACCATTGCCCATCTTGCTTTCGCCCATGCCGTAGAAAAAGAATTGCAAGAACCAGGTAGTACCCGCCAGGGCACAGAAAAGGTAGTTCTTCAGCAGCGGTTTCTGTTTATCGGTATAGTTGCTAAATGTTTTGTTGCGTGCGTTCAATATTATGCACCATACGAGGTTGGTGCTTAGCCCGCCGCATAAAATAACCACGTAGGTAACATTATTCTGATACAGGAAGTTGCCCGGCCCGGGGTGCGATGCTTTCCATACCTCGTTAGCGGTATCGGCCATGGTTTTGCCGGCCTCTATGCCAAAGTTGAAGCAGGCGCTCAGCACGCCCGATACGATAGCCACGAATATCCCCAGCCCAAAACGGTAATCTTTATTATCGGCCACATCGGCCCGTCCTTTAGCCAGATCAGCTTCTTTCAAAGTACCGGCCCTGCCGCAAATGATGATGCCAATAACACATACCACGATACCTGCAAGCACCCACTGCCCCCAGGGGTTATGCAGCATCATGCTGAAAGTATCCTTGCCCTCCTTTGGATAGAAATTATAATAAACCGACGGAATTATGGAGCCGAACACCGCGCAAAGGCCTAATATGATAGTGCTGCCCAGCGATACGCCGAGGTACCTTACGCCCAACCCGTAGGTAAGCCCCCCTATCCCCCACAGCAAGCCGAAGAAGTAGGTGAGCAGCAATATCTGCCCATCGGTTGCCTTGATGATACCCATAAAATCGGGTATGGTAAGCCAGGCCGCGATTGGTGGTACGATGAGCCAGGAGAAGATGCCTCCCACTATCCAAAAGCTCTCCCAGGACCAGCCTTTTACTTTTTTATAGGGGATATAAAAACTACCCGACGCAAAGCCACCTATGAAGTGGAACACTACTCCTAAAAATACTACGCTGAACATGCCTGAATGGTTTAAAACTGGTTGGTTTATAATACAAGGGCAAAATAGACTTAACAATCTATACAACTGTCCTCAACTATCCCCCTTGTAAGACATCCCCCAGAAAAACCATTATTCTTGGAAAAAAGAGAAAACACTTCCGAGTAATAGCCCACCTTAACCGAGAGATTTTTGTGCGTTTAATGAGGCCTTTGAAGAAAGCATTGCAAATTGTATATTTGATTATTGTTTAAATGGAGATTAAGAAAGATGAATTACAGGATATCATTCTCAGAAATGAACAAACTTGCCCAGGCAGCCAGCTCAAAGCAGCCCAAAGCTTCCTTAGAAGATATGCGGAAACAAGTAACCCAGTTGAAAAACAGCAGCGTTTCAAAAATCAAGAAACAGCAGCACTCTTAGCTTTTTGGGGAGAGCGGTTTTATTATCACGGGCCGCCAATTATCGCAACAAATCTTATTGGCAAAGGTGCGGAACAAAAGGTTTATCGTTTCGACGATATGCATGTCGTTAAAACAAATACCACTATTTTTTATGAATGCTGGCTCGATTACTTAAATAGCCTGCTGATACACAATTATTTCTTTCCTGCCACGGCCTATACCTTTTTAGGCTTTTGTTTGATAGAAGGAATATGGCAAGCGGTAGTTAAACAAAAGTTTATCCGTTCGAACGAAACAACTGATACTACAATTGTCAAAGATTTCCTGGAATATAACGGCTTCAGGCACAAACGCAATAATGATTATTTTAATACCGAATTAGGCCTAATCTTTGAGGACCTTCACGATGAAAATGTACTCACCTATGATGGTGTACTTTATTTTATCGATACTATTTTTTATCTGACACCCGTGTTCTACGCCAGTTAAAAGGAAATAAACACGAAATTTTACAGCGAATTGCGGTTGATTACCTGGAACGGGATAACGATATGCCCGGCCGAATTATTGAGCACCAGTTCAGCGGCTTTCTCGCCCATCAGCTTAAAATCGGTAGAAATGGTGGTGATGCCGTTTAGTATAACTCGTTTTATAGGCGTTTCGTTGTAGGATATCACGCCGACATCGGTGCCTACGGTAATTTTAGAAAGGATAAGCTGTTCGATGAGTTCCACCAGGTCAGCCTCGGTTAAGTTGATATAGGCCGTGCCTTTTTTGATTACCTCGCCCTCCAGCGAGGGGATAACCTGGTATTCGAAAGCGTACTGCCGGCAAAACTTCAGGAACCCCGATAAAATATCCCTCGAAAAGTAAGAATGCTCGGGGAAGATAATCTTCAGCGTATGGTATTTGGCCAGTTTATCCAGCAGCAATTGCAGGGCCTGGTATATATCACGCGCAAAATCCTCATACACAGCACCAAACTCTCCCGTTACGCCCGGTTCCAGCTTATCCATCAGTATCAATTTTTCCTTCGGGATGGTGTTGATTACCTCGTTGGCCCGCCCGGCGCTTTCAATAAAATGGGGTATGATGACGAACTTATCGTAACTGTTGATCTTATCCGCTATAAGTTTTTTGAAGAAGTTGAAATCGTTGTTGTAGATGTAAAAATCGATAGCTGCATGGCCGCCCAGCGTATCGGCAAAGGCATCGTACATGATTTTTTTGTGGCTGCTCAGCTTATTGAAAAGCAACATTACCTTTAGCGGCTGCTTAAACTGGTGCCCGGTAATGAAGTAGCCCTTCCCCGCTACAGATTCCACCACCTTCATTTTCTTGAGTTCTTTATAGGCCCGCTCCACGGTATTGCGCGAACATTCCAGCGCAGTGCTAAAGTCGTTTATAGATGGCAAAATATCCCCCAACTCTATGCTGCCCAGCTCTATGCCCCGCAAAATAGAGTTCACCAATTGCGCATACTTGGGCGTAATGGAGTATTCATCAATGGCTACTATCTTCAGGAAATTTTTCATACCAATGAGCCAAAGCTATAAACATTTATGGCATGCTACCGCAAAACACGCAAAAAACGCCCCGGATCTCATCCCGGGGCGTTACCAATTTAACTATCACCAATCAAATAAATCAATCTTCAATTTTATCCTTGATACTATTGTGTAAGCACCAGGTACTGGTATGGCGTAACGAATAATTTGTCTGTCAGGGTAACCGATGCACCTGTGAAAGCGTCCTTCCAACCTGTTTTGCTTATGCTTGCAGGCAGATTATAGGTTACGTTATTATTGCGCAGGTTATCTATCACTAGTACTTTCTCTTTATCGGTTACCTTGGTAAAAGCAGCCACATCGTCGCTGCTGTACACCGCCAGATCGCCGTTTTTGAGGGCATCGCTGTTTTTTCTAAAGTTGAGTATCTTTTTGTAGGCAGCAGTCAGGTCTGCGTTTATGGTCCAGTCTACCGGGGTGTGGTAAAAGAAATCCATGCCGCGGGTGGTGCCTACTTCCTGGCCGGTGTAAATCATCGGTACGCCTTTCATATAGGCCGTTACCACAAATGCCGCCAGCGAGCCGTTCTTGCCGCCATACAGGTTAATGGGGCTGCCATCGCTGTTATACACATCGTGGTTGGTAATGTAGCGCACCACTTGCGAGCCACGGTATGCGGTGGCATATTCGCTGGTGTTCAGATCTTGCAGGGTGGTTACCGAGGCACCTGTGCCGTAAACCTTGCTCTCCAGGCCAGAGTAATAACCCATACCATAAACCAGGTTAAAGCCTGCTTTGAAATGGTCGTTACGGGTACCCTCGGCCAGCATCAGCAATTTGTGCGTAGTGATGGTGCGTAAGGCATCATTCGCTTCTTTCCAAAAATCGAAAGGCACAAAATCAGCCGCATCGCAACGGAAACCGTCCACATTGGCTGTGTAAACCCAGTATTTCATGGCATCTATCATCGCAGCGCGCATATCCTTGTTACTAAAATCCAGCTGCGCTACGTCGGCCCAGCCGGTGCCCGGCGGGGAGATAATGTTGCCTTTGGCATCCTGCTTGTACCAGCTTTTGTTAGCAATCCAGGCGTTATCCCAACTGGTGTGGTTGGCTACCCAATCCAGTATTACGGTCATATTACGGTCGTGCGCGGCGGCTACAAGCGCCTGCAAATCTGCAAGGGTACCGAACTCGGTGTTAACGCCCTTATAATCCTTCACCGAATACGGCGAGCCGAGGCCCCCTGCAGAGTTCAGCACACCAACGGGGTAAACCGGCATCAGGTAAATTACGGTGGCGCCTAAATCTTTAATAGCATCAAGCCGGGCGGTTACGCCTTTAAAGCTGGCATCGGCACTAAAGGCGCGCAGGTTTACCTGGTAAATAATGGCATCCTGTGGGCTTACTACGCCCGTGTAGGCCGTGCCGTACTGCGGGTAAGAGTTATCTGGAACAATGGCGGGAGTTTTATCATCCTTTTTGCAAAAGCTGAAAAAAGTAATAACAAACGCCAATAACGTATTAGTTATCATTTGTTTAATGTTATGGCTCATTTTTTTGTTGGCTAATATCGGGCGGCAGCAAGCAGCCGCCCGATGCGTTAATTTTTCTTTAACTTGTAAGTGTAGTTGGTTGGGTCGTGCAGGTCCAGCGTAATGGTGTAATTGCCGCTTGTTGGCACGCTCAGGTTATCTAAATCCCCATTGTAACCAAATACCGGATTGTCCGCGTAAGCTAATTTGCCCTCGCCTTTGGTAATACCAAAATCTATCACCCACTGATGGTTTGCCCTGAATTTGAACGAACCCGATGCGCTCATATCGCAGGTAAGCGTCCATACTTGTTTAGCAACATCGTAGCTCATGTCGGTATCGCCGCCCCATCCGCCTGGCGTGGCATCGCCTATGATGCCCCATGTGGTTGGCACTGCGCTCCAGGTTTTAGCATTGAGGTTGATAGCCACCTGCACATAACCCGGACCCGGCGAAACCAGGCCGCCGGCCAAACCATCTTCGGTAATAGTGCCGCCGCCTGCATCGCCATAGTTGATATGGTCCCAGTCCGGCGAACTGGTGAACTTAAAGTAATAGTTATCGGCCGTAGGCATGTACACGTAGCCTTCGTAAATCTTCGGCTTCAATGCTGCCGCAACCGGCGCTGTACCCGGCGACCAGCCCTGGTAAGCACCCGGTATGTACAGCACCGGTATTACTGGCGCTGCCGCGTAAGGCGTTACGGCTACTACTACGGGTTTGGTAAAAGCATATTGGTCCTGGTAAGCGCGTACTCTGAAAACCAGCGTACCTGCTGCGCCCGTTGCCAGCCCTTTTGATATGGCCAGAGCGTTAAGGTCCTTGCCTTTGTATGATTTGCTTAGCGCATCGTTACCGATGGTAATGTTGCTGGCGTTTGCCCAGGCTGCTGTACCTACGGTATCGGCGGGTACATCTACCTGTAATGTATAGGTAACCGATGCTTTGATGGGATAAGTAACAGCCGGCCAGGATAGCGTGAGCACCGATGTGGTATCATTGGCCTTGGTGAGGGTTACTGTGCCGGTTGAGGCGGTAATCGACGAACCAAAGCCCACCGTTGCCAGTTTTGTGACCACAGCATCTTTTTTGCAACCATATGCCAGGCCGCATAGCATTGCTAATGAGAGGTATATGAACTTTTTCATAATGGATATCATGGGTTAATAACCTGGATTTTGTTTCAACGATGGGTTTGTGTTCAGCGCCGAGGTAGGTATCGGGAACAGCTTGCGGAAATCTGCTACGGCGGGCACGAAGCCATGCGCCAGGGTAAATGTTCCGAACCTGATCATATCCTGCCTACGATGGCCCTCCCAATTAAGCTCGAAGCCACGCTCGTTGTATATATCGGTAAGCGTTGGGTTTGCAGCTAATGCACCTAAGCCTGCGCGCTGCCTTACCTGATCTACAAATGGCTTGGCCGCACCGGCATTACCCAAACGTACGTTGCATTCTGCCTGCATCAGCAGGATATCGGCATAGCGGTAAATAGGGAAATCGTTTGATGCGCCGCCGCCGTTCATTGGGGCCACCGGGTAAAACTTCAAGTCGCGTACGCCTTCGTTAGGCGCTGCGCCCGGGTCATCCAAAGAGCTTACCGTTTCGCTGTAATTCACCCCGCCGGATTGCGCCCCGATTAAGAACTGTTTCTTGCGGACATCGGCATTATCGTACCTATCGTAATACTCCTGCGGGATGATGGAACCGTTCCAGCCGCTGTAGCCGAATGTTGCCTGGAAATTTGGCCCGTTCAAACTCCGGATAGAGAGGATATTCCTCGATACGATATCCACCGTTACATAAATAGACAAGATGGTTTCGTCGGTAGGGTTTTGGTTACCGAAAAGCTCGTAATACTGGTAACCCAGCGGACTAGCAGCGTTTGCACCACCAGGATGCAGCGAGAAACCGCCGGTTGCTATCTTGTTGCAGGCGTTAAGGCAATCCTGCCAATGCGCAGTACCTGTGTACACCTCGGCATTGAGGTAAACCTTTGCCAGCAGCGCATAGCCCGCCCATTTGTTGAACCTGCCGTAATACTCACCGCCTTTGGTTTCAGATAGCCTGTCTACGTTTTCGGTAAGCTCCTTTACGATGAAATTGTACACATCTGCACGGCTGGCTTGCGGCAACTTATCTACCGTGATGTTGTTATCGGTATAAAAAGGTACCGAGCCAAAATCATCTATCAGCAAATAGTAGAAGAACGCGCGCAGAGTTTTGGCTTCCGCAATTTTTGATGCGTCGGCGCCCGAGCTGGTCAATTGGTCTACTGCCAGGTTTGCGGTGTAGATAGATTTGTACAGCCAGTTCCAGGTGTTGCTGATGATACCCATGTTGGGCAGCCACTGGCGCTGGTAAAGTATGGCAAAATCAAGCTGCCAATCGCCTGTGTTGCGGTGGGGTATCACCTGCTCATCGCTGCTCATGGCATTCAAGTCGTACCAGCCGTTATCCGCGCCGGCATAGCCAACACCGCCCCAGTTGCCGCCTACTTGTGAATACACATTCGCCAGCGCAACATTGGCTCCCTTTGCAGAGCCATAGAACTCCCCTGCCGGGTATTTATCATACACCTTTTCATTAACCTTGGTGCAACCTGCGCCAAGGCCTATGATTAAAATGCTCGTTAATATTTTTTTCATGATCGTATTATTTTAAAACCACATTTAATCCAACAGAGAATGTACGGGTACGCGGGTAAATACCGCCATCGTAGCCCGTCCCGTTACCACCACTCAGGTTTATCTCGGGGTCCACGCCGGTGTAGCCGGTTATCAGCGCCAGGTTTTGCCCGGTTAACGATACGCGCAGCGAGCTGATGTATTTGTTATTAGCAGTGTTGATGCTATACCCGAACGAGAGGTTCTCGAAACGCAGGAAGGCACCGTTCTCTAACCACAAATCCGACCCATATTGCGAGGTGAATAAGCCAAGCGGCACAGCGCTCGCCAGCACATTAGATTTACCCAGGTTTTCGAAATAGCTGAAGCTTGGGCGTATGCCGTTGTAAATCTTGTTGCCTCCAGATCCTCTCCACACCATAGATGCATCGAAGTTTTTGTACCGGAAGCTTGGCGTAAATGCGTAGGTATAAGTAGGCAGTGCCGAACCCTCGAACACCCTATCCGGGCTTTGGTTACCCTGGTCGATGATGCCATCGCCATTTTGGTCTACCACGGTTTCGGCATTAGATGCATCCTTGCCTTTGTGCTGCAAAATGTAGTAGGTGCCAATCGGTTTGCCTTTGATGAGGTACGAATTGCCGCCCCAGCCCACGTAATCGGTATTCAGCGGCACGCCGTTGATAGAGCCACTTAGGTTAAGCACCTTGTTTTTAATGTACGATGCGTTGCCCGCAAGCGTAAGCGTAGTAGTAGCGGTTTTGATGGCGGTGTAGCTTAAAGTAAGCTCGACACCACGGTTTTGCAGGCTGCCTACGTTGGCTGCAATACTGCCGTAAGGATATGGCGGCTGCGGCACAGCGTAGTTGTACAGCAGGTTATCGGTTTTTGCGGTGTAGGCATCTATGGTACCGCTCAGCCTGTCGTTAAGGATAGTAAAATCTATACCGATATTGGCCTGTTTACGGGTTTCCCAACGCAGATCGGGGTTAGCATTCTGGCTAATAACGAAGTTGGTAATGCTTTGCCCACCGAAATACGTAACGCCAGAGTAACCCACCAATTGCAGTGAGTTCTGCGGAGCCAGGCCCTGCTGGTTACCGGTAACACCGTAACCTCCGCGCAACTTCAATGAACTGAAAACGCGCTGGTTCTTCATGAAACCTTCCTGGTCCAAGCGCCAGGCAATAGATGCTGAAGGGAAGTTACCGAACTTATGGTTGGCACCGAATACCGATGAACCATCGCGGCGGAAACTGGCCGTAAGCAAGTATTTATTAGCGAACGAGTAGTTTACCCGGCCGAGGTACGATAGCAGGCTGCGGTCGTTTTTGTAGGATGAAAAATCGCCGGGGGTTACTTTGCTCAGATCGCCTAATTGCAGGGCGTTGTAGGTGGCAATATCGTTGATAAAGCCTTTCGCCTGCGAAAAGTTTCCGTTGTACGTTTGTATCTGGTACTCGTAAACCGCAATCGCATCCAGATGGTGCTTTCCGAAATCTGTTTTGTAACTTAAGCTGATATCGCTCAGCTTCTCGTCCTGATGATAGTTGCTGATATTGGCGATACCTTGATTGTCGATAGCTGTAGACACGGTAGACATCGCCGGCAAATAGTAGCCGGTGTTGCCGTCGACCTTACGCCAGCTACCGAACCAACCTGCAGACAGGCCTTTGTACAGTTGCAAATCGGCACGTAAGCTACCGAACAGGCTGTTTGCCTTTACATCGTTCTTAACGGTTTGCGCAACCGCATAAGGGTTGATGTACTGGAACACGTTAGGGTCCGAATAGTAGCTACCATCGGCGTTCAGCACCGGATCCGTAGGCTTTGACACATAGGCGTTGCTGATGAGGTTGGAGGTAAACGCTGCACGGCCTATGCTTGGCGGGCTGTAGCGGGCGTTGTCTATACCGCTGTTCAGGTTCATGGTGAGCGTAAGGCGGTCATCCAAAGCCTTTTGGGTAGCGGTTATCCTGCCGATATAGTTTTTGTAGTTTGAATTGATAACGATACCATTTTGCAAAATAGCTGTTAACGAAGCACGGTAGTTGAAGCTGTTTGCACCGCCACCGAAGGCCAGCGTATGGTTTTGGGTGTAGCCGTTGCGGGTAAGCAGGCTAAACCAATCGGTATTGGAGCCGTGGTTGGCAGATGCCGGTACGCCGTAATTCTGGGCCTGCTCCCACCATTGGTCGGCGTTCAGCAGCTCCAGTTTCTTGCCTATAACGTCTACAGAAACGCTTGTAGAGTACTCTACCGTAGATTTGCCGTTGCGGTTCTTTTTGGTAGTAACAATGATAACGCCGGGCGCACCACGTGAGCCGTAAATAGCTGTAGCAGAGGCATCTTTCAACACATCTACCGATTCAATTTCGCTTGGGGGCACTTGTTTGAACAGGTCCATATTACCCTGTACGCCGTCAATCACCACCAATGGGTCGTTCCCACCGATGAGCGATGTGGTACCCCGGATGCGCACGCTTGGCGCTGTGCCCGGCTCGCTACCCGTTTGGGTAACGTTTACGCCTGCGGCTTTACCTGCCAGCTGCTGCAGTGGGTTGGTAATAGGCCCGGGGTTCAAATCCTTGCTGCCGATGGTTGATACCGAGCCGGTAAGGTCGGTTTTTTTCACCGTGCCGTAACCCACTACTACTACCTCGGCCAGCGAGCGTTGGTTGGGGGTTAGGGCAACTTTAAGTGGCTGATTTGCAACCAGTACCCGTTCCGCAGCATCGTAACCCAAAAAATTAACCGTTACAGTAACCGTTTGCAGGTTACTGTTGGCGATGCTGAAAGCGCCATCTTTATCGGCTGAGGTGGTTTGGCCGGTTTCTTTTACCGCCACCGTTGCGCCGGGTAAAGGCAGGTTATGCTCATCTACAACAGTGCCGCTGAAGCGTGCTTTCTGGGCAAAAGTTGTTAACGTGCAAATAAGGAACAGCACGGACAGGCCGTACTTAAATAAGTAAACTTTGTTCATAGAAAATTGGTTTTAATAATTGGTTTTACCGACCGACAGATTGCGTAGGTTTGGCTTGTCCAAAGATATAGGAGGGCTAATTCGGTTGTTTATGCTGCGAGAGGGCTATATTAAAAATAATTGGATAATTGCCTTTTTATCAATTTGATAATCAATCACTTAAAATAAAAAACAAGCGAGAAATATATAGAAAATAGCGCTGCGTTGGAAAGCGAAAACCTGCGTTTTTCTACTGTTTTTTATAACAATAGATGTTTTTTTGGTACTTTTTTCGCGCTTTTTTGGAGATAAAAATGGCCTTTAGGCGCGGCTGATCGACAACCCGGGAGGGCTTAGTTTTTTGGGACGGACCACTAAATAAAATCGGCAACTTCTTTCACCGCCTTTATCAGCATGATGCGTTCTTCGAATTCTTCGTTGGGTACGAAAGACCGGTTCTTCACTTTGGTTTTGTAAGTATAGATGGTATTGAGCGAGTAGTTCAGGATTTTGGCAATGGTTTCGTTTTCGTCTATCCCCAAACGTATCAGGGCGAAGATGCGCAACTCGGTGTTCAGCAAATCGCCGTTATGGAGATGCACCCGATGGTCGGCGGGGAACAGCGCGTTGAAATCATCCACAAAGTTGGGGAAGATATTGAGGAACACTTTATCGAAGCTATGCGAGAGGTTCTCGCGCTCGAAGTTGGTATTGAGCTTATTTATGATCAGCGTAACCTCTTCGTAGCGCTTCTCTTTCATGTTTTTATCGATAGTGCGTTTCAGCCTGTCGAGCTTTTCTATATAATCTGAGTGGATATTGAAGAAGTAGCCGATGTACTCGTCCTTGATCATATTAGCCTCATCCAGCTTGGTATTCATGCCTGATAAGGAGCGGTTTGCACCATCCAACACCTTGTTTACCTGCGTAAGCGAGTTGTTGACCACGTTCAGTTCCTGGTTCTTGTTCACGATGATTTCATCGGCAATACGCAGCTTTTTGAGCTGCCGCACGGTAATAACGCTGAATATGATAACCACCACGATGAGCGAGGTGATGATGGATGCGTATATCATCAACGAGCGTTTCTGCTTTTCTATGCCGTTTATCTTCTCGGTTTGGATGATGGGCATAATGCTGCTTATCTGCGCCTCGCGGTGGCGGGCACCGTAAAAGTTGGCATCGTCTATAGCGCTGTTGATATAGGTAAAGGCCGTTTTGGCATCGCCTTGCTGGTAATAGTATTCGGCCAGGTTGGTGAGGGCCACCGCCTCCTTGGTAGAATGCATGTTATCTATGATGGCCGCCCGCATCAGGTTGCTGAGGGACTGCTGCGGCCTGTGCAGTTCCTTATATATATAACTGAGGCAACTGAAGTTGATGGCGCTATCCTGGTACGACTGCGGCATCCGCATTATTTGGGTATAAGGCTCCAGCGCAAACTGGTAACGCCCGGTGCGCAAGGCCTTAAGCCCCGTAGCCGAAAGGTACTCATAGGTGCCGGGCCGGGTGGAGTTGATGATAGAATCGCAATAGGCGAGGCCGATGGTGCTATACTTTTGGTAATAATCGTCGATTTTATCGTAGTCGCCCAGGTCGAAATGGCTGCGGGCCTGCAAAAACAGGTATTCGTAACGCTGACCGGCATTCAGTTGTTTCACGTCCACCTTGTTCAGGGTATCCAACCCTTCTTTGAACATCCCGGCAGAAACCAGCACGAAGCTCATATTCACCTTGGCATAGTTTATCTTATTGGCATCCTTAAGCAGGTGGGCGCAGCTGTTTAGCCGCTGGCAGTACACGTAGGCAGAATCGTGCACAAAGGATTTATAGGCATCGAACAACCGCTGGTAATTCACGTAGCGCGCGCTTAAATCGGCGTAGTCTTTTACCAATTGCGCTTTTAAGGTTTGGATATGGCGAAGCTTGGCCTGCTCGGTCTGGGCCTTATTTTCGATGGCGCGGTTCAAAACCCGTTGCAGGCTGTCTAGGTCATCAGCCGCTCTTAGCTGCCCCGCAAAGCACAACACAAACAACAGGCAGGCTGATATGCAAAATCGACCTATCGGCCTACCCTTCCTAACTACTTGCTTGCCTGTACGCTGCATCCTTGTCGTTACTGTAAAATCAAAGTTAATAAATTAGTTCATAGATAATGGTTCATAGTTCATGGTAGCTGCACGACGCGGGCTGCTGCATGAGCTACTTGTACATAATAATGAACTAAGCTTTCTTTCCATGAACCATTATCTATGAACCATGAACTATTGAAGAGTTCATAGATAATGGTTCATAGTTCATGGTAGCTGCACAAGGTTGTTTTTGGCGGAGCCGCCTCGTCAAGTGTCGACACTTGGCGCGGCGGAACAATCCCTCCTTCCATGAACTATGAACCATCAACCATGAACTATCAAACCGTTAAAAGATGTTAAATACATGCGCCGTATATGCAAGGAGCGGAAACGTCGTTATATATTCGTCCGTTAAAGCGGTTCCCCGGCCGTGCGCGGCGGCAACCCGCACAAGAAGAGGAATGGAGAACTTAAAAAGCAATCCCTGGGCTACTAAATAAATAATTGACTGATTTATAATATTCAACTATCTTTGCAAAATGTTTAAAAAGCAACTTCACTTTGTTTCGGGCGTAATGCTGTTATTACTTATTGCCCTTGGCAGTTGTAAAAGCAAGTACGAGAAACTAAAAGCGAGTAACGATAACGCCAAGAAATACTCCGAAGCGGTAAAGTTTTATAACAAAAAGGATTACAGCAAGGCCCTTGGCTTGTTCGAGGATCTGGTTACCATCTATCGTGGCCGTGCCGGCGCGGAAGACCTGTACTATTACTACGCTTACACTAACTATAAGCTGAAAGATTACACCTCGGCACGTTACCATTTCAAAACGTTTGCCGATACCTACCCTACCAGCCCGCGTGCTGAAGAGTGCCGCTTTATTGCCGCGTATTGCTTCTACCTCGATTCGCCGATATACTCGCTGGATCAGGAGAACACTACCAAAGCCATCGAAAGCTTGCAGTTGTTCATTAACCTTTACCCTAAAAGCGACCGTGTTACCGAGGCAAGCAAGTTGATACAGAACCTGCGCGATAAGCTGGAGCGCAAGGCTTACGAAAACGCTAAGCTTTACTTAACCATCGGAGATTTTCAGGCAGCAACTATTGCGTTCAACAACACCCTGCGCGATTACCCGGATACTAAATATGCCGAGGAACTTGAGTTTTTAACTATTAGGGCGCAATACAAATATGCTGAGGTAAGCAGCGAGCAGCGCCAGGAAGAACGTTTCGGCCTGGTGATAACCTACGCCGATCAGTTTACTGAAAAATACCCGGCCAGCAAATACTTAAAAGAGACTGCCGATTATAAAAAAGACAGTGAGCAGGGCATCATAACTGCCAAAAGGGTACTTGCCGAACTGGCTTTCAACCCAAAACTGGCTGCCAAAGTAGCTAATAAAGATACTACCGCCGGCTCACAGCCGCCATCTATAAAAGATAGGGACAAGCAAAAAATACCGAATTAATACATAAAGAATTTTAAATAACAGATATGAGCACCACCAACACCACTAAACCAGCTGTAGCAAGCAGCACCGTAACACGTGACCTGCGTGAACTGGATGTGAAGACCGACAATATTTATGAGTCGCTCGTAATTATGTCAAAAAGGGCAAACCAGATATCGAACAACATAAAGGAAGAATTACACCAGAAACTTTCTGAATTTGCATCGGCAAACGATAACCTGGAAGAGGTTTTCGAAAACCGCGAGCAGATAGAGATATCAAAATACTACGAAAAATTGCCTAAACCTACCCTGGTAGCCGTTCAGGAATTTTTAGAAGATAAGATCTACTACCGCAACCCGGCAAAAGAAGTATAGTAGAAGCCCCCCAACCCCCTAAAGGGGGAGCTTTTGACTTGCATGATTTTTTTAAAACTCCCTATGGGAGTTTTTTTGTTACTTTTACTTTTGCTCCCCCTTCAGGGGGTCGGGGGCTAACTTTTACTTCGGCCCCCCCTTTAGGGGGCTGGGGGGCTCGACTTTATGCTACTTGGAAAAAAAATCATCCTTGCTGTTTGTGGCAGCATAGCAGCTTATAAAACGGCTACGCTGGTGCGCCTGCTGGTGAAAGCCGGGGCGCAGGTGCAGGTAGTGATGACGCCCGATGCCACTAACTTCATCACCCCGCTTACGCTCTCTACCCTATCCAAACGCCCCGTTTACAGCGAATACTTCAAGCCCGAAACCGGCGAGTGGAATAACCACGTGGAGCTTGGCCTTTGGGGCGATTTGATGATCATTGCCCCGGCCAGCGCCAACACTATGGCCAAAATGGCGGGTGGATTGGTAGATAACCTGCTTACCGCTGTTTATCTTTCGGCAAAATGCCCAGTGTACTTTGCCCCTGCTATGGATCTGGACATGTGGAAACACAATGCCACCCAGGATAACATCGGCAAGATACAGGCGTTCGGCAACATTCTGATACCACCCGGCAGCGGCGAACTGGCCAGCGGCCTACACGGCGAAGGCCGCATGGCGGAACCGGAAGAGATAGTAGCTTTTATAGAGGCCGACATCAAACAGAAACTTCCCTTAATCAATAAAAAAGTATTGGTTACCGCCGGACCTACCTACGAGGCTATAGATCCTGTACGTTTTATAGGCAATCACTCATCCGGCAAAATGGGCTTTGCCATTGCCGATGAACTGGCTGCGCTTGGTGCCGACGTTACCCTAATAGCAGGCCCAACAGCCCAGCAAAGCAGGCAACGGAGCATAAAGCGCATCGATGTTACCAGCGCGGCAGATATGCTGCGCGAATGCCTGGCGAACTTTGGCAATGTAGACGGTTGCATCATGAGTGCTGCCGTGGCCGACTACACGCCGCTGGAAGTAGCCGAACAAAAAATAAAGAAGCAGGATGGCGGGCTTAATATCGAACTGAAGAAGACTACCGACATCCTAAAAACCCTTGGCCAGCAAAAACGCGCCGGGCAGGTGTTGGTTGGCTTCGCGCTGGAAACAAATAATGAAGAGGAATATGCTATCGCGAAGCTAAAAAGCAAAAATCTGGATATGATTGTTCTGAACTCGCTTAACGATGCCGGGGCTGGTTTTAAGGGCGACACCAACAAAATTACGATGATTGATAAGGCCCTGGTGAAAACCACCTTCGGCCTCAAAAATAAAAATGAGGTGGCAAAGGATATTTGTGCTAAATTTATCCAACTGCTAAAACCATGAAACGCTGCCTGCTAGTCATACCCACAAGGGAATCGCTTTTTATACAAAATGCGAGCAATGGCCCGTGCGATTCCCCTCTCGAGAGGGGTGGAGGGGTGTGTTTGTCGTCAGGATTAGTGGCTAACACACCCCTGCTCCCGCTCAGGCCTGCGCGCCCCCTCTCGAGAGGGGAACAAAAAAGCTTAAAAGCAATTTTCCTCGTCATCACCCTTTTGTTCTGTTGCTGTCTCGCACAGGCGCAGGATTTGAACGCGCGGGTAAAAATACTTACGCCTAAGATACAGGTGAGCAACAAGCGCGTTTTCAGCACGCTGGAAACCGCCATGAAAGATTTTTTGAACGGCCGCAAATGGGCCGCCGATGCCATTGCCCCCAACGAGCGTATCGATTGCAACTTTGTGCTTAACATTACCAATTGGGATGGCGGCAGCAATTTCAGCGGCGAGCTGCAGGTGCAATCATCCCGCCCGGTATATAACTCCAGCTATACCAGCACACTGCTCAACGTTAATGATCGGGATGTAGATTTCAGTTATACCGAGGGCCAAACCATCGATTTCAGCGACCAGAATTTCCAGAACAACCTGAGCTCGGTAATGGCTTTTTACGCCTACGTCATCGTTGGGCTCGATTATGATTCTTTTTCGCGCTACGGCGGAAGCCAGTACTTCGCGCAGGCGCAAACCGTGGTTACCAATGCGCAAACCGCATCCTTTAAAGGCTGGAAAGCTTTCGACAGCAACCTAAACCGTTACTGGTTATCAGAGAACCTGAACAACAAGCTGTACAACGGCCTCCGCAGCTTTATATACGATTATCATCGCAACGGCTTGGATATGATGGCCAACAATGCCGTGCTGGCCCGCAAATCTATCAGCGCCATATTGCCGCAGCTCACCCAGGTAGATCGCAAACGCATCGGCTCCTACTTCCCGCTGGCGTTTTTTACCGCTAAGGATGATGAGTTCGTTTCGATCTTTAGCAAAGCCTTCGGCCCCGAAAAGGCCCAGGCCATGAATATACTGCTGCAAGCCGACCCGAGTAATGGCAATAAGTACGAAACGTTGAAATAATTCGGAGGCAAGAGATAAGAATCAAGAGACAAGAATAGCAAATTTCTGAATCACAATTTTCCTGTCTTGATTCCTGGCTCTTAATTCTTGCTTCTATCTTCCGCTGTAACAATTTCTCTATCATCCAGTCCAATAATAAAAACGCAAAAACATTTAAAACCAATTACCTATATATTATGGCAACAAAAGAATCATTCTCTATCAATGGAGAGAGCATCGTAAAAAAAGTAAAAGAATTAATTGCCGAAGGCAACGTAACCAAAATCACTATCACCGATAGCCATGGTAAAGAAATCATGAGTTTCCCGGTTAACTACGGGCTGGTCGGCCTGTTGGTAGCACCGATTTTTGCAGCAGTAGGCGCAGCAGCGGCTTTGCTAACCGAGTGTACCATCACCGTGGAGCGCAAAGGCGATGCGCCGGAGGAAAAAGAAGACGTTACGAAGTTTTAAGAGGTAATTAGCCTTTCGGGCTAGCACCTTCATTGCCGTCGGTTTCAACCGACGGAACAAGCAAAATAAATTACTGGCTTTAGCCGAATTCGTAAAGAGTTTGGCTAAAGCCTTTTTGTTTGTCTTTTAGTCCGTCGGTTGAAACCGACGGCAATGGTTCTGTTATCGGCAGGAAACCGCCGTGTGCTTAGATTAGCTATTTTTGCCTCGTTATAATGCATGAAGAAAAAGCCAAAAGTTAAAAATATTCAAAATCTCAAAGGTTACCTGTTCGCCTTATTATTTTTAGGAATAATTGGCGGCCTAAACTTGTGGATTTATATGGGCGACAAAAAACTAACAGAAAAGGGGGTGAATGTAGTGGGCTTAATTGATGATAGTGGTGGTAAAAACCTGACCATTACTTATACTTACAATAACCATACATATAATGTGGTTGCAAACAAACCACATTCTTCAATAGAAATTGGCGAGGCTTATGACGTAAAAATTAACCCGCTGGATCCCGAAGATTTCCTGATCCAGTTTTGGAAACCAATAATTCGCACCGGAGACTTTCAAAAAGGCAATTGCACTGCCGCCACCAAATTATGGTTTAGTAACCTTGTTAAATTCACTTACACTGTAAATGGGCAAGATTATTCCCGTGTGCAAACCGTGCCGCCATCATTTTCAAAAGAATTGTTAACTGATGTAACACTACTATATAAAAAGGCCAATCCTAATGTGGCATATTTAATTTTTCAGAGGGCTAAGTGATGCTTAAAATCACAACGCCACGCCTTCAATCAAAACAATCCTCACCACCGCGCTATCCTTCATTCCCATAAAAGCCAGACGCTTCGGGTTGGTTTTATAGCCATCAAAATCGGCTTTGCTGCCGAAGGTTACTAAATGGATTTCGTAGGGCATGGCTCACTATTTTCCACGAACGCAATGGCTTCCGGCGCCAAAAAAAGCACTCGGGCATGCGGCATTCATTGCTTTGCGGCTCCCCATCGCCACGGGCTATAGTGTATTCCGCTACATCTTTACCCGCTTTATGATTGCCTAAAAAGCAAATTCAAAACATCATAAAACTTTTAATAATCAGGTAGTTATACGCGTTGTTTAAACGATTTCCATTATTTAGGTTTGCTTATCAGTAAAATGATAGGCCTTTCGCTTTGGGTATTGTCTTCCTTTCTAAAAGCAAAAAAACCAGTAACCTAAATTTCAAACCTTTAAAAAAAACATGATGACAACCTCACAACTCCCAACCCTAAGCGCCGACCTTGTAAAAGTGGCAAAAACTTCGCGCGGCCCTTTAAATGGGTACGGTACAACTACGTTAGTGGCAATAGAGCGCCAGTACCGTATGTTTCTAATGCTGATAAAAAAACATCGGGACACTGTTATTGCCCCCACAGAATTAATTGATGAAATGTGGCATTTACACATGCTGCACCCGGTTGCCTATGCTGCAGACTGTAAACGGATACTGGGTTTCGTGCTCGACCATAATCCCGGTTTTGGCAGCGAACATGGTGAGTTGCCAGAGTTGCTGACCGCCTTTAGTTCAACAGAAACGATGTGGGAAAAAGAGTTCGGCGAACAGTACGTGGTAAGCTTTATTGAAAAGGTCACCCTGCTGCCAACAGGGGTTGTGATGTGCGAGACTAAACCAGAAGCACCCGCAGAAGAGGAAACTGAAGACGAAGGCGAAGCCACCGAACTGCCCGCCCCGGCTGAAGAAACAAAAACCGGCAATTATAAATTTAACTTGCCTATGGCCGTTGTAATGTGCGGCACCAAAATAGAGGAAGGTACACAAGAAGGTGAAAGCGGCGAAGTGGAAACAACAGAGGTACCGGCACCGGCAGAAGAAACAAAAGACATCGGTTATAGATTCAATTTACCACGGGCTGTTGTAATGTGTGGCACCAAAACAGAAGAAGGCACGGAAGAAGGCGGTACCGGCGAGGACGAAACAACCGGCGAACCGGCAGAAGAAGGGCGCAGCGGATACGTTAAACATGCCGAACTGGAATATGCCTGAATCAAGCCAAACAAGCCTTAACTCCGATACTGCAGTTAACGACTATTTTGACAAACATTACTTATCCCTGGTTTCTTCGGAAACCAGGGGTACGGCGTGTTCTCAGCAGGCTGATTTTTTGTTAAGCTATGTCCCTGCCAATTTAAATTGCCCGGTATTAGACCATTGCTGCGGGCACGGGCGGCACCTTAAAGCCTTAGCCGCTGGCGGTTATATTAATTTAACAGGCCTGGATATCAGCGAATATTTCATAAGCATAGCAAGGGCGCAATTGCCTTTAGCCACTTCATTGTTCTGCGGCGATGCCAAAAGCTTCGTCGCGCGAGGCACATTCGGTTTTATTTATAATATCGAAAGTTCGTTCAATTGTTTTACGCCACAGGAAGCAGGCAAAGTCCTCAAGAATATCAAATGTATGCTGGCAGAAGATGGTATATTTATCATACACGTTTTTAACCCCGGCTACCTGATTAAAAAACTACCCGCAGCATTAACGTCGGTAGTTGATAACGTACAAAGTTTTGAAGAACGGCTTTTTGACGAGGAAAACGAAATAGTTACCGTACGCCAAACCCACCGGGTAAAACAAACGGACGGCATCGTCAGCCAAAAGAAAACCAATATTTCCCTGTTTATGTACAATATCGATACCCTAACACGCCTGCTTGTCGACGCCGGATTTGCCATTGAAAGCACCTACGGCGACTTTCATAAAAACACTTTTGACGGCGATACATCGCCCAACATTATCCTGGTTTGTATGCACAAGCGTTAGCCGGATGCACAATAATCATATCCTACCAGGTTTGTTAAACACCTGAGCCGATCATCACAACGCAACGCCTTCAATCAACACGATCTTATCTACCGCCCTATCCTTCATTTCCATAAAAGCCAGGCGCTTCGGGTCGATTTTATAGCCTTCAAAATCGGCTTTACTGCCAAAGGTTACCAGGTGGATTTCGTAGGGTAATGGCTCGCTGTTTTCTACGAATGCATCTGCCTTCGGCCTGATACGATAAACCAGCATGCCATTATGATTATTCAATAACGGCAATACCTTATCCTCGAATGCGTGGAACTCCTCCTCGCAGCCGGGTTTTATAAAGATGAGTTGGGTGTAATAAAGCATTATATCCTAATCATCTCCCTTTTTGAAATAAATTCTTGAAATAGCTTAAAAAACAACCTTAATGCGCCATCATCGCTTGTTGACCAAAAGCGTATGATGTTATAATAGTCTTGTTCCATTTTCTGCATTTTATATCTTTTTCGCAACCACGTATCAAAATCTGCCATCACGTCCCAATCGGTTATGGTATCATAGGAGCGGAACGTCCAGCCGTCAATGAATGCTTTCAAACAGGTTAGGGAATTATCGCCAATATACATCACTGGTCTTTCCTTGATGCAGAAAACTAAATCCACTATCGAGTCTGGTTTATTGGGTTTTGATGCCTCTTTTACAAACACTTCGCCTGATCCCATTTAGGTTGTTTTAGTCCTATATAACTGCCAATTTACAAAAAAAGCCTGTCTTCATAAAACCATTTAATAAGCAATTCTAAATCGATATACAGCGCAATAAATATCCCTCTTTACTCCTTCGCGCCTTGCGTGCCTAAAAAATCTCCTGAGGCTGGCGCAAGCGTACTCTTGTGCCCCGCTTGCAAAGTAGCCAACATAAAAGCTAAAATGCAAAGCTGCTCTGCTAACGGGCCACAAGCCAGGAGGCTTGCGGCAGCGAATGAACTATTCACTACTCACCATTAATTACTCATCATTTCAGCGCCAACACCTTTTTCCCAAAATCAATTACGGCTTTGTGCATCATCAGGATATCGCTGCCGATAACGCCTAAAACTTCAGGGTGGCCCATTTGGCTGTAGGCGATGTTGATGGTAGATAAATCAAGCACAGCAACTTCTATTTCAGGAATGAGCAAGCTGCCAATCCATAAATTATGGATGATAGCCGTGGCAGATGCTATATCACTGGCGCCCAACCCCATGGATAAGCGCTCGGTGCTGGTGATAGGCAAATCCTCGTTTGCTGCCTGTAGAAGTTGATGATCCAATGCAGTACGGGATGCACCAGTATCTAAAACCACTTTAAATGGCTTGCCGAATAGCATAATATCAAGCAATGGGTGAAAGCCATCGCCATGCAGGTCTATCATTTGCAGGGGCACGGTAATCTTGTTCATTGGGTCATTGGGTCATTGGGTCATTGGGTCATTGGGTCATTGGGTCATTGGGTCATTAATTGGACTTGGCCAAACCTTGAAGGTTACAAACATAATTCCCTAATCCGTCATTCACTCAATCAATAATTCACTACTTCACTCACTAATGAACCAATGAACCGCTTAAAACGGATAGCCTATCGCAATATTCAATATGGCATTCCTGAAGCTTGGGCTGATGCTGCGGCTGGCGCCGTTGGTACTGTAAGGTGTCATCAGCGGGAAACCAACATCGGTACGCAGTACCAGCACGGTGGCATCGAACCTTAAGCCAAACCCTGCATCCACGGCCAATTGGCTCAGGAAGTTCGGCCCGAAGGTACCGCCTGCCTGGTGCGGCTTGGCGTTCCAAACGTTACCGGCGTCGGCAAACAAGGCACCGTAAACAATGCTGAAAAGCCGCGTACGGTATTCCAGGTTGGCCTCCAGCTTAATATCGCCCGATTGATCTGCAATAAAGCCGCCGTTGAGTGAGCTGGCATCCACAGTGCCCGGCCCTATCGATCGTGCCCGGAAACCCCTGAGGCTGTTAGGTCCGCCGATGAAGAACTGCTGGTTGTATGGCAATATGGTAGAGTTGCCGTAAGGCAGGCCCAGGCCTACCAATACCCTTGCTGCAATTTTGCTGCCCACGCCCAACTTGTGGAAGAAGCGTAGCTCGGTCTCTAATTTAGCGTATTGGTTAAACGTGCTGCCCAGGAATTTTTTGTCCTTCCCGGCAAGCGTATCTGCACCTGTGAGCAAACCGTAGATGTTGTTAGATAGGCTTAGCTTGCCACGGTAAAAAATACTGTTGGTGCGGTAATCTTCGGTAGTATTATCATAGGTGTAAGCATAGCTTGGGCCCCAGGTAAACTGCGGGTCTATCACATGCTTAAGCGCCGGGTTGCGGTTGTTGGGGTTATTGATGCTATCGGTGTAAAGCAGGCTTACGTTACGGGGCTTTACATAGGTTATCTCCAATAAATTCAGCTCGTTTAGCTTATGCGGACTGGTTTTGAACTGGTACCCGAACGAGCCGCTGAACGAATTGAGCGAGTATAATTTACTACGCACAACCGAAGTATAATTGAGCGTAAGCGTGGTGCGCGGTATGTAAGCGTTATCTGCCTTTAAGTTGAACGGCCCGATGATGCGCGGCCAGGAAACCGAAGGTTGTATCCCGTACTGAAACACGTTGAAGCCCCCGTTTTGCCCGCCTACCTGCACATCGGTACTGGCAAACAGGGTAACGGCAAACAGCTCGCCGCCTTTAAAGGCGTTGCGGTTTTTCCAGCTGAGGTTTATTTGCGAACCGGTGTAGCTGGCAGAAGTAGTGCGCCCCAACAACTCCAGCTGCAGGGATTTGCGTTTGTAGGGCGTAAGGAAGTAGTAAACATCCAACTTTGGCGAATCGGGCGTTACGTCCTCGAAACGGTTTTTAACATATTGGTAAGGCCCCAGGTTGATGAACCTGTTGAGCGAATTATTATGGGTTGTGCGGCTATAAGTATCATTGGGGTGCAGCAACACCGTATTGGCAAATATAAAAGGGCGCACGGTTTTACGCGGATCTATGAGGTTGTACCAACGGTAGGGCACCGCCTGGTCCAGTTTCAACGAAGTATCGCGCAGCGAGTAGTTAGGATACACATAAATATTGCGGATGCTGTAGATTTCCCTGGCCCTTTCGGATGTGGTGGGCTTGATGCTCACGATAAGGTCTACCTGGTGATTGATGATGGTGCTATCTACCTTGATGATCAGCTGCTCGGGTGCGAAAAAGAAGAAGCCCTCCTCCTTTAAACGCGCATCAATGCGGATGCGCTCAGATTTGATGACATCCAGGTTGTACTTGTCGCCGGCTTTCAATAATGTTTGTGCCATGGTGCCTCTTACGGCTGTATCCAGGCTATTATCAGTAGCTATGGGGAACGCTACATTACGAATGGTGTATGCCGGCCCGGCAGTTACCGTAAACTCAGCTCTTGCTGTTTTGGGCTTGCCGATGGTATCGCCAATTACCGTCGACTGGAAATAACCTTCGTTTTGGAGGCGGCTTTGCATAATGGTGCTATTCTTCTCCAGGTTTACCTGGCTTACGAATACCGGTGGCTCGCCATACTTGCTGAAGAATTTTTGGATGAAGCCTTTACGCGCCTTGGTTTTATAGTATAGCCATAACTTTATGCGCAGGCCCAGCAGCTTTGCATTTGGCTGCGGGCGTATCAATGTCTTCATTTCGGCACTGATGGCTTTGGAATCTGCTTTTTTGATGTCCTTATCCGCCACTTTTACACTGCCGCCCGTGTACAGTTTCTCGCCTTTGGGCAAGTATTTGGTGGTACTGCAGGCGCTTAGCAGTACGGTTACCAACAGTAAATATGTTATACGTTTTATCATTGTGTAGTTGTGGTCTGCGTTCTGGCCCTGTCTTCTTTATCTTTTTGCTGCGAGGCTTTGTCCTGCGCGTCTTTCAGTTTCTGCTCCTCGTTGTAGCGCTTGCGCATCTCTTTCTCGGCATCAGTTCGTTTGCGGAATATCTCGCGGAAGCGGTTATAATCAACCGTGAGCGAGAAGCCCAGCCCGGTTTCGATGATTTGCCCCTGTATCACCACGTATTCGTCTTTACGGTAGGCCCGCAGCGAGTAGCGGCCATCCTTGCTCAGCTTGTAATTGACGGATACGTTGCCCGCTATGTTGGATGTCTTTTGCCCCTGTTGCGCCCCCTCTAAATTGAAGTTATTACCGACGGATACCGTAAGCCTGTCGTTGAGGAAACGCTTGGATACGCCTATGTTTAGGTCCGTTCGGTTCTGCGCCGTGCCCGAGGAATAATCCTGCCCGGAGGTTAAGCCGAAATCAAGATCTACGCCCGAGATCAGGCCACCGGCAAGGTTGTTCAACTGATCGGTAAGCAAGCTGCTTACGCTGCTGCGGATGGCTCCCTCTACCCCTGCGCTCCCCCCCTGGCTTTGCAGCGGATTATCGCCTATGAAGTGGCCCAATACCAATACGCCCAGCACTTGCTTATTCAACTCGTTTGGATCTTGCCGTACTTGATTTAGGCGGGTATTTACCGTGCTGGTTACCTCGCCGGATACATTGTAGTTGCTATCGGGCAGGGTGATATCAAAACTAATTTCGGGTTTCAGCAACTCGTTACGCAGGTTAAGATTTACATTGAAAGGCAGCTTTTGCTTGTATTGCGTGTTGTTAGCATCGCCCAGCTGGCTTGCCACCAAATCTATAGGCGGTACGTTGGCTACGTAAATGGCCGTAAGGTCGATGTTGGCACTGGTTGGGTCGCCTGTCCATGTGATGGTACTGCCCGGCTTAAAGTTGAATTTGCGGCTAACGGTTGCGTACTGCAAATTGTACGAACCCTGATTCACGACATAGGTACCCGTAAGGTTGATTTTGCCGCTGGGGTCTATGCCCCCGTTAAGGTGGGCCTCACCTTTCAGCTGCACTACATCGCCGTTGCGTTCATCTATCACAATGGTGAAGTTTGCATTCTTATTTATGTTCACCGTGGCAGTAACGTCGAGGCCACGCAATTCCGATTTCTTGAGCGAATCCAGCTGTCTGGCCAGCAGGATAGAATCCATCTTCGGTGCACTTTGATCTATAAACTCTACTACCCCTTCGCGGTCTTCTGCCGCCGGGTCGGCCGTTGGCAGCACGAAAACCATATCCGTTTTTTCGTTCACGGTTAAAGTGGCATCTACGATGGGTTTGGCCATATCGCCGCGTACCTTCACATTGGCATCCATAAACAACTTGCCGTAAAACAGTTGATTATCGGCCTTGGTAGAATTTATCATACGGAAGTTATCCGCCCGGATATCCATGCCGAATTTGAAATCGGTATAGGTTTTGGTATAGATGGTGCCGGTGATGATAGCTTTATTATTGGTAGAATCTACCAAAGTAAAATCGTTGAAGCGGATGCCCTCGTCGTTAAACGTGATGCTCTCCTTGGGCATAGTAAAATAGGAGTTGAGCATCGATACGTTGAAAGCCACCTTATTAAAGTTAATATCACCCCGTACCGCCGGCGCCGCCGTCGTCCCCGTTATTTTTAATGCCCCGGTTATATTACCGCTGGAATTGCGGATGGCGCCGAAACTAAACCCTTCGATGCTCTTCACGCCCAGGTTCACGATGTTCAGGTTCAGGTCGAAACGGCCTTCAGGAGCGGTGTAATACATACCGTTCAAATCAACCTGGTTGCCTTTGCCTGTGATGCTCATCTGGGCGGCGTAGGCGTTGGCCGTTTGGTTATTTACCTTAAGCGCGATGTTGCCTACGGTATCGCCTTTAAAGTTGAAATCGCTTACGTTGATGGCCGCTTCGAAAACCGGCGATTTCTGGAAGTTGCTCACCACCGCGTTGCCGTTGATGGTACCACCTACCAGCAATGAATCCTGCTTGGCCATTTTGGTGATGGTCTCTATTTTAAAATTCTTGAAATCTATGCTAATAGGCGCATTGTATTGGCCCGACGGTGTATTGATACTCAGCACCTGGTTGCTGTTGGTGAGGCTAAAATTGCGCGCCAGGATGCCTTTGTTGCCGAACTCCAGCGCGTTGTTGGGGTTAACGGCCCAGGCGGTATAATCAAGCATTACGCCATCCTGCAAAAAGCTGAATTGGTACTCGTTTGGTATTACGCTGAATACGCCCGCCACACGATAACGCTCTTTTTTGGCGGCATCGCGCACTTGCAGGCTAATGCCCAATTTATCATTCTGCGCTGAGCCTGTAACGCTGGTATATAACAAATCAAGCGAGGAGCCCACCTTTATCTCATCTACTGTAAGGCCGTAATTAAGTGCGTTGTTGCCGGTGTTTATAGCCAGTTTCATGTTGTTCACGGTATTGGTGCCGTATATTACTTTAGGCATCGAACCATTAACTACCAATTCGCCGGTGGTACTGTTGAAGCGGCCGTTTATCAATACCGGATCCAGCTGTTTGAGGTCGGGCGCGAATTTATCTATCAGCGGGGTTTTTACCAGCCGTGCATCAAAAGTGAATTGCTGCGGCGAGTATTTGATTTTTGCCGCCGGTGTGCCGGTCACCAGGTTGGTATTATAATATTTGTTGATCACATCCAGCACCGCCGGACCAACCTGGGTTAGTTTATATTTGCCGCCCATGTGCGCATAAAACACCGGCGTTTTAAGGCGCAGACTGCTGCTATCGGCATTGGCGGTAGATATCAGGCTAACGGTATCCAGATTGATGCGCTTGCCTGCATTGTTCACCAGCAGTTCCGTCGCCATAATATTGGCGTTGAGGTAATCCGGGTCTGCAGTGGGTACATCGGCCACTATCTTGCCGTGGAAACGCATCACCTCCTTGGTAAAGCCCAATTTCTGCAAATCGATGCTATCAACCATCAGCGTAGCGTTTACCGATGGGTATTTCTTGTTCATATTGGCCTTGGCATCCAGGCTGAAGTTGATGTTAGGATCCACCATGCGGGCGTTTGCCACGTAGGCGCCGTTCCTGGCCGTGCCTTTCATCACCAGATTTTTGTAGGTATAGCCTTTGATGTATGCGCTGGCCACATTGCCATTGAATTTAAGGCTCGCGGTTTTCGGGTCGAGGCCCGCACCACTAATGTTGGCGCTCATGGTAACCATGCCCACCATCTGAGGCTGCTTAGTGAGCGCTCCCACGTTTAGGTTATTGGCCTTTACATTGGCCGAATAAGTTTCGCTGCCTTTGCGCCTGCCGCTTTTTAGGGCCGCCACCAAATCTACCGCGCCGTAACTGCTGCGCAACTTCATGTTGGTACTAAAGTTTTTCATGGTGCCTTTAAACGTGCCCTTTAAATCCATGTTCTCGGGGATGCTCACCGTTGGCGGTATAGTGCCTTTTGGTGCCAGGCGTACGATATCGTCGCGACTGGTGCGGAAATCGTTTATTGTAAGGTCGAGATAAGCCTTATCCACATCGGGCAATCCTTTCGCAATGGCGGATGCTTTGATATAAGTATTGCCAAAGCCACTTACTTCCACATTGGGTATGCGCAGGTTATCTACCGTGCCGGTAACGCGGCCGTTTATTTTGAGCACCGTATTAGGCGATGATTTGAATGGCTCAATTGACGACATGGTAGGCATCAGCAGCAATATATCGCGCAGGCCCAATTTGCTGCCATCTAAATTGGCATTGATGCTCAGCTTGCCCAGGTTGTTGGTGAGTGCATCTATGGAAGGGTAACCCACTATGAGTTCTTTTTGGATGACTGAGGTAGGCGTTTCGGCCAGCAGATCTTTCAGGTACGCGCCCTTCGGACCGTAGAAAAAGCTGGTGTGGAATTTATTCAGCTTCAGCCCGCTTTTTTCGCTAAAGGTAACCGAGTTTACCCTGCCCAACAGGCTATCCGGGTGATAAGCCAGGTTTTCGATATCGGCATTCAGGTTTTTAATGCTCATGTGCGCAAAATCAAGCCCACGGGGTAAGGCTTTCTGCACATCGTTATCGAATTTGATGTTATCGTTCACCAGTGTTATCCTGCCCAGGTTGGCAGTCCAGCCCTTGGTCGTTTGCCTTGCCGATACCAGGGTATCCAGTTTTTTGATGGCTTTATCTATCGCCTTAGCAACGGTTTTCGGTTTTTCGAATATAACCCCGGCATCGGTATTGCTAAGTTCTATGGTTTTAACCCCTACGTGCTGGTTGCGCAGGTCTATCTTATCCATATTCACCAAAAACTTGCCCAGGTTTACCGATGCCGCCATCTCGCCGCTACGGTAATCAACCTTTACCTTATCAACGTTTATCTCGCCCAGGGTAAGGTCCATATTCAATGGCGTAATGGCGGTATCTACAACAGCCGCCTGCGCAATGGATGAGCCCGCAGGCGTTTGGATAATTTTGGCGTTCACCCCGCTCAGGTTTATCTTAGGGATGGTAAACTTCATCTTATCCAGGTCGAAATCTTTGATGCGGGTATCGAAATGGCCCAGCAGGAATTTAACATCGTTGCCGGTGGTGGCATCTTTATAGGATACGTTTATCCTGTCGAGTATGATTTTGTCCAACGAGAACTTCATAGTAGAAGCCGTGTCGGCCGGCTCTACCTCCTTCTTCTGCTCGCCTACGAATGCTTTGATGATGTAATCGAAATTGAAGAGGCTATCCGGGCCGCGGCTTATCTTGGCGGTGATGCCTTCCAGGTTTATCTCGTTTATCTCAACCTTATTCTGCAGCAGTTTCAGCAGGGTAATATCTACTTTCAGCTTATCGCCTGCTATCAGGGTGTCTTTTTTCTGGTCTTCAAAATAAACATCCTCCAGCACCAGCAATTTGGGCAGGCCCAGGCTAATGTGGCCTATCTCTACTTTGGTATGAATTTTATTCTGCAAAAAAGTTACCGCCTTATCCTTTGCGTAGTTTTGTACGGCGGGTACCTGTATCAAAATAATCACAAGCAACACCAAAAAAATGATGCTGCCGATTATCCAAAGTATTGTTTTGAGGGCTATACGTCCAAATCGTTCCAAATCTGTAAAGGTTAGGGGTAATTATGGCCCGGTGCAAGTCATTTGCCAAGGCGTTCCCTGTATATTTTGCCAACACGATTATAGCGAGAATGTTTTTTGCAAGGGGGTTGTTAGCTAAGAAAATAACTGATTTAACACTTGTAATGCAAAAATTACGTCAGTTGGAGAGATGCCAGCCCTTGCTCTTTAAAAATGCGGTGCATGATTTGCAAAATCCGGTCTCTTCATCTAAATGATTGCCGCCTTCAGCATCGCGCATAAAACAGGTTTTATTAGGGCAATGGGGCAGGCCTTGGGTGTGGCCCAACTCATGCAAAGCAAGCTTATAAAACTGGCTTGCGATTTTAGTTTTATGAAGACGATAGGTCGATATCACACAAGCGTTTCCCGGCTGCAAACCGAGGCCCATAACGCCCCAATCGACTATGTCACCATTTCGGGTACTGATGTCCTCGTTGGTTAGTCCGATGATAACCGTATCGGCGTTGCCGAATTTAGTGAGATAACTGATGATAGAATCGGCCCGGTAACGGTTCCTGGGTTTATAGTAAGCGTTTGGGGGCAAAGCAATTGAGGGTTTTAATATTGCTTTGGGGTTTACCTTTATCAGTTTCTCATACACTGCTTTTATATCCTCTGTTGATATGCCCATAAACGGTTGCACAACGAACACTCTATTTGCAGGCGGTAAATTTGGCTGGCACCCTGCACCTGTTAATAACATGGCTATAGCAAAAACAAACAAAAATACCGATCTGATTGGCGACAAGGGCACTATTTGCATCCGTGTTTTTTTGTGTTAAAGATAGCCTATGATTTTTCCACAAAACGGTATTTCGTATCGATTTTTGATAAATTTGTAATCTACACGATACGGAGAGAAAGATACCATGCCCGAATTTTCGCACTTACACGTACACACCCAATTTTCGTTGCTCGACGGCGCCGCCGATATAACCAAGTTATATAAAAAGGCCGCTGCCGATGGCATGAAAGCCCTGGCCATTACCGACCATGGCAACATGTTCGGCGCCTTCAAATTCGTGGCCGAGGCAGGCAAGCATGGTGTAAAACCGATAGTGGGCTGCGAGTTTTATGTGGTAGACGACCGGCATAAAAAGCAGTTTACCAAAGAGAAAAAAGATAAGCGCTACCACCAGCTGATGCTGGCCAAAAACGCCGAAGGGTACCAAAACCTCATCAAGCTGTGCTCTCTGGGATATATGGAGGGCCTTTACAGTAAGTGGCCGCGTATTGATAAGGAACTTATCTTAAAATACCATAAAGGCATCATCGCCACTACTTGCTGCCTGGGCGCATCCGTTCCCCAGGCTATCCTGCGCGATGGCGAGGCCGCTGCCGAAATAGAATTTAAATGGTGGCTTGATTTGTTCGGCGAGGATTTCTACATAGAAATGCAGCGCCACGATATCCCCGAGCAAAATACGGTGAACCTGGTGCTGGCCAAATTCGCCAAAAAATACAACGTAAAGGTAATCTGCTCTAACGATTCGCACTACGTGGATCAGCAAGACTCGAACGCACACGACATCTTGCTTTGCGTAAACACGGGAGATTTGCAAAGCACCCCTATAGCAACCGACGAAGAGGGCGGCAAAGGTTACCGCTTCGGCTTTACCAACGATCAGTTTTATTTTAAGACGAAGGATGAGATGGGCAAGTTGTTCCATGATATCCCCGAATCCTTAGATAATACCCAGGAAATTGTAGATAAGGTAGATGTGCTGAAACTGAAGCGCGATATCCTCCTACCCAATTATGTTATCCCCCCCGAATTTAAGATACACAGCGACCTTACGCCCGATGCCGACACCCTTAACCAGTGGGAATACCTGAAGCATTTGACTTTTTTAGGTGCTAAGGAACGTTATAAAGATATCAGCCCGGAAGCGGAGGAGCGTATCAATTTCGAGCTGTTCACCATCCGTACCATGGGTTTTGCGGGGTACTTCCTTATTGTGGCAGACTTCATCAAAGCCGGGCGCGATATGGGCGTATTCATCGGTCCTGGTCGTGGTTCGGCCGCAGGTTCGGTAGTGGCTTATTGTACGGGTATCACCAATATCGACCCGCTGAAGTACAACCTCCTGTTCGAGCGTTTCCTCAATCCCGACAGGAAAAGCATGCCCGATATTGATACAGATTTCGACGATGCAGGCAGGCAAAGGGTTATCGACTATGTGGTTGATAAATACGGCAAAAACCAGGTGGCGCAAATTATCACCTACGGCTCTATGGCCGCCCGCACCAGCATACAGGATGTTGGCCGCGTGCTGGATATGCCACTTGCCGATGTGAACGCCCTGAAAAAGTTGGTACCCGATACGCTGGGCATCAACCTGAAAACGGCCATAGAACAGGTGCCCGAGCTGCAGGCCATCTACAAATCAACCGAGCTTAAAGGTATCGTGCTCCGCGAAGCGGAGAAATTGGAGGGTTCGGTACGTAACACAGGCGTGCATGCGGCGGGTATCATCATTGCGCCTTACGATTTAACAGACATCGTACCTGTTGCCACCGCCAAGGACTCTGACCTGCTGGTTACCCAGTACGACGGGCGTGTGATTGAAGATGCAGGCGTTATCAAGATGGACTTTTTGGGCCTTAAAACGCTCACCATTATCAAGGATGCCCTGCGCATGATCAAGCAGAACCATGATGTACATATCGATATCGATTATATACCGCTTGATGATGTTCAGACCTACGAACTTTACCAGCGCGGCGATACAAACGGCACCTTCCAGTTTGAAAGTGACGGTATGCAAATGTACCTGCGCGACCTTAAACCCGATAAATTCGAGGATTTAATTGCCATGAACGCCCTGTACCGCCCGGGGCCGATAGAGTACATCCCTAACTTTATCAAGCGTAAGCATGGGCAGGAACCTATCGTTTTCGACCTGGCAGATATGGAAGAATACCTGGGCGAAACCTACGGTATCACGGTGTACCAGGAGCAGGTGATGCTTTTATCGCAAAAGCTCGCCGGCTTCAGCAAAGGCGATGCCGACGTTTTACGTAAGGCCATGGGTAAAAAGCAAATTGAGGTACTCAACAAAATGGAGTCTCAGTTTATGGATGGGGCCATTGCAAAAGGTCACCCTAAAGATAAGCTCACCAAAATATGGACGGATTGGAAAGCATTTGCCCAGTACGCGTTCAATAAATCGCACTCTACCTGCTATGCTTTCGTGGCATACCAAACGGCCTACTTAAAAGCGCATTACCCGGCAGAATACATGGCGGCAGTATTGAACAACCAAAACAACATGGAGAAGATTACCTTCTTTATGGAAGAATGCCGCCGCATGGGCGTGCAGGTTTTGGGGCCCGATATCAACGAAAGCGATATGGCCTTCGCCGCCAATAAAAAAGGCGTTATCCGCTTTGGAATGGCTGGCGTTAAGGGCGTGGGCGAAAAGGCCGTAGAAAGTATCATAGAAGAACGCAACGAGCGCGGCCCTTACACCAGCGTATATGATTTTGCGCAGCGAAGCAACACCCGATCGGTAAACCGTAAATCCTACGAAAACCTGGTTTATGGCGGGGCCTTCGATGGCTTTGGCCTTTGCCGGGCGCAGTTTTTTGCCAAGACGGAGAACGGTCTGCTTACGGGCATAGAACGCCTGATTAAATACGGTAACGACTACCAGAACACCAAAAACAGTTCGCAATCGTCGTTATTCGGTGGCGAGGTAGCATCGTATATCCCCGAGCCAGCCATGCCCGATGCAGAGGAGTGGCCCTTGATAGAGCGTTTGAAATATGAGAAGGACGTAATAGGCATCTACCTCACCGGCCACCCGCTTGATAACTATAAGCTGGAACTGGAAAAATATTGCAACACCACCCTGGCCGAGCTTAAAGTAGTGCAAAAGGCCCGTTCGGGCGAGGGCGGCGAAGAAATAATGGCCAAGTTTGCAGATTTGCGCAAGCGCGGCGAGATATGTATTGGCGGCCTGGTAGGCAACGTGCAGCATAAAACGACCAAAATGGGCAAACCCTTTGGCACCTTCGTGCTGGAGGATTACGATGAATCGTACGAGTTTGCATTTTTTGGCGAGGATTACGTCAAATTCCGTAACCTCATGATGGATGGGTATTTCCTGCACATCAAAGGCAATATCGAAGAAAAATTCAGACAAAAAGATAACTGGGATTTGCGTGTAACCGTGATGAGTCTGCTATCAGAAATGCGGGAGAAGCTCACCAAATCCGTAACCGTAAGCCTGGATATAAACGCCGTAAACGACCAGGTGATAGCGAGCCTGCTGCATATGGTGGATACCAATAACCAAAAATACCCATCGCGCAGCTGCCTGCTCAAATTCAAGATAAACGATGGAGAGGAATCGATGTTCGTGAACCTTGCATCCAAAAGCCACAAAGTAAACCCCAGCGACGATTTGATGGCCGAAATATTGAGCCTAACGAATATGAACGCGGTACTGGCGTAGGATTTGATAATGTGCAGGTTATCATCTAAATTCGGGCAACCAATTTAAAATATGATGAAAAAACAAACCGCCATACTAATTTTAGCGTTAGTCTTAGTTTTTGGCTGCCTGTCCGTAAAACAAGCAGTTGCGCAAGCCGTTAAAAAAGGCATGATAAAAGTAACTATACTTTACCCCAACGGCGAGGGTAAAACCTTTGACATGGACTATTACGCCACGAAGCACATCCCTATGGTGAAGCGTTTGTTTGGCGATGACATGAAAGGCGCCACCATAGACAAAGGCATTGCGGGAAGTGCTCCCGGCGCGCCGGCACCTTATCTGGCTATAGGCACACTATACTTCGAAAACATAGCCGCTTTTCAGAACGGCATGAAAACTTATGCACAAGAAATCCGCGCGGATATCCCAAAATATACCAACACTACGCCGATAATCCAGATTAGTGAGGTGATTGAATAGTAAATAACTAATCTTAACGGATGCGGAACCGAGTCGATGATTTAGGATTTATCAGACGATGAGCATATGATAGCGACAACAATGAGGGAGCAACTACATGATTATATCGATGAAGTTGATGATAAAAAACTGGGATTTTTACTTGCCATTTTTGAAGATGTATCTCTCGGTTCTTCAGACTTGTGGAGTGACCCTGCGTTTTTAAACGAAATTAAAAGCAGAATAAAAGAACTCGAAAGCGGTGCTAACAAAGGGAGAGATTGGAATGAAATATTGAAAGAGATTAAGTTGGCTTATCAACGTTGAGCAATTATAATTCCTTTAACAAGTCATCGAAATCTCTTGCCTCTACTTTTCCCGCTTTAACATCATTCAATTCTTTAACGGCATCCTGTAATTTTACCACTATTGCAGGCTCCCTAAACGTGTAGCAACTTTCATCCGCAACCTTTATGCTATCGCTGTTTACGGTTAAAAAGTGGGCGCCCCATTTTTCGAGGGCGTAGAATATCGAGGCGAGTTCTTTGCCTAAATCGGTAAAGGCATATTCTACGCGTGGGGGTACTTCGGGGTACACTTTGCGGGTGAGTATCTTATCTTCTTCCAGCTCATGCAATTGCTGGCTAAGCATCTTCTCGGTCATACCCTCAATGTTGCGGCGTATCTCGCTGTAGCGTTTCGGGCCATCTAAAAGCTGGTTCAAAATCTTCACTTTCCACTTGCCGCTTATCACGCTCAGGGCAGCTTCCATGCTGCAGGTGTATAGGGGATGTCTTTGTTTTGTCATATAAAAAAAGTGGAAATGGCTTTAACGCAAATGCGCCCATAACCTACCAAAAGGTGCGTTCCGTACAAAATGGTACATTCTTGACGGGGGCCTGCACCCGCCGTACATTTGAGTCATCAAAACAAAGATAATGAAAAAGTTAAGCAATAAAACAGCAGTAATAACAGGCGGCAACAGTGGTATAGGCCTGGCCACCGCACAAGAATTTATAGCACAAGGCGCAAAGGTTATCATCACCGGCCGCAACCAAAAATCTATAGACGAGGCCATCGCTTTATTAGGCGACAACGCTTACGGCGTAATTGCCGATAGCGGCAACATGGCACAAATAAAAACCCTGAACGAGCAGGTTAAAGCCATCGCTCCTAACATAGACATCATCTTCGTGAATGCAGGTATTGGTAAGTTCAACTCGGTTGAGGCGATGGAAGAAGAGATGTTCGACGATATCATGGATATCAACTTTAAGGGTGCCTATTTTACCTTGCAGCAGTTGCTGCCGTTGGTAAACGAGGGTGGTTCTATCATCTTCAATACCTCTATCAACGCTCACATAGGCATGGCTGGGGCAAGCGTTTACGCGGCAAGTAAGGCCGCCCTGTTGTCGTTAACTAAAAACCTGGCGGTAGAGTTATTACCACGCAAAATACGTGTAAACAGCGTAAGCCCCGGCCCGGTTGGCACGCCGTTGCACAGTGCAGATAAACTGGGCATTACCGATGATCAGCTGCAACAAATGGGCGAAGGTATATTGAAGCAAATCCCGGTTGGCAGGTTCGGTACAGCCGAAGAACTGGCCAAAGTAGTAACCTTCTTCGCATCTGATGATTCTACCTTCCTGTTAGGCTCTGAACTGATTGCCGATGGCGGGATGTATAATTTATAAGTTGATTGGTTTGTTTGGGATAATGGCCGGGGCATCTGCTTCGGCCGTTTTTTGCACATAGCGGCTGATGAGATAGCAGACCATGGCAATGATAGGCGTAGTAACAAAGGTGATAAACAACCCCGCAAACAACACTGCCATCCCTGGCATACCGCAGATACCTCTTCCGTGGGCTTCGCGCGACATCGCATCCAAAATAATTTCCATGGCCATAAAAGAGCATATAATACCTAAAAAAAGCGCAAACCCGAAAATGGCGAATAAGGGCAATTGTATCTTGCGTACCAGCCTTAACACCGAAAGGATAATCTGCAGAAAAGGTGCCACAAACAATAACAGGAATTCCATAACCAGCTTTTTAATTGATACCTTAAGTAGTAAAAAGGTAACCTTAAACTGCCTGATTATTACACATCTGTCAATATTATCCACATTATCAATAGAATTGTCACATTGTCATGCACCTACTTGTGGCAAGCTATTTGAATAGTATATATTTGTACACTAAAAATTTTAAATATAAAAAATATCATGGCTTTAGAAATAACAGATGCAAACTTCGAAGAACTTGTTCTTAAATCAGATAAACCAGTACTTGTTGATTTTTGGGCAGAGTGGTGCGGTCCGTGTAGGATGGTTGGCCCGGTAGTAGAAGATATTGCTAAAGAATACGATGGCAAAGCCATTGTAGGTAAAGTAAACGTAGATAACAACCCAGGCATATCCATGAAATACGGCATCCGCAACATCCCGGCTTTATTATTCTTTAAAGGCGGCGAAATTGTAGACAAACAAATTGGCGCCGTGCCAAAATCAGTACTGACCGAAAAACTAGCTAAGCAATTAGCATAAGTTTATCTATCATATATAAAACGCAAAAGGCTTCGGTTACCCGAAGCCTTTTGCGTTTGTTTAAAGTCTTTAGTCGTAAGTCAAAAAAGGATGTCTTCTGACTCAAGACTTCTTACTTAAGACTTTCGACTTACATCCTGCTTACGCTGCCGCTGCCGGCTTTTGAGGTATTGATGCTTTTTGGCGCACCGGTGTAGTGCACGTCGCCGCTTCCTACTATCGAGGCATCTAATTTATCAGAAACGTTTACGGTGGCATCGCCGGAGCCTGCTACACTTACTCTAGTGCTACCGGTGACAACGCCCCGGGCGGTGTAGTCGCCTGAGCCAACTACGCTAACGGTTGATGTATCGGCGCTGCCGGTGATGGTGATGTCGCCGCTGCCTGCTATGCTGCTATCCAAATTCTTAACATTCAGTTTGCCGGTGATATCGCCGCTGCCTGATAATTTGATTTTCAACGAAGTAGCTTTCAGGCCTTCTTTAAAAAAGATATCGCCGCTGCCTGCAAGGGTAATCGCGTTAACGTCCTTAAGGGCAACGTAAATCACAACTTTTTTATCGTGCCAGCTCCAGCTGTTGTTGTCATCGCGTTTGGTGTAAATTTTTAAGGTACCGCCCTCTACTTCGGTTACTATACGGCCAATGATATCGGCAGGAGCATCAACCTTTACCGATTCTGACGAACCCTGGGTGATGTACACATCGAAAGAGCCGGCTACGTTTACGGCGTTGAAACCGGTTAAATGGCGATCCTCAGTATTGTTTTTGGCAAATGCCGATGCGCTTGCAACTACCATTACGGCAGCCAGTATCAGTTTTTTTAATGCTTTCATGTTTGTTAGTTTATGGTTTCCATTCTATCAGACGCGCTTTACATTTAATAAGTTGCACCAAACGGAAAATATAATCGCAGACCATCACGATTGAAGCATCAGCAAACCTGTAACCTAATCAACCAAAACCCCGATGTAATAGTTAAAGGTGTCTACCTCAATATTATCCTTTGCTGCACCATCTATACTAACCTGCGTAAAACGGCTGGTTGGCTTGAGGAATTGATACTCGCCGCCCTTTATGCGCACTTTTACCGGCATGTTGAAGCCCGGCGTTTCGGCCACCCAGCGGGCCATCAGCTTGCCTTGTATGGTATCGAACTCAA
This sequence comes from Mucilaginibacter sp. P1_D10, assembly GCF_056406215.1. Taxonomy (NCBI): domain Bacteria; kingdom Pseudomonadati; phylum Bacteroidota; class Sphingobacteriia; order Sphingobacteriales; family Sphingobacteriaceae; genus Mucilaginibacter; species Mucilaginibacter sp. P1_D10. The sequence continues at coordinate 132,356 of NZ_JBFUAP010000001.1, read as the reverse complement.
GCACCGGCAGTTTTACGTGTTTAAGGTACTGCTCAAACACGGGCGAAAGGTTTATACCGCTTTGGGCGTTGATGTAGCCCACTACATCATCATAGGTAACGGTTTTATGGTAAAAGGTTTTATTGAGACCACGCAGGATGGCGCGCCATTTATCATCGTCGTTAATAATGGTGCGCACCATGTTGAGCAGGTTGCCGCCTTTGTAATACATATCGCTGCTGCCCTCTTTGTTTACGCCGTAAGCACCTACAATCGGGCCATCGTTCTGGATGTTCATGCGGGTGCCATGCACATATTCCTGCCCGGCCTGCTTGCCGTAAAAGGTTTCGATGAATAACGACTCGCTGTAGTTGGTGAAGCTTTCGTGTATCCACATGTCGCCCAAATCTTTACTGGTGATGTTGTTGCCGAACCATTCGTGCCCACTCTCGTGCACCACGATGAAATCCCACTTCAATCCCCAACCGGTACCCGATAGGTCGCGACCGAGGTAGCCGTTGCGGTAATGATTGCCATAGGCCGTTCCGCTTTGGTGCTCCATGCCCAGGTGCGGGGTTTCAATCAATTTGTAGCCGTCTTCATAAAAAGGGTAAGGGCCAAACCAATGTTCGAAAGCTTTGAGCATGCGCGGGGCATCCAGTCCCCATTGTTTCTTGGCTTTCTCGAGGTTATAGCTTAGCGGCCAAAAATCCATCTCGAGTTTGCCTTTTTCGCCCTGGTAGGTGCCGGTGTAGTGGGCGTAATCGCCTATGTTGGCTTCGAGGTTATAATTGTTGATGGGCTGCGACACAAACCAATCGAAACGGGTGTAGCCATCCTTTAACCTGGTAACCTTACGCAGGTGCCCGTTTGATACATCTTTTAAGCCGTTGGGCACGCTGATGCTTACCATGGCGCTGTCTACCTCGTCATCCTGTACATCTTTAGTTGGCCACCAAACGCTGGCTCCCATTCCCTGGCAGGCAGTTGCCACGTGGGGTTTACCTAAGGAGTCGGTAGCGTACTGTACGCCACCATCCCATGGGGCACGTTTGGCAATGGTTGGGTTGCCGCTATAGTAAACGGTAAACTCATCCTTGCTGCCCTTGCTGATGGTTTTGGGAAAGCTAAGGAACACCGCGTTGAACTCCCGGGTGTAGCTTAGCTCCTGCCCTTTGTAAACCACCTTTTCTATCTTCAGGTTGTTCCACAGGTCGAACTGCAGTTTGGTGAAATCTGCCGCGGCCGTAAACTTGAATAGCACATTACCACTGATGAATTTTTTATCGATATCGAACTTAATATCCAGATGGTAGTAGTTGATATCGTAACAGGTACGCAACGGCGTGGTGAGCGAACCGCGCAGGGTATCAGCACGGGTAAACACTTCTTTTGGCGTGCCGAGCTGGGCGTGGGCAGTGAGGGTTGATGCTGCCAGCAGCAGCGCAGCGTATATATTTGTTGCTTTCATTGTTAATTTAAAAATCTATTTCCAGTCTTCTATCATATTGTTTTTCCAAAGAGCAGAAGCATAGTCGCGGAAGCTTTTCGGGCCTGCTTTAAAGACAGCATCGAAAGTGTATTTGCCACCATAAGTCTCTTTCGGAGCGGTTTCTTTTTCTCCGGGCAATATGACTTTGGTTGTCCCTCTCACCGCATACTTTTTATCGCCTTCGTGCATAATTATCTTCAAATCGCTGGGGCTAACGTCGCCGTGGCAAACCGTTTTATACATCAGCCAAACTTCGGCTGTCCCATTATTATCTAAATCGGTAACCGCAAAAGTCTTGGGCAGGTAATGTGCCGCCAGGTCTACATCACAGTCCTTTATAAAGTCGTATGTCTGCCAGGTTAATTTTAATTCTCCAGCTGTTTTTCTATAATGATAGGCATGCAATTCTTCGTTACGAAAATTGTCGCTATCAGGGCCTTTGCTAGATATTATTCCACTCTCCGTGGTAATTACCAAATGTTCGCCGTCCTTATCGGTAAAGCTTACAGCATCAATAATATGCCCGGTATATTTGATGGACTTAGGGATAGCGGTTTTATCCAGCTGCGTTACCTTTACCTGCGCGGTGGCGTATTGGCAGGTCATCAATATTAAATACAGGTAAAGCAGTTTTTTCATTTGTCTGAACTCGAATTTTATAGAATTAATGAATTTTTAGAATGTAAATCATGGATTGGCGACGAGTTTGCCATGTCGCCCCCTCGCACCACCCCGACCGCTCCTCGACATGGTGTTAAGGGAATCCCTTCTTCCTAAATTCTAACCTTCAGCCTCTAATCTCTAGCCCCTATTTCAACACCTCCACATCAAAATAGCTATCATTAAATATGGTTTCGGTTGCTTTTATGTAATCGCTATCGTTGGCTTTGTAAGGGTTATCCAAAAACGTTTGCGGGTTGCGGGCAAACAGCGGGAAAGCTGTACTTTGCACCTGTATCATAATACGGTGCCCCTTTTTAAAGGTGTGCAATACATCCTGCACCCGGAAGTTGATATCCGTTTTCTGACCTGCCACCAGTGCCTCCGGTTTTTCGAAGCTGTTGCGGAAACGGGCGGGCATTACCTCGCTGCGTACCATTTGCTGGTAGTTGTTCAGCGTGAGGCTTTTGTTGGGCATGTAGGGGTTGTTCGGTTCATCTGCGGGGTAAACATCAATCAGCTTCACAAAGAAATCGGCATCGGTGCCGGTGCTGGCCACTTTAAGGTGCGCCATGATTTCGCCGCCAAGGGTAACGTCATCGGTAAGTACCTCTGTTTGGAAAACCAGCACATCAGTGCGGCGTCCGGCGAAGCGCTGGTCTTCGCTCATGTAATTATGCGGGGTGAAGCCTATGGTAGTCGGCAGGTCCTCGGTGTAAGGAACGGGTTTCAGCGGGTCGCTGATGTAGCTGGTAGAACCGGCATTTGCTGGTTGTGAAGCGGCCAGTTTGCCGTCGTTATTCAGGTAAAACTTTATATGCTCTGCGGCGGGCGAAGGCCATTTATCGAATGTACGCCACTCATTTTTGCCTGTATTGAACATATAGGCTTCGGGCAGGCCGCTGTTTTTATCGCCATTGCCCTTGAGGAAATGATTGAAGAATTTCTGCTCGATATTTTTTTGATAGAAAGTAGCGATGCTATCGCCAAAGTAGATATTGCTGTGCATGGTGTGTCCCGTCTCGCGCGACCACCGGCCGTGCCCGAAAGGTCCCATCACGATGGTATTGTAACCATCCGGATTTTTCTGCTCGATAGCTTTGTAAATAGCCAACGGACCGGTTAAGTCCTCCGCATCAAACCAGCCGCCAACGGTCATCACCGCCGTCTTGGTTTTGACGTAATGTTTGGGCAAGCCGCGTTGTTGCCAAAAAGCATCGTAGCTGGGGTGGTTGATGGTTTCCTGCCAGTAAAAATTGTCCTTATAGTACTTATCGGCATTTTTAAGCGGACCCATATCCAGCAAAAACTGGTAGCCATCTTTAGTGTGCGGGTTTATCATCTGGCTGTTATACCAGGGCGTTGCGGTGGTGTCCTTTTTCTGCACGCCAAATACCGGGTAGGTGAAAAAGTAGCTTTCTAAAAGCGCGCCGTTGTGATGAAAATCGTCGAAAAAGAAATCGGAAATCGGTGCCTGCGGCGATGAAGCCTTCAGAGCCGGGTGGTTGCTGAGGATACCAGCAGCGGTATAAAAACCGGGATAGCTGATACCCCATTGCCCTACGCGGCCATTATTGCCGGGCAGGTTTTTAATGAGCCAGTCGATGGTATCATAGGTATCCGAACCTTCGTCTACATCCGTTTTTTTCTTTTTGTTATCGATAACCGGGGTCATGTTTGTCCAGGTGCCTTCGCTTTTCCAGCGGCCGCGCACATCCTGGTAAACGAAAATGTAGCCTTCCTGCATCATGTATTTTGAGGGACCCAATTGGCCGGCATACTTGGTTTCGCCATAGGGCGCTACGCTGTAGCAGGTGCGCTGCATCATGATAGGATATTTATTGGTGGCCGAAGCGTCCTTTGGCGTGTAGATGGAAGTGAACAGCTTTACGCCATCGCGCATGGTGATGTACACATCTTTTTTGGTGTAATGCTCTTTTACATCGTAACTCTGCGCAAGGGCAGCGGTGCAGGCGGTAGCCAGCAGGAATAAAACGGCGAAGATTTTTCTCATGATTATCAGTATTAGCTGAGGCTAATTTAGCAAGTAAATCAACAAAATGCTAACCGTGGCAGGGTTGTTACAAAAGGGGGTAATAATTGAGGGGATTGGGGTAGTATTTAAACGAGTGCTTCGCTAAAGATACGAAGTATTAATCCCCTCGGCCTCTATAAGGTTATTCAGTAGCTTATCGTCTGTAACTGCGATGTCTACTTTCTGGGCGACGATTTTTATAGACGATAATTGCAAAGCATCTAAGGACCTCAATCCGCTAACACCATATTTTTTTATGAGTTGAAGAGCAGTATCCATACACGCATCATCTAAAGGAGTAACGATGTATTTGTCTAAATCCGCCAAAAATGAATTCAGGATATCTTCGGCATTTATTAGCGAGAGCTCTTTCGTCCGTACTTTCTTATAAACTGCGGAGCTAAACTCAATTTTTGACAATTGTGAAATGTAGATATCCGAGATATAATACTTCTCAAATAGTTCATCTATCCTTGAGGTTCCCTCCTGCCGGTAGTATAATTTAATTAAGACCGAGGTATCTAAAAAAACTTTCACAGCTGCGACCTTCGTTCTTCTATCACCGCTTCAGCAATATCGGTATGCACATCTTTAAGTAATTCCCGGCTTTTGGCAAAGGAGAAATCTTTAAGGGTTAAACGCTTGTTTACTGACTGGATATCTTCATCCATAAATGTCACAAGCACTTTAACAGGTTTGTCTACCAATACCGGTTTATCTAAAACAACAGTACCATTATCATATGTGCCGCTCAATTGTACCATAACCAAATTTACTGAAATCTATTCAAAAAGAAAAATAAACTAACCGTCCTTTAATATAAACCGGGTAGCATAATTCATAAAATTGCCCGTCAACCCGTTATCCTCCGTGCCTTTACGGCGGATGAAGTAGAAATCGCGGGTTATCTTTAGGCCCTCGATGGGTACTTCTACCAAGTCGCCTTCGGCTAATTGGCGGATGATGGAGGGGCGGGGCATAAAGCCGAGGCATTGGTCGGCCAGGAGGAAGTTTTTGAGTGCTTCGGTACCGCCGAGGCGTATTTTGATGGATAGGTCGGCCGGTTTGATATGCAATGCCGAGAGGGCTTTTAGGAGTGCCGTTAAGGTACCTGAGCCGCGTTCCCTCACCGCCAAAGGCGTTTTTACGAACTGCTTCAAGGTTAGCGATTTCCCCGCCAACGGACTTTTTGCCGAGCACACAGGTATCACCTCGTCGCTCATGAAATGGGTGTAGGTAACAGTAGTAAGCTTGGTTTCGGCCTCGATGATGCCGAGGTCCACCTCGTGCCGCAGCAAGGCATCCAGTATATATTCGGAATTACGGTTAACCAATTGCACGCCCACATTGGCGTATTCCTGCTGAAAACCCGAGAGGATATACGGCAAAATGTATAAGGCGATGGTAGTGCTTGCCCCCAGGCGCAGGTGCCCTGCGGCATTGGCGGCGTTGCTGAGGATGGAGAGCTCATACTCGGCCTTACGCTCAATTTCGGTAGCCTGTTTCAGGTAATCGTTCAGTTTTATACCTGCGTCGGTAAGTGAAATGCTATTGCCTTTGCGCTCGAAAAGCGGCATCTTGTACTGGTCTTCCAACGCTTTGATGTGCTTGCTGATGGCAGGCTGGGTAATAAACAGCACCTGCGCCGCCTTAGAGAAACTAAGGTTGGCGGCAACTTCCATAAAAACGCGGTGGCTGAAGGATATCATTCAGCTAAGATAACCTTTTCGAAATATTGGCCGGTGAATTTGTAGGTGATAAACTTTTTGGTTATTCCCCCCTCTGAAGTAATCAAAGGAATTTTTATGGTTTGCGTTTTTATATCGAACGTTAACTGGGGTTGTGTGGCTATGCCGCGATTAACTGAGGCACTCAAATCAGAGTCGATATCTAAGCAGTTATTTAGTCCACTTTTGGTTTTGATAAGTTTTGCATTGGGGTTAAGCTTCCCTTGCTCTATTGCGAAGACCTTTACTCCCTGCGTAATGTAAGCGCTTGATAGAATGCCTGTATTAACGCCTATATAATAAGTTATTTTACCTGTTTTAACCTTGTATAACCCGGAATAAAAAGGCTCATACCCTCCGGAGTCGATTACTAAAATTATCGATTTTGTAATAGGTCCGGATTTATATTGAACGAGGTTTTTGAATTTCCGCATAGTGCCTCCAAGTGCAGTATCCCAAGAATATATTCGTAACGATCCGTCGGCAGAAGTATTAATTATTAAACCCGAGTTTGTGACCGACTTAAAAGATTGATTTATAGTGTGAGGGTACTTTTTGGTGATGGACTGCAATTGCGAGGAGAATCCGTCATTTGCATGTTCAAGTGAGTCATCAGCCCCTACGTCGCCTCTTCTTTCATCCCAATAGGCAATTTTCTTAAAAGATTTTAAAAGGCCAGCTTCGATAGTTTGTGGGTTTTGCGCGAAAGCGCCCTCAACAGCCAATAAAAAGCAACTACACAATATCAATTTAATGCGCTTCATCCCTATTTTATCTTTTCGAAATATTGCCCGTTGAATTTATAGGTGATGAATTTTTTGGTAACGTTACCCTTTGTATCAACCAATGGCATACGAATGGTTTGTGTGGCAGCAGCAAAGGTAATGGTTGGCCTTTTCCCATAAGGAATGTGGACGATAGAGCCGAAATCGTACTCGTACGAAATCTCATTCTTCAATCCCGAGCCTGTTTTGAGCAGCTTTACATTGGTATTTAGCTTACCATTTTCGATAGCAAATATTTTAATGCCCGTACCCGCATACCGTGATGATTCTATAATGCCCGTAATCCCAAGATAATACGTTTTGTTGACTGCTTTAAAGGTGTATAGGTTTGAATAAAAAGGCACGCCAGTCTCTTGGGAACTGACAAACAGTTCTGATTTTGTTGTATTTCCCGTTTTATACTGCATCAGGTTCTCAAATTCGCGCATGGTGCCGCCACCACCCATATCCCATGAATAAATTCTAAACAGTCCGTCGGAAGATGTGAAAATATCCAAACGCTCTTTTTTTAATGAAGCAAAGGATTGAGCAATTGTAGCCGGATATTTTTCCGTTGTGTATTTTAGTTTCTCACCAAAAACGTCGTTTGCGTTGTCGAGGGAATCGCTTGCGCTAACAGTCGTATCGCTTAGCCTTTGATCCCAATAGGCTATCTTCTTGAATGACTTGAGCAAGTCGGCTTCGATGGATTGTGGGGTTTGGGCGAAAGAATCGACGGTTAGAGCTAATAAGGAAAGAAACATGCCGAATGTATATCCCATTCGGAGACTGATAAAGAGTTGGTATTTAAAGGGATTCATTGGTTAGGCAAATAACAATTTAAATGTAGGAAAAACTGGCCCATCAAAGTGGCAGGCAATCGCCTCGGCAATATTCAGATTTAATGCTTCAATGGTATCAGCTTCGGTAAATATTGATTGACCGATGGCTGTTGCGTAATAGCCTCCATCGACATCTTTTTCCGTCAAAAAAATCAATTTATCCACTATGAAAATGTGTTTCATAAAAATAGGGATAACCTTTCGATTATCCCTATTCATTTATTCCGTAGAGACGCAATATTTTGGGTCTCCCGTATGCAAATCCGAAATGCATGACTGAGACGCAAAATATTGCGTCTCAACAATTAAACTACACCTCTACAGCCTGCCCAATCAAATGCTTAGCTACCAAATACTCGGCAATTTGCACGGCATTGGTTGCAGCGCCTTTGCGCAGGTTATCAGATACTATCCAGCAGTTTAAGGTGTTCGGCTGGGTTTCGTCGCGGCGGATGCGGCCTACAAAAACTTCGTCTTTATCATGTGCATCCAACGGCATCGGGTATTTCAAGTTCGCGATGTCATCAGTTACTACGATGCCCGGCGATTTTGAAAGCAGTTCCTTTACTTCTTCCACATCAAAATCATTCAGGAACTCGATGTTAACCGACTCTGAGTGCCCGCCCATTACCGGGATACGCACGGTGGTAGCCGTAACCTTGATGCTGGCATCGCCCATTATCTTAACGGTTTCCTTCACCATTTTCATTTCTTCTTTGGTGTAGCCGTTCTCGGTGAAAACGTCAATCTGCGGGATAACGTTCAGGTCGATCGTGTACGGGTATGCCTTCGGTCCGTCGATGCCTTTACGTTCGTTAAACAACTGGTCAACCGCTTTTACGCCGGTACCGGTTACCGATTGGTAGGTAGACACAACCACGCGTTTAATTTTATATTTATCGTGCAGGGGCTTTAAGGCCACTACCATTTGTATGGTTGAGCAATTTGGGTTGGCGATGATCTTGTCATCGGCAGTAAGCACATCGGCATTCACTTCGGGCACGATCAACTTCTTACTTGGGTCCATGCGCCAGGCCGATGAGTTATCTATCACGGTTGTGCCAACTTCGGCAAACATAGGGGCCTGCTCCAAAGAAGCACTGCCACCCGCGCTGAACAGGGCAACATCGGGCCTTTGCTTTATCGCATCCTCAACAGAAACCACCTTATACTGCTTACCCTTAAAAGTAATTTCTTTACCAATACTTTTAGCGGAAGCTACGGGGAATAATTCTGTAACGGGGAAGTTGCGCTCCTCAAGGATCTGCAACATTTTAGTGCCTACCAGCCCGGTGGCACCTACTACTGCGACTTTCATTTTTAAATTGTTAAATAAATAATACTGTTTTAGCCTCACCCCAGCCCTCTCCAAGGGAGAGGGAGGCAAGATTGAACTTGCTAACAAGTCCTCTCCTTTGGAGAGGATTTAGGTGAGGCTCAAATATGCGATTTTTTTGCGAATGTCTACTAAACTGGTATGCGAAATATTGTCTGAACTCGAATTTTAAGGAATTAAAGGAATGAGCAGAATTAAAATAGCGCATCGCTTCGGGCTTCATTCTGTCACTTCTAAAAATTCCCCCAAATTCGAGTCCAGACAATAAATTCGAGTTCACCCAAAAAAATTTACCTTTGTACCCAAACCTGCATCTGCATGAGCGAAAAGATTTTAGTGATAGGCGCCAACGGACAAATTGGTACCGAACTGGTTACTGCTTTGAGGAATATACACGGGGCCGAAAATGTTATAGCGTCGGACATTAACAACCCCAACTATGCTATCCGTAACAGCGGCCCTTTCGAGTTTGCAAACGTGCTGGATAAAGATAACCTGCACCATATATTCGAGAAACACCGCCCTACGCAGGTGTACCTGCTGGCGGCCATTCTATCGGCCGTAGGCGAGCAAAAACCACGTATGGCCTGGGATTTGAACATGACCGGCCTATTGCATATTCTTGATTTCGCCGTAGAGTTTAAAGTTGCAAAGGTTTTCTGGCCAAGTTCTATAGCCGTTTTCGGCCCGCACTCGCCACAATATAATACGCCGCAATACTGCATAATGGACCCTAACACTGTTTACGGTTTCAGCAAACTGGCCGGCGAACGCTGGTGCGAATATTACCACGCCAAATACGGGCTGGATGTGCGCAGCCTTCGTTACCCTGGCTTGATAGGCTGGCGTGCCAACCCGGGCGGCGGCACTACCGATTACGCCGTTCACATCTTCCACGAGGCATTAAAAAAAGGCAATTACCAAAGCTTTTTGAAAGAAGGTACCGCCCTGCCCATGATGTATATGGATGATGCTATCCGTGCTACCATTACCTTAATGGATGCACCGGCCGAACAAATAAAAATACGCAGCAGCTATAACCTGGCGGGTATAAGCTTTACGCCCGAACAATTGGGAGATGAAATTAAAAAGCATTTGCCTAATTTCGAACTGAGCTACGCCGACCACGACCCGCGCCAGGCCATAGCCGATAGCTGGCCAAAATCGATAGACGATAGCAAGGCAACCGAAGACTGGGGCTGGCAAATAGAGTACGACCTTGGTAAAATGACCAGCGACATGCTCGAAAATTTAAAGAAAGTAATTTAGAAGACCAATAAAGTATATTCACCGCAGATCAACATCGGCTCAATCAATATTCGGTGTAATCAATAAAATCGGTGTAATCCAAAAAGACAATGGGAAGAGCATTCGAATTCCGTAAGGAAAGGAAATTTAAGCGCTGGGCCAAAATGGCGGTGCAGTTTACGCGTTTGGGTAAGGAAATTGTAATGGCGGTTAAAGCCGGTGGCGGCGACCCGCACACCAACTCGCGCCTGCGCACGGCCATCCAAAACTCCAAGGCCGTTAACATGCCGAAGGACCGTGTGGAAGCGGCCATTAAACGCGCCACCAGCCGCGACGAGAAAGATTACGAAGAGCTGGTGTACGAGGGTTATGCACAACACGGCGTGGCTATATTGGTAGAAACCGCTACCGATAACATCAACCGTACCGTAGCAAATGTGCGCAGCTACTTTACCAAATACGGCGGCACGCTGGGCAAAACCGGCTCGTTGGATTTTATCTTCAGCCGCAAATCGGTATTCACTTTCGACCCGGGCGATCGCGACCTGGAAGAACTGGAATTTGAACTGATTGATGCCGGTTTAGAAGACCTGTTTGTAGATGCAGACGAAGAAGGAAATGAAATTGCCGTATTGCACGCCGCTTACGAAGATTTCGGCAAAATGCAGAAAGCTTTGGAAGCCCTGGGCATCGAAACCAAATCGGCCAAGCTGGAGCGTGTTGCGCAATCAAACATCGCCGTAACCGAAGAGCAATCTGTAGACGTGTTCAAGATAATAGACCGCCTGGAAGAAGACGACGATGTGCAGGCCGTGTACCATAATATGGCGGAGTAATTTTGATTTCGGATTTTCGATTTCGGATTCTATTTTACCCAACCCGTCATTGCGAGGCACGAAGCAATCTCCCGATTAGCATATCCACAATGCAAAGCTTAGAGATTGCTTCGTTCCTCGCAATGACGCTCTAATAAAATCAACCATGCCACTAACGTCAACCCGCAAACAGGAACAAAAAATAAAGGTAACCTTTGCCAATGGTTTGCTTTTTGTAGAGAAGGCAGATGGCAAGCAACAAGCCTTCCCGCTGGAGTGGTTCCCGAAACTGCTGAACGCTACCGATGAGGAGCGCGAAGATTGGGAGCAAACGGCAACAGGGATAAGGTTTGGCAAGCTGGACGTTTTTGTAGATGTGAGATTTTAGATATGAGATTTGAGACAGGAGCGTAGCTCATTTCTTGTATAGTCCAATAATAATGTAGGTAGATATGGGATTGAGATTTTGGGGCAGTTGTCTCACATCTCACATCTCATATCTCAAATCTAAAAAACCATGACTTTCGAAGAGTTTTTTCAGAAAAAGAGGATAGACCTTACCGCGCTGCAAGCCGGTGAGCCTGCCCTGTTTTTTGAATTTAAAACCCACTTCGAGCAAATGGGAGAAAAGAGTTTCGACCATACCAAAAAATACTGGTTCAATAAGTTACGGTTGCAATACCACCTGGCAGCCGAACAAAAGCCTGAGAAAGTGCACGTAGAGAACCGCTTGGCCGAACAAACCATTGTGGAAACGCTTACAGAAAGCATCCCCGTGCCAAGTGCGAAGAAAGTGGAAAGCCCGGACTCGAAAGCCGAAATTTCTCCCGAAGCCCTTGCGCCAAAACCTGCATTTAAGCCGCGCTTCAACCCCAAAATGGTTTCTCCAAAACCGGCAGAGGAAGCCGAAAGCACAGAGCCGAAGGAAACTCCCGACGTGAAACCAGACGCGGAAAGCGCTGCGGAAACTACCGCACCAAAGCCCGGTTTCAAGCCACGCTTCAACATGAAGATGGCACCAAAACCTGCAGAGCCCGTTGAGGATAAAACAGAAGTACCTGCACAAGCTGAAGCACTGCCGCCTATTGAAGAAACACCTGCCGCTCCTGCGGAAGCAACAGCACCAAAGCCAGGCTTCAAGCCACGCTTCAATATGAAGATGGTGCCGAAACCAGCAGAGCCCGTTGAGGATAAAGCAGAAGTACCTGCACAAGCTGAAGCACTGCCGCCTATCGAGGATACACCCGTCACCCCTGCGGAAACAACTGCACCAAAGCCCGGCTTCAAACCACGCTTCAATATGAAGATGGTTGCGCCAAAACCTGCGGACGCAGAACAACCGAAAGCAGACGATGCCGCACCATCTGCTGAACCCGGCGATGAACCAGCGCCTGCTGCACCAATTGAGGTTAAGGCAGAAATACCTGCAACGCCGGATGCCCCAGCTGAGGAAACTACGCCCAAACCTGTCGGCTTTAAGCCCAGGTTCAACGCCGCCAAAATGAAGCCCAAACCACCGCAGGAATAATTAATTATTTTAGAACCCATAGTACCCAATATATATGGACCCCGAAGAATTGCTGAACGAAAACGGCACAGAATCCAATAAACCAAAAAAGGAAAGCCCCCTGGTAAGCCTCGAACGCGACCTGAAACTTTTCAACGAATCTATCCGCGAGGTAGCCGTAGAAATCATGCTCGAAGGTTTATCTATGCACCCCATATTTGTTGCTCATCAGCACGAACTCAAGCTAGGTGAAGTAATCCTTGATCGTAACGAACTCAACACCGAGTGGAGCATCCACGCATCCACCATCGAAGAATTTACCGAGCGTGGCATTATCAAAGCCGAACTGAAAGAGCGTTTCCTCGGCACCTATAAAAACCCGCACGATTTTATGTGCCTGTTTGTAGTAGTACCCGAAGGGGCGAATTTTGTGTATTATCCGTATGTGAAAGGGTAGGATGAAATCCAATATTCTTGATATCTCACCTCAATTGGCCTATTATCTTATAGATGATGTTGAGGCAATAGATAATTCAGACTTAATTGAGCGTAATAAAGATACGATAGGTAAGTATTATCAGTATTTCGGTTTGCTGCATGATAGCCGGATTCTGAAAACCACGCTAAACCCCCAAAACTTCCTTCTAAATCTAAATGATTTCACTACCCATGTATTCGCCGAAGCATTGGTTGCAAAAAAGGGATTGAAAATTGAGGATGACAAGCTCGTATTTAAGGTTGATATTAATTTTGAAACAGAAGCCATTACATTCAATACAATTGATGATGATGGGTTTATCACTACGATAAAACCTGTAAAGGTCGACGAGTATTTATATGAAGAAATCATTTCAATAACAGATGAATTTATTGAAATAGGGTTAATTGTATGGGTTAGCGGTCGCGCAAGAAAGCCGGGGCGACACATCCTCATACTTACAAAAGCTAAGAATATTTCTTTAATCGAGCATCAGGATAACGACTGGGAAGCCGTTTTTGGTAAAGGATTCGACAAGTACTATAACCGGTTTAAAGCCGAACTTTTAAAAGGAACCTATTTATCCGACCAATCCCTCTGCGGAAAATTGATAGATGAGATTGATGGCAATGCCGTTAATCAGCTTTAGTATTATATTTGTTCAAATATCCAACACTCGCCATGCCCGATAAAAAGCTCCTGATATTAAACAGTACGCAAATACAGCAAAAGATTGACCGTATTGCCTACCAGATACTGGAAGATAATTTCGACGAAACGGAGATCCTCATCGCCGGCATCCTGCCCCGCGGCAACCATGTGGCCGAGCGGTTGAAGGCCGTGCTGGATGAGATAGCGCCGTTTACTACCTCTCTGCTTACTATAGAACTGGAAAAGGACAGCACCAGCCTGAGTGCGCGCATCAATTTCGACGTGGAGGAATGCAGCAACAAGGTAATTATTTTGGTTGATGATGTGTTGAACAGCGGCAAAACCCTGGCCTATGGTTTCGGCGTTTTCCTGGATGTTCCTCTCAAGAAACTCCGCACCGTGGTACTGGTAGACCGTAACCACAAAAGCTTCCCCGTAGCAACAGATTATGCCGGCATGGCCCTCTCTACCGTTATCAAAGAGCACGTTAACGTGGTTTTGGATGTGGAAGGCGAAGAAGATGCGGTTTATTTGGTGTAGAATAATTAAATTTGTGTATGTCAGCAGCAGAAGTACAAGAGACCAAAACAAGTTTGATAGCCTGGATAGAGCAGCTATCCGATTTGGAGATGCTTTCTATGTTGGAGGGCCTCAAGGATGCCAAGTTAGAGGATACAGGAAAAGATTGGTGGGATGAACTCACCCCAGCCCAAATAGAAAATATAAACGCAGGCTTAGCGGAAGCCGAAAGCGGCAACGTAATGTCATCCAAAGAATTTTGGTCGAAGCTGAAAGATGCCTGAAGTTTTCTATGCGCCAAGAGCCCTTCGTAACGCCGCTGAAATAAAAAATTATATCCTTTATTATTTTACGCAGCGAGAGGTCAACAATTTTTCAAGGCTGCTAAATAAGTTTGAACAGAACGTCAGCGTTTTTCCGCTACTTTATCGAAAAAGCAGCAGGAACTCCAAAGTACATCGGGCAGTTTTGAGTAAGCAGCTTTCAGTTTTCTATATCCTGAAAAATGGTCTGGTTATGGTAATCGCCATAATGGATAACCGGATGAGCGAAACTAAATGGCCATAGGCCTCGACATTTCTACCTTTTATTGCCCCCGCCTTAATCTCCGCTTCTTCCCGCTCTTGCGCTCTCTTTTTCCTATCTTTACACCCTAAAAATCTACGATATATCTATGGCCAAACGGTGGGTGATAAAAGATGGAGCAGATAAAGATGTAGTGCAAGCGCTTGCCGCAGAGCTTAACATAAGTACCGTATTGAGCAATATGCTTGCCCGCCGGGGCATCAGCAACTACGACGAAGCCAAGCTCTTCTTCCGCCCAAGCGTGCTCCACTTGCACGACCCTTTCCTGATGCAGGATATGGAAAAAGCTATCGACCGCATAGATGCCGCCATCGCCCAAAATGAAAAGGTCATGGTTTATGGCGATTATGATGTAGATGGCACCACAGCTGTCGCGCTTACGTACAGCTTTTTCAAAAACCACCACGCCAATATCGAATATTACATCCCCGATAGGTATAAAGAAGGCTACGGCATCTCAACAGCTGGGATAGATTATGCGGCGGCCAATGGCATCACGCTCATCATCGCGCTGGACTGCGGCATCAAATCAGTCGATAAAATTGCTTACGCCAACACCCTCGGGGTAGATTTCATCATCTGCGATCACCACTTACCCGGCGAAGAATTGCCCGCCGCCGTGGCCATCCTCGACCCTAAACGCGCCGATTGCCAATACCCATACAAAGAGCTTTCGGGCTGCGGCATCGGCCTTAAGCTGGCCCAGGCCTATGTGGAAAAACACGACTTACCTTTCGAAGAAGTAAGCGCCTATTTCGATCTGGCCTGCATCAGTATAGCCTGCGACATCGTGCACATTACCGGCGAGAACCGGGTGCTGGCCCACTTAGGCCTGCAAATGATAAACGAGAATCCCTGCATCGGCGTAAAAATGCTAATGGAAGTAGCTGGTCGTAAAGGCCCATACACCATCAGCGATGTGGTATTTTTATTGGGGCCACGCATTAATGCCGCCGGGCGCATCAACGATGCCAAAGATGCCGTACAGCTATTAATTGCCTGCCACGAAGACGATGCCAAAGAAAAAGGTCTGCTCATTAACGAGCGTAACCAGGAGCGCAAGGAATACGATGTGCAAATTACCGAAGAGGCCCTGAGCCTGATAGATAATGACGAGGTACTCATTGGCCGTAAATCTACCGTGGTATTCAACGAGCGTTGGCACAAAGGCGTTATCGGCATCGTAGCCTCGCGCCTTACCGAAAAATATTACCGCCCTACCGTGGTGCTCACGCGCAGCAACGGGCATGTGGCAGGTTCGGCACGGTCTGTACTGGGGTATGATTTATACGAGGCTCTTTGCGGCTGCAGCGATTTGTTATTGCAATTTGGCGGGCATAAATATGCGGCGGGCCTCACCATGCAGCCGGAGCAGGTACCCGCGTTCATACAACGGTTTGAGGAAGTGGTAAGCAGCACCATTACCGATGAGCAATTGATACAGCAGGTGCTGATAGATGCAGAGCTGCAACTGAGCGATATCGAACCCAAATTCTTCAGGATACTGAACCAGTTCGCGCCCTTCGGTCCGGAAAACATGGCACCGGTATTCCTGAGCAAAAATGTGTATGTTAGCGGGAATGCGGGCCTGGTAGGCGGCAATCACGTAAAAATGAGCGTAATGCAGCCCGGCTCGCCGGCATTCAGCTGCATAGCCTTTAACCATGCCGAATACCTGCCGCAATTAAAACCCGGCGTACCATTCGATATTTGCTACGCCATAGAAGAAAACATTTGGCGCGAGCAAAGGACGATACAGTTGAATATAAAAGGGATAAGGATGGTGAGTGGTGATTAGTGAGCAGAGAGTGGTGAGCGGTTAAAACCCAAACCCACGCGTCATTGCGAGGCACGAAGCAATCTCCCGATAGGACAAGCGGTCATGCATCGCTTAGAGATTGCTTCGTTCCTTATAATGACGTGAAGCCAATGCGTTGTTAATCAAGCTGCTTTTTGTATCGTCCATCCGAGTTTTGCGGCTGCTTTTTGCAGGCGTGCCAATTTTTTTGCCGTTTGCAGTTCTACATCCTGTTGTACTTTGCCAGCATCATAGGCCTCCTGTTTGAGCACCATATTGTAGAAGATGACTGCTATTTTCCTGGCTATTGCTTTGATTGCCTTTGCGGAGCCTTTCGTCGACGCCAGTTTTTTGTACTGCTGGCCTAACGGCCCTTTATTTTGCCACAGGCTATTCGCTGCCAATCGGAACGCCTGCGTAGCCGGGTTATTGGTAATCCGTTTTTCATAACCGATGACCCTGCCGCCGGATACTTTGGGACGGGGCGCAAGGTTGAGCCAACTGGCGAAGTGCCCCGCTGTTGGCCACTTGCGCATATCGTTGCCCGTTACGGCTAAGATGGTCAACAGGCCGATTTCATCCAGTCCGTCTACTTCCGTGAGGTCTACACCGAAGATAGCCTGCAGGTAGCTTTTCAGGTTGAAGTGGTATTGGTTCTTGCGTACCATGCCCTTCTTTTGCACATCGCGGAGGGTGGCCTGCTTTTCTTCCGGCAGCAGCTTTTGAAGCGTGCCTTGTATATAGGTTTCGTAAACCGCCATCTGCGCTTTAGCGAAATCGTAGCTTTCCAGGCTCTGCGATAAGATATTGGTATAATAGTTTTGGTAATCGCCTTTCAGCGAGCTCAGCAAGTCCTCAGGGCTGGCTTTTAGCCGATTATAATCGATAAGCTTCAACAAGGCTTCCGGCTCACGGATGCCTGTGCTGATTGCCCGCAGGAGCAGCATCCCGGCAACGCCTTCGATGTCGCTTATCAGGTGCTGAAACTTGATATTCATCAGCGTCAGCACTTTTTGGATGCGGTTCAGCGTGTCGCTTTTCTGCTGCTGAAGTACCTCCCGTTCATGGAGGTAGCTGCGTAGTTCGCGGTACAGCTCAGGTGCGATGTGGGAGTCGCGCAGCATGCCATGCGCCAGCAGTTGGTGGAGCCATTGCGCATCGTTGATGTCCGTCTTGCGGGCTGACACGTTCCGGTAGTGGCTGGGGTTCACCAGCACGATCTTCATCCCGTTTTGCTCCAGTATGCTGAACAGTACTTTCCAGTAAGAGCCCGTTGCTTCCATCGTTACGACCTCTACCTTTTCGCTCGCTAATAATGCTGCCAGTTCGTGAAGGCTGTCCGTAAAGCTGTTGAATTCTGCGATACGATTGTTATTGTTGCGATCTGTGTAGGATACCACCATCAGCATGCTGCCGATATCGATGCCCGCCGAACGCGGGTGCTGCAGCCCGAATTGTTCCATCTGCACAGGCGCACCATTCTTGTTGTTTTTCTTAACTTTGCCCATATACTTGTTTTTTTATAAACAGGGCAAGCTCTGCCGCTCTCAAAGTATTAAGCTTAAAAGCACGGTAAACCTTCCGCCCTCGGGCGGAGGCTCCCAATAATGTTTTTTACAAAGAGTGGCAATCCCAAACTCGCAATCGGGCTCTGGACGGCCCCAAGGGTTAGACGGGGTGTGTAGCTTGCCTTGTTTTTTTTGCAAGGTTATGCATTCCACCGATGCAGGCAAAGCACGTCATTACATTTTTTTCCAGGGCACCCTGGTGGATACTCGCAATGACGAGGATAGTTTTCCGTTATAGCGGTAATAATTTAGAAATATGATTCTTCGGGCAGAAAATTTAGTAAAGAAATATAAGCAGCGCAGCGTTGTAAACGATGTAACCTTTAACGTGGCGCAGGGCGAGATAGTAGGCTTGCTTGGGCCGAACGGTGCAGGCAAAACCACCTCTTTTTACATGATTGTAGGTCTGGTTAAACCCAACGAGGGGCATATTTATCTAGACGATGAAGAGATAACAGGCGACCCCATGTACCGCCGTGCGCAAAAAGGCATCGGCTACCTGGCTCAGGAAGCATCGATTTTTCGTAAGCTTTCGGTTGAGGATAACATCAAAGCGGTGCTGGAGATGGGCAAGATGCCGAAGGATAAGCAGCGCGATAAACTAGAGGAACTGATAGACGAATTTAGTCTGCACAAGGTGCGCAGAAACCGCGGCGACCTGCTGAGCGGTGGCGAGCGCCGCCGTACCGAGATTGCCCGCGCCCTGGCTGCCGAACCCAACTTTATCCTGCTGGATGAACCCTTCGCCGGCGTAGACCCTATCGCTGTGGAAGAGATACAAGCCATGGTGGCCAAGCTGCGCCATCGCAACATAGGCATATTGATAACCGACCACAATGTACAGGAGACCCTCTCCATAACCGATCGTGCGTACCTGCTTTTCGAGGGCAAGATACTGGAATCGGGCGTACCCGAAGTACTGGCTGCCAACGAGATGGTGCGTAAAGTTTACCTGGGTGCTAATTTTGTATTGAAAAGAAAAACTTTTGCCCAGTAAATTATATCTTTGAGTTGATAGGTGATGGTTCATAGTTCATGGTAGCTGCGTAAAAAGCCAAAAAGCGATTTTCGATGAGCCTCCGTCTATGAACTATCAACTATGAACCATTAACTCCCCCTTATGGCCATCATAAATTCCGTATTTACCTGGTTCATGAAAAAGCGTATCCACCAGATAGAGCTTTTTATGAAATACCCCAACGAAGTGCAGGAAGAATGGTTTGAGCAGCTTGTGGCCGGTGCCGAAAATACCGAATGGGGCAAACAGCACCACTACAAAAGCATCGAAAGCCTGGCCGATTTTAAGCGGCAGGTGCCCATCCAAAATTACGATACGCTGAAACCCTATATCGAGCGGATGCTGAAGGGTGAGCAAAACGTGCTATGGCCATCAGAGATACGCTGGTTTGCCAAATCATCGGGCACCACCAGCGATCGCAGCAAGTTTATCCCCGTAAGTGAGGAATCGCTGGAAGAATGCCATTTTAAAGGTGGCAAGGATATGCTTACCATATACTTCAACAACCGCCCCAACGCCCGCATTTTCACCGGCAAAAGTTTAACCCTTGGCGGCAGCCATCAAATAGGCCAGCTAAATGCCGATACTTCTTTCGGCGACCTATCGGCGGTAATCATGAAAAATCTACCCCTTTGGGCCGAGTTTTACCGCACCCCGCACCTGGATATCGCCTTGTTGGAAAACTTCGAGGAAAAAATAGAGAAGATGGCCCACGCTACCATAGATGTAAATGTAACCAGCATCAGCGGCGTGCCCACCTGGAACATATTGCTGTTTAAGCGCATCCTGGAGATTACGGGCAAAAACAACCTGTTGGAGGTATGGCCAAACCTGGAGCTTTACTTCCACGGCGCGGTAAACTTTACGCCCTATCGCGAGCAGTTCAGGAAGTTGATACCAAACACGGATATGTACTACCTGGAAACCTACAATGCATCGGAAGGTTTCTTTGGCATACAAGATCTGGAAGAACCCGGCGATATGCTGCTGATGCTGGATTATGGCATCTTTTACGAATTCCTCCCGCTGGAAAAATTACACGACGAAAACCCCGACACCCTAACATTGGACGAGGTAGAGCTGGATAAAAACTACGCCCTTATCATCAGCACCAATGCCGGCCTTTGGCGGTATATGATAGGCGATACCATAAAATTCACCTCGCTTTCGCCCTACCGCATCGCCATTACCGGCCGTACCAAGCATTTTATCAACGCCTTTGGCGAAGAACTCATCATCGACAACGCCGAACGCGCCCTGGCCGAAGCCTGTTCCTTAACCGGTGCCATCATCCGCGATTATACCGCCGCACCGGTGTACTTCAATGGCGACCAATGCGGCGCGCATGAGTGGTTGATCGAATTCGAGAAGAAACCCGCTGAATTCGAGCGTTTTGTAGACTTACTGGATCTTACCCTGCGCCGCGTAAACTCCGATTACGATGCCAAGCGTTTTAAAGATATGGCCCTGCGCCGCCCCCAGGTGCGCAAGGTTGCCGAGGGTACCTTCTTCAACTGGATGAAGTTGAAGGGCAAAATTGGCGGGCAGCACAAAGTACCCCGTCTGGCCAACAGCCGCGAGTACATCGATTCGATATTGAAGATGCTGGATGGTGTAGTGGTGCCTTCTAAAAATTAAATACCTGTTGTAGCGTTTACCAAAAAACGCCCGTAATAGTTATAAAACCAATTGATTATGAAGAGGGCTTTACTGTTGATTGCTATTGCCACCACATTATCCGCCTGCGAAAAGGAAGGTGCGGTTAACGCCAGCGTATTTGGCAAATACGAATTGCGGGCAAGCTATGGCGGCTTCAGCTATCATTACGATAAATTCCCGGCCGGAAACGGCCGTATCTTCCAGTTTAAAAGCGACAGCACCTACGTGAGGTATGCCAACGGTGTCATTACCGAAAGCGGCAACTTCCATATCAATATAAAAGGCACCGAGAATGGCGCACGCTACGGCACCATCACCTTCGATGAGCCGGTGTACCTGGATAACTTCCGCATCAAAGCCGATACGATAACCATCGGCACAACAGCAGCTGATGGCATAGCATCAGATTACGTTAAACTAAAATAGTGGATTAAAGCAGTTACGGATATGAAAAAAGCTTTGTTTTTTATGGCGCTGATTGCCGTCTTGGCATCGTGCAAAAAGGAAAAAGTAGCCCCCGCTTATAGCATCGTTGGAAAATGGGAGCTACGCTTCACTACGGGTGGCGGGCTCGCTGCGGTTCCTGCGGCCAGTGTTTTTATTTATGAATTTAAGGCGGATAGCACTTTTGTCCAATATATAGACAATACCGTGCATGCTACCGGCCAATACCATACCTCTATAACCAACAGCACGGCCGCAAACACTTACGGCAGTATAGAAATTTCGGGCAATGGCACAGACAGCTATAAGTTGAATAAAGATAGCCTCGTCCTCGGTGTAACCAACGCTACTGGTATTTCTCATATTTACGTTAAAAAAAATAACTAAAATAAATTTTACGATGAAAAAGGGGTTGTTAATTGTTGTGGTATTGGGCTGCCTGGCGGCCTGCAAAAAAGAAGAGAACCCTAAAATTAACTCCGGGCTTTTTGGCAAGTGGGAACTGGCCTGGGTAAGTGGCGGCCTGCGCCCCTCGGTGCGCGTTACAAACAGCGGTAATATGTACCAATTCAACAGCGACAGCACCTACGTAAAATATCTTGATAATAAAGTAGTCGCCAGCGGTAAATTCAGCATTAGGATTATTGAAACACAAGATACCGTAAAGTTCGGTACCGTTACGCTCACCAACCCCGATTACCATGATGCGTGGGCAGAAACGCCTAATACGATAACCATCGGCACGTCGGCTTTTGATGGGCCATCGTACGAGTATCATAGAGTGAAATAGTATAAACCTTCAATAAATCATCATGAAGAATTTCCTGTACACACTAACGGCTATTGCAGTCTTTGCATCCTGTAAAAAAGCAGACTTGCCGGTTACATCTACCGGTTACAACGGCACCTTTGAGTTACGTGCCAGATATGGCGGCATTGCCGGCATTAGCGAAAAATATCCAGCGGGTAACCAAAGCCTCCTACAGTTAAATGCCGATAGTACTTATAAAATGTCTGTGAAAGGCGCGCAGACCTCGGCGGGGAAATTCAGGATAACAAAAAATGCCTTTACTTATGGCAATATCGTTTACGACCGGATTTACTACGATGCCGATACTTACGGCACAGAAGCAAGGTTACACGGCGATACGCTTACCTTGGGTACCGATATTACTGACAATATCGCCGCGGATTATAAAAGGATAAAATAAAGCCTTTTTTTACACCTCGCCGATATTTCCCCAAAATATCCAATGCTGGTTAAGGTAGTCGCCGCCATGTTTAAGATAAAAGTATTGGTAAGGGTTGCCAGGTGATACCCCTACGCACAAGCTACCCGCTCCAAGTTTTTTTAGCCATTCAAGCGCGGCGTTGAAAAGGTTAAGCCCGATACCCAGCCGCTGGTGCTTTTTCAAAACATAAAAGGATTGTATTTCAGCATCCATATCATACCTGGTAGTGAGGTGTACCGCTATATAACCTATCATTTCATCATCGGCAATCGCCTTAAACACCATGCGTTCGGGTTTGGCGCTTACCGGCGATTGCCCGGCAAAATAGGTCTTCCAACGGTATTCGCGGGTAGGGTAATCTATGTCAACATCTTCAACCAAATCAGGAAACGATTGCAGTTTACTTGCAATCTCCACGCTGGTAATTTGGGGGATATCCGCTTCGCTGGCTCTCTCAATCCGTATCATCACAATCCGTTACAAGCTTCCCATATTTTTACCGCTTCTACTGCTT
The DNA here is from genome assembly GCF_056406215.1 of Mucilaginibacter sp. P1_D10. Classification (NCBI taxonomy): domain Bacteria; kingdom Pseudomonadati; phylum Bacteroidota; class Sphingobacteriia; order Sphingobacteriales; family Sphingobacteriaceae; genus Mucilaginibacter; species Mucilaginibacter sp. P1_D10. The sequence goes on along the minus strand of NZ_JBFUAP010000001.1, from coordinate 109,485 downwards.
CCTTTACATCGTGCACACGCAATATGCTTGCATCTTTGATAAGGGCAATAGTGTTTAATACGGTGGTGCCATTAAGGGCTTCTTCGGCAGTACGGCCCAGCAAACCGTATATCATCCGTTTGCGCGAGATGCCTGCCAGCACCGGCAATTGCAGCAGGCCGAATTCCTGCATACGGTTCATCAATTCATAGCCCTGCTCCGCAGTTTTGGCAAAGCCGAAGCCGGGATCGAGGATGATATCGTGCAGGCCCAATTGCCTCAACTGGTATATTTTCTTCACGAAGTAATCAAACACCTCGGCAAACACGTCATCGTATTGCGCCTGCTGTACCATGGTTTGCGGCGTGCCTTTCATGTGCATCAATATATAGGGCACCTGCAAGCGGGCCACTGTTGCAAACATATCCGCATCAAGGCTGCCGCCCGATATATCGTTGATGATATGCGCACCCGCTTTTACAGCCGCTTCGGCTATGCTTGCGCGGAAAGTATCGACGGACATAATAGCCTCCGGGAAATCTTTTGCAATGGCTTCAACAGCAGGCAATAACCTTTCTATTTCTTCCTCAACCGAAATATCTACTGCCCCCGGGCGGGATGAGTAAGCCCCAAGATCGAGAAACGTTGCGCCATCAGTCAACATTTTCTCTACCTGCTGCAGTATAGCCGCAGTATCAGTTTTGCGGCTGCCGGCGAAAAAAGAGTCGGGTGTGATATTGATAATACCCATCACTTTCGGGGTAGATAAGTCAATCAATTTGCCACCGACGTTCAGGCTTAGTTTTTTCCGAAAAAATGTATCTTTAGCCACTGGATTTGTTGGAAGGTTGAAATGTTTTAAAGTTGTAAAGTTAATCGACTTTGCCAGTACTCTCTGCGTTAAATACGAACATTTCAACCTTACAACGTTTCAACTTTACAACGTCTTGGCAACATTCCAACTTTAAAACAAAGTTTTGAGCAACACCGCAACCGAATATAAAGCCGTTATTGAGCTATGCAAGGGCCTTTTCATGAAAAAGACCCGCGATTACGGTACCGCATGGCGCATTTTAAGGCCTTCCTCCATCACCGACCAGATATTCATCAAGGCGCAGCGCATCCGCACGCTCGAAGAAAAAAAAGTATCTAAAGTGGGCGACGATATCACCGGCGAATACATCGGCATCGTAAATTACTGCCTCATTGCCGTGATGCAGCTGGATAGTAGCGACGAAACACCATACGAACTATCACCCGAACATGTAGAGCGGCTTTTCGATGAAAAAGCAAAAGAAACCGAGGAATTGATGTTTGCCAAGAACCATGATTACGGCGAGGCCTGGCGCGACATGCGCATCAGCAGCCTTACCGATCTGATACTGATGAAGATACTCCGCGTAAAGCAGATTGAAGACAACCAGGGCCAAACGCTGGCATCCGAAGGCGTAAAAGCCAACTACCAGGATATGCTCAACTACTCGGTTTTTGCGCTGATAAAATTGGGGGCAGCATGAAAAACGGACTGATTTGGTTCTGCCGGATAGCCGTAGGTTTGCTGTTCATCTTCTCGGGCCTGATAAAAGCTAACGACCCCCTGGGTTTCTCCTACAAGCTGGAGGAGTATTTCGAGGTGTTCCACCTTACTTCATTAAATGGTTTTGCGCTTAGCGCGGCCATCATCCTTTGCGCGCTGGAAATGCTGCTGGGTTTCGCTTTGCTGGTGGGCACGCGCGCCGCTACGATTGTTTGGGGATTGTTATTGCTCATCGTGTTTTTTGGTTTCCTTACTTTTTACTCGGCATACTTTAAGGTGGTACAAACCTGCGGTTGCTTTGGCGATGCCATCCCGCTTACGCCTTGGCAGTCGTTCAGCAAGGATATGGTTTTGTTGGCATTAGTGCTGGTGCTATTCTTAAACCGCAAAACCATCCGCCCATTGGTTAACGCCAAAACCGGCGATAAACTGTTGATTGGCGCCGCCGTAATCTCAATAGGTTTTGGCTTGTACACCTACAACTTCTTGCCGATAATAGACTTTTTGCCATATAAAATAGGCGCGAATATTTTGGAAGAGATGCAAACGCCACCAAATGCGCCGGTCGATGTTTACGAGATCATCTATCACCTCAAAAACAAAAAGACCGGCGAGACTAAGTTAATGACCGATAAGGAGTACCTTAAAACTCCAGCCATCTGGAAAGACACCAACTGGGAAATAGGACCCAACCCCGAAAACAGGCTGATTAGCAAAGGGTTTGAACCTAAGATACGCGACCTGAATATACAGGATGCCCAGGGGACCAATTACAATAAGGAACTCCTCTCCAACCCGTTTTATAGCCTGCTCATCGTAGCTGACAAACTGGATGAAACCAACCTGGAGGCTATCGGCCGCATCAATGCGCTGGCCGCCAACCTGCATCAAAACTATAATACGCGTACCATACTGCTCACCTCAACCCCACCGCAAAGCGCGGAAGCATTTGCCAAAAAGAACAGCCTGGTGAGTGAATTATTTTATGCCGATGGCGTTCCGCTGAAGAGCATGGTACGCGCAAACCCGGGTATTATCCTGTTAAAAAACGGCACGGTAATAAATAAATGGCACTACCACAACCTGCCTACATACGAAACCTTGAACAAGGAATATTTTAGCAAGCAATAAATCGTTACTTTTATCTTATGAAGATAACAAAGCTGGAATTAAAAAATTTTAAGCGCTTTGATGATTTAACCATTGATATGACAGGCCTGGCCCAGCCGGCTAAACTGGTTTTATTAATTGGTACAAATGGGTCGGGGAAATCTTCGGTGTTTGATGGTTTCGAAGTCTTGAATAAGATAATTAAGGGAGATAATTGGGATACCGCTAATTTATATTACCGTAAAAAGCAATATTTCAGTTTCGAAATAAATGCCTACGGGGATTTTTCTGACGTTTACGGTAAAAATCTAGGTTTCATATCATCTTCACATAAACGAATAAAAAACGGCAACTACTTTTATGGACGAAGTAGTGTGAGACAAATACCAAAATTAACACGTACGAACTTAGGCGGACAGGGAAATGTGTCCTTCGACAAGGATACCGATAGGCCTAAATCTTTTATTGACCGAGATAGTCGCTTTGAAAACGACATTGAAAAAGTAGCTTCTTCAATTTTAACTGATGTATTTAAAGGGAATAATTCTACGGAAGAAATAAAGGAAAGCTATATAAATCCGATAAACAATGCTTTTCAAAACATTTTCGGCGAGGAGGCAGGCACTAGCATTAAGTTGATTTCATTCAAGCCTCCGCTGGAAGGCAAAATAGCCGAAATTCTATTTGAGAAAGGGCAATCAAAAATACCTTATGATTTTTTGAGCAGCGGGGAAAAAGAGATTTTCAATATTCTGTTAAACCTGCTTACCCGAACGGAATACTTTCAGGATACGGTTTATTTTTTAGATGAAATAGATCTTCACCTAAACACGTTGCTGCAAAAAAACCTGTTAAAAGAAATTACCGAAAACTGGATACCTGATAATTGCCAGCTGTGGACGGCCAGCCACTCGTTAGGTTTTATTGAATATGCAAATGAGGCCGAACACGCCGCGATAATTGATTTCGATAACCTGAATTTTGATATCCCGCAGGTAATTTTCCCATCACAAAAAAATAATGTGGATGTGTTTGAGATTGCGGTAAGCAAGGAGTTTTTGTCGAAAGTGTTCGAAGGTAAACAGATAGTTTTTTCGGAAAATACTGATACGCCGTTGTACAACAATCTGAACATTAAGGACACGATTTTTTTTAATGCGCAAAACAAAGCGGATGCTTTTCATAAAACAAAAAACAACCCAAATTATAATGGATTAGTCGACCGGGATTATCTAACCAATGAAGAGCGGGTAATCCTAATGGAAACATATAATAACCTTTATATCCTTAATTACTACTCTATTGAGAATTACTTGTTCCACCCGGATAATTTAGAGGAATATTTTTCTTCCGTTGGTAAAGAATTTGACAAAACCAGCTATACTAATGCCGTAAGAGCAGCAAGCGCCGAGAAGCGGGATAAGATACTGTTAGGCCTCGCCGTGGCGAGAGATAGCTACCCTTTTTATAGAGAAAATGAAAATGTAAACAAATTAAGAACTATCAGGGCTAACAACCCTCTTATACTTGAAATGCTGGATAGCAACGATTTTGAAACTTTCTATAAAGTGTTCCCTGCCAAAGATTATGGCACCCAAATAAAAGAACGCCAAAATATCAACCGTATCGACCTTGCCAAAACCAACTGGTTCAAAACCAAAATAGAAGAAGTCCTTACCAAATGAACCGCGTATTTTTAATAGGATTTATGGGCTGTGGCAAAACCAGCTGGGGCAAAAAACTGGCAGCGGGTTTGGGTTACGAGTTTATCGACCTGGACCACGTGTTGGAAGCGCAAGTAGGCTGCACCATTGCCGAATACTTCGCCAGCCATGGCGAAGAAGCCTTCCGTAAGCTGGAATCGGAAGTGCTCAAAACAACGGAATACCCTAATGACGTTATCGTATCCACAGGCGGCGGTTTGCCCTGCTTTTTCGATAATATGGAGTGGATGAACAGCCACGGGCAAACGCTTTATATACAACTATCGCCGCGCGGACTAGCCTCGCGTTTGGAGAACGCCAAAACACCCCGCCCCGTACTGCAAGGCAAAAAAGGCGAAGAACTGGTAGCCTTTATCGAACATAAATTAGCCGAACGCGAAAGCTTTTACCTGCAAGCCACGCATCATGTGGACGGCATTGATTTGAGCGTAGAAAACCTAATCAAAACAGTCGGCCTGGACGCGAAGTAAGGTGTCTGAACTCGAATCTTAAGGAATTTATTGAATTAACAGAATTATGCTGGATTAATTACTAATTCTGCGCATTCCGAAAATTCCCTAAAATTCGAGTTCAGACAAAGTTCAGACAATAAAAAAAGCCCCGCTCTTCTCAAAGCGGGGCTGAATATTAAAAGCATCTGCACATCTGTAATTTGCACATCTGCACATCTACTACGTGTCTATACGCGCATATTTAGCATTGCGTTCTATAAATTCGCGGCGCGGAGCCACTTCATCGCCCATCAGCATGCTAAAGGTGTGGTCGCACTCGGCGGCGTTTTCTATACTTACTTTTTTGAGGGTACGGTTAGCCGGGTTCATGGTGGTATCCCATAGCTGCTCGGCGTTCATCTCGCCCAAACCTTTGTAACGTTGTACGTGTACGCTATCTTCCTTGCCGGCACCCTTAAGGCGTTGGATAGCGGTATCGCGCTGCTCGTCAGTCCAGCAGTATTCAAACTCCTTACCTTTTTTAACCTGGTAAAGCGGCGGCGAAGCAATGTATATGTAGCCGTACTCTATCAGTTCTTTCATGTATCTGAAGAAGAAAGTCAGGATCAGCGTGGTAATGTGCGACCCATCCACGTCCGCATCCGTCATCACAACAATTTTATGGTAGCGCAGCTTGGCAATGTTCAACGCCTTAGCATCCTCGGGTGTACCAATGCTTACACCCAAGCCGGTGAACATGTTCTTTATTTCCTCGTTCTCATAAATTTTGTGCTCCATGGCTTTCTCCACGTTCAGTATCTTACCACGCAATGGTAATATCGCCTGAAACTCGCGGTTACGGCCCTGTTTAGCGGTACCACCCGCCGAGTCGCCCTCTACCAGGTACAATTCGCACAGTGCAGGGTCGTTATTGGCACAATCGGATAATTTACCCGGCAAGCCAGATCCGCTCATCACGCTCTTGCGCTGTACCATTTCGCGCGCCTTACGGGCAGCGGCGCGGGCAGTTGCAGCAAGTATAACCTTCTGCACAATCATTTTGGCTTCCCTTGGGTTCTCCTCGAGGTAGTTGCCCAAGATTTCGCCCACGGCAACGTTAACGGCACCGCTCACCTCGCTGTTACCCAGCTTGGTTTTGGTTTGCCCTTCAAACTGTGGTTCCTGTACTTTTACCGAAATAACGGCGGTTAACCCCTCGCGGAAGTCATCACCGGTAATTTCGATTTTCATATTTTTCAGTAAGCCGGATTTATCGGCATATGATTTCAAGGTACGGGTAAGCCCCATCCTGAAGCCGGCCACGTGTGTACCACCCTCTATGGTATTGATGTTGTTTACATACGAATGCACATTTTCGGTGTAGGTATCGTTATACTGAAAAGCCAGTTCAACCGGGATGCCTTGTTTAATACCTTCCAGGTAAATAGGATCCGGGATGATAGCCACGCGGGTACCATCCAGGTATTTCACAAACTCCCTAAGGCCGCCTTGAGAGTAAAACTCTTCGCTTACAAAAGTCCCATCGTCGTTGGTCTCACGCTCGTCCGTAAGCGTTAAGCGGATGCCCTTGTTCAGGAAAGCCAGCTCGCGTAAGCGGGTGGCTAAAGTATCGAACTTATACTCGGTGGTCAGCGTGAATATCTCCGCATCCGGTTGGAAAGTTTGCGTGGTACCTGTCCTGTCGGATACGCCGATTTCTTTTACCGGGAACAGCGGCTTACCGCGTTCGTACTCTTGCGTAAATATCTTGCCTTCGCGATATACAACCGTTTTCACGTGTACCGATAATGCGTTAACGCAACTTACGCCCACACCGTGCAAACCGCCGGAAACCTTATAGGTATCCTTATCGAATTTACCGCCGGCGTGCAGCACGGTCATTACAATTTCCAGCGCCGATTTTTGTTCCTTGGTGTTGATACCCGTTGGGATACCGCGGCCATTATCAACAACTGTAATAGAATTGCCTTTGTGAATAGTAACGTTGATGGTATCGCAATAACCGGCAAGTGCCTCATCTATCGAGTTATCAACCACCTCGTAAACCAGGTGGTGAAGGCCCTTAACACCCGTATCGCCTATGTACATCGAAGGCCTTTTACGTACGGCCTCTAAACCCTCTAAAACCTGTATATTATCTGCTGAATAATTCGATTTATCCTCTTTTTCTTCGCTCATAATTTATCTAAAACAATAACCACTCCGGGTGGAGTTTTAACAAGCAAAAATACGAATTTTACAGCATATATACACTATTCATAGTGCCCAAAAAGGTGCCCGCATTATGTTTTTTTTCAACATATCCCCCCTCTTTACCTGCATATCAATGTCGTTTACATAAGCTGCTTAGAAGCCTCGCCAAAAGAAATCTGCACATCTGAAATCTGTAATCCGCACATCTGCCTATTTGCACATCGGGCATTAGGAAACTTGTTGCGAAAGTTTATCTTTGTCAAAAATTTTTTTAGATAAACAGAATGAAAATCAAGGCTTCTATTGTTACGAAATCAGTTTTAGTTATTGCCATTGCCGCAGGATTAGCTGCTTGCAACCAAAATAAAACCGCTGATAAACCCGCCGCTGCCCCCGCTTCTACAGTGACCGGAACCCCCGAAATTGTTTACATCAACCAGGATTCGCTGGTTAGTCAATACGAGTATATCAAAGACATGAACAAGCGCCTGGAAGAAAAAGGCAAAGCGGCCAATAATGAGGTACAATCGGTCGGACAGGCTTTCCAACGCCGGTATGCCGATTACCAGAAAAGCGCAGCAACTATGCCTGCCGATCAACGTGCTGCTATTGAGCAGCAATTGCAGAAAAAAAATCAGGAGTTTCAGCAATTGCAGCAAAACGCCAGTGCACAGGTACAACAAGAACAGCTGACCGAAACCAACGCACTTTACGAGAAACTGGTAGCGTTTACCAAAACTTACGCTAAAGAAAAAGGCTATAAAATGGTGCTTACTTTCCAAAAAGGCAATACTACCGTTTTGTTTGGCGATGAAAGCCTTGATGTAACCAAAGACGTTATCAAAAGGCTGAACGAAGCTTACGCTAAAGACAAGAAGTAAATTTCAGATGGGCGGATTTCAGATGTGCAGATAAAACCTAACGCATATTTGGATAAGCAAATAAATATTAATGAAAACCCCGGCCATTGGTTGGGGTTTTTTAATTTATAGAGATCGCAAGAATATGAAACACGAGGAGTTTATGCAGATGGCTATCGACCTGTCTGAATACAACGTAAAGCAGGGATTGGGTGGCCCTTTTGGCGCCGTTGTGGTAAAGGATGGCATGGTTATAGCCCGTAGCGCCAATAAGGTGGTGCCCACTAACGACCCGACCGCCCATGCCGAGGTATCGGCCATACGCCTGGCCTGCCAGGAACTGGGTACGTTTAATTTAGAAGGCTGCGAAATATACACCAGTTGCGAGCCCTGCCCCATGTGCCTCGGTGCCATTTACTGGGCGCGCATCAGCAAAATATACTACGCCAATACCAAGGCCGATGCCGCTGCCATCGGTTTCGACGACCATTTTATTTATGATGAACTGGATTTGCCTATGGGTAAACGCAAGATGCCTTTTAAGCAGTTGATGCGCAATGAAGCACAGGGTGCTTTCAAGCTTTGGGATAATCTGGACGGGAAGACAGAATATTAAATACCGGCGGTTTGCGGTGAGGACACCGCAACCTTGAAATAATAAACAAAATGGCGGTGTCCTCACCACCATTTGCAAAGCAATCTATCAGCTAATTAACGACTTAATTAAGTCCTCCAAATCCGTTAAATAAAGCATGTTCGGGCCATCGCTGAGGGCGTGGTCGGGATCGGGGTGGGTTTCGATGAAGTATCCGCTTGCGCCAAAGGCACGGGCCGCGCGGGCCATATTGGGCACAAACTTGCGGTCGCCACCGGTTTTGCCGCCTGCACCGCCGGGGCGTTGCACCGAGTGGGTGCAATCCATACAAACGGGGTAACCAAAGGCCGTCATATCGGCAATGTTGCGGAAATCTACAACCAAATTATTATAGCCGAACGAGTTGCCGCGTTCTGTGAGGATAATCTGCTCATTGCCCGCCTCTTTCACTTTCTGCGCCGGGTAAAACATATCCTGTCCGGATAGAAACTGGGCTTTTTTAACGTTTACCACCTTTCCGGTTTGCGCTGCGGCTACCAGCAAATCTGTCTGGCGGCAAAGGAAAGCCGGTATCTGCAATATATCTACTACCTGGGCCGCTATGGCTGCCTGGTAGGGTTCGTGTATATCGGTAGTAACCTCCAGACCGAATTTCTCTTTTACGTTGTTCAGCATCTCCAGGCCTTTGTCTATGCCGGGGCCACGGTAAGCGCTGATGCTGGTGCGGTTTGCTTTATCGAATGAGGATTTGAACACCACGGTAACCGGGTATTTCGCTTTTATCTCTGCCACCTTATCGGCCACGGTGTAAAGCAATTCCTGGTTTTCCATAACACAGGGGCCAACAATAAAAAAGGGTTTTTCGGTAATGTCTTTATATAGTGCCATCGTCTTCTATTTTTTTACGTGCAAGCTCCAGGTCCTCGGGGGTATCTATCCCTTTTTCAAAGCCTGCAACTTCTATCATTTTAATTTTATATCCATTTTCCAGGGCGCGCAGCTGCTCCAGTTTTTCCGAACCTTCTAAAAAAGAAGGCGGCAATTGGATAAACTTAGCCAGGAACTCCGCCCGGTAAGCGTACACACCCATATGTTTTTTGTACAGCGAGGCGTCGGCTTCTTCTAAAACCTTATCGCGCGAGTAGGGTATCCTGAAGCGCGAGAAATATAGTGCGTAGCCATTAACATCCGTCACCACTTTTACCAGGTTGGGATTGTGCAATTCGTCCAACGTTTCTACGGGGGCGCAAACGCTGGCCATTTGAGCATCGCTTTGCCGCAGGGCGGCAATCAGCCGGTCTATAATATCGGCATCGAAGAATGGCTCATCGCCCTGTACATTCACTACGATATCGCAGGGAATGCGCTGCACAACCTCAGCAATACGGTCGGTACCGCTGGGGTGTTCTTCTTTGGTCATAAGCACGTTTGGCGTAAACGTTTTACAAAGATCGAACACCAACTGGCTATCGGCGGCTATCCAGACTTCCTGGTGTAGTTTGGCCTTGATGCAGGCCTCATACACACGTTGTATCACGGGTTTGCCGCCCAAATCCAGCAGTACCTTATCGGGCAGGCGGGTCGACTTCAGGCGGGCGGGTATTACAATTATCGCTTTCATATCGCTTTATGCCTGGTTGAATATCTGGTAAACTCCGGTTACTTTGCCTTCGTTATTTTGCACCAACAGGGTAGTTATCTTCCGCTCCAGCATAATGGCTTCTGCATCATAGACTAGCGTATCCGCCTCCACAGTAATAGGGTTCGGGTTCATGATATCCGAGACGGATAATTGGTTTATATCGGCATGCTTTAACAAGCCGCGGCGAAGGTCGCCATCGGTTATCACGCCTTGCACTTTATCTGCATTGCCTACTATTACCATGCCCAGTTTACCTTCAGACATGCGGATGATGAGCTGCGTAAACGTCGCATCGGGTTCCAAAAACGGCAGAGCATCGGTACGCATCAGGTCCTTAACCCTTACTAAAAGCTTGCGGCCCAGCCTTCCACCGGGATGGAAACGCGCAAAATCATCGGGACTAAAATCCCTTGCGGTCATCAGCGCAACGGCTAGCGCATCGCCCATTACCAAGGTTGCTGTGGTAGACGATGTGGGCGCCAGTTCCAGCGGGCAAGCCTCTTGCTTAATGCCTACGTTTAAGTGGTAAGTAGCATTTTGGGCGAGGGTTGAATTTGGGTTGCCAGTAATAGCTATGGATAAATTCTTGTGCCATTTCAAAAAAGGCACAAGCTTCAGTACTTCTTCTGTTTCGCCGGAGTAGGACAGGATGAGGATAATATCATGTTCGCCTACCATTCCTAAATCGCCGTGGAAAGCCTCGGCAGGGTGCATAAAAAAGCTTGGCGTACCAGTACTGGTAAGCGTGGCAGATATCTTTTTGCCGATATGCCCGCTCTTGCCCATGCCGCAAACCACCAGTTTGCCTTTACTTTGCAGGATAGCCTCTACCGCCTGCGAAAACTGCTCATCTATCATCGATGCTACGTGCTGCAACGATTCAATTTCGATATCAAATACTTTTTGGGCGATACTCTTCATTAGCTAAAAAGCGCGGGTATAATTTCGTGCAATAATACTCAAAAAACAAACATCAGCAGTGCAGTAAGCCGGCGCATGTCAATCAGGTGTTCCACTATATGTGTTGAACACCCTGTTTTTACATCTACTTAATTACCAGCACTTTAATAAAATAAGTGGAACACTTTGGAACACCCCTACTCTTTATATAAAATCCATAACATACTTATCACCAGCCGCTTAAATAAAATAGCAAAAAACGGTTAAAGCGCAATGAAACACTTACGCTTCATCATAATTATAAGCGCGCATCTACAATTCGGCGGTCTAAAACCGATTTGGTATCGTATATAACGCTGGCATCGCTCACGGTGATATTTTTATAATCCAAGGCCAAAAATTCACTGTGTGCTACCGCTAAAATAATAGCATCGTATTTTTTATCGATGGACGCAGTTAGTTCTATCTGGTACTCCTGCTGCACCTTCTCAGCATCGGCCCTTGGGTCGTACACATCTACATTCAGGCCGAAGGCTTTCAGTTCGGTATAAATATCAACCACCTTGCTATTGCGCACATCAGCGCAGTTTTCTTTAAAAGTGATACCCAGCACCAGCGCGTTGATGTTGCCTATATCGTGCCCCTTGGCCACCAACAGCTTGATTACTTTGCCCGCCACAAAGCTGCCCATCTCGTCGTTAACCCTACGACCGGAGAGGATCACCTGTGGCTGATAACCCAATGCTTCGGCCTTGTGCGCCAGGTAATAAGGGTCTACCCCTATACAATGGCCGCCTACCAGGCCGGGTTTGTACCTCAAAAAATTCCATTTGGTACCTGCGGCATCCAGCACATCATTGGTGTCGATGCCCATACGGTCGAATATCAGCGCCAGTTCATTTACGAAGGAGATATTCACGTCGCGTTGGGCGTTCTCTATCGCTTTGGAGGCTTCGGCCACTTTTATGCTGGGCGCTTTGTGCGTGCCTGCTGTAATGATGGAGGCGTACAAGGCATCTACCCTATCGGCAACTTCCGGGGTAGAGCCGCTGGTTACCTTCATTATTTTGGCCAGCGTATTTACTTTATCGCCGGGGTTGATGCGCTCGGGCGAGTAGCCCACAAAGAAACCCTCGTTATATTTTAAGCCCGAGGCTTGCTCCAATACCGGTACGCAATCTTCCTCGGTACAGCCCGGGTAAACGGTAGATTCGTATATGACTAAATCGCCGTTTTTCATCAATTTTCCGAGCATTTCGGAAGCTTTTAATAGCGGACCGAGATCGGGCGCTTTAAACTGATCTATTGGCGTTGGTACGGTGACGATGTAGGTATTGCAGCTACGCAATTCTTCGGTATCAGACGAGAATTTTAAGCCGGCATCGGCGGAATGTTTCAGCACCTGCTGCAGGTCGGCCATATTGGCTTCGTGGGTGCGGTCGGTACCGAGACTGAGCTCGAGGATGCGTTGCTGGTCGATATCGAAACCTAAAACGTTGTATTTTTTGGCGAATTCTATGGCCAGCGGTAAGCCCACATAGCCCAGGCCTATTATGGCAATTTTATGTTCCTCGCTCAGGTAGCTTTCTTTCATGTAGGTGATTTAACGCAATTCCGAGCATTTTGTGCGCAGGAGTGGTTATAAAAAGCGAAAATAAGGATAAAATCCTATATGTTATTTGGAGCGAAGAACAACCGCGAAAATGAATTTCGTGCAAAAATCAGTTGCGAAAATTTGCGCGTTTTTCTAATAATACGTCGTTTTTTTATTTAAAAGAGTCGCAAAATGTGGGCTGTTTGGCGGAAAAAATGATGTAAATATCAACTTTATAAGCGCAATATCGATGTTCTCTCACTCGAAATTGCTTGCTTAACGAAAGCAAACTGCTTTAAGTTAAGGAAAGTTTATTTCACGCAAAGATTTTTAAGCTGCTTGCTTTGCGGTGTTGGCAGCTTGGCGAGATAAAACCTTTACTTATGGCATCGCCCAACGCTCATCGGGGTAAGATTGCGGGAAGTGTTTGTTGGGAAGGCAAGGTTTTGCCCATTCCTGCTCATCTTGTTATAATATTTAATAAATAGATATAGTTGCTTTTGCAGATTATTATTTATTATTTTTAAAAAATAATAAGCCCGCTTGCAATTTTGATGGTTGCTTGTTTAGATAATTACCCTAATTAATAAAGATCATGAAAACAACCTTTTTGTTTTTATCGCTGCTTTTTGTAGCGGCAACCGGTTTAAAAGCGCAAAACCTTATTGCGGTTCAAGGCGGCACCAAGGCACCCAAGTTTTATACCAAACTCCCCGAAGCAATTGAAAAAGCTGTAGCCGGCGATACGGTTTATATCCCGGGTGGAAGTTTTGATGGCGTTTTAATTAACAAACGCCTTTGTTTAATAGGAGCCGGGCACAATCCGGATTCAACAAGTGCTACGGCAAGAACTTTAGTGCAAAGCATAACTTTAGATCCTGGTGCAGCCAAAGGTTCCATAACCGGACTCGTTGTACAACAACTCTACACAAATGGCAGTGTTAACACCTATACTATCTCACGTTGTAATGTCTTTTCACTTTATTTAGATAGAAGCTACACCGGCCTTGCAAACTTCACCATCAATGAAAATATCATAAGCCATTTGGCTGTTGGTGGTACTAATCATTTGATCACTAATAATATTTTTATAGTACAAGTCGGAACAAGTAATAATAGTCCAATAAACTTTAGCACTATCAAAAATAATATATTTCTGTTAGGGGCAACACCCAATTATATATACCCTCTCTATGCATCAAATTGCAATATTGAGAACAATATATTTGAAGTGGGGGCTGGTACACCTTATGTATCTAGCAGCACTCTTTTTAATAATTTTAATGGTGGCGTAAATGGCTCCACGGGAGATAACCAAGGTAGTGGCAATATTTTAACCACAACCCCACTAAAATCAATCTTTGTATCGTACGACCCTACTAAGATCAGCGGCGATGGTATTTATAAAGCCAATTTTGCTATCCGTTCAACATCGTCCCTAAAAAATGCCGGCCGCGACGGTACGGATATGGGCATCTATGGCGGCATCTTCCCATGGAAGGCGGGCTCTATCCCTTTTAACCCGCATTTTCAAAATATACAGGTGGCGCCCAAAACAGATGCTAACGGTAACCTGAGTGTCCATATCACTGTAAAGGCACAAGATAATTAACAACTGATTTAAAGGGACTTAATGATGAAGACCGTTGCCATCAGAAAATTCAGCTATTTTTCTATTGCAGTTTTTGTGCTGTCTTTTTTTGTGGCGACACCCGGCTTTGCGCAACGGAATACGCCGTATCCTATTATTTTTATTCATGGAATAAATTCGGATAATACTACCTGGCAACAAGACGGGCCGGATAATGATGTAATAGATTATTTGGAAAAGGCAGGCCTTACTAATGGCTTGAATTTAAATATCTGTTTAAACTATGCAAGAAGCGAAACATCATTTAGCGTAAGGAAGGAAGATGACGTTGTATTGTTTACTAAAAACCCTCCGAAAGCAGATTTCTATACGATAAACTTCAGCGTCCGGTCAAATGGCGAAAGTGTGGGAACCGTTTCGCCTAAATTTGACAACATAGTGGTTTTTTCGAGCACGGCAACATCATTTAAAATAGACGATCCAGCACAATTCCTGGTTGGAGATATCATAAGGATTGGTGCGGAATATATGAAGGTGACAGGCCTTACTGGATACACGTTGTCGGTAAAGCGGAGCATCTTAAAATCGGTTGCACTACCGCATTTTGTACATGACTCCGGTTTAAATTTATCTCTCGAAAGCAATCAATCGTCAATTGCTAAACAAGCCTATGGCCTTAGTTTAGCGATAGATTCGATAAAGCATAAAACGGGAGCGAACAAGGTTATATTAGTGGGCCATTCCATGGGTGGGCTGGCTGCGCGCGAGTATATCCAATCATACAGCAATAACGATGTAGCAAAGCTTATCACAATCGGCACCCCCCATAAAGGCGCAGACATAACCAAAGCGCCGGATTTTTTATTGAGTTGGCCAGGCGTTGATGGCCAATCTGACGCAGTAAGAGACTTGAGGGCCACGTTTGACAAAGCTTTTAGTACGATATCCGGCCTTTATTTGTTTGGTAACGGTGTTACAAGCGAAAGTACGATTCCCGATCATTATTATACTAAGGACGTTAATGGAAATGGCGGAGAAAATGACCTGATTCAAGGATTAAATCTTGGCCGTGGATTTAACAAATATGCTGATATACCAAGAACCTGGATAGTATCATATTACAAACCGCCATTTCCCTTTCTTCCATCGGGTGATGATGGAATAGTATCTATTTTCAGTCAACGCCTTGATGAAAGGGATACATTGATGACCAATAGGTTCCATATAACTCTAAAATTTGCGGGAGTGGTGGGCGAATCGTTAGATTATTATAATTTACTCCGCGGCCTCGATGAACCCAATAAGCCTGTTTCCGCTTATGAAGTAGGGATTAATAGCAGGATAAAAGGTTTTATAACTTATGGGAAAGGTGTCCCGGGTATTCCGGAGAATCCACGAGATACTGACGTTTTCAAAATAGTAATAAAAAGCCTTTCTACAATTACCGTAAATGTATCGGCACCTGAATTTACCGGGATAAAAAGTATTCGCCTTTTGAATAAGGATGATGCCCCCCCGCAACGCCAATCATTTAGTGTTAATCATGAGGTCCCGGACGTTCTTAATCCCGGCGAATATTATATACAAGTAATAGGGCAGGCACAACATGGCGACCGCAACAGTGTTCCCGTTTATAAATATGCGTCTTATAACTTCCCGTATACTTTAACTATCAAGACAACTCCTGTCGCCAAGCCCCAATTCTCCGTCTCGCCGGATGCTACCCTGCCTTTTTATGATGTGGTGTTAGGCAAAACACGCGATAAGGTTATCACATTATCCAATACGGGTTCAACACCATTGTCAATTACAAGCATGGCAATAGCAAATACAACCCAATTTACGGTATTGAGCCCAACTGCCTTATCAATCGACCCTGGAAAAAGCCAAGATGTAACTATAAGGTACGCCCCTAAAACTTTAGGCGCGCGCAAGAATATTTTAACTATCACCAGCAATTCGGCAGAGAACCCTGTTAAATCAATTGAGTTAAGGGGCACTGCGGTAGATCATGCAACAAAAACGCTGATAATTACAAACGATGTTTCGTTCAATTATGGCGATGTAAATATCACTTCCTTCAAGTTTAATGCATTTACCCTCCAAAACACAGGGTCAGATTCGCTCACGGTGTCGGCCTTGTCTATCACCGGCCCAGGTGCGTCTTCCTTTAAGGTTGCAACCACACTCCCCTTCAGCCTGCAACCGGGCAAAACCAAACAGATCACCGTTAGGTTTTTACCCACAACCATCGGTGTAAAAAATGCCGCGCTGGTTATAAGCAGTAATTCGAACACGGCACCCGAGCACAGCATCGCCCTTTTTGGCAACGGCACTAACAGCATTTACACGGGTATAGGCGGCAGCCTGATTGCATACGAATATTGGTTTGATAACAACTACGCAGCAAAAGTGAGCGCCGCCTCCGGAATCGAAAACTTTGCCGGCCTTAGCGCCAGTTTCTCCACAGATGGGCTCGCTATTGGGACACACGCACTAAACCTGAGGTATAAAGATAAAAAAGGCGGGTGGAGCGCGGTGATAAGCAACACATTTTACAAATCCCCGCCATTGCCAACCGGCGAGCGCAACCTGGTGGTGTACGAATATTGGTTTGATAACAGCTACTCAAAAAAAGTAACAGACACCATTACCGCTACAAAAATTTCGGCTATAAACAGCGTTGCAGATACTAAACTTTTAGCCGCCGGTGTGCATACTTTGTATGTGCGTTATAAGGACAACAACAACGTTTGGAGCAGCATAATCGTCAAGGTGTTTAATAAAATGCCTGTTGCCCCCGCAGGGCAAAGGAAAATAACATCATACGAATATTGGTTTGACGGCAACTACGCTGCAAAAGTAGCTGTCCCCCTCAGTGCATCGCAAAGTATCGATATAAACGTCGAAGCGAATGCGGTTTCATTACCGGTGGGCGCGCATATTTACCATTACCGTTATAAAGATAATCTAGGTGTATGGAGTAGCGTGGGCAGCAGCAATTTCTATAAAATTAAACCGGGGACAGGGCAGCCCGGTGTATTAACCGCCTACCGTTACTGGTTTGATGCCGACGATGCACATAAAATAACAAAGCTCCTATCGGCCCCAAGGGCTTTAGTTAAACTATCCACTTATATAAATACGTCTAAGCTAAGCAATGGGCAGCATACCATTTACCTGCAGTTTAAAGATGCGGCCAACGCCTGGAGCGCCGTTACAGGAAATACTTTTATGGTAGCTACTGATACGCCAATACTTAAAACAACTGCGCTCAACATCAACAGCAACCCGTTTACACAGGAATTTATAAACAGGGCAGATACCATAAATACGTCGCGAAGCGTAGTAGCCTACCCTATTCCGTTTCAGGATGTGTTAAACGTTAATTTAGGGAGTAAAAGCGTCAAAAGCGCACTGGTTAAAATATATAACGCAACCAGAGGCGCCCTTGTATTCAGTACCGAATTCCATAATGTTTCTGGCAGCATATCGCTCAACGTTTCAAATTTGCCTACCGGAGTTTACGCCCTTCACCTGAATTTAGATGGATGGCAGAAAGTAATAAAAATATGGAAAAAATGATTCCCGAATGAGGTAACCAATGTTACCTGTGTTTATTTTCTGCTTCATGTAACATCACCGCGCACGCCTATGTCATAGCAGCACTCATTTTCAAACTATGGCATTAGAAATTAAGGGGCTTACCAAGCAATATAACGCAACTAAAACCGGGTTATCAGATTATTCCATCACCATTGATAAAGGCATATTAGGTTTACTTGGCCCTAATGGTGCCGGTAAATCAACCTTGATGAAGATAATTGCCACCATTAGCCAGCCTACCCGCGGCACTATACTTTTAGATGGGGTAGATATTGTAAGCAACCCTAACTTCATCCGCAAAGTATTGGGCTACCTGCCACAGGATTTTGGCGTTTACCCCAATTTAAATGCCTATGAATTTTTAGAATACATTGCGGCCATGAAAGGCGTGGGTGGCAGGGATCTGCGCCGGCGCATTGATATGCTGCTGGAAGGTGTTAACCTGACAGCCGATGCCAAAAAGCCCATCGGCACCTACTCGGGCGGCATGAAACAACGCGTTGGCATTGCGCAAGCCCTCCTAAACGACCCTAAGGTGCTCATATTTGACGAGCCCACGGTGGGCCTCGATCCGGAAGAGCGGGTTAGATTCAGGCAACTCATCAGTGAGATGGCTGATGATTGTATCATTATTCTTTCATCGCACATCGTATCAGATATTGAAACCATTGCCGATGAAGTAGCCATTATGCAAAGTGGCAAACTTATTACCAAAGGTTACCAGCACGATATTATTGAACAGGCCAAGGGACGGATATTTGAAGTGCTTTTAGAGAGTAGCGATGTAGCAGCATTTAAAACAAAGTACAAGGTTATTGATACCAGCCGCCAAAAGGACCGTACCCGGGTACGATACATTAGCACCGACACGGCTAACGTTGCTGCATCCAAACCTGTAGATGCCGGTTTAGAAGATGCCTACCTATTGTTAACGCAACATAACGCTTAAGCCGATGCAATACATTTACAGCATTGTAAAAGCCGATTACCTGCAGCGTACCCGCAGCTATGCCTTTTTACTTACACTGGCTATTACCATTTATGTGGCCTACCTCTTTGTACCGCCTGTAAGCGCTTCGTACACAACTTTGAGCGCTGTTGGGTTCAAAAGTGTTTATAACGCCGCATGGGTTGGCTATATATCAGCCACCATGACAGCTGTCATGCTATCCTTTTACGGTTTCCTGCTGGTAAATAACAGCATTAAAAGAGATATCGATACCGAAGTAGGTTTAATTATTGCGGCCACGCCTATTTCTAATTTCAGCTACCTGCTGGCCAAACAACTGAGCAACTTTGTTGTGCTTTGCACCATTGCCGTTTGCACGTTTGCGGTAAGCATACTCATGTTCTTCCTGCGCGGGGCCGGGTATCCGCTTGTTCTGGCTCACTTTATATTACCTTACTTGCTTTTTGTATTGCCGGCCATGTTCCTGGTAGCTGCATTAGCGGTAGTGGCCGAAGTATTTTTAGGGAAGCGCAGCATCCTGCAATTTATCATATACTTCTTCCTTTGCGGGGCTGCGCTCTCTTCGCTTAATACCAAAAGCGCAGAGCCTCCCAGCGGCTTTCTCGATCCTTTTGGTTTAAGCCTGGTTACAGGCAGTATTAAAAGCGAGATAAACGCCCGGTTCCATCAACATATAGAGCAGGTATCATTCGGGTTTATATTTAGCAAGCGCCGGCCCTTTCAGTTAATCACCTGGAACGGCATCAACTGGACAGCTCTTTTTATTTTTAGCCGCTTGCTGTGGATGAGTTTTGCGGTAGCGCTGGTTTACCTTTCCTCTTTCTTTTTTCACAGGTTTGATTTTAAGAAAGCAGCAGGCAAAAAGAAAAAGCAGGCAGCGGTAATGCCGCATGTTGAAGGATTCACCGCTATTCCCGCTGGTATAAGTAGTGCTTTGTTGCCACCGGTTGTATTTAATTACAGCATAGTTCCCTTTATCAAAACCGAGTTGTTATTGATTATAAGACAAGGGAACAAATGGTTGTGGTTGCCTAGTATAGGCCTAAGCATAAGCATGCTTTTTGCGCCATTACCTATAGCGTCTTTGTACCTGCTCCCGGCTTTGTGGTTTTTACAGGTAACGCGCTGGTCAGAATTGGTAACGAAGGAAAAGACTAACCGCCTCCATTACTTCACTTACGCATCTTACAAACCCTTACAACGGATGTTACCCGCCCAAATCATAGCCGGTTTCTTGTTAGCTATTGCACTGGCGTTCCCACTGGTGTTGCGATACGTTATAGTGATGGATGGCTTATCAATCATCAACCTCATCATTGGGGCCTTATTTGTGGTTTCGCTGGCCGTGGGCACGGGTATTTTGAGTGGCGGCAAAAAACTATTCGAGGTTATCTTTTTCCTGCTCACCTATGCCATTGTGAACGGCATAGCATTTGCCGACTACCCGGGCAGCCTGCCAATGCATCATAACCTGGCTTTCACCGGCATTCTTTCCGCTATTATTTTGGCCTTATTGCTCACTAGTTTTGCGGCGAGGAAGTACCAGGCAGGGCATTTGTAAGGAATCTTCTGCGCATGGATTGTCTTTGCATATCCAATGCATGCGCCGGAGATTCCCCAATATCGCTTTTACACATCTCCCTCCCGCATCAATTCGGGATGACAACGTGGTAGTATTTGTCCTTCTTTCCCCTCCTCCGGTTTCTCAAAAAAAATATCCGTAAGGTCATCCGTTTCGCGGCGGTCGCGTTTGGTGGGGTGGCCGGTACCATCTCACTTGCAAGGCTGTTACTGGTGCCTCGCCGGGTTCGTGCTTAAGTATATCAAGTCACTAAATGCGCCTAACTTTACCTAAAAAGATTTGGTCATCAGCCCTCCAAAACCGCACGCCTTATCGTTCGGTTTTGTTACAATAAAAATCAAACCCACCCAGACAATATATTAATTTACAGTAATTTATAACTTTGGAACAGCAATTGACGTTTTTGACTTACTTGAATCCATACATATTCCATATAAACCTGTACGACCTACTGTTCCTCGGAACAATTTTTACCGGGCTTACTTTTGCCCTGCAATTATTGTTTGCCAACAGGCCGGGGCGAAACGCAAACCTTTTCGCCGGCCTGGCCTTGCTCATCGTCGTTATGCATTTGGTTTGGGTGCTATGTATAGATATCGGTTTAAGCGCCTACTTCCGCCAATGGAGCCGGCTTCCGCTAAACTATTTGTCGGCACTCGGCCCCATGATCTATTTTTGGGTACGCAAAATAACCCCGCCTGGGTACAAATCCGGACAGAAGGATTTATTGCATTTGAGCCCCTTACTGCTGCAAGTCGGCGTTTGGGCACTGGCGGTGAAAGAAAGCATAGCAACGGGCGCGGCCACCTATGATACCCGCATCTTTGGGCTGTTGAATCCGGCCTTGCAGGTACTGATATTTTTTTCGGTTATCATCTATATATACCGCGCGCATAGGCATATAAAAACCTACTATCAACAACTAAAATTTAACGGGGGCGATCGGTACCGCAACAAGCTACGGTGGCTGCATAGCCTGATAAGGGGCTTCGGCATCATATGGTTGCTATGGATACCTTACGCTATTGCTTCCTTTTATCATCGCAGCCCCCTTGCCGTGCATGCTTGCTATATCTTAAACCTGCTATTGGCAATAATGATGATCCGGATAGCCATTGCCGCATTTTTAAAACCTGAAATTGTGGTATCTGCCCAGGCAGCCCCGGTAGCAAAACCAACCATCCCGGCAGATTTGAAGCAAAAAGGCATCCGGCTAAAAAAAGCCATGGAAGCCAGGGGGCTTTACCGGGATGCCGATTTAAGTTTAAGTTCGCTCGCCGTGTCGCTGGATATAAATGCGCACGATCTGTCCCGAACCATCAACGTAGCCCTCAAAAAGAATTTCAATGATTTCGTTAATGAATATCGCATTATAGAGGTTACCCGTAAAATGCAGGACCCGGCTCACGACCACCTAACGCTGCTGGGCATAGCGTTCGAGTCGGGGTTTAATTCAAAAACTACCTTTAACCGCACATTTAAACAAATGACCGGTAAAAGCCCTGCGGAATACAAATCTGAACTGAAAAAAGAGCGACCATATTATAATTCGGAGCGACACCCGGCAGCTGCGAGGGTAATTTCGTATCGTAAAACCACACCAATGTGGGCAAACGAGAAATTAAACCGCAGTTATATGTTCAAAAATTATTTCAAGATCGCCTGGCGCAACGTTATGCGCAATAAAAGCTATGCTACAATCAATGTTACCGGCCTGGCTATAGGTATCGCAGCATGCCTGCTCATTTTCCTGATGGTGCAATTCGAAACAAGCTTCGATAACTTCCATGTTAATAAAAACAACATATACCGCGTGCTTACAGTAAACAGCGGCCCTGATGGAACAAACGCCAACGCCGGGACGCCAATGCCGTTAACCGAGGGCTTGAAGCTAGACTTCCCGCAAATAAAGCAGATGTCGAACATCATGCTGAACGACGGTGCACATTATTCTGTTGGAGGGAGCGATGGGAGCGATGTAAAGAAATTTAAGGAGGATGTTTCTTATTATGCCGACCCTGCATTTTTCAGGATATTTGATTTTAAGTGGCTTGCCGGAGATAAAAACAGTGCTTTAGCAGAGCCGAATACGATAGTACTATCCCGTGATGAAGCCGACAAGTTCTTTGGCGATTGGCACACGGCGATGGGGAAAATAGTGCGGCACGATAATAAACGCGATCTTAAAGTGACCGGCATCATTGAGAATACGCCGGCAAATACCGACTTCCCGATGAAAGTGGCCGTATCATGGTTGACGCTAATTGGGAAAGGAGGCGATTTTACCAACAATGCAAAAGACTGGATAAGCACCTTCAGCGACAAGAATTGCTATATTATTTTACCGGCAGGCACGGATGTGAAACGGTTTAATACCAACCTTGCAGCATTCGCAAAAAAGCATGTGCCCCCGCCCTACAATAAAAACCAGATCTTTCAATTACAGGCACTGAAAGATATGCATTATAACACCGCGGTAGGTGTTTACGGCCGTCACCCCTTTGGTAAGGAGCTCATCAATGTAATCAGTTTGATTGGCTTGTTCCTGCTGATTATCGCCTGCGTTAATTTTATCAACCTGGCCACCGCACAGGCCGTAAACCGATCGAAAGAGGTTGGCATCCGCAAGGTTTTGGGCAGCAACCGCTACCAATTGCTGCTGCAATTCATCAGCGAGACATTGATCATAACGTTATTTGCCGTTATACTTGCTTCCATAATTTCATGGCTTACGTTGCCTTTGTTGAATAACCTGCTGGAAATACAGCTGAGCGGCGGTTTCCTGGCAGACCCATTAGTAATCTCATTTTTAGCCGGTGTACTTATTGGGGTTACCTTACTGGCGGGTTTTTACCCGGCCCTCGTACTATCCGGGTTTAACCCAATCGAGGCTTTAAAAAACAAAATCAAAGCCGGAAGCTCGAGCGGGATATCCCTGCGTAGGGTATTGGTGGTAACACAATTCTGTATAGCGCAGTTCCTGGTTATCGGCACCCTGGTATTGATATACCAGATGAATTATTTTAAAAACAAATCGCTCGGGTTTAATAAAGATGCAGTGATTACTGTGCCTGTCCCGGCAGACAGCATTAGCCGGACAAGGATAAATGCGCTGAAAGATGAGCTTCTACAGCAACCGGGGATAAAAGATATAAGCGTTAGCTTATACGGCCCGGCTGACAACGGCGGTTGGTTTAGCGACTTTAGGGTTGACAATGCAGCGAAGCCTGTCGATTTTAACGCGAGCCTGAAATGGGCCGACCCGGAATATTTCAAATTATACGGTATGCAATTTGTAGCAGGGGGGCCATACGCTAAAACGGATACTATATCAGGGTATGTTGTTAATGAAACTTTAATACATAAACTGGGCATTACCGACCCCAGGCAAGCTATCGGCAAATACATTATGTTATGGGACGACCAGAAAAAGAAGGCGCAGATAACAGGTGTGGTGAAGGATTTCCATTCGGAATCGTTGCGATATGCCATCCCGCCTGTATTGATGGCTCCATGGAAAATCTATTATCAAAAGTTAAATATCAAAGTGCAACCCACTAATTTAAGCCAAACGCTGGCGAGCGTGGCAGGTTTATGGAACAAAACCTACCCGGAGGGCGTATATGAATACCAATTTCTGGATAAAACGGTTGCTGATTTTTATAAAAACGAGGACCAACTATCCACACTCTATAAAGTATTTGCCGGTATAGCCATATTTATATCCTGCCTTGGCTTGTACGGCCTGGTATCATTTATGGCTTTACAACGCATTAAGGAAGTGGGCATACGTAAAACGCTGGGCGCATCTGTGGGGAACATCGTTTACTTGTTTTCGAAGGAATTTACAGTGCTTATTGTAGTAGCATTTGTGATATCAGCTCCCCTCGGTTATTATTTCATGGATCAATGGCTGCAGGATTTTACTTATAAGATTACCATCGGTCCCGAAATATTTATTGTAGCGATACTTACATCTGTAGCAATAGCCTGGGCAAGCGTAGGATACAAGGCGATAAAAGCATCACTGGCTAATCCCACAAAGAGCTTGAGGAGCGAATAATTTTTTGGCGGGAACATTTAGAGATAATCAGATTTGGCAACTTTTTGAAAGTTGTCAAATCTTAAGGGGTTTTATTATCACCTAATTCTCTTTCGTTTCCTCCTCCGGCTTCTCGAAGAAATTATCCTTCAGGTCGTCGGTTTCGCGGCGGTCGCGTTTGGTGGGGCGGCCGGTGCCGCGGTCGCGTTTCAGTACCGGGGCATGGAACATCGATTTGAAGGCCGTGGTTTGCTCTACCGGGGTAATGTCCTGGTAGTAATCAACGGCTTTTTTGGCATCGACCCGGTTCTCTAATAAACCGGCTACAAGTATCACTTTCCGGTCGGGGCCTTTAGATATCTGGTAGGTTTCGCCCGTCTTTACCTCGTGCGATGGTTTGATGTTGGTACCGTTGAGCTTTACGCGGCCCGCCTTGCAGGCATCAGATGCCAGCGTACGTGTTTTATACATGCGGATGGCCCACAGGTATTTATCAATTCTTAGTTTTTCTTTTTCGGGCATAATAATTTGCTAAGTACTAGTATTCTTCTTTCCCGGGTATAAACTCCGAGATGAGGAAGTTGTTGAACAATTTATTTTTAGTGGTATGTTCATTCAGGAACGCGCAGTATAACGTTAATCTGCCGCCTTTTGCAACCTCTTTGCGCAATTGCGGCAATAAATGTTTCTGTATAGGCATCCATATTTGCTGTAGGCCTACTTTCATCAACACAACCGAATCTACAAGGGTTGCTACCTGATTAGGATCTCTTTGGTTAAGGGTAAAAACCCGTTGCATCGACTGTATCGCTTCCACATCAACCGGTTGCACTTTCCCTAAAAAGGTTGCTTTAAAACGATAACTTGCCATCCTGACGTAATAAGGCGCTATTTTCGGGTTTTTTTCCACGCTTGCCGCGTATTGTCGCTCTACTTTCAAAAGAGCGGCTATATCTTGCTTTGGATAGTTCTTATTCCAGGTTTTCCAGATATCTTCATCGGTCTGTGCTTGGGCGCAGTACGTTAGGCAAGTAAATATGATTGAAAAGTATAATTTCATTTATTAAGATTATAGAGAGGCAGTATCAAAAATAAAACGCAAAATTGAACAACAAAATAAAAACTGGCCGAAACACTTCTTTGTGACCTTTGTGCAAAAATCTTAGCGCCCTTTGTGTTTAATTTTACCACAAAGATTCACAAAGGGAGGAACACAAAGAGCACAAAGCTGATTTTATTCGAATAATTTTCTAAATAACCTTATGATACAACCTTAGAAGCCTGGCAAGTACAATTATCTCAAACAAATCTCCCCAAAAATCCTTTAATTTGGCAAAATTTATTTCGTACCTAAATGATCGATCTTAAAAAAATGATTGAAGATGCCTGGGAAGACAGGAACCTTCTGAATTACAGCGAATATACCAATGCCATCGAAACCGTAATCGAACGCCTGGACAAAGGCGAGATACGCGTTGCCGAACCAATCGGTAACCGTTGGCATACTAACGACTGGATAAAGAAAGCCGTTATACTATACTTCCCTACCCGGGAGATGAAAGAAATTAAAACGGGCCCTTTCGTTTTCCACGACAAAATGGCCCTGAAAACCAACTATAAAGAACTTGGCGTGCGCGTGGTGCCACATGGTATTGCCCGTTACGGCGCGTACCTGGCCAAAGGTGTTATCATGATGCCATCGTACGTAAACATTGGCGCATATGTAGATGAAGGCACCATGGTTGATACCTGGGCAACCGTAGGTTCGTGCGCGCAAATTGGCAAGCACGTACACCTGAGCGGTGGCGTAGGCATAGGCGGCGTGCTGGAGCCTGTGCAGGCTGCTCCGGTTATCATCGAAGATAACTGTTTCCTTGGTTCGCGTGCTATTGTTGTTGAAGGCGTGCATGTAGAACGCGAAGCGGTTTTAGGCGCTAACGTGGTTTTAACCGCATCTACCAAAATCATCGACGTTACCGGCCGCGAGCCGATTGAATATAAAGGCCGCGTGCCTGCCCGTTCGGTAGTAATACCAGGTACTTACGCCAAAAAATTCGCAGCCGGCGAATACAATGTGCCTTGCGCATTGATCATCGGCACCCGTAAAGAATCTACTGACAAAAAGACATCGCTGAACGATGCTTTGAGGGAGAATAATGTAGCGGTGTAATTAGATTTGAGATGTGAGATATGAGATTTGAGACCGAAATTGTGTTAAACAGAAGTGAAGTGGGAGATATGCAGAAGCTATCTCATATCTCACATCTCACATCTCATATCTAAATGAAGCTCGGATACGATGCCAAACGTGCTTTTTTAAACAACACCGGCCTGGGCAATTTTAGCCGCTGGCTCATCAAAACCACGGCGCAGCATTATCCTGATAATACCTACCTGCTTTACACGCCAAAACTTAAACCCAATAAGTGGCGCAATTTTTTCGATAGCTTCCCGAATATTAAAACCATTACCCCCGCCGGTAAATACCTTACGGCTTTGTGGCGCAGTAAAGGCGTGGTAAGCGATTTAAAAAGAGACGGAGTGGATATTTACCATGGCCTGAGCTACGAGCTGCCGATGGGCATCGGCAATACCGGCATCAAAACCGTAGTTACCATCCATGATCTTATCTTCCTGCGTTTCCCACAATATTATGGCCGGATAAATCGCCTCATCTACACCGCCAAAACCAAACGCGCCTGCAAAACAGCGGATAAAGTAGTGGCGATAAGCGAACGCACCAAGCAGGATATGGTGGAGCTGCTGCACATCGACCCCAAAAAAATAGAAGTGATTTACCAGGGCTGCGCGCCGGAGTTCGGCATAAAGCAATCTGAAGCGCAAATGACCCTCGCGAGGCAGAAATACAATCTGCCTAAGGAATTCATTCTGAACGTCGGCACTATAGAAGAGCGCAAGAACCTGATGCTGCTGGCAAAAGCATTGCCCCATTTAAAAACAAATATACCGGTAGTGGTGGTGGGCAAACCAACGGCCTATTTGGATGAAGTGAAAGCATTCCTCACAGTTAATAATTTAACAGAGCGGATGCTTTTCAGGCACGAGGTTAGTTTTGCCGATTTGCCTGCGGTTTATCAATCGGCTCACTTGTTTGTCTACCCTTCCAGATACGAAGGTTTCGGCATACCTGTTTTAGAGGCGCTGGTATCCGCAATCCCTGTCATTGCTGCTACAGGCTCCTGTCTGGAAGAAGCAGGGGGGCCATGCAGTCGTTACGTTAGTCCCGATGATGAAAAGGAGCTGGCAAGGCAGATTGACGAGGTATTATCCAATGATGCAGCGCGGCAGCAGATGATTAGCGAAGGCATGAATTATGCACAACGCTTTCAAGACCGTACCTTAGCGGCGCAAATGATGAATATATACAAAACCCTACATGCCCATGCTTAAGGACGAAGTAAACAAGGCGTTACAGGTGTTGCAGGATGGCGGCATCATCCTTTACCCTACCGATACCATCTGGGGCATCGGTTGCGACGCTACTAACACCGAGGCTGTAAAAAAAATATTCGCCCTTAAACAGCGTGAAGAAAGCAAAAGCATGATTATTTTGGTAGATACCGATAACAAGCTGCAAAGTTATATTAGCGAGGTGCCCGAGATTGCTTACCAACTGATAGAATTTGCCGAGAACCCGCTTACGCTGGTGATGCCCGGCGCAAAAAACCTCTCCCCGGCCCTTATTGCCGAAGACGGCAGCGTGGGCATACGGGTAACAAACCACCCTTTTTGCCAGCAATTGATACAGCGACTGCGCAAACCCATCGTATCCACATCGGCCAATATCAGCGGGCAGCCTTCGCCGGAATACTTCGGCAAGATTAGTCCTGATGTTATCAATGGCGTTGATTACGTGGTAGATATCGACCAACATAGCATGGAGAAAAAAGTTCCATCCACCATCATGAGGTTGGCCCCTAACGGCAGTTTTGAATTTATTCGCCGTTAATTTTAATATGATTAAATTTGTGGCGTTTGCCTAAAAGGCTGTATCAAAACAAAAAGCCTAATTGAACAACAAATAAAAATTTGGCCTGTGCATTTCTTTGTAAACTTTGTGGTGAAAATTTTACCGCAAAGAACGCAAAGGAAGATACGCAAAGAGGCACAAAGCTTTGCTATGGGTATAAATTACTTATTAAGTTACGTTTGTAAAACGTACGGGCATTTTGGGTTATGTTTATCTGATGGCCTGTTTACAAAGCTTTGTGGTCTTTGCGCTAATGAAGCTGCAAATCTTTGCGCGCTTTGCGGTAAAAAAAACGCAAGTAACACAAAGCCAATTTATATTGATTGTTTTTGAAAAAGGCCTATCATGTGGCCTTTGTATTTTTATGAAACAACACCTGCAACATCCGGTATTTAGTGTTATCTCCAGCATTGCTGCGGCGCATGATGTGCAGGCCTTCGCCATTGGCGGGTACGTGCGCGATATTTTCCTCAACCGCCCCTCAAAAGATATCGATATTGTTGTGATAGGCAATGGCATCGCCTTTGCCGAGGCGGTTGCCGCTCAGTTGAACGTAAAGGTATCGGTGTTCAAAAATTTCGGCACGGCCATGCTGCGTTACCAGGATGTAGAGGTGGAATTCGTGGGAGCACGCAAGGAGAGTTACCGCTCCGAATCGCGCAAGCCCATCGTAGAGAACGGCACCTTAGAAGACGACCAGAAACGCCGCGATTTTACCATCAACGCGCTGGCTATAACTTTAAACAAAGAGGAGTACGGCGTATTGGTAGATCCCTTTGGCGGCATAGCCGATATGGAACGGAAGCTAATCCGCACGCCGCTAAACCCGGTAGAAACTTTTTCGGACGACCCGCTTCGCATGATGCGCGCCATCCGCTTTGCATCGCAGCTGAATTTCAGGATAGATGAAGAGGCCATCGCCGCTATCAAAAGCAACCTGCACCGCATCAAAATTGTATCGCAGGAACGGATTACCGACGAACTGAATAAGATTATCCTGTCGGCAAAGCCATCCATTGGCTTCAACTATTTGTTCGATACGGGCTTGCTGCATATCATTTTCCCGCAGATGACCGCGCTTTACGGTGTGGAGATCATCAACGGCAAAGGCCATAAAGATAATTTTTACCACACCCTGCAGGTGCTGGATAATATCTGCGAAACTACCGACGACCTTTGGCTGCGCTGGGCCGCCATATTGCACGATATTGCCAAGCCGCCCACCAAACGCTTCGAACCTGCCCACGGATGGACTTTCCACGGCCACGAAGACAAAGGCGCGCGCATGGTGCCCAAGATATTCGCACAGCTGAAGCTGCCGCTCAACGAGAAGATGAAATTCGTGCAGAAACTGGTGCAGCTGCATTTGAGGCCAATTGTATTGTCGCAATCTATCGTTACCGATTCGGCCGTTCGGAGGCTATTGTTCGAAGCCGGGGAAGACATAGAAGCACTGATGCTGTTGTGTAAAGCAGACGTAACCACCAAAAACGAGTACAAGGTTAAAAAGTATCG
The DNA here is from genome assembly GCF_056406215.1 of Mucilaginibacter sp. P1_D10. Lineage (NCBI taxonomy): Bacteria > Pseudomonadati > Bacteroidota > Sphingobacteriia > Sphingobacteriales > Sphingobacteriaceae > Mucilaginibacter > Mucilaginibacter sp. P1_D10. The sequence continues at coordinate 79,602 of NZ_JBFUAP010000001.1, read as the reverse complement.
TAACAATTTCGAGCTGGTTTTGCAGAAATTGAAGGATGTGGAGGAGCGTGATAATATCCGAAACTGGCAACCGCCGGTAACGGGACTGGATATTATGCAACTTTTTGGCATAAAAGAGGGCCGCGAAGTGGGCATTATTAAGAATAAGATACGCGAGGCCATACTTGAGGGCGAAATACCCAACAATCGCGAGGCTGCATTGAATTTTACCATAGAAAAAGGCGCCGAAATTGGCTTGAAAGTTGTGGAAAGCACAAATTGATTTAAAACTTATTATTTTTGACAAAAATTACTACAAATGGCATTATACAGGTTCAGGGTTACTTTTGAGGATTACGATGATGTAAGCAGGGATATTGACGTTAAATCGAACCAAACGTTTGAGGATTTGCACCGCGCTATACACCAGAGTACCGGATACAATGCCGAGTATCCTTCGTCGTTCTACATCAGCAACGATCAATGGATGAAGGGCGAAGAGATAACCTACCTGCCCAACCAAAAAAGGATAGACCGCAAGATACCGCTGATGGACAAGATAAAGCTCAGCAGCTATATCGACGATCCGCACCAGAAATTCTATTATACCTTCAATTTCGACCGCCCCTTCGATTTCCACGTGGAATTGAAGCAAATTATACTGAATGACACGCCCGGCGCTACTTATCCGTTGGTAGTACGCAGCGTTGGCGAAGCGCCAAAACAGTTTGGCAATGCATTCAATTCTGCTGCGGCCGCTACTGCAGCAACTGCGCCTGATGAGGATCTGGATTTCCTGAACGAGATGCTGTACAACCCGGAAGATGCTGAAGACTTTTCTGAAGTGACTGATACCGGTATTGACGACCCTGAAGAAGAAAAGAAAGAAGATGACGAGGAAGAAGACGTATTCGGCTTCGGCGATGACGACGGCTTCGACGACGACGACAAACCGGGACGCGGCGACGACTATTAGTTAGTTCATGTTGTTCATAGATGATAGTTCATGGTTCATAGACGGATTTTTTAGTCAATTCCTTTGCAGCTACCATCAACTATGAACTATCATCTATGAACCAGCCAACCCTCATCGTAATTGCCGGGCCTACAGCATCGGGCAAAACTGCGGCGGCTATTCAGTTGGCGCAGCATTTTAATACGGCTGTAGTATCTGCCGATTCGAGGCAGTTTTTCAGGGAGATGTCCATCGGTACAGCCAAGCCCACTGCCGGGGAGCTTGCCGCTGCCCCTCATTATTTTATCAACTCACATTCTATTACAGAAAGTTTTTCCGTTGGCGATTTCGAGCGCGAGGGATTGGCCCTGCTGGAGCAACTTTTCCAGCAGCACCCCGTTGTGATTCTTGCAGGAGGCTCAGGCCTGTACATCAAGGCCATTTGCGAAGGCTTCGACGATTTGCCGGTTGCCGATTCCGCCATCCGCGACCGCCTGAATAACGAGCTGGCCGAAAATGGCATCGAAGTGCTTCAGGAACGCTTAAAACTGGTAGACCCGGTGTATTACAACGAGGTCGACATCAGCAACCCACAGCGCATCATACGGGCTCTGGAAGTTTACGAAAGTTCGGGCCGGCCGTTCTCATCTTATCGCACAGCAAAAATCAATAAACGCACGTTCGATATTATTAAAATCGGCCTGAATATGCCGAGGGAAGAACTGTATGACCGGATTAATCGCCGGGTGGATTTGATGGTAGCGGATGGTTTGGTGGATGAAGTGAAATCGCTGCTGCCTTACCGGCACCTGAATGCACTAAACACCGTAGGCTACAGCGAAATATTCAGTTACCTTGATGATGCAACAGACCTGCCAGATGCTATTGCGCAGATAAAACAAAATACCCGCCGCTTCGCCAAAAGGCAAATGACCTGGTTCAGGAAGGATGAGGGGATAGTTTGGGTGGATGCTCGACAAGAAAACCTAACAACCACTATGCTGCAAATTATCGATGCAATATGCTAAAACCTTTTGCTGCCGCAAGCGTCCTCGCTTGTGGCCCGCATGCAAGGTAGCCATTATGCAAACTATGCACATTGAAAAGCAATGCCGCTCTACTAACTGACCACAAGCGAGGACGCTTGCGGCAGCACTGAGCCACTATAAGAGAAACATGCTTGTTGAAAAGCAATGCCGCTCTGCTAACTGGCCACAAGCGAGGACGCTTGCGGCAGCACTGAGGGTTCTGAAAAAATTTCAGAATGACGATTGATTACCTATTACTACTCCAACAAGCTTTGCAAATAAGCCCCATACCCGCTTTTAATGTATTTTTGCACCAGTACTTTTAGCTGCTCGTCATCTATAAAGCCCATCAGGTAGGCTACTTCTTCTATGCACCCTATCTTGCGCGACTGGCGTTTTTCTATCACGCGTACAAACTCCGTAGCATCGCTCAATGAATCGAAGGTTCCGGTATCCAGCCAGGCGGTGCCGCGGTCCATTACGCCAACTTTTAGGTTGCCTTGCTCCAGGTAAACGCGGTTTACGTCGGTAATTTCATATTCGCCACGTGGGGATGGCTTGATATTCTTGGCTATCTCTACCACGCTGTTATCGTAAAAATACAAGCCCGGTACGGCGTATTTAGATTTTGGTTTTACCGGTTTTTCTTCGATAGATACCGCGCGGAATTCAGAATCGAACTCTACCACGCCATAGCGTTCCGGGTCGGCAACGGGGTAGGCAAATATGGCGGCGCCATCTACGTCATTGAAGCTCTGTATCAACCGGCTGAATCCAGACCCGTAGAAGATATTATCGCCTAATACCAGGGCAACTTTATCCGTGCCAATAAAATCGGCGCCAATAACAAAAGCCTGCGCAAGGCCATTAGGGGTTTCCTGTATGGCGTACTGGAATTTGCAGCCCAACTCTTCGCCTGTGCCCAATAAACGCACAAAGCCGGGGTTATCTTCTGCGGTGGTGATGATAAGTATCTCGCTGATGCCGGCCAGCATCAACACCGATAGCGGGTAGTAAATCATCGGCTTATCATAGATAGGCATCAGTTGCTTACTTATGGCCTTGGTAATAGGATAAAGCCTGGTGCCAGATCCGCCTGCTAAAATGATACCCTTCATGTGATGCTCTGTTTAGTTTTGTTGTTTTATTTCGCCTATACAAACCTGCAGGCTATCCCTCCAATACGGGATTTCGATACCGAATGTTTTCTTTATTTTGGCCTTATCCATTACCGAATACGGTGGCCTGGTGGCCTTTGTAGGGTAATCGCTGGTGGGGATAGGGATTACTTTTACATTCGTGCCAGAAATGTCGAATATCGCTTTAGAAAAATCGTACCAGGAAGCGATACCCTCGTTGCTGTAATGATAAATGCCGTAAGCCGTACTCCCCGATTGTATAATGGTGATGATGCAATCGGCTAAATCAACGCCGTAGGTTGGCGTACCGGCCTGATCGGCAATGATTTTCAGCTCAGGGCGTTCGGCACCAAGTCTTAACATCGTTTTAACGTAATTATTAGCAAATTCCGAATAAAGCCATGCGGTGCGCACGATGAAATGCTCTTTTACCAGCGCAGGAATAACCTTCTCGCCATCCAGCTTAGTTTGCCCGTACACGCTGATGGGCAATGTTTCGTCCTCCTCGTTCAAGGGCGAAGAAATATCCCCTTTAAATACAAAGTCGGTAGATACCTGTATCAGTTTTGTACCGTGCTCGCCGCATAGTTTGGCTATGTTTTCTACCCCTGTCTTGTTTATCTTTTCGGCAAGTTCCGTGTCGTCCTCTGCTTTATCAACTGCAGTGTAAGCAGCACAATTTACGGCGTAAACAGGTTTATATTTATCGAACAGTTCGCCTAAACCCTCTACATCTAAAATATTGGCTTCAGTTTCGTCCGGGAAAATAAAAAAGTCGAGGTTTTTATCTGCGGCCAGCTTTTTAAAACATTGCCCTAATTGGCCCGAAGCGCCGAAGATGATAGTTTTACTCATTTGTATCAATTTCTGTTAACGCTGTGCTAACGCTTTTTGGGATAATATTGTTCTATCGCTCTACGTGTTTTATCAAAAAATCCTCGTAAGCAAGGCGGATGCCGTCTTCCAGTTTGATGGAATACTTCCAGCCTTTTTCGGCCAGTTTGGTAACGTCCATCAATTTACGTGGGGTGCCATCGGGTTTGCTCGTGTCGAAATCGATATTACCCTCGTAGCCAACTACCTTTTTAATCAGCAGCGCCAAATCTCTAATGCTGATTTCGGTACCGCTGCCAATGTTAACCAGGCCTGGTTCGTCGTAATTCTGCATCAGGTAGTAACAAGCTTCGGCCAAATCATCGGCAAATAAAAACTCCCGCAACGGCGAGCCTGTACCCCAAATAGTAACCGTGGGCAAACCCTGTTCCTTAGCCTCATGGAACCTACGTATCATGGCCGGCAGTACGTGCGAGTTCTGCGGGTGATAGTTATCGTTATAGCCATACATGTTGGTAGGCATTACCGATATAAAGTTGCAGCCATATTGCGCGCGGTAAGCATCGCACATTTTTATGCCGGCTATTTTGGCAATAGCGTAAGGCTCATTGGTTGGCTCAAGCGTACCGGTAAGCAGGTAATCCTCTTTCAAAGGCTGGGGTGCCAGTTTTGGATAGATACAGCTCGAACCCAGGAACATTAGTTTTTTTACGCCGTTTAAGTAAGCGTTATGGATGACGTTGTTTTGTATCTGCAGGTTCTCGTACAAAAAATCAGCACGGTAGGTGTTATTTGCCACAATACCGCCAACTTTTGCGGCCGCCAAAAACACGTAATCGGGTTTGGCCTCGGCAAAAAAAGCGGTAACCTGTTGCTGGTCGCGCAGGTCTAGCTCGCCTGAGCCACGTAAGATAAAATTAGTAAATCCCTCTGCCTCCAGTTTACGATATATGGCAGATCCCACCATCCCCCTATGCCCTGCAATATATATCTTTGAATCCTTATTCATTTGTTATGAGTTGATAGTTTATGGTTCATTGCTTATAGCAGCTCTTTCGGCTATGAACTATAAACTATGATCCATGAACCAATATTAGGCTTGCCCGATGGGCCCGCCGAATGTGATGGGGAATGCGCCGCCTGTGGGGTCGTTACCTATTTTGATGCGGCCATTTACGGCCTCGTATTTCTCTACGTTGTCCTCCAGGGCGGTCAGTAGCCTTTTGGCGTGCTCGGGCGTTAATATGATGCGCGATTTTACTTTGGCCTTGGGGATGCCCGGCATCACGCGAATAAAATCGAGCACGAACTCTGAACTGGAGTGAGTAATGATGGCAAGGTTAGCATAAACACCTTCGGCAATCTCTTCAGACAGCTCGATGTTTATCTGGGTTTCGTTTTGTTCTTCCATGGTACCAAAAATAGCAAAGCCTGCTGTTTTCACGGCAGGCTTTGCAAAAGTATTTGAAAAAAATCTGATTAAGCTTCTACTTCTTCAGTTTTTGAAGCCATCAGGCGATCGAATTCTTCCTGAGAACCTACACGGATATTTTCGTATTCGCGCAAGCCTGTACCGGATGGAATTAAGTGACCAACAATAACGTTTTCCTTCAGGCCAAGCATGTTGTCTTTTTTACCTGCTATGGCTGCTTCGTTCAGTACCTTGGTGGTTTCCTGGAACGATGCCGCTGAGATGAACGATTTGGTACCCAACGATGCCCTGGTGATACCTTGCAGCATCGGGCTCGAAGTTGCAGCAATTGCATCCCTTACCTCAACTAATCTCGCATCCTTACGTTTCAGGATAGAGTTTTCGTCGCGTAGTTTCCTTAAAGATACGATTTGACCTACTTTTAAGTTAGTTGAATCACCGGCTTCGGTAACAACCTTCTTGTCGAACATCTCGTCGTTCTCTATCATGAAATCCCAGCTGTCAACAGCTTCTCTTTCAAGGAAACGAGTATCGCCGGCATCTTCAATAGCAACTTTCTGCATCATCTGGTGAACGATAACCTCAAAGTGCTTATCGTTTATCTTCACACCCTGTAAGCGGTAAACCTCTTGTATACCGTTTACCAGGTACTCCTGCACGGCCGCAGGGCCTTTAATTGCAAGGATATCTGCCGGAGAGATAGAACCATCAGACAATGGCATACCTGCTTTAACAAAGTCGTTATCCTGTACAAGGATGTGTTTAGACAATGGCACCAGGTATTTTTTCACCTGGCCGTCTTTACTTTCGATGGTGATTTCGCGGTTACCACGTTTCACGCCACCTAAAGTTACCACACCGTCAATCTCGGTTACTACCGCAGGGTTTGATGGGTTACGTGCTTCGAACAGCTCGGTTACACGTGGCAAACCACCTGTAATATCTCGCGTTTTACCGGTTGAACGAGGGATCTTAGCAATAACTTGTCCGGTTTGTAGTTTCTCACCTTCTTCAACAGAAATGTGGGCACCTACCGGGATGTTGTATCCTTTAATGATGTTACCTTTTGTATCAGCTATCTGGATAACAGGGTTTTTGGTTTTATCCCTGGTATCGATAATAACTTTCTCGCGGTGACCGGTTTGCTCATCGCTTTCTTCGCGGAAGGTGATACCTTCTAATACTGCTTCGAAAGTGGTGATACCCGCAAACTCTGATATGATAACCGCATTGTACGGATCCCATGAACAGATACGGTCGCCTTTGGCAATCTTGGCACCATCTTTCACATACAGGTAAGAACCGTATGGGATGTTGTTGGTAACGATAACCTTGTTGGTACCCGGCTCGATGATGCGGAACTCGCCCGAACGGCCCAATACTACATCAACGTTCTCTTCGTCGGTTTTGTAAGTAACAGTACGTACGTTCTCAAATTCGATTACACCTTCAAACTTCGCGTTGATTTGCGATTCGGCCGCGATGTTTGATGCGGTACCACCCACGTGGAATGTACGCAGGGTTAACTGTGTACCCGGCTCACCAATCGACTGTGCTGCAATTACGCCCACTGCCTCGCCTTTTTGCACGCGTTTACCGCTTGCAAGGTTACGGCCGTAGCATAAGGTACAAACACCTCTGCGGCTTTCGCAAGTCAATACCGAACGAATTTCGATACCTTCTAACGGTGAATTCTCTATTTTCTTGGCTATCTCTTCGGTAATATCATGACCTGCAGAAACGATCAGATCGTTAGTGATAGGGTCATGCACATCATGAAGCGTTGTACGGCCCAAAATACGATCGTATAAAGGCTCAACGATATCCTCGTTATCTTTTAAGGCAGTTGTGTAGATACCTCTTAAAGTACCGCAATCAACCATACCTACTATCATGTCCTGCGCAACATCATGCAACCTACGGGTTAAGTAACCAGCATCCGCTGTTTTCAACGCCGTATCCGCCAAACCTTTACGGGCACCGTGGGTAGAGATAAAGTACTCTAATACCGACAGGCCTTCTTTAAAGTTCGACAAAATCGGGTTTTCGATAATCTCACCACCCGAACCTGATTTTTGAGGCTTGGCCATCAAACCACGCATACCTGCAAGCTGACGAATCTGCTCTTTAGAACCACGTGCACCAGAGTCAAGCATCATGTAAACAGAGTTGAAGCCCTGGTTATCGTTGCTCAGGATGTTCATCACATTCGCAGTTAAGCGATTGTTGATACGTGTCCAGATATCGATGATTTGGTTATAACGCTCGTTGTTGGTAATGAAACCCATGTTATAGTTACCCATAACATCTTCTACTTCTTTAGAAGCCTGGGCAATCAAAGTAACCTTTTCTTCAGGAATGTTGATATCCTTCAGGTTAAATGATAAACCACCCTGGAATGCCATCTTAAAGCCTAATTCTTTGATATCATCAAGGAATTGTGCTGCGCGGGCCATACCGGTCATCTTAACAACCTCGCCAATAATATCACGCAGTGATTTCTTGGTCAATAGTTCGTTAATATAACCAACTTCTTCTGGCACGTGCTGGTTAAATAATACGCGACCTACAGTAGTCTCAATTATTTTAGAAACGATGATACCATCGCGTTCTTTAATCCTTCCCTTAACCTTAATAAAGGCGTGCAGGTCTATCTTCCTTTCGTTGTAAGCGATAATTACCTCTTCGGCAGAATAGAAAGTTAAGCCTTGTCCTTTTACAACACGTCCTTCATCTGTTTTACGGCCTTTGGTTATGTAGTACAAACCAAGCACCATGTCCTGAGAAGGTACTGTAATTGGCGTACCGTTGGCAGGGTTTAAGATGTTGTGCGATGCAAGCATCAATACCTGGGCTTCCAAAATTGCTGCGTTACCTAGTGGTACGTGCACAGCCATCTGGTCACCGTCAAAATCCGCGTTGAAGGCGGTACAGGTAAGTGGGTGCAATTGTATAGCCTTGCCCTCAACCAGTTTTGGTTGGAACGCCTGGATACCCAACCTGTGCAGCGTAGGCGCACGGTTTAGTAATACAGGGTGGCCTTTTAATACGTTTTCCAAAATGTCCCAAACTAATGGGTCTTTACGGTCAACTATTTTCTTTGCAGATTTTACTGTTTTAACAACACCGCGCTCAATCATCTTGCGGATGATAAACGGTTTGAATAATTCGGCAGCCATATCTTTTGGCAAACCGCACTCGTGCAGTTTCAAGTTAGGGCCTACAACAATTACCGAACGTGCCGAATAATCCACACGTTTACCCAATAAGTTCTGGCGGAAACGGCCTTGTTTACCTTTCAGGATATCCGAAAGTGATTTCAAAGCACGGTTACCTTCAGTTTTTACTGCGTTTACTTTACGTGAGTTATCGAACAACGAATCCACAGCTTCCTGCAACATACGTTTTTCGTTACGTAAAATTACTTCCGGTGCTTTTATCTCGATCAAACGTTTTAAACGGTTGTTACGAATAATTACACGACGGTAAAGGTCGTTCAAATCCGAAGTTGCGAAACGGCCACCTTCCAGTGGTACCAATGGGCGCAGCTCTGGCGGTATAACCGGAACGATTTTTACGATCATCCACTCAGGGTTGTTTTCAATCCTGGTTTTTGCATCGCGGAAAGCCTCAACCACCTGCAAACGTTTCAAAGCTTCGTTTTTACGTTGCTGCGAAGTTTCGTTTGCGGCCTGGTGGCGCAGGTTGTAAGATAACTGGTCAAGATCAAGGCGTTTCAGCAGGTCTTCCAACGCTTCGGCACCCATCTTGGCCACAAATTTCTGTGGATCTTTGTCGTCCAGGTATTGGTTTTCCTTTGGCAGGGTATCCAATATATCCAGGTATTCTTCTTCTGTCAGGAAATCCATGCGGGATATACCATCAGATTCTTTGATACCCGGCTGTATAACTACATAACGTTCGTAGTAAATGATTAAATCAAGGCGTTTGGTTGGTAAGCCCAGCAGGTAGCCAATTTTGTTTGGCAACGAGCGGAAGTACCAGATATGCGCAACAGGCACCACCAGGTTGATGTGGCCCATACGCTCGCGACGCACCTTCTTTTCGGTTACTTCAACACCGCAACGGTCGCAAACGATACCTTTGTAACGGATACGTTTGTATTTACCGCAATGGCATTCGTAATCTTTTACCGGACCGAATATACGCTCGCAGAACAAACCATCGCGCTCAGGCTTGTAAGTCCTGTAGTTGATGGTTTCCGGTTTTAAAACTTCACCGCTCGAACGCTCCAGAATAGATTCCGGGGAAGCTAAGCTGATCGTAATTGTGGTGAAATTACTTTTGATTTTATTATCCTTTTTGTAAGACATAGTCTCCTTTGTTTTTAATGTTGTTGAAAGGTTGGAATGTTTTAAGGTTGAAATGTTGGAAGGTTGAAATGTTCAAGCAAAACTTTACAACATTTCAACCTTTCAACTTTACAACTTATTCCAGAGTGATATCCAAACCTAAACCTCTTAATTCATGAACCAATACGTTGAATGATTCAGGAACTGATGGTGTTGGAAGGTTTTCACCTTTAACAATAGCTTCGTAGGTTTTGGCACGGCCGATAACATCATCCGATTTAACGGTCAATATCTCCTGCAGGATGTTAGATGCACCGAATGCTTCGAGTGCCCAAACCTCCATCTCACCAAAACGCTGACCACCAAACTGTGCTTTACCGCCCAATGGCTGTTGTGTGATAAGCGAGTACGGCCCGATAGAACGTGCGTGCATCTTATCATCAACCATGTGACCCAGTTTAAGCATGTAGATGATACCTACGGTAGTCTGCTGATCGAAACGGTCGCCGGTTAAGCCATTGTACAGGTAAGTACGGCCAGATTCAGGCAAGCCTGCTTTCGCAACCCACTCTTCTACTTCGTGGTGGCTGGCACCATCGAATATAGGGGTAGCGAATTTAACGCCCAGCTCTTTACCAGCCCAACCTAATACAGTTTCGTAGATCTGGCCCAGGTTCATACGCGAAGGTACACCCAGTGGGTTCAGTACGATGTCAACCGGTGTGCCATCTTCCAGGAACGGCATATCCTCGTCACGTACGATACGTGCAACGATACCCTTGTTACCGTGGCGGCCCGCCATTTTATCGCCCACTTTAAGCTTACGCTTTTTGGCAATGTAAACCTTAGCCATCTGTACAATGCCCGATGGCAACTCGTCGCCCACGCTAATCGCGAATTTATCGCGGCGGTATGCGCCAAGCTCTTCGTTTACCTTGATGTTGTAGTTGTGGAGCAAAGTTTTTATCTGCTCGTTCTTATCATCATCAGTGGTCCACTTGGTAGGGTTGATGTTCTCGTAGTGCAGTTCGGTAAGTATCTTCTGGGTGAATTTAACGCCCTTGGCTACGTACAGCTCTTTGTAAACGTTGTAAACGCCTTGCGAAGTTTTACCGTTAACAATCTCGAACAACTTGTCAATCAAAGTATTCTTAAGCTCTTTTACAGCTTTATCGTGTTTAACGTCAAGCTTTTCAATCTGTGCTTTTTCTTCGGCCTTAGTGGTCTTTTTAGCACGGCTGAACAATTTGGTATCGATAACCACACCGGCAATTGATGGCGGTGTTTTTAACGATGCATCCTTAACGTCGCCTGCTTTATCACCAAATATGGCGCGAAGCAATTTTTCTTCCGGTGATGGGTCCGATTCGCCTTTAGGGGTAATCTTACCAATCAGGATGTCGCCTTCTTTAACTTCGGCGCCAACGCGAATGATGCCGTCTTCGTCCAGATCCTTGGTAGCTTCTTCTGAAACGTTAGGGATATCCGGTGTCAACTCTTCTTCACCACGTTTGGTATCGCGTACTTCAAGCTCAAACTCTTCAACGTGCAACGATGTAAAGATATCCTGAGAAACAACGCGCTCAGATATTACAATCGCATCCTCAAAGTTGTAACCCTGCCAAGGCATGAAAGCCACTTTAAGGTTACGGCCCAATGCAAGCTCGCCATTTTGCGTAGCGTAGCCTTCGCAAAGCACTTCGCCTTTTGTAACCCTTTGGCCTTTCTTTACAATTGGCTTAAGGTTGATGGTGGTGCTTTGGTTGGTCTTTTTGAACTTGGTTAAGATATAGCTCTTAGTATCGCCTTCGAAAGAGATCAAACGATCCATTTCGTCGCGGTCGTATTTAATTTTTATTTCGTTGGCATCAACATACTCTACCACGCCATCGCCTTCGGCGTTGATGAGGGTACGAGAGTCTTTTGCCACACGGCCTTCCAAACCTGTACCTACTATCGGCGCTTCGGGGCGCAACAATGGTACGGCCTGGCGTTGCATGTTCGAACCCATCAGGGCACGGTTAGCATCATCATGCTCCAGGAACGGGATCAGCGATGCTGCGATAGACGTGATCTGGTTTGGTGCGATGTCCATCAAATCCAACCTTTCCGGCTCGATGATCGGGAAGTCACCTTCGAAACGTGCTTTTACTTTTGGCAAGGCAAATACACCTTTGTCATCGTAATGCGCGTTGGCCTGGCCAATAGTTTTACCGTCTTCATCTTCTGCAGATAAGTAGATAACCGGCTCGTTAACCTGTACTTTACCTTCAACCACACGTTTGTACGGGGTTTCAATAAAGCCTAAGTTGTTGATCTTGGCATGTACGCAAAGCGATGAAATCAAACCGATGTTCGGGCCTTCCGGAGTTTCGATGGTACACAACCTACCGTAGTGGGTGTAGTGTACGTCACGAACCTCAAAACCGGCACGCTCACGTGACAGACCGCCGGGCCCAAGGGCTGACAGACGACGCTTGTGCGTGATCTCTGCCAGTGGGTTGGTTTGGTCCATAAACTGCGATAACTGGTTTGTTCCGAAGAACGAGTTGATTACCGATGAAAGTGTACGTGCGTTGATCAGGTCGGTTGGTGTGAACACCTCGTTATCACGAATGTTCATACGCTCACGTATAGTACGTGCCATACGTGCCAAACCAACACCAAACTGTGCATAAAGCTGCTCGCCAACGGTACGAACACGACGGTTGCTCAAGTGATCAATATCATCCACCTCGGCTTTCGAGTTGATTAATTTGATCAGGTACTTAACAATCGCAATGATATCCTGCTTGGTTAACACCTTAGTTTCGTCAGAGGTGTTCAGCTTCAGTTTGCGGTTGATGCGGTAACGGCCCACATCGCCCAGGTCATATCTTTTATCAGAGAAGAACAAGCGATCTATGATACCACGTGCAGTTTCCTCATCAGGTGGTTCGGCGTTACGCAACTGGCGATAGATGTGCTCCACCGCTTCTTTCTCCGAGTTCGAAGTATCTTTTTGTAAGGTATTGTATATAATAGTATAGTCACCGCTGGTGGCAGCATCTTCCTTGTTAAGGATGATGGTTTTAACACCGGCATCGATGATCATATCAATATGGTCGTCTTCCAAAACGGTTTCGCGCTCAAGGATAATCTCGTTACGGTCGATAGATACCACTTCACCGGTATCCTCATCCACGAAATCTTCTACCCATTTTTTAAGCACCCTTGCGGCAAGCTTACGGCCAATGAATTTCTTCAAGCCGCTTTTGCTTACTTTTACCTCGTCGGCCAGTTCAAACAATTCTAATATATCTTTATCAGAATCGTAACCTATGGCGCGAAGCAGCGTAGTAACCGGGAATTTCTTTTTACGGTCAATGTACGCATACATCACGTTATTAACGTCTGTAGCGAACTCTATCCACGATCCTTTGAAAGGGATAACACGGGCCGAGTATAATTTTGTACCGTTGGTGTGGCGGCTTTGGCCAAAGAACACACCTGGTGAACGGTGTAACTGAGATACAATTACACGCTCAGCGCCATTGATAACGAAGGTACCCTTAGGTGTCATATAAGGGATGGTACCCAAATAAACATCCTGTACAATCGTTTCAAAATCTTCGTGCTCGGCATCGTTACATGACAAGCGAAGTTTTGCTTTTAATGGCACACTGTAAGTTAAACCGCGCTCAATACACTCGCGTATATCGTAACGTGGCGGATCAATAAAGTAATCAAGAAACTCCAGAACGAAGATGTTCCTTGAATCTGATATTGGAAAGTTTTCGGCAAATACTTTAAACAACCCTTCTTTGTAGCGGTTGTCTGACGTGGTTTCCAATTGAAAAAATTCCTGGAAAGACTGTAACTGCACATCCAGGAAATCCGGGTAATCAAGTACCTTTCTGCTGGTTGCAAAGTTTACTCTTTGGTTATTATTGTTTGCCAAGGTATTATAATTTTAGTTTATTAAACCTGTATTAGATATGGGATTTTATATAAGGATTTGAGACAAAATGAAAAAACACTTTTAAATAAATGCGAGATTTCATATCCCATATCTCACATCTCAAATCCCTTTAAACAGCAATAGACCCCGACCAAAAAGGTCGGAGTCTGATGCTATTTTGTGTGGGCTAAATTATTTAACCTCAACTACAGCTCCGGCTTCCTCTAATTGTTTTTTCAGAGATTCAGCTTCTTCTTTAGTTACGCCGGTTTTAACTTCTTTCGGAGCCTGGTCAACTAAGTCTTTAGCTTCTTTCAAGCCAAGGCCTGTAAGGTCTTTTACTAATTTAACAACTGCCAATTTAGCGCCACCTGCTTCTTTCAGGATAACGTCAAACGCAGTTTGTACTGCTTCAGCAGCAGGAGCATCATCGCCACCTGCAGGAGCAGCAGCAACTGCAACAGCAGCAGCAGCAGGCTCAATGCCATACTCATCTTTCAAGATCTGAGCTAATTCGTTTACTTCTTTTACTGTTAAGTTTACCAACTGTTCAGCAAACGCTTTTAAATCCGCCATTTTATTTTAATTTTTTACTTTAATGCTTTTTGTTTATTTCGAACTTTTAATGAGGCGTTCGTTAACCTCTTTCTTGTAATGTTTTCACTAAGCCTGCAATAGTATTTCCGCCTGATTGTAATGCAGAAATAACGTTTTTGGCTGGTGATTGCAGTAAGCCTACTATCTCGCCTATCAGTTGTTCCTTTGATTTTAGTTTGGTCAAAGTATCTAACTGATTATCGCCAACAAATATTGCTGAATCGATGTACGCTGCTTTAAGGATTGGTTTCTCGCCTTTTTTCCTCAATTGTTTGATCAGCTTTGCCGGGGCAGTTGCCGATTTTGAGAAAAAGATTGATGATGAACCTTTCAACACATCGTATATCGGGCTAAAATCGCCACCGGCAGCTTCCATCGCTTTTTTAATCAAGCTGTTTTTTGCTACCTTCATGGTGATATCTGCCTCGAAGCATTGGCGACGGATATTGTTAACTTTTGCAACTGTAAGATCAGACGTATCAGTAATATAGAAATTACCATACTCTTTCATCTGCTCGCTTAGAGCAACGACAAGGTCGTATTTTTCTTCTTTATTCATGATTAAATTCCCGTTACTGATTTAGTTTCAACTGTTATACCCGGCGACATTGTTGAAGAGATGTGAATGCTCTTAAAATATGTTCCTTTTGCTGCTGATGGTTTTAATTTAGAGATAGTTTGCAATACTTCTAATGCATTCTCGTAAATTTTATCGGCAGGGAAAGACGCTTTTCCTATCGAGGTATGGATGATACCGGTTTTATCAACCTTGAAATCGATCTTACCAGCTTTTACCTCAGTTACAGCTTTACCAACTTCTGGTGTTACTGTACCCGATTTAGGGTTAGGCATTAAGTTACGTGGACCGAGGATACGACCCAAACGACCAACTTTAGCCATAACGCTAGGCATAGTTATGATAATATCAACATCAGTCCATCCGCCTTCGATCTTGGCAATATATTCATCCAAACCTACGTAATCTGCACCTGCGTCTTTAGCTTCTTGTTCCTTATCAGGAGTACAAAGAACTAATACACGTACAGTTTTACCGGTTCCATGAGGTAAAGTTGCGATACCACGCACCATTTGATTGGCTTTACGCGGATCTACACCTAAACGCACATCAATATCAACAGACGAATCGAACTTGGTTAAGGTTAATTCCTTTACCAAAGCTGATGCTGCTTCTAATGAGTACGATTTGTTCGCCTCAATTTTGGATAGTGCCGCTTTTTGATTTTTTGTTAATCTAGCCACTGTCTTAAACTGATTTGTATTAATTAATAATTTTGACCTTAGATTTGAGATGTTAGATAGGAGCTTTAAGCCCCATACCCTGCTTCCCCAATCCTTAGATCATTTAGTTCCAGGGAGCCGTACCTGATACGGTGATTCCCATACTGCGGGCAGTACCTGCCACCATTTTCATGGCTGATTCTACTGTAAATGCATTCAAGTCAACCATTTTATCCTTGGCGATAGTTTCAACCTGTTCCCAATTTACATTGGCAACTTTTTTACGGTTGGGCTCTGCCGAACCACTCTTTAAGCCTGTTGCTTCTAAAAGCTGTATAGCTACCGGAGGGGTTTTGATGATAAATTCGAAAGACTTGTCGACATAAACAGTAATAAGCACCGGTAACACTTTCCCAGCTTTATCCTGGGTACGTGCGTTGAACTGCTTGCAAAACTCCATAATGTTCACACCTTTTGCACCCAATGCTGGGCCAATTGGTGGAGATGGGTTTGCAGCGCCGCCCTTTACCTGAAGCTTTACCATCGCACCGACTTCTTTTGCCATTTTACTTTGATTTAATTATAACTCAATGTTAGTAAGTGGAAGCTAAGTAACATTTAAGACGTTTGTAGATTTGAGATGTTAGATATGAGACTTGAGACTCATACCAGGTTATTCAAACCTTAATATTTTATGATTATTGTTTAGGTTGATCAATTTGACTTTGCGATGTTTCTCACATCTTAAATCTCACATCTCCTATCTAAACTATTCTTTCTCTACCTGCATGTAATTCAATTCAAGCGGCGTACGGCGCCCGAATATCTTTACCATTACTTTCAGTTTCTTCTTTTCCTCGTTCACTTCTTCTATCACACCGCTGAAACCGTTGAAAGGGCCGTCCATTACCTTTACGTTTTCGCCAACGTAATATGGCACGTTCATGGTTTCGCCCTGTGCGGTCATCTCGTCAACCTTGCCTAAAATGCGGTTAACTTCGGCCTGGCGAAGTGGGATAGCGTTACCTGCCTTATCACCAAGGAAACCAATTACGCTGTTAATGTTTTTGATGATGTGTTCCAACTCGCCATCAAGCGCGGCCTCCATCAATACGTATCCTGGGAAATAGTTGCGTTCTTTAGCAATCTTCTTCCCATCGCGCATTTGGTAATATTTCTCGGTAGGGATCAGTACCTGCGGTATAAGATGAGTTATGCCTAAGCGGTTTACTTCGGCATCGATATATTGCTTTACCTTTTTTTCTTTACCGCTGATAGCCCTAACTACGTACCACTTTAATTGATCGCTCATCTATAATATATAATTTAGGCTACTGATGTATAGAATGTTTTTAGCAGGTACCCAATAATTTGGTCCATACCAAAAATAACCATGGCTATGATAATAGCGGCAACCAATACCAGTACGGCACTGTTTTGCAACTCCCTCCAGGTTGGCCAGGTTACTTTCTCGGTCAACTCGATGTATGATTCTTTTATATACTCAGCTACGCCAGCCATATTTATTGATACTTAAAGCACGGGAACAAGGATTCGAACCCTGATCAAAGGTTTTGGAGACCTCTATTCTACCGTTGAACTATTCCCGTGTATTATTAAACCTCTTGTTTAGGGAGATTTGTTATGTTACTTATATTGTGAATAAAGTACCGAAGCGAAGGCTCCGGTACTTTACACAAAAATTAACCGTTTTGCTACCCATTTAAGGGTAAGAAATTATTTTAAAATTTCAGTTACCTGGCCGGCACCTACTGTTCTGCCACCTTCACGGATAGCGAAACGTAAGCCTTTTTCCATTGCGATTGCGTTGATCAACTTTACAGTGATAGTAACGTTATCGCCAGGCATAACCATTTCTACACCTTCTGCCAGGCTGATTTCGCCTGTAACGTCTGTTGTGCGGAAATAGAACTGAGGACGGTATTTGTTGAAGAAAGGCGTGTGACGGCCACCTTCAGCTTTTGATAATACGTAAACTTCTGCTTTGAAATCTGTGTGTGGTTTTACTGAACCTGGTTTGCAGATAACCATACCGCGACGGATATCGGTTTTCTCAATACCACGTAACAATAAACCTACGTTGTCACCAGCTTCGCCACGGTCAAGGATCTTGCGGAACATTTCCACACCTGTAACTGTAGATTTTAAGTTTTCGGCACCCATACCCAGGATGTCTACTTGCTCGCCAGAGTTGATAACGCCACGCTCGATACGACCAGTTGCAACAGTACCACGACCAGTGATCGAGAATACGTCTTCAACAGGCATAAGGAACGGAAGATCTGTCAAACGCGGAGGGATAGGGATGTAGCTATCTACAGCATCCATCAACTCCATAATTTTGCCAACCCATTGTGGATCGCCATTCAGGCCACCTAAGGCAGAGCCCTGGATAACCGGGATATCATCACCTGGGAAATCGTAGAACGATAAAAGTTCGCGGATTTCCATTTCTACTAATTCTAACAATTCTGGATCATCAACCATATCCACTTTGTTCATGAATACAACCAATGAAGGTACACCTACCTGACGAGCCAAAAGGATGTGCTCGCGAGTTTGTGGCATAGGACCATCAGTAGCAGCTACAACAATGATTGCACCGTCCATCTGAGCAGCACCTGTAACCATGTTTTTCACATAATCCGCGTGACCCGGGCAGTCAACGTGAGCGTAGTGACGGTTTGCAGTTGAGTACTCAACGTGCGCAGTGTTGATTGTGATACCACGCTCTTTTTCTTCAGGAGCTGAGTCAATTGAATCAAATGAACGAGCTTCTGATAAACCTGCATCAGCTAATACTTTAGTGATAGCTGCAGTAAGGGTTGTTTTGCCGTGGTCAACGTGACCGATAGTACCGATGTTTAAGTGCGGTTTACTGCGGTCAAATTTTTCTTTTGCCATGATTTATATTTGTTTGTAGGTTAATTTATACTTTAAAACGTATTATACTTATTATTAATATAATGAGCCAACAATGGGATTTGAACCCATGACCTCTTCCTTACCAAGGAAGTGCTCTACCCCTGAGCTACGTCGGCTTTTTTGTTCATTGGTTCAATTGTTCAGTAGTTCATTGGTCTTTTCCGGCTGTCACTAATGAACAAATGAACCAACCCACTAATGAACCAACCGAGCGGAAGACGAGGTTCGAACTCGCGACCTATAGCTTGGAAGGCTATCGCTCTACCAACTGAGCTACTTCCGCAATTTTTCAAAATCTAAAAGCTAAACTCTAAACCCTAAAACAAATTTTAGAATTTAGAATTTAGCACTTTAGGCATTTAAAGTGGGGGGAGAAGGATTCGAACCTTCGTAGCCGAAGCAGCGGATTTACAGTCCGCCCCATTTGACCGCTCTGGTATCCCCCCGTTGTTGATTTCGGATCTGCCATGCTCAATTGGAAGCTAAGCATCACATCTCCGAAATAACAGAGCCTCCTATCGGGATCGAACCAATGACCTACTGATTACAAGTCAGTCGCTCTACCAGCTGAGCTAAGGAGGCTTAATTGTTACCAATTTGCAGTACTCACATTTAGCTTTCCCAAAATCGGCGGCAATTAATATTGCGCTATTTTTTTTATTTTAAAGAACCTTTCCGCTTGCGGCGAGGAGCATGTTAATGACCTCTCTGAAACGGATTGCAAATCTACAAAAATTTAAAGCCGTGCAAAATTATTTTTCAAAAAAAATCAAGGGGTGCTAAAGCAGCATAATTCGGCTGATTTTGTGCGGAAAACGGGCCTTCCCGCCTTGTGTACAGATGCGCAGGGGTATCTTTATCACTGTCAAAACGTTAAGTTTTATGCCCGGCTGTTCCCGGGGATACCATCAGGAGCATGCTTGTTTATCGAATTTAGCAAGTTTCGCGCTCCCCTGGCAACGTAAATTCTGCAAACAGGTTATATGCCTTTTGCGTTTCGCATCCTGATGAGCGAGAAATTCAAGGTAGATTTACTTACTGCCGCCGCCACATCAATAAGAGACGGGGTAAACCTCAGCTCCACATTGCGCTTCAGCAGTTCTTCTATTATATTGGCAACCCTATGTTCGGCAACGGGCTTTTCGGGCTCATAAGATATGTGATAACCGGCGCATGCATCAAGCAAGGTGAAATTATCCGGCGCAAATTCATAGCAAGTTAAAACAGTATCGCATATTTGCTTATACCATCCGCTCTCTACTATTATAATATGGTTGGCAGCCGATGTACCCATGAAACTATCCCTATCGGCCCGGCTGGTATCATCGCCTGCATAAAAGGTAACCCGCGGGCAATTGCGCGGCAGCAGATAATTGTGCAGCAACTTGCCGCTAATGGCAAATACCACATCGCCTGCAATGGCCTCGAAATAAGATGGTGAGGGTCTTGGCACGAAAAGCTTGATGCCTGCCTCTTCACTCACATGAAATATGCCCTCCGCCAATTGCTGCACAAAAAAGGTTTTGTTTGCTGCTAATTTATACGCTATTATTGAATAAATAACCCCAAAATTAAAACCCGGTGCTACATATCAGGTTAAATAATATAAGCTACGGAGAATTATAAATGAACAAACGCAGGCGACACATATTGTTTTTAGTATTGGCTATCATCAGCATCGGCTTTATCGTGCTTACCATTTTGGTGATGCTGCACCCAACATCGTTCATCGATATCGAATTCTCGGAAGAGATACAGGAGCATCAGAATAAATTTCTGGACACGGCTATGTACCTCATCAGCTGCCCTGGCTTTATGCCCGAGGCACCCATTATGATTGTTTGTACCAGCCTGCTGCTTTTTATTTTTAAGTATAAAAAGGCCGCTGTATATATATTGTTTACCATGGTAGCCGGCCTGGTAAGCACCATTGTAAAAGTATTGGTAAACCGCCCCCGCCCTACCGACGACCTGGTGCGGGTGGTGCTTAAAACCACCCAGCAGAGTTTCCCCAGCGGGCATGTACTCTTCTATGTGGTATTCTTCGGCTTCGTGGTGGTGCTGATGTACCAGTTAGAAGGCATTGCCAAATGGGCAAGGGTAATGGTAGCACTAATAAGCCTCTTTATGATATTTATTATCCCCTTCTCGCGCATTTACCTGGGGGCGCATTGGTTTACCGATGTAACCGGTGGTTTCCTCCTCGGCCTGCTATGCCTCTACCTGCTATCGTGGCTGTATCTGCGCAAACCGGCAAAAAAAGACGAGGCGCCGGTGGCAGAGAAACAATAACTTCGCTGGGCGGCTTATTTGCAATTCCGAAAGGAATAATCGTATCTTCAAGGCTCAAAACCTTTATATACAATGACAACCGTTGCCGCTCCCCAAAAGATAAGGATACAATCTATCGACATCCTTCGCGGAGCAATTATGCTGATTATGGCGCTTGACCATGTGCGCGACTACTTTCAGGTTGGCGCACTCACCAGCGACCCTACCAACATGGCTACCACAACCCCGGCCCTGTTTTTTACCCGGTGGATAACGCATTTTTGCGCGCCAACATTTGTGTTCCTCAGTGGCATATCGGCTTACCTGGCCGGTACGCGCCGTTCAAAAAAGCAGTTTAGCGGTTTTTTGATGAAAAGAGGATTATGGCTTATTGTAGTAGAACTATTACTGATAACGCTGGCACTTACATTGAACCCGCTTTATAACGTGCTTGTATTGCAGGTGATATGGGTGATAGGGCTTAGTATGATATTCCTGGGATTGCTGATATGGCTGCCGAAATGGATTACGATTAGCCTAGCCGTTCTGCTATTCTTCGGGCATAATATACTCGACAGCATGGTGCTGCCCCAAACAGGCGCATCATCGGTATTGTTAATGGTTTTCCTTACCGCCAGGGGCACTGTACTGCCGCTTGATGCAAGCCACTTTGTTTTTGTATTGTACGCCATACTACCATGGACGGGCGTAATGCTGATGGGGTATCTTTTCGGGCCGCTTTATAACGCCACCTTCGATGCTGCCAAACGCAAGCGATTATTATTAGCGGCTTCTGCCACGGCATTTGTGCTATTCGTAGTATTGCGCTATACCAATATCTACGGCGACCCTGCTCCCTGGGCCCTGCAAAAAAACAGCACCTACACCTTCCTGTCGTTTTTAAACGTAAGCAAGTATCCGCCATCGTTGATGTACACGTGCATGACGTTATCGGTTTCCCTGCTGGTGCTCGCCCTTACCGAAAGGGGTAAAGGCAAAGTAGCCGCGTTTTTTACCACCTACGGCAACGTGCCTTTCTTTTATTACATGCTGCATTTTTACCTAATCAGGCTGCTAACGGTTATCCTGTTTTTTGCACAGGGTTTTAAAACATCGCAAATTATTACGCCAAACATCCCCTTTCTTTTTGCGCCGCCCGGCTTTGGTTACAGTTTGGGCGGAGCATATATCATATGGCTGCTTGTTATTTTAACGCTGTATTTCCCGTGCAGATGGTACAGCCAATACAAGAAAACGCACAGCCGGTGGTGGCTGAGTTATTTGTAAACAGGACACGATTAAGGGATTGAAAGATTAACAGGATTGTCTGAATCAGAATTTAAGAATTCTCAGAATTTTAAAATGATGCGTCTGCTTTTTTCTCAAATCTCATGTCTCATATCTCAAATCTATTTAATAAACTGCTGTATCACCTGTTGCAGTTGGCTTGCCGGTATTACACCGCTTTGGCGCCATTTGCTTTCGCCGTTTTGGAAAACCATTAGCGTGGGTACGCTTTGCACATGGTAGACGCTGGCGGCCGAAGGGTTTTTGTCGATATCTATTTTCAGGATGGTCACTTTATCGCCCAGCGCATCTTTTACCTGTTTCAATATAGGTGGCATCATTTTACAGGGGCCGCACCACTCGGCGCTAAAATCAATCAAAACGGGTATTTCTGATGCGATGATGTCTTTGAAATTTGCCATGGCCTTATCTGTTTTGCAATGATAACGGATGAGCAGGTAAAACGTTTCGTTCAATGGAGGTTTTGCAGGAGATTTTACGTGCCGCTGAGATATTAATATATCCGGGCTGCGATGGCTCACGAGCGTCACGGATATTTGCACCTCCCAACCTCTCCAACTTTTCTAACCTTTTTAACTTTTCTAACTATTCTCAACCTTTCTAACTACTTCCAACTTTATCCTTAAATTTGCAGCTTATTAATACCACCCTGCAAATGAATGCTGATGCCGTAAAAATGCTGCAAGGCCGTTACTGTAATTCGTTATCCGAGTACTCCCGTTTCGTTACCCGCGAGGTGTTTATTGGCGATGTGCCGATGGGCGGCAGCAACCCTATCCGCATCCAAAGCATGACCACTACCGATACCATGGATACCATTGGTACCGTAGAGCAAACCATCCGCATGGTTGATGCCGGCTGCGAATACGTGCGCATCACCGCGCCCAGCATTAAAGAGGCCAACAACCTCGCCGAGATAAAAAAGCAATTGCGCCAGCGCGGCTACACCGTGCCGTTGGTTGCCGATATACATTTTACGCCAAACGCTGCCGAAGTAGCCGCCCGTATAGTAGAGAAAGTGCGCGTAAACCCCGGCAATTACGCCGATAAAAAAAAATTCGACCAGCTGGATTATACCGATGCCCAATACCGTGGTGAACTGGAACGAATCTTCCAAAAGTTTACGCCGCTGGTAAAAATCTGTAAAGAATACGGCACCGCCATGCGCATCGGCACCAATCACGGCTCGCTGAGCGACCGTATCATGAGCCGCTACGGCGATACCCCGCAGGGCATGGTAGAAAGCGCAATGGAGTTCATCCGCATGTGTGAAACGTTGGGTTATTATAGCCTGGTGGTATCTATGAAGAGCAGCAACCCGCAGGTAATGGTACAAGCCTACCGCCTGCTGGTGCAAACCATGGTGGCCGAAGGCATGAATTACCCGTTGCACCTGGGCGTAACCGAGGCCGGCGACGGAGAAGACGGCCGCATCAAATCTGCCGTAGGCATTGGTACCTTATTGGAAGATGGCCTTGGCGATACCGTCCGGGTATCCCTTACCGAAGAACCCGAAGCAGAAGCACCCGTGGCGATTGCGTTGGTGAAACGTTATGTTGAGCGGGCAAGCCCCACCCAACCCTCCCCGGAAGGGAGGGCTTCAGAAAATCAAAAAGTCTCCCCTATCGGGGGAGATTTAGAGGGGGCTCACTCCCCCTACGAATACAAAAAACGCGATACTTACGAAGCTAATGCCTTTATAGGCGGGCATATGGTGCCGAGGGTGGTGGTTGATATTTCACAAGCCAACCTGAAGGACCCTGCCGTAATGAATGCTGCTGGTTACCTGTATTCGCCCCTGCTGGATAAATACAACATGGCCGAGCAATCGGTAGATTTTGTTTACCTGGGCGATAGTTTGCCATCGTTTAGCTTGCCCGGTAACTTAAAACAGCTTTACAATTACGCTACCTGGCAAAAACTAGCCGACAGAACGCTTTGCCACCCGTTATTTACTTTACAGGAGTTTATTGCCAATGATGCCAATCGCACCTCTGCTTTAAATCTGGTAAGAATTACCCATGCCGATTTAGATTCGGAAGCTTTTGGCTTACTGCCGATGGATAAAAGCCTGGTCTTCGTTTTGGAAACAAATGAACTCCACGGCATGGCCGACCAGCGCGCTTTCTTCCTCAAATTAGAGGAGTTTGGGCTGGATGTGCCGGTGATTGTGAAGAGAAGCTACACCAGCCCCACCCAACCCTCCCCGGAAGGGAGGGCTTTAGGAGCAATTGAAGTCTCCCCTACCGGGGGAGATTTAGAGGGGGCTACTACGCTATTACAGCTTTACGCTGCCACCGACCTGGGCGCTTTATTGGTAGATGGTTTTGGCGATGGGATTTGGATAGATGCACCGCAGGTAGAAACCTCGGTGATTACTTCCACAGCTTTTGGGATATTGCAGGCCACCCGTTCGCGCATATCTAAAACAGAATACATTAGTTGCCCAAGCTGCGGGCGCACCTTGTTTGATTTGATGGTGACTACCCAGATGATCCGCAGCCGCACCAGCCACCTCAAGGGGTTAAAAATCGGCATCATGGGTTGCATTGTAAACGGCCCCGGCGAAATGGCCGATGCAGATTACGGTTACGTAGGCTCCGGCACGGATAAGGTAACGCTCTACCGCGGTAAAGAGGCGGTAAAGAAAAATATCAGTTCGGCCAATGCGCTTGATGAATTGGTCGGTATCATTAAGGATGATGGTAACTGGATAGAACCTGTAGAATATGTTAAGTAAAAAGTTGGCTCTTCTTGTACTGGTACTCGTAACATGTTTTAAAAGCTTTGGGCAAGACAGCAATTTTGATAAAGGGCTGATGGCCTTTGACGCTAAAAATTTTAACGAAGCCCTTGTTAAATTAAAACCCTACGCCGAAAATGGCAACTGCCTTGCGCAGTTTGCCGTCGGATTTTCATTAATGTATAACGGTGCGGATTCGCACGATTCCACAGCGCGCCATTGGCTTAAGTTGGCTGCCGAGCAGAAACAACCTAACGCGATGGGGCCATTAGCTGTAAATTATTTTGGATCAAACGCGGATCAGGCGAATGTGAACGCTTACTTATGGGCAATGCTCGCGGCAGAATATGACCCTCGGCAACAAGCCACCACCGCCCGGGTTTTAATAAAAAGTTATTTATCGCCCGGTGAATTAAAGAAGGCCGAAAGCCTGATAAAAGCTTACCTCGACAAGTGGAAAGAAACGCCCAACTGTAGATAGACTTTTCGTCCGGCAAGCCAGCTTCATGTAGTAAATAAGCACCCCGCTTTGCAGGCAGGATGCTTAAGTACTCAACTAAGGTCTCCGCAGATAAAATGCCGGCCGGTTGTCCCTTACGCCGTTTTCAACAAATCCGGCTTTTGCCAGTATCCGTTTAGAGGGCGCGTTCCAATCGTCTGTGCTGGCCCATATCACTTTTACGTCCGGGTTTTCAAAGCCCCACTCGCAGATGCGTTTTAAGCCCTCGGTGCCGTAGCCTTTGCCTTGCTCATTACGGTCGATTGAGTAGCCGGTGATAGATTCGCCTTTTTCATCGGGCCAACCCAGGCCGAAGCCGCCGATGCTGGTATTGGTGTCTTTACGCACCGCCTCCCAAATGCTGTACCATATCCATTTATCAGGATTAGCAAGTGTTTTGGGGATGCACCAGTTCTCGATGGCGTCGGCAAGTTCGTCTTGCCAAATCTGGTCTACAAGCATATTTGATGGATTAAGGCCCATAGATAGTTCCATTTTTTCGCGGCTTTCTTGTAATAACAAAAGCTGCGTGTGTGTTAACGGTATTAATTTTAACCGTTCGGATTCGATAAAAAACATTGTTTTGGTTTAAATTATATAACAAAAGAAATTCAGTCCACCGGCAATTGGTGGTTAAAAGCAGCCTTTAGAATGGCTGAATGTTATACAATTCCAGGCAGTGTAATTAGCCTGTTTGGTGCGTTAAGTAACAGCGGCGGTAATTTTTGTTATTCAAATATAGTGTTTTGTAATTTTCAAATTATCTTATTTTCAAATTGAAATCCTAATTTTAAGGCATGAGTACTGAGCTTATCTTAAACATCATCACCTGCAATTGCTTTTTTTTGATGGCTTTTGTGGCCTGGTTCAATCCGCATAAGGTAAACGTGGTGGCCAACCGTTGGCTGGGGCTGTTTTTTGCTGCGGTAGGCTGCATGATTTGTAATGTGGTGCTTTACGATGCCAGGTTGGATGCTACATACCCACGCATCATCGGCTTTAACGAACTATCCCGCTTTGCGTTGGCACCCGCCTTGTACCTAAGTATTGTGCAATTCACCACGCCGGGCAGCAGGTTTAAAGCAAAGGATTACCTACATTTTATACCTTTCGCCATCTTCTTTTTATATATGGTGCCGACGCTCTATTTTCCCGGTTACCAGTTGGTGCATTTCAGTTTACCGCCAAAGGTGAGTTTCGTAATAGGCTTTTTGGTGCGATGGTCTATCAATGTGCAATTGCTGGCATACTGGGCACTGGCGTTTAACACTTTGCGCAGGCACCAGAAGCACTTATTGCTAATCGCTTCCGATACGGTGCCTGTAAACCTCATCTGGTTAAAATACCTGCTGCTGAGCGTCGGCGGTATGCTCGTATTGTTTTTCACATCCATTTTCTTCGGGATACAGATATCACCGGTTGTTATTGCTGCTGGCTACCTCCTTGGCGGCCTCGCCATATTTTATTATTCGCTGGCACAAAAAGAGGTGTTCCCCTTCGAAGTGGCAGAACTGACGGCCCTCAACGAGGTTATCGTGGAAATTGATGCACAGCTAAAACCCATCAAACAACGCCTCACCGAAGAGCAGGCCAAACAAATGCGCATCAAACTCGAAACCCTGATGGCTGCCGAAAAGCTCTACCTGGATAACGAACTCAATCTGCCTCAACTTGCCGATTCCATCGGTGCATCGGTACACGACCTTTCTTTTCTGCTGAATGAGAAGATAGGGCTCAACTTTTTCCAATTCGTAAATGCTTACCGGGTGGAGGAGGCTAAGCAGATTATGCTGTCGGATAAATATAAGCACCTCAATATGCTGGGTATTGCCTACAGCGCGGGCTTTAGTTCTAAAACCACATTTAATACCGTGTTTAAAGCGCAGATGGGGATGTCGCCGAGTGGGTTTATAAATCAGCATAAGGCGGCGACGGCTTCTTTGCAATCCTGAAAAGCGGGATATTTCCGGTTCCCCTCCAGGGAGGGGGCGCGCCGGATTGTGCGGTGGCAGGGGTGGGTTTCACCACAATACTGACTAACACACCCCTCCACCCCTCTCAAGAGGGGAATCGCACAAGCCCCTCCTCGCTTGACTTGAAAAATATCCCAACAAACACGCCCCATTGGATAATCCCGAACGACAGGCATTACCCATTCGCCTAACATTGTGCAACAAATAACACAATGTATTATGGAACGTAAACCTTTCTCCCCACTTGCCCTTGCCGCTTTTATTGCCGCCGTATTGGGCGCTATTGTTTTTACCCGCGCCGTACGTGTTGCTGTAGGCGAGAATATATCGCCGCTGCTACTATATGGCGTAGCGCTCGGTTACCTGTTCACCGTTTTAACGCTGATATTTGTTTGGAAAAGCAAAGCCACAAAAGGCACTATCGATGTAACCAATTACACCGCCTTTTGGCAAAATGCCGTGCGCTACACCCTCGCGCTCGATATGGTGATGTTTGGCGGACAGAAGCTTTGCCACCTGCAATTCTATGTGCCACTCGGTATGCTGGACGACCCTTTTACCGCCATCCCTAATGAAATGCTGATGTGGGCCTTTATGGGGCGCTATCATTCTATGGTGGATATTATCGCCTGCATCGAGATCCTTGGTGGCGTGCTTTTGCTATTCCGCAAAACCCGGTTGGTGGGCGCTTTTGTACTACTCCCCATGCTGCTGAATATTATGCTGCTGGATTTTTATTACCTGAACCTGCTGGTGCAGGTATATGTGGTACTGGAAGTACTCGCCATAATATACCTCATCCTGTTGGAGTACCGCCGTTTGGTGGAGTTTTTCCTTATCGCCAAAGGCAGCTCTCCGTTGTATAACTTCCGAAACAAAGGATTTGGCTATGCCGTAAAAGCATCGGTAATCATTATCCCGGCAATTGCCCTTGCTATGCACGAATACCCAAGCAATTACACCGAAATAATGGGTAAATATGAAGTGAAGCGTGCCTTCATCAACAACATCGACCAAAGCAAGGCATCCTGCCGCGATAGCGTGCTCACCCATGTATTTATCGACCATTACGACCTTGTTTTAGGCTACCCCGATTACCGTAACAAGGTAATTGGCAGATACAATTACAACCCGCAAACCAAACAAATTACCGTAAAATTCCAATACCCCGAGACGATGAAAGATTCGCTTACCGCCACTATCACGCCCGGCACCGGCGAAATGAAAACACTCGTTGGAAAAATAGGTGGTAAGACATTGAAGATTGAAATGGAAAGGGTAACGCCAGTGAATAATTAATTAATTTGATGATGAGATAATTTGAAGATTTGAAAATAAGCTTCTGCATTTTCAAATTATCTCATCCTCAAACTTTCAAATCGAATTAATCATTGGTGATAATGGCCCTCGCGATGAGCTGCCATTTACCATCCTTAAGTTCGCATAGCAGCATATCGCCTCGGCCGCAGGCAATACCACAACTAAAATATTCGCCTATCAAAACGCGGGTGGCCTTTTCATTTAACCAGAAAGGGTTCGAAAAGGTGTATATCGTTTTTTGCTTATCGAGCAGTTTCAACTCCGATTTGATGCCGGCCGTGAAAACCACCGGCAGTTGCTTGTACCAAATGCGCCAGTTGGTAAGCATAGCCGGTTGAGCCTTTTTGCAGCCCGCAATTTCTTCGTCCGTAAGGTAATTGCTTAAGGACCGGCTGGTATCTATCTGGTTATCCGGTTTTAATACGGACTTCATCGTTAGATACCTGTTGCCGTAAAATACACCGTCGTTGGTCTTCGGTTGCAGATAGTGGATATGGTGGGCTTTGATGAGCCAGTTCAAAAGCGAAGTTGTTTCTGCTCTGCCTGGTGGTTGGGCGGATGCGTTAAGCCCAACCATCAACATCAGTAAAACCAGTGCATTTTTCATTCCCCAATATAGGGAATAATGATATAATCATACGCAGGTGGATCTACCACTAGTTTTCTTTCTCGCAAAGGCGCCAAGACGCAAACTAATAAAACTTGGCTTTGCGACTTAGCGTCTCTGCGTGCTATACTAAGCTACCCAGGCGTTCATCTGCACATCTGAAATCCGCACATCTGCACATCTACTTTCTGCCAACCTGTCACCACAAAGTAATCCATCCTGCCGCTGTGTAAGTATTCTGCCAATTACATACAATTTTCTCTGCCATTTAAGTATTGGCACAACCCTTGTTAAATAGCGTTGGTAAGCAATACTTAATAAAGAAAAAAATCAATCAATATGTCTAAAATAATTGGAATCGACTTAGGAACAACAAACTCCTGCGTTGCTGTAATGGAAGGCAACGAGCCTGTTGTTATAGCCAATAGCGAGGGTAAACGTACTACGCCGTCAGTAGTAGCTTTTGTGAACGATGGCGAACGTAAAGTTGGCGATCCGGCAAAACGCCAGGCTATCACCAACCCAACAAAAACTATTTCTTCTATCAAACGCTTCATGGGCAACCAGTTTAACGAGGTTACCAAAGAAGCTGATCGTATGCCATACAAAGTGGTTAAAGGTGACAACAACACCCCACGCGTAGAAATTGGCGACCGTAAATATACGCCACAAGAGATCTCTGCCATGATCCTTCAGAAAATGAAGAAAACTGCTGAAGATTTCTTAGGCCACGAAGTTACTGAAGCGGTTATCACTGTACCGGCTTATTTTAACGATGCACAGCGCCAGGCAACTAAAGAAGCCGGTGAAATTGCAGGTTTAAAAGTTCGCCGTATCATTAACGAGCCTACTGCTGCTGCCCTTGCCTACGGTTTGGATAAAGCACACAAGGATATGAAAATTGCCGTATTTGATTGCGGTGGTGGTACACATGACGTTTCTATCCTGGAATTGGGTGATGGCGTGTTCGAAGTAAAATCTACCGATGGTGATACGCACTTAGGTGGTGATGACTTTGACCAGGTAATTATCGACTGGATGGCAGACGAATTCAAAAGCGACGAAGGTGTAGACCTGCGTAAAGACCCAATGGCTCTGCAACGCTTAAAAGAATCTGCTGAGAAAGCAAAAATCGAGTTATCAAGCTCAACCCAAACAGAAATCAACCTGCCATACATCACCGCAGGTGCCGAAGGCCCTAAACACTTGGTTAAAACTTTAACCCGTGCAAAATTTGAGCAATTGGCCGATAGCCTGATCAAACGTACTATCGATCCTTGCCGTACTGCTTTGAAAAACGCAGGTTACAGCACTTCAGATATCGACGAAGTTATTTTGGTGGGTGGTTCTACACGTATCCCTGCTATACAGGATGCCGTGCAAAAATTCTTTGGTAAAGCGCCTTCAAAAGGTGTTAACCCTGATGAAGTTGTTGCCATCGGTGCTGCTATACAAGGTGGTGTATTAACCGGCGAAGTAAAAGATGTGTTGTTGTTAGATGTTACCCCATTATCATTGGGTATCGAAACCATGGGCGGTGTAATGACCAAACTCATCGAATCGAACACAACTATCCCAACCAAAAAATCAGAAACCTTCTCTACAGCAAGCGATAACCAGCCATCTGTTGAGATCCACATATTACAGGGCGAGCGCCCAATGGCACAGGGTAACCGTACCATCGGCCGTTTCCACCTGGATGGTTTGCCACCTGCACCTCGCGGCGTACCACAGGTAGAAGTTACCTTTGATATTGATGCTAACGGTATATTGCATGTATCTGCAAAAGATAAAGCAACCGGCAAAGAGCAAAAAATCCGTATCGAAGCTTCTTCGGGTTTAACTGATGCAGAGATCAAAAAGATGAAGGATGAAGCAGAAGCAAATGCAGATTCTGACAAAAAGGCAAAAGAAGAAGTTGAAAAACTGAACAGTGCCGATGCGTTGATCTTCTCTACAGAAAAACAACTGAAAGAGTACGGCGATAAGATACCTGCCGATAAAAAAAGCGCTATCGAAGCCGGCTTAGAGAAACTGAAAGCGGCTTACTCAGCAAAAGACCTTGCAGCTATCGAACCTGCACAGGAAGAACTGAACGCAGCATGGACAGCGGCTTCTGAGGACATGTACAAAGCATCTGCCGATGGTGGCCAACAGCCACAAGGCGATGCCGGCCAGCCACAAGCTGAAAATGCCGACAACGTAACTGATGTTGATTTTGAAGAAGTGAAGTAATTCACCTCGGATAAATATCCAAATAAAAACCCCGGTTGAGTAAAATCAATCGGGGTTTTGTTTTTTAAGCTTTTGGCAATGAACTTGAAAAGCCATATCGATTGAAATGCGCGGGAACGTGCGGTCCCCCCCCCTTTGGAACATAGCCGTTAACTTGTCGCTCGCATATTTGACTCACCCCGACGGCACTATCGTGCGTCGACCCTCTCTGCTCCGCAAAGAGGGTGAGGAAAGAAAACAAAAAATATCATCTCAATGTCTCCCCTTCTTTGCGCAGCAGAGAGGGGGCGGGGGGTGAGTCGACTCGCGACGCAGCCATGACAGCCATATTTCGAACACATAGTAGTAAACCCGCTGCTAAAACCTCTGTTGGGCCGTCTAATTCCTTCCTCCCCCACTGGTATCATCATTATTGATGCCGCGCTGGTTCTTTTTAAGGCTGCTGTTCAGCTTGCCGAATTTATAGTTGAAGCCTATACCGAAGGTGCGGAATAGCTGGTAATTATAGGAGGTATTGATAAAATCCTGTGTGCGGGTAGAGAAATCGAGCTTGATGAATTGCTTGAACGGCCCGTTGGTGTACACAAATATGCTTGCCTTTTTGTTGAACAGTTCCTTAGACGCATTGGCGCCATAGCCCAGGTAATAGTTATCTGTACCCTGCAGCAATACGTAACGGCTATCGAAACCTATATTGAGGCCAATGCGGTACCCATTATCGAATTTATAACTGCTGTTGGTAAACACATGGCCCTGATAGCCGCGGTTCTTGAACAACTGGTTGCTGTAAAACCCTTCCAGCCAAATGCGCAGTAGTTCGGCATTTATATTCACATTCAGTTTTTTGGTAATGGGGTAGTTCATGTTCAGATCCAGCCCCAACTGCTTGTTTTTACCCACGTTGGCGTAGGTGGTAGTGGTAACCGTTCCGTTTACGCTGGCCAGTTGCTGTATGGTATTATTGGCGAAGGAATAGCTGGTACTGATATTGACCGAGCCCTTGGCGAAGTTGCCGTAGCTCAGCTCGAAGTTGTTGTTTACAGCGGGAACAAGCGCCGGGTTACCGGTGGTGATGTAGTTAGGGTTGCTCCTATCTACAAAAGGATTCAGCTGAAAAATGCCCGGGCGCTGTATGCGCTGGGTAAAACCAAAAGTAATGCTGCTATTTTTGAGGCTACGCTGTATAGATAACGAGGGCACCACGTTGGTAAAGTTTTGATCGAGGCTGGTACCGGTTGATGAGAAGTTGGCATCTATATTGGTCCGCTCATAGCGCACGCCGCCTTTAACGGTAAACTTGGTAAACTTTAACAGGTAGGAGTTGTACAAGCTGTACACATCCTGGCGATAATCAAAAACATTATCCTGCGCGGCATCGGGCAGGTATTGCTGGGTGGCGGCATCATACACATCGGTGTGGAAATCGCTGAAGTTGTTACGATCGATCAGCTTACCACCGGCTTCCAGGGTAACCACTTTGAATGGCTGTATATAGTCGAGCTGGGTAGTGTGCTCTTTGGCACCCGAGCTGTTGAACTGCCGGTAATCGCTGGTGTTACCGGGGCTTACGGTGTTGAGGGTGCTGTTGCGGTTATCGCTGAATTTGTACGAAGCTGTCAGCAATCTTTCTTTGTTCCCCTTAAAACCCAATTGATAATTCAGGCCAAAATCTTTGCCCTCGAATTTGCCGTTGCCCATGTTGATGGTGGTGAAATCGGTTTCGGTGCCGTTATCGGTTTGTTGGGTAACCTGGTTGCTGCCGGTGGTATTGGCGTTGCGATAGTAGTTGAAAGAGCCTGTGAGTAGGTTAAGGCTGTCCGCCTCGAAGCTCAATTCGGTACTTACATAATTATTTGTACCACCATTGAAGCGGCTTCCGTTTTGTATGATAGATGATGGCTGCTGCAAAAAGTCGGTTTGGTTGAAGTAAGCTGTGCTGCGTTGGGGGCGTTTGCCGGTACCACCATAACCACTCAGGCCGAATTTGCCCTGCTTTACCGTAAAATTAAGATTGCCGCGTATGCCATAAGCCGTATTATAGTTGGAGTTTATCCCCACATTGTAACCCTGGTCGGCATTTTTCTTGGTGATAATGTTGATGATACCCGCAAGGCCCTCGGCATCGTACTTGGCGGGCGGGGTGGTAATAACCTCTATCTTCACGATGTTGGCACCCGGCATGGCTTTTAGTATATCAGATGGGTTACGCGCCATAATGGCCGACTCCTTGCCGTTCAGCAAGATCTTGTAATTACCGCTGCCGCGCAGCTTGATGGCATCATTGGCATCTACCGATAGTAGAGGTACTTTGCGTATCATATCAAGCGCGGTGAGGGTTTTGCTTTCCGGGTCGGCGAGTACATCGTAGCTCAGGCGGTCGACCTCCTGCTTCATCAAAGGTTTGGCCGCCGTTACGGTTACTTCGTTCAGCTGGCTGCTTGATGGAGAAACCAGCAGTCTGCCCAAATCAATTGTTGCACCTTTAAGTTCTATGGTCTTTGTTTTATATCCCACCGAAATCAACGACAATCTGTAGGACTTAGCGGCGAGGCCGGTAAACTCAAAGGAGCCATCATCTTTACTGAGGGCGCTTTTTACGGGAGCATTGGTAGCAATATCGCTAATGGCAACGGTAACGTAGCTAAGCGGCTTGTTTGCGGCAGAATCTATTACGATGCCTTTAATACTGATAGTGGGTTGATTGCTTTGCGCGAAAGATATCAGGCTTAAGAAACAGCCGAACGCTGCCAGTAAAAGTTTTCTCATGTAATAGTGTAATAGTTGTTGAAAAGACGCACAAAAATACGCTTCCGTTACAGAGGAAAAGGCTTTTTTAACTAAAGAATTAGGTAACAAAAGTATTACGAATAAGATTTCTATAATACCTCGTAGGAGCAAGCGTTTTGTAGCAACATCCCGGGAAAAGAATTGCGCCGTAGGAATACGCCTATTGCCGGTTCAAAAAAATCGTCGACGTAAAACAACATTATAGTATCTTTCGGCCATAAACAACCATAAGAGAACATGGGCCTATTCGATTTTTTTAAGAAAACACAAGAACCAAAAAGCCAGGAAAGTAAAATTTTGCTGGCGATGCCTATTTTCAATAACGGCGATAGCTTTGATGTTGATAAGATCATAGCACATTTCGAATCGCACTGGGGTGTAAAACCTCTGGATAAAGAAGGCAATAACGAAGTTGCTACATTTAGTGTAGATGGGGAAACCGTTGCACTTGCCGAAATGCAGGTGCAAATTCCCTGGGCCGATATAG
The DNA here is from genome assembly GCF_056406215.1 of Mucilaginibacter sp. P1_D10. Lineage (NCBI taxonomy): Bacteria > Pseudomonadati > Bacteroidota > Sphingobacteriia > Sphingobacteriales > Sphingobacteriaceae > Mucilaginibacter > Mucilaginibacter sp. P1_D10. The sequence continues at coordinate 44,970 of NZ_JBFUAP010000001.1, read as the reverse complement.
AAGGAACAGCGCAGTATGCATATAATTGGCCAAGCGCCTTAGAAGACCTAAAACATCATACCGGGCATGCTTTAGCAACGCTCATGGCGGGGCAAAAAAACAGACGGGAAAGGTGTGGAATTTTAAGCAGGGTTTTTTATTCTATTTTTAAAACGTCCGAAGCTATAGGCGTTTACCTCGGAAGCGAATCGTTGCTCATCCCTAAAAAACAGTACATAGACAGTATGGATATACTTGAAAACGGAGATTTCCCGGTTTCGTTATGGGTATATATTGGGTTAAGGAAACTGGAAACCGGTAACTGTGCCTACACTTACGGCCTTAAAGAGTTTAATAAGCAGGAGATAGAAATCGTCAATTCAAAACTTAGTTTAGAAGACTTGTACGAGTTTCTATTGAACATTTGCGCTTACATCATTACAAGCGACGTTACATTAAAAAGCGGCGAAACAATCGGCCTGTCGCAAGAGCAAAAAATCCCTGTAATGATTTCAAAAGGCAGGTTTGTTGAGGGAGAATCTATTAAGCTCACATTATAAACCTTCGCAACGGTTTACTTATTAAACTTCGTCATCGTCAGCTCTGTGCCGATAGTGCAGAAGCTTTTCACCATCTCGATAGAGCGGTCGATAAGCGCTGGTAGTTCCGGCAGTTCCTCTTTATCGAAACCGCTTAGTACGTAATCAACCTGGCGGCCTTTGGGGTAATTATCGCCAACGCCGAAACGCAGGCGGGCGTATTCGTTATTGCCTAAGGTAGCTTCTATGTGCTTTAGCCCGTTGTGCCCGGCCGCACTACCTTTCGGTTTAAGGCGCAGGGTACCAAGCGGCAGGGCAATGTCATCCACTATCACCAGTACATTCTCTACGGGTATCTTCAGCTCTTTCATCCAATGGTTAAGGGCCTTGCCGCTAAGGTTCATGTAGGTAGTAGGTTTAATGAGGTGCAGCATGCGGCCTTTATAAGGCACCTCGGCATAATAAGCATGGCGCATACTGTAAAACTTTTCCTTCTCCTGCTTCACCAGCTCATCAAGCACCATAAAACCGATGTTATGCCTGGTATCAGCATACTCCGGCCCGATGTTCCCTAAACCTACTATTAGATATTTCATGCCCCCTCCGCCCCCTGAAGGGGGTACTTTTTAAAACGCAATTATACAAAAATAGCGATGGGTTTAAAACCCATCGCTATTAACATTACCCATTGTTCCCCCTTCAGGGGGTTAGGGGGCTTACTTTTTACCTGAAGCAGCTTCTTGTTCTGCCTGGCGCAATGCACGTGAGGTAGTTACCGATACGATGGTATCTTCCTGTGCGTTGGTGATGGTTAAGTTTGGCAAAGAGATTTCGCTAACTTTTACCGATTTACCAACTTCAAGCGCGCTGATGCTCACTTCGATGTTATCTAAGTGGTCTTTAGGCAAAGCTTTAACACGCAGTTTGCGCAGTTTCTGTACCAGTTTACCACCCACCTTTACGCCCGGAGAAGTACCTGTTAATTTCACAGGGATCTCGATAGTTACGGGTTTTTTCTCGTCTAACAACAAGAAGTCGATGTGGATAAGCTGTTCCGTTAACGGGTGGAACTGTGTATCCTTAATAATAGCTTGTGATGTAACACCAGCAACAGTAATGTCGATGAAATGAACAACCGGAGTGTAAATTACGGCTCTCAAATCAGCTGCGGACACAGAAAAGTGGGTCTGAGTAGCACCACCGTAAAGCACTGCAGGCACCAAACCTTGGTAGCGCAGCTCTTTTGCGTCACGTTTCCCTACGTTCTCCCTTGGAGAACCGCTAATAGCAATTGATTTCATTATTTATTTATTTATTTGTTAGTTCATGGTTCATAGATGATAGTTCATAGCATCTAACTTCCCCACAAAATTTTTAATCTCTTTATTGTTCAAAGGCTCCGGCTATGAACCATCACCTATAAACTATCAACCACTTTAATCTACCTTAAACAACTGGCTTATCGAGCCGTGTTCATTTACGTTGCTTATCGCTTTCGCAAACAGGTCGGCAGTGGTAAGCACCCTTATTTTAGGGCTGCTGTGTTTCAACGGTATGGTATCGGTCACAATCAGCTCGGTTAATGCCGAAGCTTCTATCGTTTCGTACGCCTTGCCCGATAATACCGGGTGTGTACAAACCGCGCGTACGCTTCGTGCACCGCGTTCCATAATAAGGCCGGCTGCTTTTGCAAGCGTACCTGCAGTATCGCATATATCATCTATCAACACGATGTCCTGATCGGTCACATCACCAATAATGGTCATGCTCTCAATTTCGTTGGCGCGTTTACGGCGTTTATCGCAAATTACCACTTCAGCGTTAAAGAACTTGGCAAAGCTGCGTGCCCTGTAACTGCCGCCCATATCCGGCGAGGCAATAGTCAGTGCTTTTAAGCCAAGGCTTTTAATGTAAGGCACGAATATGATCGATGCATCCAGGTGATCTACAGGTACATCAAAAAATGCCTGTATCTGCGCTGCGTGCAAATCCATCGTCATGATTCGGTTGATGCCCGCTGCTACTAATAAGTTCGCAACCAGTTTTGAGCCGATGGCCACACGTGGCTTATCTTTCCTATCCTGCCGGGCCAAACCGAAGTAAGGGATAACCGCAATGATGTAATGGGCAGATGCACGGCGGGCGGCATCAATCATCATCAACAGTTCCATCAGGTTATCGGTAGGCTGGTGGGTGCTTTGTATCAAAAACACATCGCAACCACGGATACTCTCGTTAAAATGCGGTTGAAACTCGCCATCGCTGAAACGCGAAAGCACTACGTCGCCAAGTTCCTGGCCATAAGATGCAGCAATATGTTTCGACAGATCCAGCGAACCGGAACCTGCAAATAGCTTAACGGTATTAAACTGTAAAGGCATCTTTTGATTTTGGATGTCGGATGTTCGATTTCGGATTTTATTCCTTTATCTATACCCGGTAAACTTAGCAACCTGTATAAAAAACTTCGGATTTCTAATTTCCAATACGGTTAATCCGAAATTGAAAATCCGAAATCCGAACTCTTATTGTTGCCCGACCAGGATTCGAACCTAGACAAACGGTACCAAAAACCGTCGTACTACCATTATACTATCAGGCAATCTCCTGCGTTGCGTTATCCGCCCCGAAAAGGAATGCAAATATAGGACGATTTTTTGGAACTCAAAAGCAAAAGTTAAAAAAGTATTTGAAACGGTTTAACGCACACCTGCCCATACGTTAAAAAGTGTTAATCGGCAGCTTTTTCGCTTGAAAGCATAATTCTTTTACTAATTTCGACTCTTTAAAAACCTGCATACACAGCATAACACGCTATGAACTATAATAAATACAATAACATTTTTGGCTGGGCAACCTTCCTTATCGCATCCATCACCTACATTTTAACGCTCGAGCCCTCTACCAGTTTCTGGGATTGCGGCGAATTCATTGCCTGTATTTACCGCCTGCAGGTGGCCCACCAGCCCGGTGCGCCGCTGTTTACCATGATTGGCAAAGTTTTTTCGCTGCTCTCTCTGGGCGATAGGAACCAGGTAGCCTATTTCACCAATATGTCGTCGGCATTGGCCAGCGGGGCCACTATCCTGTTCCTTTTTTGGACCATTACCGCACTTGCCAAAAAAATGCTGGTAAAAGCCGGCGAAGAGATAAGCAACACCAACCTTATCCTTATTATGGGTTCGGGCACGGTTGGCGCACTAGCCTACGCTTTTTCGGATACGTTCTGGTTCTCCGCAGTAGAATCCGAAGTATATGCGCAATCTTCTCTTTGTACGGCCATCGTTTTCTGGGCCATATTGAAATGGGAGGCCCACGCCGATGAGCCACGGGCAGATAAATGGATTGTTTTCATCGCTTACGTAATGGGCTTATCTATCGGTATCCACTTATTGAACTTGTTGGTTATCCCGGCTATCGCTTTGATTATTTACTTTAAACGTGCTAAAAACGTAAGCACCGCAGGCACCATCTTAACGTTCCTTTTAGGCGTTGTTACCGTAGCGGTTATCCTTTGGGGCGTTATACAGTTTACGGTAAAAGGAGCGGCCTTCTCCGATCTGCTTTTCGTAAACACCCTTGGTATGGGTTTCGGCAGCGGAGCCATCGTGTTTTTCTTGCTCGTAATTATTACCCTGGCAGCAGGTATCTATTATACCATCAAACCGTCAAACGCATTCCTTTTTATATCGGCGGGCGCATTTGTGGTATTGCTTACCATGAGTGCCGGAATATGGGGCTTTATAGGCTCTGCGATTGTGCTGGCTGTTTTGGAATATGCACTGAATGTACGCCAAAAGCTTGCCGCCCTCAACCGGGTTTTGATATGCGCCGTGTTTATCCTGTTCGGCTATAGTTCATTCGTAATGATCATTATCCGCGCTAAGGCCGGCACCAACCTTAACAACAGCGACCCTGAAGATGCCTTCGCGCTGAACAGCTACCTTAACCGCGACCAATACGGCGACACACCATTGTTGTACGGCGAGTTCTTCGATTCGGAAATGGTGAGCCAGAAGCCCGGTGCTATACTTTACCGCCGCGGCGATACCAAGTACGAACAGGCCGGCACCAAGATCGTAACGGAGTACGACCGCAACACCCTGTTCCCGCGTATGTTTAGCCAGAAGCCTAACCACCCACAGTTTTACCGCGAATGGACCCACCTTGACGCGCAGGAACACCCCACCATGGGTACCAACATCAGCTTTTTCCTTAGCTGGCAAGTAAGCCAAATGTACACCCGCTATTTCCTGTGGAACTTCGCTGGCCGCGCAAACGACCTCGATGGGCAAAACAACACGATAGATGGCAGCTGGCTCAGCGGCCTCAACTTCGGCAAGCAATTGCCTGCATCGGTAACCAAAAGCAACGCATACAACCGCCTGTACTTTTTGCCGCTCATCATTGGCCTGCTGGGCATGGTGTACCACTTCAAACGCAACCAGCGCGATGCGGGCGTGGTGGTAGTATTATTCTTCTTTACCGGCCTGGCCATTGTGCTTTATCTTAACCAGGACCCGCTGCAGCCCCGCGAACGTGATTACGCCTATGCAGGCTCCTTTTATGCTTTTGCCATTTGGATAGGCCTGGGCGTGCTAATGATAGCCGAGTTCCTGAGCAAGAAACTCAATGCCAAAACAGGCGCAATTATAGCCAGCGTGGTATGCTTGCTGGCTGCCCCGGTACTGATGGCCAACCAGGAGTGGGACGACCACGACCGCTCTACCAAGCTCACCCCGCACGATATGGCTTACGATTACCTCAACTCCTGCGCGCCCAATGCTATCCTGTTTTGTTTTGCCGATAATGACACCTACCCGCTTTGGTATATACAAGAAGTTGAAGGCGTGCGCCCGGATGTGCGTATCGTAAACCTAAGCCTGCTGGGTACCGACTGGTACATCCGCCAGATGAAACAGAAGATGAACGAATCAGACCCGCTGCCGCTCACCATGAGCAACGATAAATTCAAGATGGGCGTGCGCGACGTAATTTATTACGACGACGCTAAACTACCTGGAGCATCCGAACTGAAAGAAGTATTCGATTTCATCACCTCTGATAACCAAAGCAACCAGGTACAATTCAACGATGGGCAATGGGGCAACTACCTGCCAACCAAAAACCTTAAGCTAACCGTAAATGCCGATGAAGCCATTAAAAACGGCGTGGTGCCTGCGGCTCTTAAAGACCGTATCCCCGCTCAGCTCGATTTTACCTACCCGGGTAAATACGTAACAAAAGATAACCTGGCCATTATGGATATACTGGCGCACAACAACTGGAAACGCCCGATATACTTTACCGTAACCGCCGGCAACGAGAACATGCTTGGCCTGGATAAATACATGTACAACGAGGGCTTTGCTTACCGCCTGTTGCCGCTTAAACCCGATAGCACCGTTTCGCCGTTGGAGGCTACCAACACGCTGGTAATGTACAACAACGTGGTAAACAAATTCAGGTACGGCCAACTCAAGACCGCCAAAAACCTCGACAATACCTCAACCACTTTGTTTTACCCGGTAATAACGCGCATGTTCGTAAGCCTTACGGATGCACTGGTAAAAGAAGGCCATGTAGACCTGGCAAAAAACACCTTGAAGAAATTCCAGGATAATTTGCCCGATGATATGTCTTCGCCTGAAATCGCCATACGCAAGTATTACCTGGCGCAAAGTGCTTACGCAGTTGGAGATGCAACCCTGGGCAATAAGCTGACACAATTGGTTTACGATTACGTGGTAGATCAATTGGCTTACAATTATATCGTGTACCAAAAAGATGCAAACGATGTAGACGTGCACGCCGTACAGCTTTCGTTATCCTTGCTCAACAGCATAAAAAGCTTAGCCACCGGCGTAAACCAGCCAGGCTGGGCCAAAAAAGCGGAAGCACAGCTAAATGATTATGGCGGCAAATTCTCGGCCTTGATGCCACAAGGGCAAGGGCAGCAATAACCAGCCGCCTTTCTATATAAAAAACAAAAACGCCCCGCCAACCGCGGGGCGTTTTTGCAATAGGATAACAAAATCACCAATTTATGACCAGCGTTTTTAACACTCTTGTTTTTAAACTTTCTGTTATAAGTTCATTGCTATTGTTCTTCTCAATAATGTTTGGTGAATATTTATGGACCCAATTATGGATGCTATTTGGGCTTATCGAATTCGCGTTAATTTTATTGTTTGCCTACGTACTTATTTGGAGTATTATCTATTGGGCAACACACCGCAAAGCTGATAGACTTACTTACGCCCCGTTTCTCATAAATGTCATATTTCTGATAATGGTAATTGCTTTGCCATTGAATTTTATACGCAACCTGGTAAAATTCAGTCTGCATCGAGGTGATTTTGAAGCGGCATCTCAAATTGCTTTTACAACAAAGGCAGACACGCTTCAAAGGGTAAAGCTACCTGCCGATTATCATTACCTATCCATTAACGATGGGGTTGTCCGCATAGCGCATAATAAGACGGTATCGGTAGTCATCTTCTATACATTCCTTGGCGTGCCTGATGGACAAGGTGGTCTTGTTAAGGTGTCTGGTGGGAAATTCGACACTGCTGAAAATGGAATTTTTGATGAAGTGTATGAAGTTAGATCTTTGGGAGACAATTGGTATTATGTGAAGGGCAATTAAACACGTAACAATAAGTTAAGAGCGGGGTCTAAATTCTACATCCATCCCCTATGAAAAAATACGCTGCATCGTCCCTCCTATTCACTTTAGTGCTGATAACAGGCACCCTATTTGGCCAAAATAAGGCGGTCACCATCGATACCATGATACAACGCAGCAACCGTATGGGCCTCTTCAGCGGCAACATTATGGTGATTGATGGCGGAAAGATCGTGTACCAAAATGCAATCGGTTTTACCGACGCAGCTAAAACCAAAGCCCTTACCAGGGAGTACCGCTTCCATATCGGTTCAATCGCCAAGGAATTCAACGCCGTAGCCATTATGATGCTGCAAGAGCAGGGCAAGCTTAACATCAATGATAAGCTATCGAAATTCTTGCCGCAGCTGCCTGCCTGGGCCGACTCCATCAGCATACAAAACCTACTGCAATACACCAGCGGCCTGCCCGATGTAAAATGGAAAACCGTACTAAGCGATGCCGGCAACATGGCAGATATCATGAAGATTACCCATCTGGATTTTTCGCCCGGCACCCAGTATAACTATAATAACAACAACGTGTTTATGCAGCGCCGCATCATCGAAAAGGTAACAGGCATGCCCTTCAATAAATTCGTAGAGGAGAAATTACTGAAGCCCGCCGGCATGGCAACCGCCGTTATAGACCCTGACTTAAACACCCCTTTGATGGCACACTCCTACACCAACGATGGCAAGCAAGGCTCGTTCTTTTACCCTATTACCGGCTGGGTGGCCGTAACACTGGATGATTTCTACAAATGGGAACAGGCCTTAGAAAGCTTCAAACTCATCAGCCCGGCATCTACGCGCGTACTTGTTACGCCCTTTGCGCCGGATAAGCAATGCGGCCTGGGCGGCGGCACTATGCAGGGCGATAAGCTGGTGTTCCACAAGCACGATGGCGCAAGCGTTTATTACCAGGCCCTCATCGTAGGCAACCAGCCCAAAGGCCGCACGGTGATACTGATGACCAATAACAAGCAAGAGAATATCTTCGATATAGACAACGCAATAGAGGATATACTCGATGGCAAGCGCTATAGCCAGCCCAAACGTTCTATACTGGCCGATTACCGCAAACAGCTGGATACGCTAAGCGGCGCGCAGGTACTGGCTTTGTATCAGGATCTCAAAGCCAAACACCCCACCGAATACGCTTTCGACAATGAAAGCACGCTAAACGAGATTGGCTACTCGCTGATGGGTGCTAAAAACATTGATGCAGCCATCGTGGTATTAGAATACAACACCACCCTGTTCCCTACATCAGGCAATGCATTCGATAGCCTGGGCGAAGCCTATTACAACAAAGGCGATAAAACCAAAGCGCTATTGAACTACAATCGCTCCCTGCAGTTGGACCCAACTAATGAAACGGCGAAGAAAGTGATAAAGGAGTTGGAGGGGAAGTAACTTATATCGAACATGTCTACGACTGGCCTGCATAGGACGACATGGCGGAACTTGCAACGGGACAGCTAAAATTGGGAACTATCTTTAGCGTCTTTTCTCGAATGGCCATATAGCATATTATCGAAATCCTCGGCTTGATAATTTTTCTCAGCAACTGTTTTATCAAGATGCTTTTGCATTTTCTCGTTGTTAAATTCCAATAATAAATGCCGCAACTCTTCCAAGTCTTGCTCGTCGCATTGTGCGTTGACTATTTGCAAAACCATCAATTGTGCATCGGTTAAGATTGACGATTGAATACTTTTTCTCATGTGAATTTATATGAGACATCAATATAGTGATTTTTTAATTATGATACTCCCCACTTTACTCGCGCTGACTTGAGAGCGAGATTAATAACAGCAAAATACTCAAACCCTTGTATTGCAACGATAAGTATTTTGGATAATTTTATACCCGTATGTTAAATATTGAAAGAGTAAAAGACATAGGTAAGAAAAAAGGTTACCTTATTGTTAACGGGGTGCCTGATGAGTATTCATTCTATGGCGACTTTTCTCATAAAAGTGCTCACTTTTATGATCCGCAAGTAATTGACGATATTAATAGCCATTCTCTTTTCGAGGTCGCGGACCATTTCGATGAGATAGATTACACATACGACTTAAGCTTTTGGGCTTACTCCGCTAACATCACGATTTATCTTAACCCTTATGAATGGCAGAAGTATAGAGCTTTACAAATTGAATTAAGGGTAGAAACTGATTTATGGGCGGCAGGATGGAGTTTAAAAGAATTTTCCGATACCTTGCGTGAGGTCGTATCTAAGCCAGATTTCAAAAATGTAACTCATTTCCAAAGCGATGATGATTTTGTTTCAAACGGTTTTGGCTTAGAATTCACTAATCTCGATTTCAATGATAAGCTTGATAATGTAATTGACTCGATGCTCAATATAGCAGCGGATGCTGTCGCCAGAGCCAACAGCCAGTTAGAACTTAACGCAGGAAAAGAATCGCTAATAACATTTTTCGACTTCCCCGAAAACATTAAGGTTCCATGCCGGCAATATCTAATGTATTTTGCACAATTTTTGAAAGATTTAGGCATTGAAGCCGAAACGGAAATTAAAGATTATAATAATTCAACTCTTTTCAAAGTAATTCCTAATGATAAAGCCCAGGCTTTAGAAAGAATTAAAGAGGCATTGGATTCGTATATTAGTTGCCCTGGAATAAAAGAATTACAATTCCAAGAAATGCATAATGGTGATATTGCATTTATACAACTGCAAGCCAATATCATGCATCTTAAATCGCAATTAATGTTTTTGAATACAGCTCTTAAAATGAAAGATGCTACAATCGAGACTTTGGAAATATCAAACTATCAATTAAAAAATATTGTTGCAAAATTAGAAGCAAACATCAATCAGGAAGAAGAAGTGATACCAGGCATAGTATCCTTAAAAAAATATGAAGGTGACGGTTTTTCAGTGAACTTGCCTGAAATCTTGAAACGATTGAAACGAACTTTCAAGAGATAAGCCGGATTTACAAAGGCTGGAAGAGTCGTCCTATTCATGGCAAATCGGTCCATCCTCGACACAAAAAAAACCGGCAAACTTCACAGCCTGCCGGTTCCCGGGGGATTAGTACCCTTGTTTTATGATGTCTAAAAATCGTCTTCGGCCGGTAACAGCACTGCTTTTTTTGCAGCTTCGGCGGCTATGGATTTTTTGGTTTTATGTTTCTCGATCTGCAGTCGCAGGCTTTCAACTACTGCATCTGTTGCTTCTTCAAAAGTTTTACACTTTTCTTTAGCAAAGATCTGGTTGCCCGGCAGCAGCAGTTTTATCTCCGTTATCTTGTTTGCTTCGTCTTTTACATTCTCCAGTTTTAAGTAAACCTCGCCACTAATAATGTGGTCATAAAATGTTTCCAGCTTGTCAACCTTTTTTTGGATGAAACTCAGCAGTTTCTGGTCTGCTGTAAAGTGAATAGATTGCACTGTAATTTTCATTTTTCCTCCTTTTTAACCCTTTGGATGGGCTTGTTTGTAAATAGACTTTAAACGTTCAACTGAATTGTGGGTATAAATTTGGGTAGCGCTCAGGCTGGCGTGCCCCAAAAGTTCTTTAATGGCGTTAAGGTCGGCACCATTATTAAGTAAGGTAGTTGCAAAGGTGTGCCGCAGCACGTGGGGGCTCTTTTTATTTTGGGTTGATATGTTGCCAAGGTGTTTATTCACTATCAGGTAAATTAACTTAGGGTATGCTGCTGTTCCTTTAGTTGTAACGATAAAAGTTAAGGAATTGTTATGAAAATTTTCAATTCGTTTTGCCTCCTGGTATTGCTTCAGCAGTATCAGCAGTTCGTTATTGAGGGGTATTATCCTCTGTTTGTTGCGTTTACCTAAAACCTTGATGGTGTTTTCGTAGAAATTTATATCTGTATCCTGCAGACCCAATAATTCGGCCAGGCGCATGCCGGTGCCGAACAGCAGCTCGATAACCGTTTTATCGCGGATACCTTCAAAATCGTTGGCAAAAATAGGCACGCCAGGCTTATCCAGCTTGCCATCCAGCATATCGGTAAGCTTAGCGCCTTCTACCACGGTGGGCAAATTCTTTGGCGTTTTGGCGGGGCCGAGGCGCGATGCGGGGTTGGTTTGGATATCCCCCTCCTGCAATAAAAATTTGAAGTACTTGCGCAGGGTGGCCAGCTTGCGGTTAAGGCTGCGGGGCGCGAGCGTTTCATCGCTCACCATCCAGCTGCGGATATCGTGATGGGTAATTTCTGAGGGGTGGCTAATGGCTAATGGCTGGCCTTCGGGGTTCAAAAAAAGCATGAACTGCTCCAGATCCGACCGGTAGGCGGCTACAGTATGCGGCGAGTACCGTTTTTCGTATTGGATATACTGTATGAACTTGCCTAAAAACATAAAAACTATTTATACACACCGGAAAGGTAATGTACAAATAGTTTTTTTATGTTGACAAGAAAAAGTTTAAATTATTAATTGGCGGTGACGAGCAACTATTGGCCGAACATTTCCTTTTCAACCCTTAAGTAATTTTCACTTACCCGCTTTGCCATGGACGTATAATTCTGTAAAAAAGTCTTAAGTTTCCCTTTAGGCCGAAATGATAAAATCATCCCTGTGGGCACGTTTCCATGAAATATTTTCAGAGAAGGGCTGCTGTTAAAATATTTAAGGAGCTTTTCGCAAAGTTGAATTTTACCTGCACTATTAGCGATGCTTATTTTATAAGTCCCATGGTTCCATTTACTAAACCTTACGTATGCCCCGGCTAAAAATGCCATCTTTTGTTCATCTGTAACCAACATGCTATCGATGAGAACGCCATAGAATATTGTTTCGTTCCCGGGATATGAGGAAGCCCCCGAAGGTTTAAAAAGGTACCATCTATTAAGCCTTTCGGCAATGGGCTCTGAAATTATTTGAAATGAGATTAGCTTATGCGCTGCATTAGTATCTCGTTTGATCTCGTAATCAGATACTTTGTAGTCCTTTAACAGCAACGAATCGATAATATGAACTATGACATCTTCACCAGGGTCATAATTATCAACCACGTTTTTAAAACCGGCATCGCCCCTTCTGCCCATGTAATCATTAAGTGTGCCTAATATAAACGCCTCCCGTTGCGCCTTATTAAGCTCCTGCGCCCCTGCTGTCGACGATACTATCATCAGCAAGGCAATCATAAGAAAGATGCGGTTATTCATGTGGCAGTTTAGGTATCCATGCAGCTGGGGTGGCTTTGGATCGGTTACTTAAAAAAATTCCCTAAAAGCATAAAAACTATTTATACACCCCAATAATTGAAATGTACAAATAGTTTTTTTATGTTGACAAGAAAAAGTTTAAAATTCTTTCCGCAGAAAAAATTAAACAGTTTCTATATTCATATTCTGCTTGTAGATGGCATGCTTAATTTCGTGCCTGCGTGTGATAGATTTCTTCTCGAATGCCTGACGGCTGCGAAGTTCTCTTAATACACCTGTTTTCTCGAATTTCTTCTTGAAGCGTTTCAATGCTTTATCCAATGATTCGCCGTCTTTTACGTTGATAATGATCATAATCCCAAATACCTCCTTTCAGGGACGACAAAGGTAGGAAATAATTTAAATTCTGAAACACAATATTTTAATATTTATTTAAGCGTTGCAACCTGCGTTTTTATCCGGATTGTTATTATAAATTTGGGCAACTATTGATCCCTAAATCAACATGTCCCCTGCTACTGTAAACCGTTTAAAAGGATATCGCGCGCTTGTTATTGGAGACCCGCAAAAGCTTTCGCTGGAGAGCCGGATCTTCAATACCTTTTCTTTCTTCGTACTGCTTATACTGCTGTTCGAGGTGTTTTTCAATATCGTCATCCACATGTACGTATCAGCTGCACTGGCTTTGGGGGTGCTGGGGGTACAGAGCGTTTTATACTACATTGTTCGTTTTAAAAACAAGTTACAACTTGCAGTAATACTCTCGGCTATTGAAATTAATGCGATAAAGGGGTTCGGATACTATTATAATGATGGTATAACCGGTGCCACCCTGCTGCTTTTTGCTGCATCATTATTTGTACTGATGTCGGTATCGCACAAAAAACTATGGCCCTTTCTATTGGCTTTTAATGCGTTGGTGGTGGTATCAATTATCATATCTGAATATCTGAACCCCGGTATCATCCAAAAACATTACGAAACACGTGGCGAGCAATTTGCCGATAACATTGTATCGTACCTGGTTACCATCATATTATTATATGTAGGCACTGCGGCTATCCGCCAAAGCTACACCCGCCAAAAAAACCTTACCGACGAAAAAGCCCTTGCCCTCGAACTGCTGAACGCCGAGAAAGTGAAGCTGTTCTCTATCATCGCACATGACCTGCGCACGCCGCTGGCATCGGTACAGCAATATTTTACCGTAATGGCCGAAGTGGGCATAGATGCCGAAGAGCGGGCCGAGATGGAGAAGAGCCTGATGGAAACCATTGGCAAAACGCAGGACCTGCTTACCAACCTGCTTAAATGGGCCAAGAACCAGATGCATGGCGAAACCGCCCACCTGCAGGCCGTACAACTAAGCACCTATCTGGAAGAAACCACCGAGCTTTTCCAGACCATAGCCGTAAAGAAGGACATTACCCTCAGCACCATTGCCGACCAAACCATCACCGTACGCGCCGACCCGGATATGCTGCAGATTGTAATACGCAACCTGCTCAATAATGCCGTAAAGTTTACCCGCCCCGGCGGCCGCATTATCATGAAAGCCATTGCCGATGGCGCCAACTGCGTTATCTCCATAAGCGATACCGGCGTAGGAATACCGCACAAAAGGCAGGCGGATATCTTCTCGCTCAATAACTCATCAACCAACGGCACCGGCAACGAAAGCGGCACCGGCCTGGGGCTTGTACTTTGTAAAGATTATACCGAACTGCAGGGCGGCCGCATATGGTTCAACAGCGTGGAGAAAGAGGGCACCACCTTTTATATATCGCTGCCGCTGGTGCAGCTACGGCTGTTTACGGAGTAGTAAGCGGCGGCAGGCTACGCTTATCGGCCGGCAGGGCCTGGAATTTTTTGTAGCTATCGTTTATATACGCCACTAACGATTCGGCATTGTTGCTACGCAAAAAAGCGTAAGTGGGGCGGTACAGCGTAATGAAATTCTCCAGGTCCTGACCCTTCAATGGCACGATGCTGCCCACGTAAGCTTTACTGAAAACCTCGTCCACATGCCGCTCCTGCGCCTCGCGCTGAAAGTATTTTTTCAGCCGACGGGCATCCTTCCCTTCCTTGCTGAACCAGGTGGATGGCGAAAAAGCGTACACCTTGCTCTTGGTGTAAACCTCCGGGTATTCTTTATGCGGATCGAAGGCCAACCGGGTAGAGCGGATATTCACCTGCCCCAAAGCAATAGCCACGGAAACCATCGCCACCCTTTTAGGTCGCATATCAATTACGTACAAAGTATCTGGCGTGTAGCCTGGCGAAGTAAATATAAGGGTATGCCCCGTAGCGGTTTTGATGCTAAAATCACCGTTCTTATCCGTAAGGGTTATCTGCTTGTTGTTATTATCGCGGATGAATACATTATTGAGCCTGGTGTTGCTGCCGTTCTCTACAACCGTCCCTTTTAAAAGGTCCTGTGCCTGGGCAAAGGCGACTGCGGTTAGGGTGAGGATGATTAGTGAGAATATCTTTTTCATAGCGGCGGGTATATATAGTTTAACTTGCTTAAGCTGGCAAAGGTTTGCTCAATGTAGCATTTAGGCAAATAAAAAACCCGGCTTGCGGCCGGGTTTGATTGTTTATTGCTTTCTCCAGACATTGTTGTCCGGGTTGAAATCGGGCAGTTGCTTGTCAGGGTCGTACGTTACCGATTCTATCTCTTCGGTAGATGGGTACTTCACCACAAAGCTGTTGTTGCGTTCCCATATCTCTACCGGCAGTTTCAAACGGCTTACTTTGCCGCTTACGGTCTTGATATCCAGTATCACCGGCATGGCCAGTTTTTCCATATTGGTGAGGGTGATGTAAGCGCCTTTCGCAGGGTCGCTGCCAATGTATTTCACATCGGTAACGGCAACATCCAAACGCCAGTTGTTTACAAACCAGCCCCTCCAGAACCATTGCAGGCTTTCGCCGCTTGCGTTCTCCATGGTACGGAAGAAATCATCTGGCGTTGGGTGCTTAAATGCCCAGCGCGCCACATAGGTGCGGAAAGCGAAATCGAAACGCTCGGGACCCAGTATCTGCTCGCGCAGCAGGGTAAGGCCTATGCCCGGCTTAAAGTAAAGCAGGGTGCCGGTGTTGCCTTCCTTCAAATTATCGGGGTTGCTCAAAATGGGCTCCAGGCTTGTGTTGGTAAGGGCATTGCCTGTGCGCTGCATATCAGTCGGGCGTTTTGGCCCGTACTCGCCTTTGTTGAAATCGGCGGTGCTGAGGGTATTGATAAAGGTATTGAAGCCCTCGTCCATCCAGCCGTACAAGCGTTCGTTAGAACCAACGATCATCGGGAACCAGGTATGGCCGAACTCATGGTCGTTAACGCCCCATAGCGAGCTCCTTTTGGCGCGGTACCCGCAGAACACAATGCCCGGGTACTCCATGCCGCCCACGTTGCCCGCAACAGCGGTAGCCGCAGGGTAAGGGTACTCAAACCATTTTTGCGAATTGAATTCGACAGATTTCTTTACGTACTCGGTGCTGCGGCCCCAGGCATCGTTGCCGTTGCTCTCAACCGGGTAGGCCGATATGGCGATAGACTTCTTGCCGCTTGGCAAATCCATCTTGGCTGCATCTACGATAAACGCGGCCGACGATGCCCATGATACGTCGCGGGCGTTCTTGATCTTGAATTTCCAGGTCAGTTCTTTTTTGCCGGCAGGGCGCGATGCGGCATTGGTAACCTCATCTGCCGAGCGGATTATTACGGTCGTTTCACTCTTCTCGGCATCCGCCCAGCGTTTTAATTGCTCGGATGTGTAAACCTCCGCAGGGTTCTGCAACTCGCCCGATGCCACCACAATGTGGTTGGCCGGCGCGGTAATAGCCAGGTCGAAATCGCCGTACTCCAGGTAAAATTCGCTGGGGCCGGTGTATGGCAGGGCGTTCCAGCCCATTATATCGTCGTACACGTACATGCGGGGGTACCATTGCGCAATGGTGTAAATTTTGCCGTTTTTGGTGTTGAGGATACCCGTACGGTCGCTGCCATACTCGGGCGCGATGTACGAATACTCGATATTCAGCTTCACGATGCCGCCGTTTGGCTTAACCGACTCGGGCAGAAAGATCTGCATGCGGGTATCGTTGATGAGGTATTTTACATCAACCCCGCCAATTTTTACCGATTTTATCTTGTAGCCGCCATCGGGCATATCGCCCCTGCCGCCGTTGCGGCTGCCGCTTGGCGGGATGATAGCCGTACCGCGCGAATCTGACTTGAACAGATTCTGATCCAGCTGCATCCACAAAAAGCCCAGGCTTTGCGGGCTGTTGTTGGTATAAGTAAGGGCCTCGGTGCCGGCAATCTCGTTGGTTTGATCGTTAAGGTGGGCCGTTAATTGGTAATCGGCACGGTTTTGCCAGTATTTAGGGCCGGGCTGCCCATCGGCGGCGCGGTATTCGCTGCCATTTTTAGTGTAGAAAAGCGGCGCAAAAGCATCGTGGTAATTGTAGTTTGATGCTGCGGGACTGGCAGGCGTTTGCTGTGCCTGCGCGGCACTGCCAACAGCCATCATGGCCAGCGCGCAGCCGGCTAACAGGTTTAATCTCATAATAATAAAATCAGTAATTGTATTTAATGTGCAAGTATAATAAAATATGGATTAGTGATTAAGCAATTAAGGGCTTGTAATGTTTTAGTTACGAAAGTGGTGAAGGGGGGGGAGATAGTTTTTGTTTTTGACGGTTGGAGGGCTGTATTGATTTACTGAATCATAGCCCCCATCGTCCTTGCGAGCGATAGCGCGGCAATCATCGGTTGGAAGAGGCATCATGCAAATTACCGCCAACACAATCAGCCATGCGATAATGCGGGAGCGAAACCATTTTTTTGTTGGAGTAAACTACCAACTGCAAACCGGAAACTGCCAACTGGATAATGGCGTTGCCTGCGGCCCGTGCTATCCACTCATACGCGCACAAGGCCTTAGGCGCGGGCCGGTATCCGCTGCTATCACTAACGCGAGGGGAGGTTAAAGCGCGGGGACGGTGCTTGCTTAGCCACGTTGCATGCTTGCGTGAGTGTAGTGGAAGTAATACAATGATAAAGCGGAGCAAGGGGGGGGGTCAAATCATTTGTAAGTGATTGAGTTCATATAACTCTTCTAAAAATTCATTGACATCATCAAGTTCCAAAAGAACTGCCCTTTGTTCTGCACTTAGTTGAAAAACTCCGAAATTTTTTAAATAATTACGACTCATAGATATATATCCCGATGAATAATCCTTTGTAGTGCTACTAATATATTTGAAAAAGAGGTCAGATTCCATAATTTTTTTGATAACCCTCAAATCTTCCAAATTATTGGAAACGATTGCCATTCCGTTATAAAATAACAAATCCATTTCTTCACATAAAACGAAGTTCGGACGGTCACATATGTGAGGAAAAAATAGTTTATAGGCATGGATATCCATGGACTGCCGGCGACCGTACGCGTACCAAGCTTCATAGTCTCCGGTGCTTTTATCTCTACCAGATAAAATTTGGCGCTTAGTATTTAAATAACGGTAGGCTTGGGGGAAAGTCGCGCGCATGGTATCTTCGGGTATGATAACAGTCCTGTCATCATATGGAAAAATAATTTTTTCACGTAGGCGATCAATATCGTCGATGACCTTCAATTTGTTAGCGTTGATGATATCGCGACATATTTCAACCTCAATTGGAAACCGCTGCCCGTTGTCTTCTAGATAATAAAAATGGTCGTCTTCAAAAACAGGTTTAAATTTATAGACATCGTTTTTTAATGTGGCAATACCATTTTTGGTATTATAAAGGTCCTTGAACGGAATACCTGTATTTTCGATAGAATTGATAAAATTGACAGCCTGTATCTCATTTACTAAGTTCCATCCATCATGGTGATTTAAGTCTACGTAGTTAAAGCGTAGAAGATTGGCCAAGTTGACATCTTCCAACTCATTGCTTGACAAACGCAAATAGTCAATACCACCATTGCCGTGGCTTAAAAAACAAATACAGGTATAAGTGTTCCGGTCATGGAAAACCTGCTCGCCGCCAAAGTTTAACAAGATAAGATTGATATCGTTTGTGGCAAAATACTCTCTTAAGGCTCGTCCGTTGATGCTTTTAATGAAAGTATTAACAGTAATGTAACCTAAAATACCTGTTTCGTTTAAATTCTCAAGGCCAATTTGAAAAAAGGGGATATACAAATCAGGATGACCAGTACGCGCTACCGCGAAATCTCGTAATAATCGTAGTGTTTCAATATCCATGTTTCTCGACGCCACGTAAGGCGGATTGCCAACAATCAAATCGAACCCGCCATGTTGATTGATTGCTAGTACTTCCTGACGCCAATTGAATACCAGTGAATCTCCTATAAAAAAATTAAACCCGAAATCTTCCTGATCCTCATTGTTTAGAATAGCTAACAAGGACAACAGCAATTTGGCGCGATCAACACTATACTTTGTGATATCTATTCCGAAAATATTCTCACTAAAAATCTTATGAAAGGGCTTATTAGTGAGAGACTTAATTTTTTCAACCGCGGTTAACAGAAAGCCACCACACCCGCATGAAATATCAGCAATCTTAATTTGATCTAACGTGGCCCCGAAACGCGTCATACACTGATTGACAATGTATTCGCGAATATACTTTGGCGTATAAATGGCACCATTGACAATTTTATCCGAAGGTGAAATCACAAACTCAAACAGTTCGATAAGCCCTTCAAAATCAAGACTACCAGCAGGCAAAAGCGCTATAAAAGTCTCTAAAATGGCTTCATCTTCACTGCCTTCGATGATTAAATGCCGCCGTATTTCTCTGTTTAATACGTTTTCAATACCATTAACCCGTATGTAGCCACTGATAATAATACTATTGACTTTAAAAGTGTCGCTTGAATAGTTGCGCAAAAAGTTGAAGATACCTGCGTGCATTAGCTGACTGTTAATAATTGCGGCCATATTGACACCGGGTTCCAGTTGACACTTTGTTGGGCAAATGGCTTCCAATGAGAGGCACTGCTATGTGCATAAGGCTTCCAGAAATAAGCCTGATAGTCGCGCACTAAGTTTACGTATTCACCGTCCCGGCGCAATTCCCGCCAAGTGGCGGAAAAGAAATTTGATAAAACAAAGTCAACACCTAATACGACATCCATGGGGTAGTGCACAACACGCGGAGAATCTAAAATCAGTGCATTACCAAAATCACGATATTTCTTTTCAAGTTTCCGACCACCGAATTGAAGATGATAAATTGGGTGGCAGTCTTCAGGATCATTGTCACCTTCCTTGAAAAGATGACGGTCTAAGTGATACGAAGTTATCAATTCTGTGCTTTTTCTTGTGTCCCTATGCGTATAATTACCGGTTACCAAAATATTGAATTCCAAGTGCTTGTAAGGGTCACATATATTCAAAAAGTCTTTGTAGTCTGCAATCATTCGCACGCTCAACGATAAACACAAATTCGTGGCATTTTCGGGGTGAGTATGTCTCGGCAGTTGGGTAAAATAAAAATTGATATCACCGGTATCATAACCCCACCAATCATAATTAACAAGATCGTCTTTTTCTATCTTAGGAACATAGTCGAAATTTCTGAGCTGCTTGACGGCATCAAATATCTTACTTGCGTCACAAATACCCGATTTATTGAGTACCCTGGCGAATTGATCTAGTTCACTAGCCCTTTCTAGTCGAAAAGCTTTCATTTTTTGAGTCACTGCCATTATTGGACGGATTTAAGAATGTTTTCAAAACGTTCCCGTTCCACAGGATTTATTTTCAACCCAGAATCTCTTTTAATTCTTTCGAGGGCAGCTTCAACAGACATATACTTGGTGTCTTGCCACGGCAACGGTTCTGGCTCACTAATGCGCAGGCCTTCCCGCGAATCGAGAGGCTGATCATACCCTTGACAAATTGTCCAGTAGCGGTAGCTAGCCGCTTTAGGTAATGGCTCGGCTACATTCAATTCGTAGGCAAATTTTTCATTTAGTTTTTCGATTCTATCTCGTGCATCAAGCCCAGCGAGTGATTGTGGAGAAACATTAGTCTCCCACCAGTTATTTAATTTATGCATCCACCACCTATCCCAACCAGAAGAAAATACACCAGAATATTTGATGTCTTGTAATTGTTCATTGACAAAATCCAGCCATTTTTTAGATCGCTTAATATCTACTCCCAGCCTTGCAGCTAAATAAAGCTCATTAATGAGCGGGCCTGGCTTGCGAATCAGTTCATCAAGTATATGCTTTGAATAACTGTAAATCACCGTACTTTCACCACTTATTAATTTATAAGAAAAAATTCGTTTGTCAAGTTCTTCAAGATTTTCGAGACCTAACATTTTAGATATATTCGGTTTATTCCTCGCAATAGTAAAGTAGGCCTCAACGATAGCGTGGATTTTGATTTGTAGTTGCTTATCGGTAATCTTTTCCTTGGTAAATAATATATCGAATAGTTGCTTGCTAGGAGTATCGCCGCTAAAAGCTGCGTTCATTTTCTGTTGTGTGGTGAACAAAATTAAAGGCATTTCGTGTTGCCATCCGCCTTCGCTTGCTTTTGTCCTTAACTGTTGCGCTAATGATGTCGCAGAATAATAGGCTTTTCTGTCTCCCGAAAGATTTTCGTCTAACTTTAGATCCAAAATCAACCCTTGATATTTAGTTCCATAAGCTTCTAACTCTTTCAGTTGATCTTCAAAGGAAGTTGGTCTAGCGGGTGTTACGTTAATGAGCCCCGACGTATTAAACCCATCAACAATGCTGTCTTTCGGGTCGTCATCGATATAGAGTAAATTATAAATCATACTGTGTAATTTCATCTTCTGAGGCAATCGGAACTTCAACACGAAATGTTGTTTTGAATCCGCCTTCAGATGCTGTCAAATAAATGTCCCCTCCATAGCTTAAGACAATGTCGCTAATAATCTTTAACCCGAGACCCGTTCCTGCCATTTCTTCGTGAGCGGTACCGGCGTGTCCAACCTGGCTAGAAGTGGTAAAGAATGCTTTAAATATCTTGTCTTCATTTTCTGGAGGTACTCCATCCCCGTTGTCGCTGAACTCAAGGTAAACGGTCTCTTCCGTTTTGCCTGCTTTTATTTTGATACACCCCTCCACTTTTGCCCGCTTGATTGCTTTTTTACTGTTACTATAAAGATTAAAGAGTATTGACGCCCATTCCGATGGATGCATTTTGCAAGTGAATAAGCCATAGTCTACAAAATTAGAAGTGACCTCAAATGAACTACGTTCTGTATCCGGCACAATCACGTTAATAAATCGATTAACCACATCGCGCAATTCAATAATAGTTAATTCGCGTTGGACGTTTTGAGAAATAGTTTCGTCAAAGTAGGAAGCATACGTATTAAACGAATTAAAGGAACTCTTCAATCTCAAGGCTCTTTTTTGTAATTCAGAGCCTTTGAGCGTATTATCAATCAAATATTCCGAGTCGACATCGAACGCTGGCAAATACTGCTTGATTTCGTGGGTGAACTCGCCGATAGTTAAACCTAACCCTGCCAGCACTCGTAACATGCCAATCTCTTCCAAACTTTCCGCAGCTGCACGTAACTTTTCGGCAAATTCGCGGAACCTTCGTGATCGATCATCCGATGAGCCTTTCTTCCCCTCATCCTGTTCGGTCGAATTTTGAGCTGGCTCTGCATCAACATTATTCTCATTGGGATTTTGTCCGCTGTTCTCATTCTCGATTTCATCTGCCAAACCTTCAAGTTCACTCGCAAGATCGCTTACCTCTTCCGCTGCTGTCTTTTCTTCTTTTACGTAATTTTTTTGGCCAGTGGTCTGTTTTTTCTTCCTGAAATCTGCAATGCGTAACACTGAGCCTAATATTGACCGGTAAACAAAATCCACCAATTCGTCATACGCGCTATCTTTAAACAAACCTTCTCGGCTTGATAGCTCATTAAATGTTATGTTGTTCGGATCAGTAATCTCAACAAAACCAAAAAAATTGTTGTTACCGTGTGATGGAAGTATGACCCGTCTTCTAACAGATTCATCTAAGCCTAACCAATCATTTTGAGGCTCACCATAGGGAAGTACACGGAAGCCATTCCTATACAGCCGAAAGCCACCTGCGTCTTTTGCTTTTTGTTGAATATATCCGCTGACCATTTTGGGAATCATCCCAATATTATAGATAAAATAGTAAGCTTTAAATTCTATATCCTTTAAATGTTTAAATGGCTCTCCCTCCTTTTTAGTATCGCCGCTAATGTCGCTATGATCAAATAAGCCAAGTTTAACACTATCGATATCCCATGAACCATAGCCACTCGCGTTAACCTTCCCAGATATTTCCGCCAACGCGTGACCGAAGATCATGGTGTCATTGTCTGCTACTTCATCCAAACCACCGTTGATTGACACCCAGCATCTGATTTGAAAACCAGGATCCGTAACCGCGCCATCAACGAGGTTCTCCTCTTGTTTTGTATCATTTGTCTTCGACAATGGGAACGGCTGGATTACATCCAAGGAGTATTTATATACTCGCCTAATTGCAGCATCCGTCCATGTTTCCCGAAGATTGGTTATTGTAAGTGTAGTTCCTTTCTCACGCTGTTTCGGGACTTCTACGATTGAGTTTGAAATAACAATAAGATTCTGATCGATACTAAAGAGTGACCAGTCAATCTCAATCTTTAAGGCAACAGGATTCTCTTTCGTCTGGGTTACAATAGTTAATTTCTCTCCCAATCTTTGCGTAGCAAACCTACCTATGCCTTTTTTGCCGGCTCGGGTTCTTCCGTAAAATGGAGAAAAAGGGTTATGAAATTTGTCGGAAGAGGAGATTTTCATGAAGCCGTTCACCAACTGTTCTTTGGTCATTCCATGCCCGTCATCCTCCAAAGTTAAAATCCCCTTGTCTAAGTTAGCATCGTAGAAAATGATTTCAACATAGGTCGCATCCGCGTCATAGGCATTTTTAACCAATTCAGAAACAGCAGTTTCGTGACGCGCAACTAATTCGCGCCCCAAGCGGTCAATTACACCGGCATCGACAGAAAACCGTACGTGTTTATTGTCGAACGCTGCAAGCTGGGTGGATAGTTCAAGAATCTGGCTATAATTTTCCGGTTCCTTTGCTAGCACAAAAGATAGTTGTTCTCGTATTTCCTGTTCGTTCATGTTAACCTATTCAAAACCGGACAAATAACTTCCAGCGGACGGATATTTTCTAGATGTTAAAGATATGTAATAAATTTTACCCTTTCACAATAGCCAATTGGCCCTACGCCTGCTATCCATATATTACCCGCAATTCCAGGCGTCCTCTCCCCGCCTTAGGGATTGGCGCGGATACCGGCCTTCGCGCGTAAGGCCTGCAGGCGTATGAGCAGAAAGCCCGGCCCGCAGGGAAGGCCATCATTGGTATGTTGTAAATGGGGAGCGGTGAGTGATTACATTGGGGCTAAACCTCGCTCCCGCCAGCGTTATGCCGATTTATATCGGTACCCCACACGGCAGGTAAACGGCATGCAAAGCGGCTAAGCAAGGTGGTGCCTTTTATGATGGGGTGTTGAAACAATAATCAACATGACGGTTTTTTATTTAATAAACCCCACGTTATGCCGAATTAATTTCGGCACCCCACACGACAGGTAAACGGCATGCAAAGCGGCTAAGCAATTGGCCACTTTTATGATGGGGTGTTGAAAAAATTTCAACATGACGACAGTTTTAATTTCTCGCCGCTATTGGTCACAAGCCCAACAGTGGCGGGGGATAAAACAAACGCCGCTGGTCACAAGACCAACGGCGGCGGATGCTGATATTTGATAGACGCGTTTAAGCGAACAATACAATCCTTAACTTAAGACTTTGGCGCGGCAGCTATTTTTAACAGCTCGGCATCGGGATGGTTGCGGACTATGGGCTTAACGTCCAGTATCATTACCGCGCCATTGGCTGTGGTGTAAGCCGGCCATTGCGGCAAGCCGGGTGTATTAGGGTTACCAGTGGCGGCAAAACTGATCCAGGCGCTGCTTATTTTGGCGGCAAGCGCATAGGCATCTTTGCCACCGCCGGTCATTTCTTCGCAGCGTTTGATATTATCAAATTGAAAGGCAATATCCATACAATGCATGGCTTTATACATACCATCGTTTACGGGCGACTGCCAGGTAAAAAGGTACATGTACACCGGCGCCGCGCCTTGTAGTGCTGATTTTTGATCTGCCTGCTTGATGGCTAAGGAACGAAAACCAAATTCTATATCGATATACTCCGAAGGCTTGCTGGTATTTGGATACGCCTGCTTTACGGCCGCCATGTAGGCATCTGTGTTGCTTCCGTATTTCTGCTGCAGCGTTGCTTTTACCTTGTCTATAGTGAGGTCCTTAGGCGTGGGAGCGAAAGCTGCAAATTCATTTTTTGTTGTGCCTACCAACAAGGGTATTTCCCTGGCCAGTTCCATTGCCTTAGCGTCGGCAGGTTGGTAAGGGAACATTTCTCCATCCAGCACGGCATTCCAGCCTGCATTGGCCGGGTGCCCTTCTTTTCTTAATTCGGCACTAACTTTTGCTATCGCTTTTTTGCCCGCTAAATTCAAGGTTTCGTAAGGGATCTTTTGAAGCGAATCTACTTGAGAGGGCTGCAGATGTAATTCGGTAAGCAAGGCTGCCGCTACCCTTTGCGAAACAGTTTTATCTGTGAACGAAGTAACATAGCTGCCGCTTTCAACAATAGCCTTTTGAAACAGGCCCTTTGCCAGGGGCGAATTCATCAGGCAGGTAACTTTCCCTCCCCCGCCGGATTGCCCGAAAATGGTGACATTGTTTGGATCGCCCCCAAATTGGGCAATATTTTCTTTTACCCATTGCAAAGCTGCTACCAGGTCGGCAAGCCCGGCATTACCGGAATTCTTATATTTTTCGCCATAGGCAGAAAGATCGAGAAAGCCTAAAACGTTTAAGCGATGATTTACCGAAACCAAAACAACGTCGCCCTTTTTGGCGAGGTTTTCACCATCGTAAGATGGCAGCTCGATAGATGAGCCGGCGGTAAATCCGCCTCCGTGCAACCAAACCATTACGGGTCGTTTTTTACCGTCGTTTAATTTCTGTGTCCACACGTTTAAGGTTTGGCAATGCTCGTTAGAATAGCCTAAATTATGGTTGAAAGCAAATTCAAAAGGGTCGCTTACGCTTGTAGTAGGGTCTGTTGGGCAAACGGGGCCATAGGTCATTGAGCTGCGTACATCAGTCCAGGGTGTTGGCTTTTGCGGCAGGGTAAAGCGGTCGGCCCTAGCATAAGGGATCCCCTTAAAAGTAAAGATATTATTGTGGATATAGCCCTTTACTTTACCGTACACGGTAGTGGTAACCGCGATATCCGCACCGGCTTTCACGGCGTACTGGGTTTGCGCAAATGTGGTTGTACTGAGCAGGTACAGGCACAATAATGTTGACAGCGTGATCTTTATTCTCATATAGTTTTTTGTTGGTTACAATTTACATTGCGTAAATATAACGTAATGATATTTAAAAACTATCTATATAATAAATTTCTGCCCTTGTTGGTGTTCTCCGCCGTTGTTGGTCCCCGGCTTTTGGCAACAAGTGATGATTAACGTCATCGCATTCCCACACGAGTCTTCCCCACCCCCAAAAGCCCATTAGAATTTATTAGAAACCCACACATAAAAATTACCGAAAACCTGGAAAAAGCTGGAAATTTTAGAGGCGTTTTTGCCCAAAAACAGCGGTTTTTGCCATAATTCCCTGGCCCGAAAAACACCGAAATCCTCCGAAAAACGAAGAAAAACACAGAAAAACGCGGAAAAAAACGCACTAGTATTTGATGTCGTTAGCCGCTGTTCTGCCTGAGTTTTCTATAAAATAAAACTGGACAAGAATCAGATTTTTGGTGTCGTTTCGCGCCCCGGTACTTAGTTCGTCCCGACTAATTCAGCATCTGCTTTTTATAGGTGTTGGGACTGATGCCGGTTTCCTTTTTGAACAGGCGCGAGAAGTACGAGAGGTTCTCGAAACCGAGTTCGTAGGCTATCTCCGATACCGACAGGTCCTCGCCCAGCAGGCGGTTCTTGGCCTCGGAGATGAGGTAGATGTGGATATGCTCCAGCGCGGTTTTGCCGCTTTCCTGTTTCAGCACATCAGTAAGGTAGCCGGGCGATATATTGAGCCTGCTGGCCATTTCCTGCACCGATGGCAGCCCCTTCGCAGCCAGCAAACCAGCTGATACATAATTATTTATCTCCTGGTTAAAACGGGTAACCGTTTTTCCAGAAATCTCGGCCCGGTTGATGAACTGCCGCTTGTAGAACCGCTGAGCGTACTTGAGCATGGTATCTACGTTGGCGAGGATGATTTCGCGGCTGTACTCGTCCTGGTTGTTGTTGTACTCGCCCTCAATGATGCTGTAGAGTTCCCAAACGGTTTTCTCCTCGCGGGGCGAGAGGTGCAGGGCCTCGTTTATCTCGTAATCGAAGTAGTGGTATTTCCTGATCTCGGCGTGCAGGGGGTGCCCGCTCAGGTAGTCCTCGTGCACGAACATCATGAAACCGTCTTCCTCAAACTGGAGGTTCTTCATTTCTATCACCTGCCGCGGTTTGAAAAACATCATGGAGCCGGCTTCATGGTCGTACCGGGTGCGGCCATACAGCACCATGCCCGATTTTATCTTCTTGAAGCCGATCATATAAAAATCGCTGGTGAACTCGCGGTCGCCCATACTGCAGCTGTGGTCACAGCGGTAGGCGCTGAAGAGCGGGCTCTCAGGTGCGGGGAAACCATTCTCGCGGTGCAGTTCGGTGAGGTTCTTATAGTGTTTCATAGCGGGTAAATTAATGTAGCAGAAAAAGCCTCATCCCAACCCTTCTCCAAAGGAGAAGGACTTAAAAACCGGCTCTAAATTAACAAGCCACAAACTACGCAATTTGCATGCACAGCTTGTGGCTCAGGGTGTTAAAATGATTTATTAATGACCGTGGGCAGCTGCAGACACCTCTTTCCAGGCATCGAAATCGGTCTGGCGCGCGGCGTAAACACCGGCCACCATCGGGTAGGCTACCTTACCCAGCAGGAAGTGCAGCGGCGGGTTCGGACTATCTATCAAGGCCAGTACGGCATCGGTGGTTGTTTCCGGGTTACCCCATGCATCTGGCGTGTTGCCTTCGGCAAAGGCTTGTTTTACCGGGGCGTATGCTTCAATGGCTTCGGTTTGCGCAGCCGATGCGCCCGACCAATCGGTAGAGAAACCATTAGGCTCGATGAGGCTTACGTTGATGCCGAAGCCTTTTACCTCTGTTGCCAGGGTTTCGGTTAAACCGTTTACCGCAAATTTGGATGCATTGTAGAGGCCTAAAACCGGCAGGGTCATCAGGCCCAGTACGCTTGATACCTGGATGATATGCCCGCTCTGCTGCTGGCGCATGATAGGCGTTATGGCCTGCGTTACCCAAAGCAGCCCGAAGAAGTTGGTTTCCATCTGCTGGCGGGCCTGCTCTTCGGTAGTTTCTTCTATGGCACCGAATAAGCCGAAGCCTGCGTTGTTGATCAACACATCTATTCGGCCGAAGTGTTCTTTTGCTTTGTTTACCGCGGCAAAGCTGGCGGCACGGTCGGTAACATCCAGTTGGATAGGGAGTACCGCATCGCCGAATTCGGCTACCAGATCATTAAGGCTATCGGTATTGCGGGCGGTTGCGGCAACTTTATCGCCACGTTGTAAAAGGGCTTTGGCCCAAATTTTACCGAAACCACGCGAGGCACCGGTAATAAAGATTATTTTTGACATTGCTTGTTTTGTTATTTGTTGATAACAAAGGTATGGCGACCGTCCGGGGAGGATTTATACAAAACACGGGATGTTTAGCACAGATGCAGGGAAGGAATGTTTTAACGAACGCGAGGCACGCGCGCACGAGCGAAATGGGACTAAAACGCCAACTAAAATTATTTAAATGAGCAAAGGAAAGAGTAAGAAACTTACCCCAAAAGAGTTTTTGCTGTGTACAGTTGTAGTAGGGCTGATTTTTGTGTTTGCGTACACTACAGATAGGATAATAAACTACCCTTACTATTTGTGGTATTATCCGACAATCGCATTTTCGGTTATCTTTTTTTGTATCAAACTAAAGGCAAACCTGGTTGCGGCGGGAAATTTTAAATCCCTAATCGACAAAGCGCTTTTCTTTATTTTTAGAGTATTAATTTATCTCGGATGGTCCATTTGCCTTGTAGCCATATTGCTTATACCGTTTAATTACTATAATATCAACTATGCCGACCGAAACCCCAGCAGGGAATATAACTGCACAATCGTTGGGGTGGATAACAAATCCCGAAGTCCTGGCATAAATTACATTTTTAGAAATAAAATTAATTTGATTAACACCAGCATACCAGAACTGGATGAGATGGATACTCCGGAAAAGTATGAGCAGTATTATCTTGTGGTAACAGCAAAGGAATCGCTATTAGGCACCTACATATTGAAAAGCTGGGAGTTAAGGCATAAATAAGTTTCGCCGCGAGTACTTGTGGCAGCAGGGGGATAAAACAAATCCTTATTTTGTAGCATGAAAAAGCCCATGCCCTATGATTTCCTGCTGATTACCTTCCACGCAATATAATAAGTGGTACCGGCCATTGGGATGTTCTATATCTATCTGGATAAAAAGATCGTGTTGATCTTCCGGAAAACCGGGAAAAACCCGCAGCATAACGGTGTTTGGATATCTACAAAACGCGAACACCACGCCAGCCTGAAAGCGGAGGTACCGGCCATAACCGATTTTGAATTTGACGAGGGTTTTGATACTGTCTGGCTATTGCTGAGCGATACCCGTGATGATTTTGAAAGCGCCGCAGAAGCGGTATGCGAACTTGTTTGGAAAAGGGATGAAAGGATTGGGAAGGTGACACCTAAGAGGGCATCGATTGCTGAGCGAAATTCTTCAGTCAGGCGAGATGCCAGTTTACAATGGGCGATTAGCAGTTTTAACCAACCGCCCAAAGCGTTATCATTTAATTGACGAAGGTTCCTTCCCTCCCATTAATCGGCTTTCTCGATCCTGCCCGAGCCGGAATGGCTTTCGTTAATGATTTTTGCATTGCCCGAATATTGTAAACTACCCGACCCGGATATACGTGCCGAAACGGACTGGTTTGCTGTGATGCGGATACTGCCCGAGCCGGAAATGGAGGCATCTACGGTGTTTACCTGCAACGCCTTTGCGTTTACTTCGCCCGAGCCTGATACACTGATGCGGGTATTGTTGCCGCTACCGCTTAATTTGGCATTGCCTGATCCGCTTACCCCGATCAGGATGCTTTCGGCCTTTACTGCCGCAGTTAGGTTGCCCGATCCACTTACTTCTATTTTGGCGCGCTGCCCGGTTATGGTACCGACAGCCAGTACCGCATTGCCCGAGCCGCCGCTGCCCAGATAGTTTAAACTTTTTGCCGAGATATAAATATTGGCGCGTTTAATGTCGCGGTGTTTTTTCCAGCCGTCTTTTAGTTCTATCTTCAATACGCCGTCTTTTACTTTTGTTATTACGTCTTTTTCGGCATCGGCATCTACATCGAGGGTTAAGCTTTCGGTACCGTCTATTTTGATGGTTACGTTAAACGGGCCGTTGCATTCGATGCCAGTATAGCCGGATACTGGCCGTGTGGTTGTTTGCGCTGTAGCGTTTGTAAACATAAAGGACACGCAAACGAGCGTTAAGATGGCGGAGAGGTGCTTTTTCATACAGGTAATTTTTGATAATGTATTTTAATGATTGGTTACGCTAACGTAATCAATTGATGTGCCTTTTTTACATATAGCTTAATTACAGATACTTGTGTTATTTGTGATGGTAAGGATTGCCCGTTTTTGGTACAGCGGGTGGGCGGAAATGGGCGGGTTAGTGAATGGGGAGTGGTTGTATGATGGATTACCGCAAGGCACTTTCAAAGATACATGCGGAGACGTGTACGGTAGCACCTTATGTGGAAATAAACTTATCTTTAAAGCCAGTGCCTTACGGCAGGGAATAAACCCCCAGCGCGCTGCATTCGTTCGATGATTATGATACCCTAACTGCCCTTTATCTCATGAAGAAGATTCACTTAACCTTAGCTACAGCATTTATTACAGTTCAGTTTTCTTTTGCTCAAAACACATTCCCTCCATCGGGCAATACGGGTATCGGCACCGGCAAGCCGGCATATCCGCTACAGGTTAACGGAATAGCAACTTTTACCGATGGCACCCCTATTGGTGTTGGTGCGCTTGGCATCCCAGCAGCAATTTTGGGTAGCCAGGCAATTTTTTCTACCACCGCCAGCGATAAGTTTAAGATCGCAAATTTTAATTATGCCGAGCAAAAAGCCGCAACAATTGGCTCAATACAAGGTACAGAGGGCTTTGTGGCAGTATCGCACCCATCGGGCACGGTAAACCTGGCTTTGGGCACCATAGGCAATGTGCAACTTAATAGCACCCAAACCTTGACCAGCGCCATTAGTGTACAAGGCGGCGGTAACACCAGCCTGCCGGGCACTATCAACAGTTGGAAGATCTTCCGCGCCGGCATAGGCAATACAGGCGCGGCTAAAATAGCCAATGCATATGGGCTGTATGTAAATACTTTCCCCGTTGGGGTGGGCAATAAGTATGGTGTGTACGTGGAGGATAGCAGCGCAAACAATTTTTTCGCGGGGAACGTTGGGATAGGCATATCAAACCCTTCAGATAAATTGTCGGTTGGCGGCACTATCCGTGCGAATGATGTTAAAGTGGATTTGGATTTGAGAAGCGATGTTTTAAAACCGGGTTATATATTAACTCCTCTATTGAAGCTCAGAGCTTATATCAATCGGGCACACAGCCTGCCGCAAATGCCCGTGGCGGGCAGCAACACTAACGATGGTGTAAGCCTTGTTGAGATGAATAACCTGCTACTTCAAAAAGTAGAAGAACTCACTTTATACCTGCTTGAGAAAGATAAACAGATAAAAGAGCTGGAAGAAAAACAACAGGCTCAGGACCAGCTCAGCCAAAAAATGTTGAAACAACTTATACAGATACAAAATCAACTGAATAGTAATAAGAAACTGAAACCGTGAGGGAGGCCCTTCCTGTTTTTTGCTTACCTTTAAAAAGCAGATGCCCCTAAAGCAACGCCCTCCTTTAGCCAATCTATTTTTCATTAAAAACCATTTATGACAAGCTCCTACTCGCGCCGTAAATTTTTGCAAACTTCATCGCTGCTGGTAGCAGGAGCCGCCGTCGCATCCTCATTTACTTTAAAAAAAGATAAACCGCTGCTCAGCTTCTCTACCCTGGGTTGCCCGGATTGGCCTTTCGCTCAAATCGTCGATTTTGCTGCGCTGCATGGCTACAGCGGATTGGAGCTACGCGGCATCCTGCGGGAAATGGATTTGACGAAAGTTAAAGAGTTAGCCACCCCCGAAAGCCGGAAAGACACCCTGCAATTGATGAAAGATAAGGGACTGCGCTTTGTCGACCTCGGCTCATCCTGCACGCTGCATTTTGCCGATGGTGCCGAGCGACAGAAGAATTTGGACGAGGGGAAACGCTTTATAGATTTGGCGCAACAACTGGATTGCCCTTTTATACGGGTGTTCCCCAATAACTTCCCTAAGGAACAGGATAAGGCGGCTACTATGGACTTAATGGTAAAAGGCCTGCTGGAACTGGCCGACCATGCCAAAGGCAGCAAAGTAAGCGCACTGATAGAATCGCATGGCGACCTGGTGCATAGTGCCGACCTGGAGACGGTAATGAAAGCTGCCAAACACCCCAACGCAGGGCTAATATGGGATGTGGTGAATATGTGGTCTGTAACGCAGGAGCCACCCGCCGAGGCTTATAAAGTATTGCAGCCCTACATCAGGCATACGCACATCAAGGATGCGAAGATACTGAAGGGTGACAATGTGAAAAAAGGAGAGAACCTGCAATATGTACTGCTTGGTCAAGGTGATACTCCTATTTTAGAGGCCGTTGATATCCTGAAGAAAGGCGGCTACAAAGGCTACTACAGTTTTGAATGGGAAAAACTCTGGCACGCTGAGCTAGGCGACCCGGCAATTGCTATTGCCGATTATGCTAAAGTGATGAAGGAGAGGTTGGGGTAAGGTGAGGCATAGTCGTATTAACGCAGTTTTTATTTGAGAGTGTTAAAGCAAATCATCAACTACCGTTAATAACTCGTTTGCTTTTTCTAAATCGTAATAGGTGTTTACAACTTGCACATACATATTCCGGTAACCCATTTCTCCCAAATCGTAAAAATTTGATACAGCTTTGCCATCATTAATAAAAAGGCGCATGGTGCATTTTATTTTTATCAAGTCCTGGTGGTTTAATTTCATGGTCTCCAAATGCCTTACCTCATCATAAACACATTTCTCATCGTAAAAATTTTCAGTAAATGGGCTTTGTTTAAACCATGGAGTCAGCGCACTCCAATTTTTTGCTTTAAGCATCCCGCGATAGCTTTTAAAAATTGGCGGGGTATAGTCGTGTGCCGGGTTTTCGCCCCAAAGTTTCCAGGCGTATTTCCCTCTGGTAGCCGGATATTTGCCCATTGGCATCGGGAATAACAAAAGTCCGGAGGATACGATGTCATCAATAGGAATATCTACACTGAGTTCATTCACGCTATAGTTATATACCTTTACCAACATGCCATCGAATTCAGAAATCTCAGAAAAATCCGAGATTTCGGCAAATAGGAACCCGTAGCCAAAATCTAAAGGAATAGCATATATTTTCCCCGAATAACTCATTTGATGTTAGGTTTATACTTACAACAACCCCTTACTATAAACCCCCTCATCAAACCCAAAAAACAAAAAGCCATCCTTTTCTATCACCGGGCGTTTTATCATGCTGGTTTTTTCTTTCAGCAGGACAATGGCATCTTCCTTGGTTTTGATGCCATCTTTTACTTCCGGGTCCAGTTGTTTGTAGGTGGTGCCCTGTTTGTTCAGGAACTTTTCGTAGCCGGCTTTGGCATCCCATTCGTGTAGCTTTTCGGCGCTTATGCCCAGCTTCTTAAAATCGTGGAATTCGTAGGGTACTTTGTTGGCCTTTAGCCAGTCGAGCGCTTTTTTTACTGTGTTGCAGTTGGTGATGCCGTAAACTTTCATGGGGGTAAAGGTAAGGAAATGTCTGAACTCGAATTTTTCGCAGTTTGTTATTTTAATGATGCTCAAGAGGGCTCCGCCGTTTTAAGGAATTTAAAGAATTTTTCGAATTAGGAGCGCCTCTCTCCTGTAAATTCTTTTAATTCGACAAATTCGAGTTCAGACAAATTCTAATTCGACGGCGCACTCTTTCCTTGCGTATCGTCATTATTAATACCGCGCTGGTTCTTTTTGATGTTAGCGTTCAGCTTGCCAAATTTGTAATTGATGCGAATGGCAAAGCTGCGGTAGCGGTTGCTGAAGAACGACGACTGCTCAAAATCGGGCGTGGTGGTGTACGATTTAAAGGTACGGAACTTAGCGTAAGGGTTATTGGCCACCGCCGATATGGTGAGCGTTTTCTTGAAGAATTCCTTACCCAGCACATACGATGAGAAGATGCCGCTGCCATTTTTGCCTTGCAGCATTACATTGCTGCTGAAATAGCCTGCATCTATACCGAAGCGGTAGCCGCTCTCCCATTTATAGCCCAGATTGGTGAACACATTGCCGGTGAAGCCATCGTTTTTATAAAACTGGCCATTGTAAGTACCCTTTAACCAAACATGGCTAATGCGCGCATTCAGGCTGAACGATAGGCGCTTGCTTAGTTGGTAATTGCTATTGAGGTTTAAGCCCAGCGTGCGGTTGCTGCCCAGGTTTTGGTAAGTGGTGGTGGTAACCGTATCGGGGTGCGCGGTGCCGGCATTTTCGATATCGATATTGGTGACATTCTGGATAGAATTATTAGAGAACGCATAGCTTAAGCTGGCATTGATAGAGCCTTTAGAGAAATTGCTGTACGTGAGTTCGAAGGTATTGTTCAGTTCGGGGCGCAAGTCGGGGTTACCTGTGTTGATGAACTTGGGGTTGCTGCGATCCACGAATGGGTTAAGCTGGTATATGCCCGGGCGTTGTATGCGCTGAGTAAAGCCAAGGCTTACGCTGCTTTTGCTAAAGCTGCGCTGTACCGATATAGATGGGATAAGGTTGTTATAACCTTTATCCAGCGGCGTGCCCGAAAAATCGGCGTTCACCTCTGTGCGCTCCAGCCTGGCTCCAAATTTGGCGGTAAATTTGGTGAACTTTAACTGGTAAGAGTTGTAAAAGCTATATACATCCTGGTGGTAGTTGAAGATGTTGGTTTGGGCATCGTTAATAACATATTGGCTGCTCACCGGGTCGAAATCCTCGCGGCGGAAATCACTAAAATTATTACGCAGGATAGCCTTCGCGCCGGCCTCTATGCTCACTTTTTTGACGGGGTAAGCATAATCCAGTTGAAAGGTGTGTTCGCGGTTACCCGCCTCGTTGTACTGGCGGTAGTTGGGCTGCAGGGCTTCTGCATAATTTAGGCGGTTGCTGAATAAGTTGTCGGCAAATATAGTACCGGGCCCGTAGCTGTATTTATAACTTAGGGTAAGCAATTCGTCTTTATGGCCCTTGAACCCAAGTTGGTAGTTTACGCTCAGGTCCATACCACGATCGTGGTTGTACCCATCTGATGCTAAATTGTAGCCTTGCATAAGCGCGCCTGCACTATTGGTTTGGGCAGATAGCTGGGTGCTACTCTGGTCGAAATCGCCCTGAAACATTTGATACGAACCTGTGATGAGATTAAGCGAATCTATCTCATAGCTCAACTCGGCATTGGCGTATTTAAAGTGGCCGCCAAAGGTATTTTCTCCGTTTTGCTGTATGGTAGTATTCTGCGCAAAAAAGGTTTGCGAAGTGCTGAATGGGTTGCTGTTATGCCCGTTGCTGCCTATCCCCCCAAAAAGCGACAACCCGAGTTTGCCCTGTTTTACCGTTCCGTTTAAGTTGATAGCCGGCCCGAATACACTGTTGATGCGCGAGTTGAGGCTGCCATTGTACCCCTGGTCGCCATTTCTTTTGGTGATGATATTGATGATGCCTGCCAATCCCTCAGCATCGTATTTGGCCGGAGGGGTGGTTATCACTTCTATCCTTTCGATATTGGTGGCGGGCATAGCCTTCAGCACATCAGATGGATTCCGGGCCATCAATGCCGATTCTTTACCGTTGATTAATATCTTGTAGTTGCCGCTGCCTTTTAGTTGTATCTTATCGTCGGCATCAACAGATAACATCGGCACTTTGCGCATCATATCAAGAGCCGATAATGCCTTACTCTCCGGGTCGGCCAGCACATCGTAGCTTATGCGGTCAACCTCTTGTTTCATTAAGGGGCGGGCTGCGGTTACGGTTACCTCGTTAAGTTGTTTGTTGCCTGATGATAACATGAGTTTCCCAAGGTCGATGCTAGCATCGCCCTTTATATCTATTATTTTGCTGCGGTAGCCCATAGATACGATGGTAAGCTTATAGGCCTTTGCCGGCAGGTTGGTTAAGGAGAAGGTACCGTCGTCTTTAGTCAGGGTGCTTTTTACGGGTGCGTTGGTAGCTGCGTCAGATAGCGCGATTGTGGCGTAATCTAATGGTTTATTTGCGGCAGAATCTATCACCATGCCTTTAATGGCAATAGGCGCGGTGCTTTGCGCAAAAGACAAAGTGCAGCTTAAACTGGCTATGGCGGCAAGTAAAAATATTCTCATTGTAATAGTTTTGGTTTACAAGACGCACAAAGCTATAGCGCCGTTGCACCAAAAAATGCCATTTAACATCTTTTAACTAAATTTCTAGGTAACAGTTTTGATACAAGGTCGCTCATGGGCAAACAAGGCTGGATCCGGGTGATTATTATAAGCCCATTTTCACGAAATTATTGATGGCGATAAGCAATTTCCTGCGCCCGTTGCCGCTATAGTCTAAAAAAACGAAGTGGCCACCGGTAATAGTCAGCTTCTTTTTTGGCGCGTTTGCAAGTTCATCATAAAAAGTATCCACGTCTATCGGCCGCGACCAAAAGTCTTTGTCGCTACGGATAATTAGTGTGGGTACCGTGATATCCTTCGCATCCCAATATTTTCGGCCGCCGGCCATATAAAAGCTTTCTTTACGAAACCCTCCCGGCGTTTTAAGCAAATGCTCATCGTTAAAACTCACTGCGCTTTTGGCAAAGGCTTGTATGGTGGCAGAATCTGCCTTGCTGATGGTGTCGGCCTCTGCCAACCCCGTCTTCCAGATATCGGCTACTGCCTGCTCGTCGGATTGGCGATAAGCGGAAATGCTATTACTGAATTTAGAGGAATCGGCAGCATCTGCAAACGCTTCGTTAAATGCCCAGGGAGCTTTTACGCCGTATAGGCTATTGAGTACGATAAGGTTGGCTACTTTGTCGTTATGTAGGGTAGTATAGTAAGCCGCCCAATGCCCGCCCGCAGCCCAGCCAAACAGGTTTATTTTACCGGCGGGGTTGCCTTGCAACACATAATTCACTACGGCGTCTATGTCAGAAGCCGCTTCCTGGCAGCTGCCCGCAACCAGGGAGGTATCGGCAAGGTTGTAAGCCGGCGCTGTAGAACGTTCCCAGCCGCGTATGTTCATCAGATAAACGGTAAAACCACCAAGTGCGAGCGATTTGGCGAACGAGGCATCCTCTAAATTCAAATCGAAAGAGGTGGTAGCTCCCGTGCCACCATGTATCAGCAACAGTGGCAGTTTACGGCGCGACGAGTAGGTAGTTTCTACAATTTTGCGCACCTGCAACTGCAACGGACCGTTGGTTACAAAAAAATCGGTAGTTGTATAGTTGCTTTGGCCCGATGCCGGGCTTAAGGTAAACAGCAACACGCAGGTAAGCGCTAACGCATAAAATTTGCTAAGCATAATACAGCTTAAACTTTAATAGGACTTTTTAATTATGGGCGACGGGAAATTTACGAGATAAGGTTGTTTACTTTTTCTACCAGCTCGGTAAGGTCGAACGGTTTGTTGATAATGGCATCGCAGCCATAGCGCAAAAGTTCGGCATCGCGGTTGATGTAGGCAGAAAAAATTATAACAGGCACGTTGCCGAATTTGGGATGCGCTTTTATCTGACGGCAAAGCTCGCCGCCGTTAGTGCCCGCTACACGGTAATCCAATATCACCAGGTCGGGTTTAAATTCTTCAACCAAAGGCATTACCTCTTCGCTTTCGCCGGTACTCCTTACCTCAAAATTTTCGTAAGTGAGGGTTTCATGCACTATGTCCAGAATGTCCTGGTTGTCGTCTAATACTAAAATACGCTTTACCATAAAAGATGTTTAATAAACTACAAAAAGCCAAAAATGGTATTCAAGTATATGATTTTTTTTAACGCTGCATTCAAAAACTACAGATAGCGCAAATATTCGGGGGAAAGGCTGTTCAAAAATAGCATAATTATTTTACATAGTTTAAAAGAATATGAAACGGGGTGTTTCTTATTAATTGTATTATTATTGTTATATATAAACCGTGGAAACAAACTCAAGCCAAGCTGGCAATTTAAACCAGCAAAATTTTTCTGATTTAATAGCACAAGCCCCTGTAGCTATAGGTGTTTTGCGCGGTTTCGAACTGGTTATCGAACTGGCCAACGAACAAATGTTGCAAGTATGGGGCAAGGGCCGCGAGGTTATAGGGATGCCCCTTAGCCAGGGCCTGCCCGAAATTGTGGGTCAGCCGTTCATCAGTATCCTGCAGGGTGTTTATGATACGGGTGTTACCTACTACGGTTATGAAGCCAGCGTATTTTTAGTACGCAATAATGTAAAGGGCCAATACTATTTCAACTTTGTTTATCAGCCCATAACGGCACCCGGCGAAGGTATAACGGGCATTATGGTGATAGCAACCGATGTTACCGAGCAAGTAAACTCGCGCCGGAAGCTGCAGGATGCAGAAGAGCGCTTGCGCCTGGCTGCCGAAGCTACCGGCCTGGGCACTTTCGATCTGGATTTGCAAAGCGGGACCATCATACACTCTCCGCGGCTGGCTGCTATATTCGGCAGGGATAGCTCGCAAACTATCGCCCATAGCGAATTGCGCCAGATAATACTACCTGCCGACCTGCACATCCTGATAAAAGCTTTTGATGAAGCCCTGCTTACGGGTATTTATTTTTACGAGGCGAGGGTGGTTTGGCTGGATGCTACTATACATTGGATACGCACTACCGGCAAAATACTTTATAACGATACCGGCGTGCCGGTGCGCATGCTGGGAACCGTGCAGGACATAAGCGAGCAAAAGCGCATTATGCAGGACCTGAGCAAAAGCGAAGAAAACCTAAGGTTGGCTACGCAGGCAGCGGAGCTGGGCACCTTTGATATGGACCTGATGAACCAAAGCCTGATTTGGGACAACCGCTGCCGCGAATTGTTCGGCATAGATGACAGCGGGCCTCTAAGTTACGAAACGTCCTTTTTATTAGGGCTGCATCCCGACGACCGCCAAAAAACCGACGATGCGGTTACCCACGCCTTCAACAAAGGGCTTAGCAACGGCGAGTACGATGTAGAGTATCGCACTATAGGAATAACCGATAAACGCCTGCGCTGGGTGCGGGCAAAGGGCAAAGTAATGTTTACCGACGAGGAAGTGCCTTACCGCTTCATTGGCACTGTGCTGGATATTACCGAAAGCAAACAGGACGAGATACGCAAGAACGATTTTATTGCCATGGCCAGCCACGAATTGAAAACGCCGCTTACCTCGCTAAAAGCATATATACAAGTACTACTCTCTAAAGCGGTAACCGCCGGCGATGCCTTTCTGATAAATGCCTTGCAGAAATCAGAAAACCAGGTAAACAAAATGACCAAGCTTATCTACGGTTTCCTGGACCTTTCCAAGCTCGAATCGGGTAAATTAACATTGGACAAAAGCGAAACCGACATCAACAGCCTGATAGAAGAGGTGGTGGCCGATTACAGGCCCATTGCCGCAAGCCATATCATTACGTTTGAGGGAGGGCCACTGGTTACTTTAGAGGCCGACCGTGAAAAGATTGGGCAGGTAATCAATAACCTCATTAGCAATGCGGTAAAATATTCGCCCAAAAACACAGCAGTAAAGGTATCGATACAAACACAGGAAGGGCGGGTAAAAGTATCTGTGCAGGATCGGGGCATTGGCATTAAGCTAAAAGATCAGCAAAATATCTTCAAACGCTTTTACCGGGTAGAGGACGAAAGCACCAAGGGATTCAGCGGTTTCGGCATTGGGCTTTACCTATGCGCCGAGATAGTAGAACTGCATCATGGCAAAATAGGCGTAGAAAGCCAGGAAGGGCAGGGAGCCGAGTTCTATTTTGTATTGCCGGTGTAACTTCTCCCTTCTCTCATCGTCGTTTCGAGGAACGGCGCGGGAAACGTGCGGCGACACGACGTGGCAATCCTCGCCAAGCAGAGTCCACTATGCAAAGACGATTTCCCTGCCGATGATTGCCATGCTATCGCTCGCAAAGAGGATAGATAGTTGAAGGCCGGGCACCAAAAAAAGCCCACGGCCAATCGCCGTGGGCTTCCCTGCGTAAAACCACCTTAATTAATATGGGTATGCTTTGCCCGGATGCGCAGCTTTCCATGCCCTGCGGCGTTGTAGCCACGCGGCATGTTTCTTTTTCTGTTCGCGCCTCCGTGCTTCGTTACCAATAATGTAACCGCCACCTGCACCAATGGCACCGCCTATTACGGCACCCTTAACATTGTGACCTATTAAAGCGCCGGCAACTGCACCGCCTGCACCGCCTATAATAGCGCCCTTACCTTGTTTGCTTATTTGGGCCTTGGCATTCATGCTTAAACCTGAGGTTAATGCCATAATTAGGCCGCCGTATATGAATATCTTTTTCATGGTGATAGTATCTAAATATGGCTTGCTATTACAAATAGCAGGCCACGCGGTTTACATACTATGGAGTGCTTAAAACGGCTATAGTTTAATGCTCTATTGCAGGAAATGGATAATTGCTTCAGAAAACTGTATAGTTTTCCCTGCATTATTATGGTCGCCGGGTACGGCAGCCATCTGCGCATGCGGTATCAGTTTCTTCAAATCGGCAACGTCGCCATTGGTGGTGTCCTCGGTGCCATCTATCAATAGTACCGGTATCTTCAACTTTGCCAGTTCGGCAGGGCTGGTACTGGGTTGATGCTTTTGCTGCAGGGCCAACGCCACTTTATCAAAGGGGTTCTTGTTTATCCATACCATCATATCATCAACATCGTGCAGGGTGGTATCGCCCTCCAGGGCTTTCCAGGCGTGTATGCGGCGTTGCCAGTTGGGGTTGGTATAATCGGCTCCCATGCCGCCCATTACGGCCTTCTGCACGCGTTTATCCAGCACCATCACCCGCGAGGTAATGATAGAGCCGCGCGAGTAACCAATAACATCATACTTTTTTATGCCGAGACTGGTTACAAGGCCTATTACGTCCTTTGCCTCAGCATCATTGCTATATCCGGCATCGGTATGTGGCTTATCAGAGCGGCCATTTCCGCGCATATCCAGTATAATTACCTTGTAGCCCAGCTTTAGCAGGTTATCGTATAACAGGCCGTTCTTCCATCCTTGCGCTGTGCCGGTGAAGCCGTGCAGCATCACCACCGGGAACCCCTCCCCTTTTACTTCATAATAAATTTTGGTGCCATCGAACGATGTGTAATAGCTGCCATCGTCAGCTATTGCCTGTGCATATATTTTTGTGCCGAATGCCAGGCAAAGGGCCAGGATTATTATCTTTTTCATTATTGATGGTTTTTAAACGAATACATTCAATAGCAACACACCCGCCAGCCCCACAACCGATACCACCGTTTCCATTACACTCCAGGACAAGAACGTATCCTTTATAGTAAGGTTGAAATACTCTTTGTATAGCCAAAAACCCGAATCGTTTACGTGCGAAAAGGCCAGGCTACCCGCCCCTATAGATAATACCATAAGGTTGGGGTTGATGCTGGGGTCTTTTATCAGCATGGCCGATACAATGCCCGCTGCCGTAAGGCCCGCCACCGTGGCCGAACCCAGGCTCACGCGGATGATAGCCGCTATAAGCCAGCCCAGGAACAACGGTTGTAGGTTGAAAGATTTAAGTCCGTCTGCAATCTGGCTGCTTACACCGGCATCCGTAAGTACTTGTTTAAATGCCCCCGAACCACCGATGATGAGCAGGATAAGCGAAATATCCTTTATAGCATCGGTATAAATGCCGGCCAGCTGGCCCATATCCTTTTTTTGTTTTGTGCCGAGGGTGTAAGTTGCCACAACGAGAGCGATAAGCATCACGATGGGCGGGTCGCCTATAAAGGCTATAACTTTGTGCAGGTAGTCTTTATTATCTCCAATGAAAGGGAACGCGGCTGTAATGCCCAACAATAATACGGGCAGCAGGGCAGCAAAAAAACTATTGGCGGCACTTGGCAGTTTTTCCTGCGGTATTTCTTCGGCACGGAAAGTAGCCAATGGTTCCGAAGGGATATTTTTAAGGAACTGCGACAATACCGGGCCAGCCACTATAATAGCAGGGATGCCTACTATAAGGCCGTATAATAGCGTAACCCCCATATTGGCATGGAACAGTACCACCAATGCCGATGGCGAGGGGTGCGGTGGCAAAAAGCCATGCGTAACAGACAATGCCGAAAGCATAGGCAAGCCAATGTAAACTGCCGGTAATTTATACTTATAAGTAATCGAAAATATCAAAGGCACCATCAATACGAAACCGATGCCATAAAACAAGGGGATACCTACCACAAAGGCGGCAGCTACCAAGGCCAACTGTATATATTTTGTTCCGAATGCGCTTACCAGCACCTCGGCAATTTTTTGCGCGGCACCGCTGGTGGCCACCAGCTTGCCCAGCATAGCGCCAAGGCAAATGATAATGGCCAACTGCCCTAAAGTATCTCCCAGGCCTTTTTGTACCGATGCGTTTATCTTATTCAACGGAATGCCAAGGCAAAGCCCGGCAGTAATAGATACGATAAGGAAAGCCAAAAACGGGTTTACTTTAGCCCAGCTTACCAGCAATATGAGCAGCACGATGCAAAAAAATATGACCAGCATGGATAAATGGTTATTAACAGGTGCATCTAAAGTAACAACATTTATGTAAAAGATGAACAAGGCCTTTTATTTTAGACAGATATTATTAGGTATCTTTAGCTTAACATGAAAAAAGCATTCATCACCCTCGGCTTTGTGGCGTCGTTTGCCATGGGCTGGGCCTTTAAATCGGTA
This sequence comes from Mucilaginibacter sp. P1_D10, assembly GCF_056406215.1. Classification (NCBI taxonomy): domain Bacteria; kingdom Pseudomonadati; phylum Bacteroidota; class Sphingobacteriia; order Sphingobacteriales; family Sphingobacteriaceae; genus Mucilaginibacter; species Mucilaginibacter sp. P1_D10. The sequence goes on along the minus strand of NZ_JBFUAP010000001.1, from coordinate 2,263 downwards.
AAACAAAACAACAGCAATAAGAAAGCTACCGGTATCGGCGGCATCTTCTTTAAATGCAAAGACCCGCAGAGAATGCGCGATTGGTACAGCAAGAACCTGGGCCTGCATACCGATAAATATGGCACCAGCTTTGCCTGGTATCAGGGCGGCGACAGCAGCAAGCGCGGGTACACGCAATGGAGCCCGTTCTCCGAAAAAACCAAATACTTCGCCCCATCGGCCAAAGATTTCATGATCAACTACCGGGTAGAAGATTTAGAGGGCTTGCTGAAGCAACTGCGTGCCGATAGCGTAACGATAACCGACCAAGTGGAAACAGCTGCATATGGCAAATTTGTGCATATTATGGACCCGGAAGGCAATAAGATAGAATTATGGGAACCCAATGATGCCGAATACCATAAAATAGCCGTAGCGGTAACCCAATAACGGAGCTGCTATGGGCACTAACCTTTTAAACATATCTACAATTATGCAAAGGATATCTTCCTTATTATTCTTCCTGATGATGGGCACCACCGCCGCCTCGGCGCAAACTCCGGATAGTCTGCTGAAACCCTCGCCTGTAAAAACCATCAGTAACAGCCAATATGATGCGCTGATGAAAGGCCAGGATTTGTACCAGATGAGCCTGGTTGCCGATCTGAATGGTTACCCGTCTGCGCAAAAGGCTTTAAAATACAAGAAAGAGCTCGGCCTTAGTCGCGCCCAAATCGCTGCCTTAACCAAAATAAACACTGAGTTACAGCGTAAGAAAATAGAAATGGGCGGCTTTATCGTAGCCAACGAAGCCAAGTTGGATGGCCTGTTCCAGTCGAAAAAGGTGAATGACGGGGATATACTATTCTTTGCCAACCGCTACGGATTGTACCTTGGCGAACTGCGCATAGCCATTTTAACGGCGGCTTATAATACCCGGCTGCAGCTTGCGCCGTCGCAAATAGAAAAGCTCAAATCATTCAAAAATGAATAATTGATGATATGCCGTTTGATTTTTTTAATTTAGCAGCTCAATAAATCGTATGAAGATTACATTTGATTTTGAAAAACCGCTGGCAGAGCTTCAGGGGCAGATAGAAAAGGTGCAGCAGGTGGAAGAGAAGAACAAGCTGGATATGAGCGCCACCATTGCCGAACTGGAAGCCAAACTGGAAGCCGCCAAGAAAGAAATATATAGCAACCTTAGCGGTTGGCAAAAGGTGCAGATATCGCGCCACCCCGAACGTCCTTACACCCTGCAATACATAGAGCTGATGTGCGATGATTTCATCGAGATGCATGGCGACCGTACCGTGGGCGACGATAAGGCCATCATCGGCGGCTTTGGCACTTTAAACGGCCAAACCGTAATGTTCATTGGCCACCAAAAGGGCCGCAACACCAAAGAGCGCCAGTACCGCAACTTTGGCATGGCGAATCCTGAGGGTTACCGCAAAGCCTTAAGACTGATGAAAATGGCCGAAAAATTCGGCAAGCCGGTAGTTACCCTGATAGATACCCCCGGCGCATTCCCAGGCCTGGAAGCGGAAGAACGCGGACAGGGCGAAGCCATAGCCCGCAACTTGCTGGAAATGGCCGTACTGAAAGTACCGGTTATATGCGTAGTTATAGGCGAAGGCGCATCGGGCGGTGCATTGGGTATAGGCATAGGCGATAAAGTAATGATGCTGGATAATAGCTGGTACTCGGTTATTTCGCCGGAGAACTGCTCTACCATCCTGTTCAAAACCTGGGAACACAAGGAGCGTGCAGCAGAAATGCTGAAGCTTACCTCAACCGAGATGCTGAAAAACAAACTTATCGACGGCGTGATGAAAGAACCTCTGGGCGGTGCCCATCAGGATCCGGTTGCTATGGCAGCTACCCTAAAAAAACAACTCCTGAAAGACCTAAAGGTACTTGGCGAACGCAACGTAGATGAACTGGTTGCCGAACGTATAGACAAGTTCTGCAACATGGGCGTAGTGATAGAGGCGTAATTATAGGGACAGGAATCGAGAGCCAAGAATTAAGAGGAAAAATCGAAGGACAACATACAAGACAAGGAAGCGGCGTTAAGCCGCTTTTTTTGTTGCCCTTAGTTGAGGTGATAATTTCTATTCCACTGTAAAAAGCCCATCGAGTAGGAAAGTAGGGATTAGTTCCCTACTTGTCCTCTCACACCACCGTACGTGCCGTTCGGCATACGGCGGTTCATTAAACAGTAACAGTCTTAAGTGGGGTTGAGATGTCTTTGAGACTTACAAAGCCCATTTTCTTTATG